>CAVTJX010000010.1:0-10965 GCA_963735175.1 uncultured bacterium | reverse complement strand
CGGACAGCACACAGAGCGCGATCATGCTGCGCACAAAGCGTCGCTTTGCCCGCTTGCGAATTTTCGCCTTTTCGAGGGCATCCATAACGGCTCCGGACTACCGCTTGTCAGATTCCGGATGGGAAACAGCGGGCGGCTCGGGTTCCGTGAGCTGCATCACGCGCCGGTACCAGCGGTAGAAGGGTAGCACGAAGAGCAGCAGCAGAATGGGATATCCTGCGAGCGCCGCCCGCAAGACCCATATCAGATAATAAGCTGGCACGTGCGGCGGCGAAAAGATATCTTCCTTCAGTTCCCCCACCGGCGCGACGTGATAGACCGCGGCCGTGGTGTCGAGTCCGGGACTCGCAAAGATCTCCGTGCCATGGTAACGCGCCCGCAAACGCGGCAGCGTGCCGTTCGGCCCCGAGCGCGGCAGCGCATATACGTTCGCCAGCATCTGGGCCGGACTGCCGAATTCCACCGCCGAATCACGCGGCAAACTGAGGTGGCGGTAAAATGCCAACCACTCTTCACTGTAATCGATGAGCGCACCCCAGGCGAGGTGGCGCGACAAGTCGCTGATCACGGCAAACGAGCGGTCTTCAAACGGTCGCGGCGCTTCGGCAAAACGGATCGCCACGCTGCCAAACTGCGATAGCGGCTTTACGGGGCGGAGTGGATTGGCCGGAGTCATCAACGCGGAATCAGTCAGCGCCTGCATGCCCGCGTCCGGCGGCACGACCCACTGTGCGCGCATTCCGTCGATCACGCAGAGCGGCACGCGGTAGCCGAAAAAGTCCGCAACCTCGCTTGCCCACCGCGCCCGGTCCGCCGCGCTCGCGGGCGGCGGAAAGTAACCCAGCCGCCGGACACGCTCCATTGCGAAGGCGACCCGCTCCTGCCAGAGGAAGCGCGAGTCTTGGGCCAGCGTAATCTGCTGATACGAGCGCTCGATGATGATCCGCGAGCGCAGAAACGCATCCACCCCGATCAGCGACCCGAGACGCAGGAGCACCACCGTCCATTGAAAGCGGCGTTTGGCGCTCTTGCGCAGTTTCGCCTTGGAAGCCTCATCCATGACAAACCCTCCGGATGTTGCTCAGGCTGCGATGTTCGTCGGCGCGGGCTCGCTCTTCCGCAGCCGTCCCGCCCAGCGGAAAATCTGTTCAAAGAAAATAAACAGCACACCCAGAAACAGCAAACCGGAAAACAACACCCACCACGACACGGCGCGCATGTATTCCGTATCGCGGCGCGTCATGAACAACTCCACGGGCGTGCCGAAGATCGTGTCGACTTCTGAAGGCAGCGTGGTATCAAGGTTCGCTGAAGCGAAGAGCGTAACCCCGTCCTGCGTCACGCGGAAGGCGGGATACATGAAACGATCCGGCGTGACCTTCAGCGCGGTCTCGATCCGGTCCGCCAGCGGGTCGGGCAGCCCCTCCACCGCCGTCTTTGGCGCCTTGCGCAGCCGCGCCGCCACCGGCTGCCACAAATCGCGTGGCCGGAGGAGTACTCCCCAGTGAAGTGGCGCGTCCGGCGCGCCCGCGATCAGCGCCACCGTGGAATTGTAATAGCGCTCGGCTTCCGGCGGCACCGTCACGTTCAAAACCGGCAACGCGTCGAAAGGGTTTTGCCGGCGGCTTGAACGGGGAATCGGCCAGCAGCTTTTCGAAACGTTGGGCCGCATCGCCCATGTCTCTGGGCTGACGCACCCACAAAATGCCTGACGGACGCAGCAGAAAAACCCCGGCGCGTTCGCCCGCGCTGTAATTAATCTGTTTCAGCCAGGCCGCTTGCGCGGTCGAATCCGCGGGGTCCGGCGGCGGATAAAGCACAAGGTCGCGGCGCACGTCCTCACCATAATCCCAGAGCGTGCGGCTAAAGTCATCACCGCCTGCGTCAGGCTCTGGCCCGTCAGACTGACGGTCTGCCAGGTGACACGCACGTAGAAGTATCCCCACCCGACAATCGCCAGCAGCAGCAGCCACTGTGCCACGCGGCACACAAACCGGATGCGTTTCAACAGCCGGAGACGGTCATCCATCACAGCCTCCGTAACGATGTTCGCCGTGGTGACTCTCCAGAAGCCTGCCCTGACGAAGGAAGGGTCACCCGTCTGTCTTCATGGCAGCCTCAGCGCCCCGCAGCTTGCGCGAAGCGCGCGATCCGCGCAGGCGTCAGCGCTACGGCTCAAGCGCCTCGCTTGGCCAGTTCCACCGCTCGCTGCGAAATGTCCTCAATCGGCGTCTCAATCCCGTGAAACTCGAGCTGCTGGAAGAGCTGCGGTGCGTCCTTGCGGGCCTGGTCGAAGATCGCGAGCCCTTCCTGCCACTTGTTGCCCGTCATGCGCACGACCATCGGCTTACTGAGGCCGTGTTCCTTCAGGAACTGCACCACGCCCTTGGCGAAGTCGTCGCAGCGCGAAATGCCGCCAAAGCGCGCGCCGAAAATCGCCTTCACTTGCGGGTTGTCGTCCAGCAGCACCAGCATTTTCGCGATGCGCTCGGGGGCCGGGCCGCCGCCACTGTCCATGAAGTTCGCCGGTTTGCCGCCGTAATAATGGATGAAGTCGTTGCCCACAATCCCAAAGCCCGCGCCGCCGGGAAACATGCCGATGTCGCCTTCGAGGTCCACGTAGGGGATACCCCACTCGCGGGCCTGCTGCTCGCGCGGCGTCAGTTCACCTTCCTCGTGGCGCTCGCCGATCCCCATCTCCGCCACTTCCGGATGGCGGAACATCGCGTCGTCGTCCAGCGCCATACGGGCGTCGGCGGCGAGCCACTTGCCCTCTTTGGTCTTGACGAGCGGATTGATCTCCACCACCTTGGCGTCGAGCTTCTTGAACATAGCAAAGAGCTTCACGGCGATGGCCGCCACGTCCTTCAGGTCGCTGCCTGCAAGGCCCAGCTTCTGCGCCAATTGAATGCCGTGATAGCCGTAGCAGGGCTCGTCGATTTCAAAGGGAATCTTGATGATTTTCTCGGGATGCGTTTTCGCCGTCTCTTCAATCTCCACGCCGCCTTCGGCGCAGCCGATGCAGCACGATCTTATAGGCCGCGCGGTCGATGGTCACGCCGAGGTAGATCTCGCGGGCGATATCCAGGGCGGGTTCAATCAGAATTTTTTCGACGGGATAGCCCTTGATGGTAAGGGCGAGGATGTTCTGCGCGTGGGTAAGCGCTTCGGTTTCGGTTTTGGCCACCTTGACGCCGCCGGCCTTGCCGCGGCCGCCGATTAATACCTGGGCCTTGACGACGACGGGATAGCCGATGGCATTCGCGGCGGCTACCGCGTCGTTAACGGTGGTAACAACCTTGCCCTGGGAAACGGGAATCTTGCCTTTGGCAAAGAAGGTCTTGCCTTCGTGTTCGTAAAGTCGCATGGGGGGAGGAAATGAAAAATGAGAAATTAGAAATGAAAAAGCAAAAAGAAATAACCCAATCTGGCGGGTGTAGGGGCGGGTCTAAGACCCGCCCGCCTTCAATTGGTCTTCCACCGCGCGGATCTTGCCTTCCATGTCGTGCGGGCGGTCGCGGCGGTCGTCGATCTTGATCACCGTGCCCACGCGCTGACTTCCCGCGGCAAAGACGGCTTCCTGCATCTTGCGGATAATCTCAAAGATCACATCAAGATCGCCCTCGAGCGTCGTAAACATCGGATCGAGGCGGTATTTAACGCGCCCGTCATCGCGCAGCACACGCTCGGCGGCGGCCACGTATTTGGAAAGGCTGATCCCCACGTCAATGGGAGCGATGGATACGGCGACAATAGCCATTCTGTTTGTTACCGAAATATCTGCTGAAGGCGATGGTACCTTCTTAGACAACTCAATTCATTAATTAGTCTGCTGCACCTTGAACAAGATTCAATGCACTCCGATATAGGGCAGGAACACGATAAATTGGTGGAATAGCTGAAGTAGGTTGTTCAAAGAATCCAATATCAACCAATGTGGACGCACGCTTCTGAGCCTCAGCGGCGTCTATGTTCCAAATTCGTGAAAGAGAATCAATCGTTTGATGTGTGTGATCGCCACGAAGGCGGATTAACCACTCGCGAGTCTCTGGGTATTCAGCAAAAAGAGTCTGGTTAATTCGTTCGTTCGAAACCAAAGGAAGAGCATCCTTAATGGCTCGCGCCGTAAAAAGTAGTTCGCCTTGAGGCTCATCCCCACCGATTTCCAAACGTCTCAATTGTTCATCTCGTGCTGCCGACAAGAGATGGATAAGTTCGCGCGGAGCGGTACGACCTGTCCCATCAGATGTTCGAGACAGCATCCATTTGAAAGTTTGCGGTTTTCTCGCCCCCGCTTCAATTTGTTGCGGAAATATTCTGTAAAAGAGTCCCTCTTGTGCTACGAAGTCGGCAAGAACATTGCGTTCCTCAACATCATATCGTTCACGAATGGAATCGTTTTTTAAAATTCTCCGAATTGCGAGGTTAAGGAGTGTACTTTCATCCCATTGTATTGTAATAGTACGAATGAAGTGACTACCCTCTCTGAATCCTCCTACAGTAATTCTTTCCCAAATATCATTCCTGAGGAAGATTTTCAGACGAATATTGTCAAACCCTGCCATATCACGATAGACTCTGAATAATGCACGAAGCGCATTGGCCTCAAGCGTTTGACTATCTGCAAAAGCAACATCTAAGCGATCCAATGCCAACCACACGGTGGATGCGGCATCACGTAAGGCTTTGTCGCAAGCTGCAAGAAGTGAATCTACCGATACAAGCCCTTTTTCACGATTTGCGCGGCTTGGTTCCCGAAAGGTAATTTTCCCTGTTAAGCCGCTCGGGAGACCTGTGTGAGGGTCTAACTTAATTCCACCTTCTGCAGCTTCGAGATGTAGACTTGGACGAATATAATCAATTACAGATCGGAGTAACGCCGGAAGGTCATTGTCACGCGGCAATAATCCTGCACACTCTAATTCGGATGTTACTTTATCACTCAATTCCCCTGGGATTCGCTGTTCACGCAGGATTCTTGCTGCAAGTGACAGGAAATATAGTTTCCATAGATAGATGAATTCGTGTTCACTGGTTGGAGGGTCTTCAACTAGGCCATGAAAAACCGTGTTCCCTCGCGGATTCTCTGCTGCGACAAGAGTAATATGCCGCTCATTTAATTGTCGCTGACGATTTTGAAGTTCGAAGTATAGCGCACTCTTTCCCGATCCTTTACTCCCATAAACAATATCGACTTCACCGGCAAAGATTTTTCGCCAATGCTCGGTGTCGACGAAGTAAGCCGCGAGTTCTCTTGCTTCTTCCTCGGCAATACGTTGTCCAAAAGTCATGTTGCGCAAAACTGTTTGCTTTGCGAGACCTGTCGGTTGCACGTTTAAATCAAGCTCCGATTGACGGGGATGGACTGGATCATTGCGGTGCTGTCCATTCATATCTTTTGCCCAAGATCAAATTTGCTAAGAGACTCTCTAATAATAGGAACTTCTCTACCTTCACGAAAATTGTTGACACATAATCCGTTTAGCACTTTACGCGCTCGGCGGCGGCCACGTATTTGGAGAGGCTGATCCCCACGTCGGCGGGGGCGATGGAAACGGCGACAATCGCCATAACGTTACACTCCGAACTGCGTCAAATGGTGGTTCAGGTGTTTGTAGTTCAACTTCGCCCACTGCTGCGGCGTCAGCGTACCGAAGGCCGGGCTCTGTCCGAACTTCTGATTCTCGCCCCGGCCGTAACGCTCGAGGTACGTCAGCACGCGCGCCTTGTCGCGTTCGAATTCGCCGGGCTGCGTCACTAAAAATTCGGGCGCGGTGGGCAGGTTTTTCGGAACGGGCATGGGCGCATCAACGAACAGCCACCGGCCCAGGGCGGTATTCAGAAAACTCTGTTTCACGTCCACGGACCGTTCGGCAAAGGCGACCTCAAACGAGTCAATGAGGTGCGCGAGCATCTTCGGGGCCGTGAACTTGCCCCAGCGGGCCGTGCTGTCGGGCGTGAGCCGCAGCAGCCGGGACTGGATCGCGGCGCGGGCCGCGTCGTCGAAGAGTGTTTTCATGGGAGTAGAGTTACCTTGAAGACGGCGCGCGGGAGGCACGCGGATGATCGAGGGGAAACCGGCTATGGTTGCAGCGAATCCGCCTGCGTCGGCAGCAAACGCCCAGGGGCCGCGTGGGAGCCGCGGCGGACTTCGGGATGGTTGATCCGCCCGCCCAGCAGACTCGTGCGCAGCACGAGAATTTCGGCGGCCATCGCGAGCGCCAGAATGAAAATCAGGAAACTGGGATTGATCAGCCGCACGCGGCGATGGAAGTAATAGCCGCCAAGGGAGATCAGACCCACGGCGAGCAACGTGATCAGTGTGAAGAGCGCCGAACGCTCATGAGCCTCAATCAGTTCCTGCTGCGCGTCGGGCAGCCCCGTCACGATATGCTCCGCGCCGAGACCGGTTAGATACACGGGGATGGTAACGGCGGCGATGATGATGAACGTCAACAGGCCGGTGCGCACAAGCTCGGGTTTGCGCCGCCGCCAGCCGAAAATGGCCAGGATAATGCCGAACGCCAGCCCAATGGAAGGAATGGTGTTCAGAATCAAATGCACGTGGGCAACATTTTGCGGAAGCATCTCCGGCCTCCTCCGAGGTTCGAATAATCACGTACGTTGCGCGGGTGCGCGGAACGGCTCCCCCGCGTTCGTCAGGCCGGAATCCCCTGCGCCTTGTCTTCAAATCCTTCCCGCCCCATCAGGCCATACGTCAAGACCTTGCCCAGTTCCACGCCGGGCTGGTCGAAGGGATTGATGCGGTAGAGGTGGCCGGCGATCGCCGTCGTGATCTCCAGGAGCATGAAGAATTCGCCGACGCTGTGGGCGTCGATTTCGGGAAACTTGATCGTCAGCGAAGGCCGGCCCTGCCGCGCCAGCGCCTCGCGCGTCGCCGTCAGCTCCGCGGCCATCAGCTTGTTCAGCGACTTCCCGCCGAGGTAGTTCAACGAAGAGACGTCGCTGTACAGTTTGGGCAGCGGCAGGATTTTACGGAAGCGTTCGGCTTCGAGGAAGATCAACACCTTGTCGTAAGCGCCTTCGATGTAAAGCTGCACCTGCGAATGCTGATCGGTGGTGCCGAGGGCCTTGACCGGCGTCGGACCGATGTTCACGGTGTTGCCGGCCACGTCGTGCGCCTTGCCCAGCGATTCAGCCCAAAGCTGACGGAACCAGTCGGCCAGGCCATACAGCGAGTTCGCGTAAGCCATCATCACGTGGATGGGCTTCTTGCGCTGCGTGTCGAAGAGATAGAGCGCCGCCGCCAGTTGTGCCGCGGGATTCTCGTCTAAGTCGTCGCTCAAACAGCGCTCGGCCATCTCGCCCGCGCCGTCGAGCAACGCGGCCACGTCGAACCCCAGCATCGCGGCGGGGAACAGGCCCACCGGCGAAAGCACGCTGAACCGGCCGCCCACTGCGCGTCGGCAAATCGAGCGTGGGCACGTGTTCGCGTTCGCAGAGCGCCCGCAGGTCGCCGCTCGTGGGATCGGTCGTGCAGATGACATGATCTTTCCAGCGCGTTCCGAGCGTCTTTTTCAAACGGTCGAAAATCAGCAGCGTGGCGGCGGCGGTTTCCGCCGTGGCGCCGCTCTTGGAAATGATGTTGTAGACGGTCTCGCGCGGATCGCAAAAGTCCAGTTGCGCCGTTGCAAAATCGGGATCGACGTTGTCTAAAACAAAGAAACGGGGCCGGCCGTCACGCTCCTCGGGCGAACGCAGATTGTGCAGTGGATGGGCCAGCGCCTGAAAGATCGCCATCGGACCCAATGCCGAGCCGCCGATGCCCGCCAGCAGTAAATTCTCCGCGCCCCGAAAATCCGCCGCCGCCGCGCGGCTCGTCGTATACGCTTCGGCGTCGCTGGGCAAATCGAGAAACGCGCGCTTCCCTTCGGTCCGCCGTTCGCGCTGGCGGACAATCGCCGCGCGCAGCTTCTTTTCGACGAGGTCGAAATCCTTGGGACGCAAGCCATGCGGACCGACGTGATCCGCGTAGCTGTACAGAGTGTTGAGGGTAAGGGGCATGAGTAATGGGGATGTGTGTGGATTCAACCGGAATTCAAAGGTAACGGGTGCGGATTTCAGTGGGGAGGGGCGGAGCCGATTATTTCACCGGCCCGAGCGGCCACAGCGTTTTTCCATAAACTTCGTTCAGCACCTGCGCCAGGCCGGTGTACATCGCGCTCAGGCCGCAGATGATGCCTTCATAGCCCGCCAGAGTGAGCACACCCGGCGCGTCAAACGCGTGGCCCGCGGCGAGCAGGAAAAACAGCACGGTCAAGCTGCCGAACACGAACATCAACGCGCGGTTCAGCCGCAGCGTGCCGATGAACATCACCAGCGTGAACAAGCCCCAGACGGCAAGGTAAGCCGCCAGCGCCACAGGCTTCGGTCTTGGCTCGTGAGACCCATTTCCGGCAGCACCAGCAGCGCCACCAGCGTCAGCCAGAAAACGCCGTACGAGGTGAAGGCCGTGGCGGCAAAAGTATTGGCCTTCTTCCATTCCATGATCCCGGCGATGATCTGCGCCAGGCCGCCGTAAAAAATGCCCATCGCCAGAATCATCGACCCTAATCCGTAGAAACCCGCATTGTGCAGATTCAACAGCACGGTGGTCATGCCGAAGCCCAGCAGTCCGAGGGGGGCGGGATTGGCGGTAGCCTGCTTCAGCTCGAAGGTCGTGGCAGGAGTTTGCATGGGAGAGGTGCTCGCGGTTGTTAAAGTGACCGGGATTGACAGGTGCGAAACGGCACGCACGGAGCGCAGAAAGTCGGGATTACGAATGCCTATGCTTAACTCTGCAATATAAGAAACCCTGTGGACTGAGGCAACCGGTGAAAACGCTGAAACTCTGAATCTCTGAAACACCAAAATTCAGAGATCGCGGGGCTTCCGGATCCCTCAATTCTGTCGAACCGACATCCCAAGCGTCGTTTCAGCGTTTCCGCGTTTCCGCGTTTCAGCATTTCAGCGTTTTGAACGTTTGGGGCCGGTACCGATTGGAGCGGGGTTTGCAGAATCCCCCACTATTCCGCACCCAGAATGCTGGTGGTGGAAAACTAAGTACTTGCATGGCGGTTTGGGCTTGACAAACTGGAAAGTTTTTCCTATTTTGCATCGAATTTCAGGGAGTCTGCTTTATAGCAAGTTCGCTAAGCTGTTTGTCCCGTCCGTGAGCTTCCGTAAAAACCAGGCATCTGCCGCCAGGCGGGTTGCGTGTGGGAGTGCTCTCATGGCGGTGCCAAGAGCTTTCTGCGAACTTTTTTCATATCCGGAGCGCTATGCCATCGCGCACACGTAACCTCATCATTCTCCTGAGCTTGCTCACCGTCATCGGGAGCAGCTTCTTCGGCTCTCACCAAGTCAAATCCCGCCGCAAAGACTCCCTCGTCAAAGCTCGCGGCCCAAACCCTCAGCCGGGCCACCGTCCAGCTTCTGAAGCAAGAGGACGGTGAACTGCTTCTGGAATGGGAGTGCCCGGACATCGTCCTCGACCGGGACAGCGCCCGAGGCCGGATTGTGGGGATTGACCTCGCCGGCGCGATTCCCATGTCCCGCCAGGGAGTGCCACGCTTGCCGCAGCTCGTTCAGCTACTGGACGGTCTGCCCGGGACTGCCTCTGTGGAGATCGTTGACGCGGACATCGACACCCGCAATCTGGGGGCTTTTGCGGCTTCGCCAGCCGATTTCCCCGTGGACTCGTGGGTCGAGAAAGCGGAACCGGGACGTGTACCGGAGGCCACCGGTCCGACAGCAGCGGCGATTTCCTGGGCCGAACGCAGCGATTTGACGCCTCTTTTAAGTGGTCTTCTGGCCTCCGCAAATGGTGACGCTCGCGGAAAGCGGCATTTTCCGCGGCCATCGTATTCTCGCCCTGCAATTCAATCCCGTCCAGGTCGACGCCGCACGCGGCCTCGCGCGGGTAGCCCGGCGCGTGAAAATCCGGGTGCGGTTGCCGCGCTCCGGATCGGCGGCGACCAACCGCCTCCCCGACGGTCGGCGGAAACCGACCTCATGCGGCGGATGCTCGGACCTCTGGCCGCGACCACGCTCACAACGCGCATGCCGGAGGCCTCCGCAGCGAGTTCCCACGGCTCGGCGGCGGGCACGCTGGACGAAGGCAATGAGCCTGTCGGCGGGCGCTGGAAACTGATCGTGCGGGATCGCAGCGTCGTCCGCGTGATGGCCGCCGATCTACGCTTTGCCGGATGTCCGGTCGAACAGATTTCCGCGTTTGACACGCACATCCGCCATCGCGGCCGGGAACTGCCGGTCTACTTCGCAGGCGGCGCCGATGGCCGGTTTGATGACGAAGATTATATCGAATTTTACGGCACGCCCAACGAGTTAACCTACCAGCAGTTTTCGCCGGCTTACCACAACGACCGCTGGACCGACGATAATGTCTACTGGTTATCGTGGGGCAACGGAGTGCCGGGACTGCGCCTCGGCGACGAGGACGGTTCATTCCACAGCGAATGGCCGTCTCAGAACCAGACGACGGTCAGCCGCGTCCGGACCTCGCTGCATTTCGAGAAGGACTCGAAATTCGAGCGCCTCGGGCATAGCGGTGAGCAGTTCAGCGGCCAGATGGAACTGGTCGGGCCACTGGGCATCAACCAGGACCAATTCTTCTGGGGTGCGCAAATCGACGGCTTGACGACCCGCGAATTCGTGATCGGCCTGCCTTCTCCCGACACGCGCTCGCCCAGTGGCGTCACCGTGCGGGCGGCGCTGGAAGGTTTCAGTTGGGACGCGGCCGGCCACCATCGCGCCATCGTTTATTTGAACGGCAAGACCGCGCCGGGACTGACGGTCGGCAAGATCACCTCCAGCGACAACAATTTCGACTGGCAGGGGCAGACGGCGGTGGTCCTCGAATCGAAACCCGTCAACACCGCGCTGACGGGTATCCTCACCAGCGACTTGCTTACCGGCGCGAATATCATTTCGGTGTCGCTTCCG
>CAVTJX010000009.1:0-121708 GCA_963735175.1 uncultured bacterium | reverse complement strand
AACTTGCGGCAACTGGTTCGTGTAGGAAGGATCTCCCGTCACGGTCTGCTCGCAGGAAAAGCCAAAGCGGGTACGCGCGCCATAGACGAAGGTGAAATCCGATCCGTTGGCGCAACCGAAGAAGGTCGGGTCGAGCGTGAGGCGCCAGAAGCGTGTCGCCCTGCTGCGCCGCAAAGCGCGCGCGCTTCAGCAGATCCGTACCACTCAGCAGATTCACCCACACGCTGTCGACGACGTCGCCCGGCGAATGCGTGATGTGGACGTAGAGATTCTGCGGCGCGAAGCAGGTGGCAAAGGCCGTCTGCGCGGGCACGGAGGAAAGGATGCAGGGCGCGGCATCCTGCACCGTCACGTTGACGTCGGCATAGGCCACGCTCACGCCGCCGCGCAGGGCGGTGAACTGCAGCATGTAAGATGCGGGGACGCCGCCGGACAGGAGCCGGGCGTTGATGCCGCGCGTGAACACGCCGTTGCCCGGCGTGACGTCGCGCGAGGTGGGGAGTGGCGAAGGCCGGACCCCACAGTGAATCCGTATTGCCGTCGTCAAAAAGCGCGAAGCGGCCCGGCACCGCGTCGGCGACGGTCATCACCACGCACTGCACGGAATCCGCCTCGCCGTCCGTCACCTTTACCCAGTAGACGTAGACCGAGTCGATATTCGAGAGCAGCGCCGTGGGCGCGATCAGCAGTTCCAGACTGGGCGGCGTGGGTTCGGGCGCGGTGCTGTCTTTTTTACAGCTCGCAACGAGCAGCGCGAGGACCAGAGCCACGACGGACACAAGCAGCAGACGGTTCTTCCGTGACTTCAACAGCGACTCCCGGTTAACGACGTTCAACTATATTCCCGCATGCCAGCTCACCCAGCGCAGACGCCAGCGCGGGGGGTAGCCCCAATCGAAGGGATAAGCGGCGGGCGGTACCTGTGTGTAGCAGATGCGGGGCGCGATACGGGCGGCCCGTTTGCGTTTCCAGCGCGGCCAGATCGGTTTGCACAAAGGCGCCGTCTTCCCAGTAGCCCGAGGGATCGAAGGGCGTCAGATCGCGGAAATGCACTTCCGCATAGCCGACCGGACCGGAATGCCCAAACACGCTGTCCTGCGTTACCAGTGCGTGACGCAGGTAATCCAGATAGGCCACGGTGCTCGCGGGCAGGGTGGCGCTTTCCGTCAACGAATCGTCGAGATGGTCGAGCCGGAAGTCCAACCGTTCCGGCTCCGCGCCTTCCGATAACTCATACACGTGGCGGAACATCAGGTTCCACGTGGCGCTCTGCGGCGTAAAGTCGCGGGTCCGGAGCAGGACCAGGCGCAGCGAGTCGTCGCGCCGACCGAGCGTGCCGAAGGTGTCGCCACCCACTGTGGAGAACGCGACGGCGAGCGCGCCCGGATGAAAATGCAGCGTGTAGCGATCCCGCAGGCGGACGACCCCGCGGGCGGAATCCAGTGTCCAGCCGCGGACGCCACCGAGGCAACTGTCGTCAAGCAATGTCCAGCGGCCCGCGATAAAATCGTCACCGGCCGAAGTTGGCGCACCGAGGCGCTGGAGCGCCGTGGCGACTCCCTGCATATTCGTCACAGCCGAGATCATTGAACCACGTGCGCTGCAGCCAAACCTCGAGTTTGCGGATGCGTTGCGCTTCGGGAACGATCGCCGGGCCGGCTTCGTAATGACGGTAGCTCTCGCGGATAGTTTGCCGCCGCGCGTCCGTCGCCGGTAACGGTCGTATCGGTCAGCCAGAAATACGTATCGCGCAGGAAGACCTGCTCCGTACCGGACTGTTCAGTGTACGGATCGTGATGCGGCGGAACGGGATCGCACCCACGAGCACTCCCTCCGTCAACGCCAACACCGCCAGCCAGAAAACCCACCGTTTCATGCTGACCTCCGCGCAATAGTTGTCTTATGTTCCGCGCTTCCCGAATTTCGCGAGCCAGAGGCCGTGGCGTAAGCCGCGTTCGCTGACGGTGCCCTCAGTGATATTGAGGGCGTGGAACATCGCTTCGAGTAAAAGCGCGCCGGCGAGAATCGAGCGGCCGCGGCCCGCGGGCATTCCCGGCAGAGACTGTAATTCGGACTCGGTTTTGCCGAGAAAGCTCGCGATCTGCGCTTCTACATCGGCGAGCGCCAGGCGCGAACCGCCAATGGCCGTGGGGTCGTAGCGGCGCAACCCGGCTTTCAGAATCGCCAGCGTCACGACCGTTCCACCCACGAAGATCCAGGGTCCGTTTGAGCCACTCAGTTTTTCAACAAGTCCCGGCAACCGGCCGCGCAGATGCTCGCGCAACGTCGTAATTTCGGCGGCTGATGGCGGATCGGCGCGGAAAAAGGCGCCCGTCAGCATCTGCGAACCGACGTCGACGGAAAGTCCTTGGCCCGGCACGAGTCCCTGACCTTCGACGATCTCCGTCGAACCGCCGCCGAGGTCCATCACGCAGACGTGTTCGTGGGGATAGATCTCGCGGCCCGAGAGCGCGCCGAGATAGGTCAGCGCCGCCTCGTCGCGCCCGCCGATGATTTCCACCGGCAATTCGAGAATCTGTTGCACCGCTTCGACGAAATCGGCGCGGTTGGCGGCGCGGCGCAGGGCGCTGGTGCCGGCAATCACAAAATCCTCCGCACCAGCGCGGCGAAAATCGCGCACGATTCCGCCCAACAGGTCGACGTTCAGCGAAATTACGTCATTCGATAACGTGGCGCCATCGCGCAGCGCCTCTCCCAGACGGTTCACGGTGAGCTGGTCCTTGAGTGGCTTCAGTCCCGCGCCGTTGCTCTCGGCGAGCAGCGCCAGCGTGGTGTTGGTGCCGATGTCAATGGCGGCGGCAATCACGGCTGCGCCTTTTCATTCCGCAGCACGTCGAGCACCGTGCGCCCCACCTGGCCGAGACTCCACGCCGAACACTGTTCGGGTGTGTCGCTGATCGTGTGCCAATACGGATAGTCAAAGTCGATGATATCGGCGGCGGGAATCCCGGCCTTCAACAGCGGTAAATGATCGTCCATGATCGGCACGCCGGCTCGATTCTCGAATGGCGTCGCCTGTTGCCGCTGGGCGGCGGCGTAGATCTTGTCGACCACGGCGCGGGCGTAACGGTAGGAATAAATCTCGTAGGGCAGATGCAGATCGGCGTCACCCACCATGTCGAGCAGAATCGCCCAGCGCGGCTGCGGCTGCGGCAAATCGGTGATGAAATGCTCGGAGCCGATGAGATAGTCGTTGATCACGCCTTCATGCCCGAAGTCCTCGCCGTCAAAGAAGGCGATATCCACGCCGATCGCCACCGGCTGCATATACAACTGACGCGCGATTTCGAGTAGCACGGCCACGCCCGACGCGCCGTCGTTGGCGCCCAGGATCGGTTGCGCGCGCTTGGACGAATCCGGGTCGCGATCGGCAAAGGGACGCGTGTCCCAGTGCGCGCAGAGCAGCACGCGGTTGGGCTTTTCCGGGGCGATGCGGGCGACGAGGTTCGTCAGGTGCAGCTTGGTCTTCTGATCGTAGCTGTAATACTCGAACGGCTGGCGGTAGACGGTGTCGGCCCAGAATCCGAGTTCGCGCTCGAGAAATTCCAGGCACTGCTCGTGACCGGGCAGGCCCGGCACGCGCGGACCAAAGGCGCACTGCGCCTTGAGATAGTGGGAGGCGCGCTCCGGATCGAAGACAGCGGCCCGGCCCGCCAAAGCCAACGCTGTAATCAGGAGCATGAAAGCGCTAACCGCGGATCGCAATATTCACCTGAATTCCGAATTCGAATACCTGGGACTTGCTGTCTTTCACTTTGTCCTTGTTTCGCTGCATCTGCACGTAAGCCTCGCCCGTAACCGTGTTCGAGAAGCTGTAACGCATGCGCGGCGAGAGTGACCAGCTCACGGTATGCTCGGTGGTGCGGAAGCTGCCGCCCGCCTCGCTGACCTCGCGTTGTTGCGCGCCGTAATCGACGGTCAGCGAAAACGTCGTCTGGTTCTGCAAGCGAATGCTGCGCAGAATAAAGAGCGGCACGCGAAAACCGGTGCGGATCGAATAGCTGACCGTGCCGGAGACGCGGTTCTCCGACTGCATCGACTTATTGCCCTGGGTGAGGCTCGCCGTGTACGTGTTGGAGGTCGTGTAGCGAACCTGCGAGTCGATGTCGCCTTTCCACGCCACGTTGACGCCGAGCAGCGGATTGAAAGCGCGCGTGTAATCCCGCGAAACCACGTTGGCGCGCGTGTTGGTCCACGTCTCGCGCAGCTTGTTGGAAACGGCGGAAGACAGCGAGACCGTTTTCGTCACGTGGCTCATGAACGCCAGCCGCTCGAGACCCGACCAATCCACGCCGACGTCGACGAAGGGGAAGGCCGTCGGGGTGCCTTTCTTCGCGCCCATCCAGAACTGCGTCTCTTCCGTGCTGCCGCTGTTGACCGAGGAAATGGTTTCGGCCTTGCGGATGTTGTAATTGAAGGTCGTGCGCAAGTCGCGCGTCAGGCGCAAACCGCTGCGGGCGGAGATGTCCTCATTCTTGCTGCGGTTCGGCAGATTGGTGATCCCCTGGACCATGGGAACGCCGGGATCCTGCGTCAGACCGAACTGGTACGCCGGGGTCGCCTGGCCGAGAGTTCCCGCCTGCGAATGGCGCGCCGAGTTATCGTAGCTCAGGGCGATGGGATCGATCTTCGTCATCACGAAACGCAGCGGCCAAAGTGATTGACCGAGCATGCCAAAGGCGCTGCCGCGCCGCTCGCGGCGGCGTTCGGCGTCGGGCCGCGCGCCGGTTGAATCCCCGGTGGACTGGAGGCTGTCGGACGGAATGTCTTCACCCCCGCCGGGACGGACGCCGCTGCTGTCGAAGGGAAAGCCCAGTGAATCGCCTGGCAACCGCCCGCGATTACGTCCACCTCGCGGATCGGCTCGATCATCCAGTCCACCGGGCATCTGTTCCTCGGCCGTGCCGCGCCGGCCGCGTCGACCCCGCTCGCGATCCCGGCCGCCGCCGCCGAGTCCGAAAATCTGGGTGAAATCGAGCGTGATGTCGCCGCCGAGATTGCGCTGATTCGAGACCGACTGGCTGACCTCATTTGTGCCCGTGTTGCCCCAGGTATAGGCGGACGTGTAGTTAAAGGTCGGACGAAGCCAGGAAGCGAAGTCCGGCGAATACGTGTTCGATAAATTTTGCGAGATATCCGTGGTCTTGCCGAAATCATATTGCAGCAGCTTCAGCCAATCGCCTTTGTAGAGCCGTCCGCGGTGCGAGCGGGTAAAGTCCATGGTGATCGGATCCGTCGGCGCGAAGCCGATGGAAAGCGAGCGCGCCGTGGTGAACTGCTCGAGACCCGTGAGCTGCCCGGTGCGCGTCTGCTGCGAACTGCTGCGCTTGTCGCCCTGGGCCGTCACGGCGAGTTTCGTCGGCTTGTAGTAAATGCGCGGATTGCCGATGATCCGTCCGAGGATCGGCGTGCCGCGCAGCCACTTCAGCGGCGCGACGCCGCGGCCCTTGCTGGTGGGAAACGTGTAAGCGGCCTGGGCTCCGGATTGCTCGGACGTCGCCTTGCGAATATTGAAATCGCTGCGTTCGTCCCAGGCGAAGTCATAGCTGGCGGTCAGTTTTTCCAGTGTCCAGCGCACCAGCGGATGGCGCGAGGTCGCGCCCTTGGAATAGGCGACGCGGTAATTGTAGGTCGTCTGCAACGTCTTGATGCTGTCGGGCGCTTCCTCCGGCTGGATGCGGCGGTCGCTGCCCGGGACCACGCGCGGCGTCGCTTGATTGGCCGTGTAACCGATAGAGAGCGGCAAGCGGATATCAAATCGCTCGAGATACGCCTTCTGCAAATTCATCGTCACGTTGCCGCGCCAGGCGTTGCTCGAAGCCTGGCTGCCGTTGATGCGCGTGTTGACGTTGTGGAAGTCGGCGTCGGTGGCACGGAAGCCGCCCGAGACGTCGATGAAATCGGCGATGCGCACGCTGGCGCCGAAGTCCGCCGCCGTGCCCGGGTCTTTATAGATGTCCGAGAGGCGCAGTTCGTCCACCCAGATCTCTTCGTTGTGGCTCTGCCAATGCTTGTCACCGCGCGTGCGCACGCCGAGGGCAATGAAGCCGACGCGCGATAGCGACGGACTGCCGCTGATCACCATGCTGTCAAACGGCTGCGCCAGCGAATCGTAAGCCCAGGCAAACCGGCCAATACTGGTCAGGTCCGGGTAGAGGACACTATCGGCCGCGGCCAGGGTGCGCAGCCGGTTCATGTCGGCGAGATCCCCCAGCGCGACGTCGATCGCGTTGGTCGGATCCCAGCCCGGTTTGACGTCCGTGATCAGGTCGTAATAATTGTTATTGATATCCGAGTAGTTCTGCCCGAGACGCAGGATGAGTTGATAGTGGTCGGGCCGGAAGTGCATCGCCGCCAGCGAATCGCCGCCATGGATGAACATCTTCATCCGCTTGTACTCCAGCAGGTTGTACTCCTGATAGAGATTCTTGGCGATGAAAAACTCGCGCGGCGCGGGTGTGGCCGGATCGACGTCGAGACCGTTGATCTTGAGGATCAGCGACTGCTCGCGCTGGCGGAGGTTGGTGATGGGATCGACGTCGCCTTCCACGCCGGGGGGACTCACGTAACCGGGATTTTCGTGGGTATTGATCACCGCGGCCCGCACCCACTCGGTGGTGTCAGCAAGGCTGGGCGGCGCCTGCCACTCGTTGCCGACGATATCCATCTGCACGATTTCGATGGTCGTCGGCACGGTGAAGCCGGTGAGATAGATGCGCGCCCACTGCACTTGCGTCAGGTCCGCCGCGCCCACCTTGCGGCGGACGGCTGGATCGGTGGTCTGGATGGGAATGCGGAACAGCCGCCAGCGATTGACGTTGGTGGCTCCGCCCGCCCACGATGTAGGGGCCGGGTTCATGCAGCGAAATCGTATAGGAGAAGTAGCTGTTCTCGGTATTCAGGAAGTCGTTGCCGTCGAGATCCTCGGTGTCGGGATAGGGGCTCTCGTCGATGCGATTATTTTGGGTGCCGTTTATCCGCGTGAAATCGCTGCTGTTGACGCTGTAGGCCCAGTCGTCCATTGAGGGGATCGCCGGCATATCCGGGCCGTTCCAGCGGGCTGTGTCGATGGGGTCGTCTTTGCCATCCCCGTCGAGACCCACGTCTTCCTCCGGCTGCAGGATGCCGTCGCCGCACTCTTGCTGCTCGCTGGAGCACGGCCCTTCGTAGCGCGACCGGTCCTCGGTATTCATTTTGCCATTCGGCAGCGCGTCTTCGGAGACCCGTCCAAGGTCGACGACCAACCGCGCGTCCGGTTGCCGGTCCTGCAGCGTTTGCGACGGCAGTTTGACCCAGAATTCGAGGAACTGTGAGCGTGACTGATCGCTGTAACCTTCACCCAGAAAGCGCATCACGCCACCCCAGCTCTGAGCGGTATCGCCGTCCGCCGCATCCGGCGCAAACTCCAGCACCAGTGACTGTAACGTGTTCGCTACCTGGCTATTCGTTTCGCGGTCAGGGAAGACGTCCTTGACCTGCACCTGATGGGCCGGGTCGGGATTGTACCAGCGCAGCCGCCCGCGGTGCGTCGCATCTGCGCACCGCAGGTCGTGATCGACCGGAATGGAAGAAATCGACCATTGCCGCCGCGAAATGCCCAGCGGCGTCGCGCGCCGCGAACCTTCAAAGTCGTCGAGGTACGCCAGCCCGTTGTAATCGCCCGTCCGCGGATTTTCCAGCGAGTTGGGATTGGGATTGACGCGCGCGACTTCGCCTTCAAGCAGGATTTCCGAAGGCGCGTCGGTGCGGATCAGCGGCAGCGCGTTCACGGCCCGCGTCAGGAAATTCGGCTTGAACTTCAGACTGGTGTTCAAATCATAGAGCGTGTTGCGAATCGGCTCATTGCCGATGCGCACCCGCTTATCCAGCGTTTTCTGGTTGAGGTACAGCCACATGCCGCCGATATACGAATCCTGCCACAGACCGTACTCGGCGCGCGCGCCCAGCAGCGTCGTCTTGTCGAGCTGGAAGACGCGGCCCGATTCGTAGGTCACGTCCAGCGCCGCGCCGGTGGCCCGCGCCTGTTCGTTCAGAATCCGGAGCTGTCCCGAGCCGTAGTCGATGGTGTAGTCCGTGCCGCGCTTGAGCGGCGAGCCGTTGAGGGTGACTTCCTCGGAACCTTCCAGCACGAGTGGGCCAAGATCGAAGACCGACGAGGATCCTTTGAACTCGGTGAGGAACCGCCACAGGCCCGCGCCGTGACTGGCAATCTGCGTCCGCAATTCCTTATACAGATACGGCGCGTGATAGGAGCCGCTGTCTGTAATCCCCGACGGCGGCAGTTCCCATTGGCGGAAGTTGCCGCCGACATAATAGCCCGAGGGATCGAACGGCGTGAGATCGAGGAACTGCAATTCGCCGAGGTCCCAGCGGATGATCGCTCCCGGCAGGTCGTCCACCAGGCCGTCGGGCTGGCCCGTGCCGCCCACTCCCTGCTGGTCGAAATCGAAATACTGCAAATAGCTCTGCGAACTGCCCGGAGGGCCTTCCTCTTCCTGCGCCGTGGCGGCGTTATGCAGGATCCGCAGCTTGAAGTTGTTCTTATCCAGCGACGCCGCGTTCATGTAGTAGACGTGGCGGAACATCAGGTTCCACGTCGCATCGGTCACGGTCGGCTGCTTGGGTCGCAGCAGCACCAGCGCGCAGGAATCTTCCGTCGCCGGCAGCGTGCCGAACGTGATTCCCGGAGCGCCGGTGGGGTCACCCAGACGGAACGCCGCCGCCAGCGCCTGCCCTTCCGTTAAGGCCGATTTGAGACGGATGACGCCGAGCTGTTTGTCAATCGAATAATCGAGTTCTTTCTCGAGGTACTTCCAGTTGGAGATGACGTGGTTGCCGTCCGCCGCGAATTCCGATTCCGGCGCCGCCAGATCCTGGATATACTCGAGGGCCACAGCGCGGCCGGTCTTTTCGGTGCCGTCGGGTAGTACGCCGTTGATGCTCACGTACAGCTCAATGTCCTGCACCTGCTGCTCGAGCGGCACGGCCTGGTGCACACCGCGGCTCTGGTAGTGGCGGTAGTTCTCGCGGAAGTCAGGGACGATCTGCCCTTCGCCAGTCGCCGTCGTGTCCGTCAGCCAGAAATATACGCCGTAGAGGAAGTCTTTTTCGGTAAACTGCGCGCGGGAAGTCGTCTGGTTCGGCGACTGCCGGTTTTTCTGGCCGCGCTCTAAGGACGCGATGCCGGTCATGCTGAGTGCGCCGACCTTGGCTTCCGTCTTCAAACCGAAGAGGCCGGTGTTGCGCCCGGAGAAGGTGGCGAGCTTGGTGCCGAGGTTCAAGGCGACGTTGCCCGCCTCGACCTTCTTGATGATCTCGTCCTCGTCGCCGGTATAGGTCAGCTTGAGCGAGTTCTCGAAGTCGAACATGCGCTCCGAGTCCTGGTCGACCTTGACCTCCACCTTTTGTCCGATCTTGCCCGTGATCGTGAACTGCTGCACCATGTCGATGCGGAAATTGGTGCTGGTGTTCTTCTGCGTGATGGTCTGTAGTTCGTCGAACTTCTGGCGGCGCAGGCTGCCATTGATGTTGATATTGCCCTGCACGCGCACACCCACGTTGTCGCCGCCGAAGAGACGGCGGAACGTGCGCGACTTGATGCGATAAGGCAAATCGATGGCGAGTCCCTCGCCGCCCGCCTGCTGACTCGCCGCCTTGTAGCCCCGCGCCCAGGAATCGGCCATCTGGTTGCGGAAGTCGGCCTCCATCCGCTGCTGCCGATACGTGCTATAGGGCAGCAACACCGGCGGGACAAGGTTCGTGCTCTTCACATGCAGGCGATAGGTCGCCTGGGTGTAGCTGGAATCGAAACTCGCTTCACCCTCGCGCGGACCGACGCCAATATCCAGCGCGGCATTGGGCCGAAATGCCGAAAGCCCGCGCGTGGGACGGCGGGTCAGGGGGTTGTAGCTGACAGAGGAGTCCAAAAGTGAGACGTGAAAGCCCACTTTGGCCCGGGCCGAAGGCGCCCATGCCAGCATCAGCAGTAAAAAAGAAGAGGAGTAAGGCGGGGGATCCGCGCGCTCCGGAGAACGGACATCAGTTTCCCGATTTCAACCCAATCCGGTTTTCACCCTGCTTCGAACAGGAGTCCGGATGCAATCTTGCAGCCATAAAACCGTTTAGCGCTGGGGAATGTCCGTTGCCTCCGGAAAGGATGGGGCGATCTGAGGAGTGAAGTGTGCTTAGTCTAATAAATTAGAGGCAAAATTGCAAGTAAGGTTTAAAGTTTGCCAATAATTATAATTAGTCCTACTGAGAATCGCCCAGTGGATGAAATCCGGGAAATGTGTCTATAAACAGCAATAACAAGAATTTAACATTGTGTGCCCACGGTTGACGAACGGTTTCCCTTCCGCTTGCCTCTCGGCGGTGCTGGTTTCCGATCCAAGCCCTGATCCGCAGCCACACCCATTGTCCCGGCAGTTCGTACCGCTTTCGGCGGCAAAGTCGTTCCGTGTTGACTCGGCGGCTTTGGTTTCGTATATTGAAGTATTATCCATTAATATCGTGAAGCCACACCCCCATGTACCGCCTATTCCTCAATCAGCTCAATGACGCACTCGGCGCAGACACGCCGCAGGTGTGCGCTGGCGCGGGGATGTGGCCGGACTGAGGCGAGTACCGAACTCTTCGCAGATCTTGTCCTCCCATCGCAAAAAACTCGTGCGGTGGGAGGACTTTTTTCAGGGAAAGCTCGAAATTCGAAGCTCGAAATTCGAATCAGAAGCAAAGCCTCGCCTTGCGCCAATTAAAAATCATCATCCGTTATTTCTGACTTAAGTTTCGAGCTTCGAATTTCGAATTTATCTTAGCCATGCTCCGCACCCGACCACCGCTGCATGTCGCTGAAGCGATTCACGGACCGTTAAACGGCGTCGCGCCGCCGATCGTTGAAGCCGCCTTGAAGCGCGCGATCTTCCGTGATGTCCTGTCGATGGGCCTGCCGTCCATGACCGGCTTCCTCGTGTCCTCGCTGTACGAGCTGATCAACATGTTCTGGCTGGCGCGGATCGGTCCCGCGCCGGTCGCGGCGGTGACGATGTGCGTAACATTCATCTGGGTCCTGAGCATGCCCAACATGGTGGTGGGCACGGGCAGCGTGGCGATGATCAGCCGCCGCTTTGGCGAAGGCGATCTCGCGCGCACGGAAGTGTCAATCAAGAACACCTTCATGCTGAAGTTCGTACTGGGTTCGCTCTTCGGCGGGTTGGGGATACTGCTCCTGCCCTTCGCGCTACGTTTCATGGGCGCGGCCCCGGATGTCTACGCGCTGGGCATGCGGTACGGAATTCTGCAACTGGCGGTGCAGGGCTTTGCCATGACCGGCTACTCGGTCTACACGGCCTTGCGCTCCATCGGCCAGCCGCGGGCGGCGTTGTGGGTGCAGCTCCTGGGTGCGGGCGTTAATCTCGTGCTTGATCCGCTCTTGATTTTCGGCTGGGGACCGTTTCCCGAAATGGGCATTCTCGGGGCGGCACTGGCGACAGCGGCGGCACATGCCAGCGTCGTGATCTTCGGCTGCCTGTCACTGGCCAAACCGTCTTCGCCCGTGCGTGTGCGCTGGCTGCACCGGCCCTATGCCCATTTCAAAGAGATGGCCCTGATGCTGCGCATCGGCTTTCCCGCCGGCATCAACCACATGAGTTTTTCCATCGCGACATCCTTCGCCGTCCGGCTCGTCGCCGAATATGGCACCGTGACCGTCGCGCTCTACGGCATGAGCACGAAGGTGCTGCACTTTGCCGTGATGGTGATTGTCGGCCTCGGCCTCGGCACCGGCTCGCTCATTGGGCAGTTTTTAGGCGCGCGTGAATTGCACAAGGCCTGGCTCGCGGGGGTGCTCTCAATTCGCCTCGCGGTGTGGATCATGATCAGTTTCGCGGCGCTGATTTTCGCCGGCGCGCCGCTCATCGTGCGGATGTTCTTCGCGGACGCGGCGATGCAGGCCCCGGGCGCGATGATCCTGCGGATCATGGCGCTATCATTGCCGTTTATCGGCGTCCACATCGGATCGGAAACGGTCTTCGAAGGCGCGGGCCAGAACACGCCGCCGATGGTGCTCTCGATTGTCCATAGCTGGGCGATGGTCATTCCCTTCATGTACATCGCGGGCTCGGTCCTCGACTGGGGTCCGAACGCGGTGATGGGCGGCTGGGGCCTCGCCCACATCTTCGGCGGCCTCGCCGCCCTCTGGCTCTTCCGCCGCGGAAGCTGGCTGAAACATGAAGTGTGAAGTATGAACGGCCCATTACATTCCGGCCGAGCCGGGTTGGGCATGGGGATACTTGGAGGCGCGAGGCAGGTAAAAACCCGGCCGGAATCAGCAGTTCGTACATAAATCGCCGCGCGGGGTGCCCTCACCCCGCACGTTTCTTATGTCCAGCGCGATCCTACTCTGGACGTTCCCGTCCTCTAAAAACTCCTTGCCTTTGCGCGATCCCCGGACTACATTGGAACAGGTCGTAAACGGCTGAAATCCGTCCTTTGTCCCGGAGGCGTCATGACCCGGCTTTTATGGCTGCTCATCGGACTGCTGGCCGCTGGCTTTGCTCAGGCCCAGGAGTGGGAATGGGTCTCTCCCCTGCCCACAGGGGCGGACCTCGCCGATGTCTATTTTCTGAACGACACCGAGGGCTGGGCTGTTGGAACATATGGCACCGTCATCCACACAACCGATGGTGGCATGAACTGGGAACGGCTACACGTAGGCGGCGGGGATGAATTCTTTAAGGTGCAGTTTGTGGATTCACAGACGGGCTGGGCGCTGGGGCGTGGCGGCAACAACACAGGTGACCCCCACAGGCTCTACAAGACCAGCGATGCAGGCTTCACGTGGGTGGTGCAATTTGACGATACAACAATTACCTTGACCGATCTTGCGTTCACAGATTTTCAGCGGGTTCTTGTAGTCGGATACCATTACAATGCGCCCAGTTCATACCAAGCGCGAATTCTACGCACTACCGATGGCGGAGACTCGTGGGCGGTTCAGGCATTTGACACACTCGAGCATCTTGTCTCCGTAGATTTCTTCGGGGATTCTGTGGGTTGGGCTGCTACCGTGCACGGTCGAATTCTTCGCACTTCCGACGCTGGAGTTAATTGGGCGCTTACACCGTCAAGTGGCACCTCTGTGTATTGCGCGGATGTAGATTTTTCCGATGCCCTGAATGGCTGGATGCTGGCAAATAACACATGGGATTGTTCAGCCTATCACACCAGCGACGGGGGCGTAACCTGGACCGGTGGAGTGATTCCGAATACCCAGGGAAGCGCCCTGCAGGTTGTGTCGATGGACTCATTGACTTGCTTTGCGATCACCAGTCGGTCAATGCACCGCACTGAAGACGGAGGCTTGACTTGGACTCAAGTACTGACACGCCCTTATGCCAATCATTGGTTTGCACTCGCCGCCCGAGGCGATCTTGCGTGTGTGGTTTCCGCTCACGGTGCAATCTTCACTTCTGCGGATGCCGGAGATTCGTGGACGGACCGACGGCAAAGCCTGTTCTCTGATCCCGACGCGGATTTGAAAGCCGTTTCCTTTATCAACACATCGGAAGGGTGGATCGGCGCGGAAAATGGCGAAATCCTGCATACGACCAACGGCGGCGAAACTTGGGATCGGATTTACACTATTCCTGTAAGTGACCTGAGAAAGCTTGCATTCTTTAATGAACTCCGTGGTTGGGCAGCCAGTGACACCGCAGTTTTTTTCAGTACTAACGGCGGCCTCAGTTGGACCGGCAGGGCCTTGCCCACGAATTGGGATCCGCTTCAAGCCATCGCTTTCTTAGATGATTCTGTTGGCATCACCTTTACCCAGGAGGGACCTGACACTGATGATCAGTGGTGGGATACGGGTTATCGCACCACAAATGGAGGTTTCTCTTGGGTCTGGCTGTGGGGTTGGCATCATTCTTGGTCGGACGCAGTGCGTGACTATATCGTCGTCGACTCCCGGCATGTATGGGCGCTCTACGACCGTGCCAATCAGCCCGAGTACTCGACTGACGCCGGAATGACGTGGCACGTGGGCCTATATTCTCCTGATGCGGGGGATCTTGCTGCGCCTGACAGCATGACTTGTTGGTTGATCGAGGATGACTATTCCGTGTTCAGGACAACCGATGGCGCTGCTTCATGGGAGTTGAACCCCGAGATCAGCGCTTATGGCCTCGCCTTCGCTAACCGGGACGTCGGCTGTGCTCTAAAATCTGACAGTAGTTTCTTAACGACAAATGGTGGGCAAAGCTGGCATGCGGAGTATACCGAATATTTCTGGGGTAAAGACGCCGCCCTGGCAGATGGTGCCGTATGGGTCGTAGGCAAGGACGGAACTATCTATCACCGCCGTCCCAGCATCTCGGCCACACCGGAACCGGCGTCTTTGCTGCCGCACGATCCTTCGCTGGCGGTCTACCCGAACCCCTTTAATCCCACCACGCGGATCGTGCTGGAGCTGCCGCGGGCGGGGCGGGTGACGCTGGAACTCTACGATGTGACGGGGCGGCATGTGCAGACACTGCTGGACGAAGTTAAAGCGGCGGGGGCGCATACGGTGAGTGTGGATGGCGCGACACTGCCGTCCGGCGTTTATTTCGCGCGCTTGCAGGCCAACAAGGCAACGCTCACGAAGAAACTGCTGCTGCTGCGATAAGCGCGGGGTCCATCCAATTGACAAAGGCGCGAGCATGCTCGCGCCTTTATCGAGCCCGCTGAAAAATTGTTTACAATGCCGTTTCCGTGCTCACAGCACAAGGCAACCGCAGGATGAGGCGGGTGCCGTCGGGGGTGCGATCGAGGTCGAAGGTTCCCGCCTAAAGCGCGGGCGGCTTCGCGCGCATAGAGCAACGGCGACAGGCGGCCATGCACGGGCGGGTCGTCCTGCCAGCCGGCGGGGACCGCCGCCGCCCCGGCATAGAACAACGCGACCACAACCTGCTCATCCTCGCGGGCGAGAATCCAGCCGCAATCCTGTGATCCGACCGCGCGCGCGTGCTCGGCCATGCCGTCAAGGATCATCTCGAGCACGGCGCTCTCGGCCATGACACAGCATGGCTCCGGGGGTAGCGCGGGCGCGGTGGCGTGCAGTCGCAGCGCGACACTCTTCGAGCAGCGGGGCGAGGTTTACGGGACTGCCACGATGCAGCGAACTGCCGACGGCGGCGAGGCGGCGCGTCAGGCGGGCGGCGCCGCGGGCGGCGCGTTCGATCGCGCGAACGTCGTCGAGCGCCGCCGGACGATCCTCAAGTTCCGCGACCGCTAACGACACATGCCCGAGCACACCCGTCAGGAGATTGCCGTACTCATCGGCAAGATCCGCGGCCAGCGCGCGCAAGGTGAGGGACGGATCCGGGACCGCGCGCGCTTCCTGCTCGCAGGATACGGCCGCGTCGAGTTTCGTTTGCAACGCGGCGATTTCGGCGGCCTGCTGATCGGCACGGGTTTTCAACTCGCGCAGTTTGCGCTCGCGTTCGAACAACGCCGCACGCGCCCGGTGTTCCTGGGTGACGTCCAGCCCCTGGGCCATAAAGCCCGCGATACCCTCGTCCGCGTGCAGCGTGCGAAAAGAAGAATTGGAGCAGGAGGGGCTTGGGCGCGGCGGCATCGGCGACATGCAGTCCGGCTTCAGGCGCACCGGCGGCGAGCGTACTGAGGGCCACCCGAAACGCCGAACGCGCATCTTCCGTGGACAGCAATACGGTAAAGGACTGGCCTTGCACGCGGCTGCACACCCACTCGCCGTGTCCGAGGCGCATGACCTGCTCATCCCAACGATGGCCCACGGCGCAAACCAGGCCCTCGCGGTCAATCAGGCAGCACAGGCCCGGGATGGCGTCCAAGATCTGCTGGCAGCACGAGTTCAAGGGAGGACGCGGGGACGTTTCGTGAGGCTGAATAAAGAACGGCGGCATGGCGAGTCTCCCGAACAAACGCTATAAAATCTTGCGCTTCATCCAATCCGATACGGAGTTGGAGAGCAAAATTCCGGCCATGCGAGCGCGGCTTTGGACTTGCTTCACTTGGGAAATTGTCGTATATTGGCGGTCTAAATTCGTCTGACCGGGCATTTACAAGCCCTTAGACGAGCGCGATCCTTGGGGGATCGTCTAATTGGCAGGACATCAGACTCTGGATCTGAGAGTCGGGGTTCGAGTCCCTGTCCCCCAGCCACGCACAGTGCAACCGCCCGCTCCGCATCAGGGAGCGGGCGGTTTGTGTTTGTGAACGCTGATTCAACGTCGCATGCCCCGCGATGCTTTTATCTAAGTAAAATAGATGAAACTCTTTACGATCACCTTAAAGCAGACGATGATTATGGTTTTGACCCTCTTGATCCTTGCATTTTTAGGTATCACTAACTATCTTAAATATATTTCGTGATCTTTACGAAATAGAATACTCGTTTGTCGTGATTTGTGTGGGCTGCATCGGATTACTCACTGGGCTGGGTTGAAGTGTTCGAAACACACTGCTGGTGGTGTTCACTTGAAAATTGGTGGAGGATCTATGAACGCACGATTGTGGCTGCTCGTAGCAACAGTGCTGATAATGGCGACGGCATGTTTTGGACAGGGCGGTGTCGATCCGTATACCAATGTAACTTTGACCTACCGTGTCACCCCGGCCAATGGCAGTTGCTTAGACCCCGCTCCGCGCCTGCCGCTACCGGACGGCACACCGATCTATGTCTACCTCGATTTGAATATGAACGGACCAGACTTGGCTGATCCCCTTGCGACACTGTGTTCGGAACCGCCAGAATGCCCGAATGGCCCGACACTGAGTTGGAATATTAACCAGTTTGCCCTCAACGGCGCAGCAATCAACGGGAGACCCGGCACATTTTATTGCGAAAACTACATCAGCATTTTAGGGTCGAACCTCACCCCAAACCAGATGTATCTGCGCGTGTACTATCCGTTGAAGGAATTATGGACGACAAGATATACGAGCACAATTTTCCAAACGGGCATCGATGGCAGTCAGATCGAAGCGGAAATATCAGACTGGACCTGCCAGGATACTTGTCGTTCCATACCTTGTGGTGAGTGCTCCGATCCGGACAGTCTCTTCATGCCCAATCCGGTGGAACCACTGGGGAACCTCCCTGTTTGCGCTATGTTTTGCTGTTACTCCAGCCCGATTATCCGCCTGTACATTGGGCCATTTCCGGTGGCGTGCGTCGAAGTCAACCACGACGCTTTGGTCTTGTTAAATATCACTCCCGGTTGTGAAGGTAGTTCTGAATTGGGAGTTTCGGCATATTACGATCCACCGGATCGTGGGCAGTGGGTGATGCGCGGCGGGCAACCCTATATTCAGGTGAATCTGTATCCTCAGTTCTTCCCGGGACAGATTCGCGGCTGCGCTACGATTGCTCCGGATTACTCGCTGGGTTCACTGGGCGACGCGGATTGCTGGCTGCCGGTGGAGATGGGCAATGTCGCGGTGACGCCACGCGACGCGGCCGTGGATATTCAGTGGACGACGCGCAGCGAGAGTGGTCTCGCCCGCTTTGAGATTTTGCGTGACCAGACGCCGATTGCCGCGCAGCCCGCGGTAAACACACCGACCGGCGCGGCGTATCAGTACACCGACCGCGGCGTGGATAACGGCCATGTGTATGCGTATGAATTGGAGGTCGTCAACACTGACGGCAGCCGCCGGATGGTGTACACGGTGGAGAACATCGTGCCCAGCGCCGATCAAGCCGTAGTGACAGAAGTATGCGCTGCACACAAACTTCCCGAATCCGTTCAATCCCGCGACGACCATCACCTATGATCTCGTGGATGCGGGTGAGGTGTCGCTGATGGTATTCAATCTGATGGGCCAGAGGGTGGCGGAGCTGGCGCGCGGCACCCAAGCAGCCGGACGGCACACGGTGAGTTTTGATGGCACGGAGCTGCCCTCGGGCGTCTACATCTACCAATTGCGCGCGGGTGATTTTATCGCCGAAAAGAAGATGCTGCTGATGAAATAGACGTAGAGACGCACTAAGATTCCGGGCAGGTCGGTGAACCTGCCTTGGCTGGAAGAATTTTAGTTTTGGGCCGGGCGGATGGACTGCTGAATGAAACCATAGGGCTGTTCACTCACAGATTTGCCGGAGGGCTTATGAACGCTCGGCTATGGCTGATTGCTGCGATGCTGCTGATGACGGCGGCAGCGGGGGCACAACCCGCACCTGATACGCTTTGGACACAAAGATATGGCGGTGAGCTCAACGAGTATGGTTCCGCGATCACAGAAACAGCAGACAGTGGATTTGCAATTGCAGGACAATATGCCACAAGCCCATTTGTAGGCTTTCAGATCTCAATGTGGAAAGCTAGTGCGAGTGGAAGTCCACAGTGGCAGCGAATCTATGAAATTGGTTACGCGGAGACAATCATTTCGATTCCAGACAATGGCTATGTTGTGGGCGGATCATCGGGGGACTCACCTAGCAATGGAACCCGTGATTTCCTATTGATCAAGACGAACGAAGCTGGCATTCAGCAATGGAGGCGTACTTACGGTGGATCCCGTTCGGAGCGCTGCAGTGACGTCATTCGGTCGCGCGATGGCGGGTATGTGCTTGTGGGGCAGACAGATGTCGCGGGCACTTGGGGCGTGTTCATCGTTAAAACAGATTCGGGAGGAGAACTCAGCTGGCAGCGGACGTTTTCCTTTTCCAGTTATTCCGAAGCGAATGTGGTTGTGGAAACGCAAGACGGGGATTACTTACTTGGCGGTTGCATAGGTAGTGTCTGTGCGGTATTGCGATTGAATGCACTCGGTGATACTCTCTGGAGCCGAACTTTCGGAGATTACGAGCCCATTATAACTGGTGTTCAGTTGCCAGATAGTGGATTCTTCGTCTGTAGTAGTCAACGGTTACTGCGACTTGCGGCTAACGGTGATACGTTATGGACGAGGCCATTTTACGGCGGCGTCACGGATATGCTGCTCAACATTGACAACAGTTGCACAGTGGTCGGGAATAGGTATATGGCACGTGTGTCCCTGACCGGTGATTCCATCTGGTATCGATGGTTCACCGGATTCGGCAATAGCCTTCTTGAGTCGGTTGTCCGCACGTGGGATGGGGGGTATGCAGTCGCCGGATACACCCAACAGCCTTATCCGCCATGGTCGGCAGACGTGTGGGTGCTGAGAACCGAAGAAGATCTCTTGACAGCTCAAGGCTTTCTTGCTATGGTGCGACCCACACAAAGCACGATACCGAATTTATCATGGGATGCCTCAACGATTGAGTGTCCACAGACTCAATCCGCCTGGTTCCATTTGAAGAATTTCGGCAGCGAGGCGATAGTTGTATTTCAACCGCTGGAGCCGTCAAGTGGTGAGTTCTCGCGAACCACCAGTTGCGGCTCATTCTTAGCGCTCGCGCCCGGGCAGATGAGTGCTTGCAGTCTGCAACTTGTATTCGATCCGACAGCGGATGGCACTTATTATGACACATTGCTCATTCAATCCGATGCGATCAACGCGGTGAATGGGTATGTGCGGATTCCGCTGGCGGGGACGCAGATCTCTACGCCCGCCGCGCCGCAGGTGGTGATTCAGATGCAAGGGACAGATGCGCGGTTGTATTGGCCGCCGGTGACGCTTTCGATTGGCGGGTGTCCGGTGGCGACGACGGGGTATCTTGTGTTCTATTCTTCGCGCAACGATTCGACCTATGAATATCACGGCTTCACCACCGACACATCCTATGTGCATACGCGGGTGGCGCAGTTTGCGGCGGGGATGTTTTACAAGGTCGTGACGTACACCGGGCCGCTGGCACGGGCGGCGGCGATGGCACGCGGGATGGGCGAAGCCGAGGTGATGCGGGCGCTCAGGGAAGAAGAGTAGCTTACGTTCCGGGCAGGTCAGGGGACCTGCCGCGGCGAGCAGCATTGCAGATTCCGGGCAGATCCACGTTCCCGGATGAAGTCCGGGATGCCGCGGCGAGAAAATTATTAGAGGGCGCGATGAATCGCGCCCCTACGGCGGAATATTTGTTTGCCGCGGGCGGACACATGGGTCCGCCCCTACGGCAAGCGGAAGACGGAATCGAGAATCAAGTCGATGATGCCGGCGCGGAGGCGGTCGAGGCGGATTTGGGCGAGGCCGGCTTGCTCAAGGGCTTCGAGCTTGCAGAGCGCGGCCTGGCCGCGAACCAGAAGATGTGAATTCGTCGGCGGTCAATTCGCCCGCGGCCAGTTCTTTAAGCCAGCGTTCGAGGCTCGCACGCGTGGCGGCAAGGAAGGCATCGGCGTCGGCGCGGGCGGCGGTGAGATGTGCGGAGATCTCTGCGGCGAGGTAGGCTTCGAGCCGTTTTCCGAGAGTCTGGAAGAATTCGGCGTTGATAACGAGACTCATGGCGTTTCTCACTTCTGCCGCAGCGCGGCGGGATTGATTTTGTGACTTTCGAGGCCAATGATGGTGTCGAAGGCGGCGGCGATTTGCAGTTTCTTTTCGGCGATGTAGGTGGCGCCGAGGGGCGGGCCGCTTTGCCAGCGGGCGAAGAACGCACCGAGTAGTTCCTCATCGGGATTCATCAGGATCTCCCACTGCAACGTGGTGATCTCGTTTTTCGGCAGGCCCCGGGCATACTCGCGGGCCTTTTCGATGTCGAGTAGCAGGGCTGAAACCTCCGCGGCGTGCAGGGCGAATGACTCGGATGCGCTTTCCATGAGGGCGAGTGATTCGACCTTCAATTCCACCGCGCGTTCGTACGCCACCGGGCTGAAAAGCGCGATGGTGGGAGCGCAGCCATTCATGAGAACAAGTGCGGCGAGCAGAGCTAAGAGTTTGAAATAGCGCATATTGAAGATCCTTGATGGGTTGAGATGATGCCGAATTGGAACACATGTTCAATGTACGACCAAATGAACGGATGTGCAAGGAAAATTTTTACGATTTTTTACCGGTCGGGTTCGGAATAACAGCGTTTAGGACAGGGGAGTCGGAATTGAAAGAGGAGAGCGCGGCGGACAAGGCAAATGGGATCCCCGGCACCGAAGACGGGCCGGGGATGACGAGCATCTGTTGAAATTGGCGATGGGTTTGGGTACCTTTGAAGAAACGCGAATTGATCCTTCCCTTTATCAAGGGTGTTGATATGCCTGAATTATTCTCACAGATGATTCCCGGCGCGCAGACAACGGGGACACCGCTTGAAGTGCTCGCGCCGTTTGACGGAACGCACATCGCCACGTGCGAGACCGCCGACAGCCGCGCGGCGGATGTGGCGCTGGAAACAGCGTATGCACTTTACCGGAACCGCGACCGCTGGCTGCCGCTGCCCGAGCGCTTGAAGATTCTGGAGAAATTGACGCACCTGATGAGTGAGCGGGCGGAATGGCTCGCGCTGGAGGCCGCGCGCGAGGGCGGCAAACCACTCAGCGACTCGCGGGTGGAAGTGACGCGGGCGATCGACAGCGTGCGGATTTGCAGCGACACGATGCGCACGCAGGGCGGGCGCGAGATCCCGATGCATTTGAACGCGGCCTCGCTGGGGCGGCTGGCGGTGACGCGGTGCGAACCCTGCGGCGTGGTGGTGGCGGTGAGCGCGTTCAATCATCCTGTAAATCTGATCGCGCACCAGGTGGGTTCGGCGGTGGCCGCGGGGTGTCCGGTGATTATAAAACCCGCGGAAGCGACGCCGCTTTCGTGTTTGCGGTTCGTGGCGCTGCTGCGCGAGGCCGGGTTACCGGAAGAGTGGTGCCTTCCCGTGATTGCGGAGAAGTCTCGACGTGGTGCATCAGCTCGCGACGGACGTGCGCGTGGGTTTTCTGTCGTTCATCGGCAGCGCGCGGGTGGGCTGGATGCTGCGCTCGGAGCTGGCGCCGGGGACGCGCTGCGCGCTGGAACATGGCGGCGTGGCGCCGGTGATTGTGGCCGCCGATGCGGACCTCGACGAAGCCGTGCCGCTGATTGCCAAGGGCGGATTTTACCACGCGGGGCAGGTGTGCGTGTCGGTGCAGCGCGTGTATGTGCACGAGACTATCGCCCGCGACTTTGCGGCGCGGCTGGCGGCGCACGCGTCACGGCTGAAGGTGGGCGACCCGACGCTGCCCGAAACGGAAGTCGGCCCGCTGATCCGCCGCGCCGAAGTGGCGCGGCTGGCGCTGTGGATTGCCGAGGCGGTGGAGAACGGCGCGGAACGGCTGACCGGCGGCGAGTCCAGCGGCGAGAGCTGTTTTCAGCCGACGGTGCTGTTTGATCCGCCGGCGAGTGCGCGGGTTTCCCGGGAAGAGATCTTTGGGCCGGTGGTGTGCGTGTTTCCTTATAGAGAGCTTGACGACGCGATTGCCTGCGCCAATGATTCGCCGTTCGCGTTTCAGGCGGCGGTGTTCACGCAGGACATTTCCACAGCGGCGCGGTGCTTCTCACGGCTCGATGCCTCGGCGGTGATGGTGAATGACCACACGGCCTTCCGCGTGGACTGGATGCCGTTTGCAGGGCTGAAGCAATCGGGTCTCGGCGTGGGCGGGATTCCGGCCACGATCCGCGACATGCAGGTGGAGAAGCTGCTGGTAATTCGTTCCAGTGAACTTTAACCGCGGAAGGTGGCGGCATGACCCGTTATCAGAAGGTACTGGGACTGGTTTTCCTCGGGGTGTGGATCTGGGCGGCGATTGGGCCGAAGTTTCCGTCGGACTGGCTGCTGGAAAACTATCTTGTCTTTTTCTTCGTGCCGCTGATTATTTTAGGCGGGCGGTATTTCCGGTTGTCGGAAGTGTCGTACACGCTGCTCACGGTGTTCATGTGCCTGCACGTGATCGGCTCGCATTATACCTATGCCGAGGTGCCGTTCGGGTACGTGCTACAGGATTGGGTCGGAGCCTCGCGCAATATGTACGACCGGCTGGTGCATTTTTCATTCGGCTTTTTGCTGGCTTATCCGATCCGCGAAGTGTTCTGCCGGGTGGCGAAGGTGAAGGGATTCTGGGGCTTCTATCTGCCGCTGGATGTGACGTTGTCGTTTTCGGGAGCGTACGAAATCATGGAATGGTGGACGGCAAAGGCCGTGAGTCCCGGCGCGGGACTGGCCTTTCTGGGCACGCAGGGGGATGTGTGGGACGCGCAGAAGGATATGCTGTCGGCGGGGGTCGGCGCAATTCTGGCGATGCTGATTATCGCGCTCATCAATCTCTATTACAATCCGGATTTCCGAAAGGAGATGCGGGCCAGTTTTCGGCTTGACAAAGACGACAGGCCCCTCGGGGAAGTGAAGCTGAAGGAATGGAACAAGAAGAAGGACTAAAGAACGCGGGCGGACCAGAAGGGCCGCCCGCTTTACATTTCTGTGTATGCTTTGCACACTCTGACTACGGAGGTGACAGGCGTAATGCGCTAAAGATTAGCCATTTCAAACAGTTAAAGCGTGGCGTGGGGATTGCCTTTTGCCCTGAGTGAGACGCGGCACTCTGGACAATACTCACACAAACATCGTTGGGAGATACCGATGAAGCGTTGGATCGGATTGCTTACCTTGCATCTGGTGGCGGGCGGCGTGGCTGTAGCCCAACCGTGCATCAGCGTCAGTGCCACGGCGCTGGATTTTGGTACGGTGCGGATAGCGACCTATGCACAGCAGACCGTTTACGTTCGCAATCTGGGGACACAGGACCTGGACCTGAACATGTCCGTGAATACCATTATCGGGGATGAATTCCTGTTGTGGAGCGCTCCGCAGGTGGCGATTGCGGCGGGGGACACCAATCCGGCGGCGGTGCTCGTGCGCTTCAATGCGATGGCGCCGATTGCGATGACCGGAGCGCTGCATTTGCGTTCGAACTGCCCGGTGGATTCGCATATCATCATTCCGCTGGCAGGCGTGGGCTCGTTCACGGGCGGACTCCCATTGGAATTCGATCTGGTTTCACCACCCGATTCTGCTTATGTTACGGGGGATTCGCTGCGCCTGAGCTGGACGGCGTTCCGGACGATTCAGCCGCTCGTCTATCGCATTGCGCTGCACCCGCCGTTCGGGCCGGATCTTGCCATTTGGGTAGGCGAAGATACGGTTCATGCATTCGGGTGGGATGAGCTGGATTCCGACGCCTGGTTCACGTGGCGGGTAGACGCGATTTACGGCTTGAACGAAGAGAGTTCGCTCTCGGCGCGGCATTTCCACACACCGCCCGCCGGACCCTATTTTCATCTGCTCTCCCCGCCGGATCAGGCCGTGCTGTTTGCGCCGGAAGAGACCTTCGCGTGGCACACCATGACTCCGGACACTGCGAGCCCGGATTATGAGTTGTGGATCACCGCCGCCGATTCGTCGGGCGGCGCGTTCACCCGCACGTACTGGCTGGAAGGCGACACGACGGAAACCGTATCGTTTGCGGAGTTTGCCGAGGAAGCAGACTACGTGTGGTGGGTGATCGCCTATACGGAGTTTGACAGCATCGTCTCGTCAGAACGGTGGCAATTCACGTTGACGAATGTCGCCGCCGAAGAACGCCGCGCGGAGTTACGGCCGGAACGTTTGGCGATCACGGCGATTTATCCCAACCCGTTCAATCCGGAAACGCGGATTAACTTATGGGTGCCGCAAGCGGGGCTGGTGCGGGCGGAGGTGTTTGATTTGCTGGGCCGGAGCGTGGCGGTGCTGCTGAATGCACCGCTGGGCGCTGGCGCACATGCGCTGAGCTGGCGGGCGCCGGGGGCTACCGGGACTTATCTGCTCAAGGTAAGCGATGCGCGCGGCGGCGTGAGTGTGCGGAAGCTGGTGGTGATGCGGTAAGAATAGGCAGCGAGAAATGCCTGCCAAGGAGAGGTTTCAGGATCATTCAGAATCTTCTCCGGATACCCTCGAATAATTTCGGGAAGTCTACCTTTTCACACATATTTTAACTCAAGGCGGCAGCACTGCCGCCTTCTTTTATTTTGCAAATACGACCGGGTGGGTCCATTCAACAACCGATAATCTACAGCGTAAACCGTCGCTTGTTTTGGGGATAAAGTGTGATTATATTATCAAATGATCCTCAGACCAAGGATCACAGGAAAGCAACGGACGTATCGAACCGCCGGGATTAATTATGCGAATTTTGTATTGGGTATTTCTATCTATCGTGAGCGCTGTCACATTGTCATGGTCGCTGCCCGTGCCGACGACGATTCAGGACGTTTTCCTGCCGGGCTCGCAACCGAATCAATCGGGAACCCTGGAGAATCCATCACGCTGCGATAACTGTCATGGTGGTTACGGTGAGCAGGCCGTGGAGCCGGCTTTTAACTGGCGCGGCAGCATGATGGCACAGGCCGCGCGCGATCCGCTCTATTTTGCCAGTGTGGCTATTGCCAATCAAGACGCGCCGCAGAGCGGCGACTTGTGTATTCGCTGCCATTCGCCGAAGGGATGGCTGGAGGGCCGCTCGACGCCGACTGACGGTTCCGCCCTCACGGCCAACGACCGCGAGAGTGTGCAATGCGACTTCTGCCACAAGCTCGTCAAGCCGCGCGCGCTGGAAGTGAATCCTTATCCATCCAATGCCGCCTACACGAGCGGCACGTACCCACGTGATCAGACTTATCTCGCGACCTTGAATCCGATTCCGCCGACATCGGGTGACGGCATGTATATCGCCGATTCGGACAATGGCAAGCGCGGGCCGTTTTCCGACGCCGTCGCGCGGCATACATTTTACACGTCGCCGTTTCATCCTGAGGCGGCACTTTGCGGCACATGCCATGACGTGAGCAATCCTGTGTTTTCGCGGGATTCGACGACAGGGCAGTATTTGCCGAATGCTTTCGGTGCGGCGGCGCCGAATTTCGATCCGCGCCAGCTCTTTCCCATCGAACGCACGTACAGCGAATGGACCGTTAGCGCCTACAACAGCCCGCAGGGTGTTTATGCGCCGCAATTCGGCGGTAATCGCGACTCGGTAGCGACCTGTCAGGACTGTCACATGCGCGACGTGACCGGACACGGCTGTGGCATGAACGACGCGCCGCTGCGTACGAATCTGCCGCTGCATGACATGACCGGCGGCAACACGGTTGTGCCGCGCTGGGCGGCGTTGCAGTACCCTGCAGAGGTCTTCCCGGCGGCGCTGGATTCGGGAATCGCGCGCGCCCGCTACATGCTGCAACACGCGGCCACGCTCGCGCTCGCCACGCTGCCCGCGAATGAGGGGCATCTGCTGCGCGTCCGGGTGACCAATGAAACGGGACACAAACTGCCGTCGGGTTATCCGGAAGGGCGGCGGATCTGGCTGCGTGTGCGTGCCTACGACGAAGACAACTTGCTGATTTATGAATCCGGCGCATACGACACGGCGACAGCGGTACTGACGCATGATCCCGCCGCAAAAATTTACGAGATTGAACCCGGCGTCTCGCCGGCGATTGCGGCGGCGGTGGGTGTGCCGGCAGGGCCGTCGTATCATTTCGTCATCAATAACACGATCTACAAGGACAATCGCATTCCGCCGCGCGGTTTCACCAACGCGGCCTTTACCCAGATTCAGTCGCCGCCGGTGGGCTACAGCTTCGCCGACGGCCAGTATTGGGACGACACGGATTACCTGCTGCCCGAAGCCGCGGTTAGCGCGCAGGTGGCGCTGTTCTACCAGTCGATCAGCAAGGAGTTCATCGAATTCCTGCGGGACGCTAACACGTCGAACACGGCTGGAACCACCGCGTACAATCTGTGGGCCTCGACCGGGAAATCGCCGCCGGAAACCATGGCGGCGGACGCGCTGGCCCTGCCGATCCGTGTGCATGCGCTGGTGATTCAGACGGACGGCGAAACCGTGGTTCTGACCTGGCCCACGGTGCCACTGGCGACGTCCTATCGCATTTATCGCTCCGACAATGTTCAACTTCCCGCGGCGGACTGGGCACTTGTGGCGACGCGTACGGATACCACGTTCAGCGAACCGTTGCCGACGGATGGCAACCGCAATTTCTATTTGGTGACGGCGGTGCGGTAGGCGGATGGGGATCGTGGCAATTACGCTCTTTAAACGGTTTTCCAAAAGGCGGTCTGCGGGCCGCCTTTTTTGACTCTTGCATCCAAATTCGTCGGCATGTTGAAAATGCTTGCAAACGGCGGGGAAATTGCTTATACTCCATTTAGATGATCTGATTCCTTCGTTGGTCGGTCACCTCGCCGCGGGCTTTCGTTGCGGAGCCTGCGACCAGATGACAACCTCACTTGGCAGCAGAAGGGATCGGGACCATGCGGCGGTTTCGGTCGTTATTTTCAAATATTTCGATACTTCGGGCATCGGGTAGCATGACCGTCGTGGTGCTCGCCAGAAGGGCTGCGCGTTTACGTTGCCGGGTGTTTTTTGGTTTTCAGGAGCCTGCAATTGCAGGCTTTTGGCGTTTGCAGCGGCCCTCAAACCGGGGAGGAAACCACATGAACCGGCAGATTTGGGCGTTGTGCGTTGTAGCCGCGTTGGCCACGGTGGGCATGGCGGATTGGCAGTTTCGGCCCGCCGACTACACCGTGCTCTCTTGTTATCCGAATCCGTTCAACAGCACGGCACGGATCCGTTATGATATACTGCAGCCAGGGCGCGTGGAGCTAAAGCTGTATGATTTGCAGGGGCGGCTCGTAAAGAGCTGGTAGATGAGATGGTAGGTGCCGGACGGCACGAGGTCCGCGCGGAGGGCGCTGGCCTAGCCTCCGGCACCTACTTTGTTCGCCTGCAAACGCCGTCGATGACTCGCACACAGAAGGTTCTGCTTCTGAAATAACAACTACAGCACGGCATCAACCTGGGAGGGTGTTTCACCATGCGAAGACTGAACCTGATTTTTATCCTGCCGGCACTGCTGCTGGGAGCCGCGGGCGCGCTGGCGCAATGGCAGATCCAGGCGCCGGATTACCCCGCGCTGGAGACGTTCGCGGCGGATTCCAACGGCAGTCAATTATTTGCCGCGCCCAAAACCGGACTCTGGCGAAAAGCCGCGGCGGAACCTTGGGTGGACCTGCGCGCGACGGTGGTACCCACGTCCGCATTTCGCACCTACTCCCTGCTCGCTCCCACCGCCGCTCTGGATACCCTGTATGCGATTACCACCACCGGCTTCTTCAGCAGTACCGATTGTGGCGCGACCTGGACCGAGCAGGAAGCAATGAGCGAACGGCACAATCTGCTGATCGCCCGACACAATCATCGCCTCTGGTTTTCTTTAAGTGGCACGGAAGTCACGCGTTCGGAAGACGGCGGCGGCACCTGGGGCGATGGCATCGTAATCATGCGCGTCGGGGGCGGAGCCCAACTGTATCAGGATCCCGCGCACGACAACACACTCTTTGTGACCAGTCAATACGATACCGGCCTGCATAATCCCGAACAGGGCGGCTTGATGCGCAGCGATGACCTCGGTCTGACGTGGCGGCCGCTCTTGCCGCTCACCGCGCAATTCGGTGTGGCCTCGGCCATGGTGGGACAAATGCTGCGCGTTCCCGACGGCACGCTGCTGGCACGCGTGCGGACCACGGGCGACGGCTCCCTCTGGCCATCCGGCGCGCTGCTGGCCTCGACGGACGAAGGCGAGACGTGGAGTGTGCGTTCGGTCTTCACGGAAAATCTGCCCTACCAACTGGATCTGTTGGCGACGCGGGTACCGGGGCGGCTCTTCCTGTCGGCGGGCCGAACGTCCGGATTCTGGCGCTCGGATGACAACGGCGCGACGTGGGCACCGGCGGCGGGATTGCCGACCCTCACCACCAGCAGCGCGTTCCTCTATCAACAGCCGCAGAAGCCGGCTGCTCTATCTGTCCTCGATGGAAACCGGTCTCTACCGTTCGACGGACGACGGCGGCACGTGGCAACCCGTGGCCCTGCCACCCATCGGTAACACCAGCGGCCTGATGGCGCGGCGCGAGACGCTGTTTGCCAAGACCGAACATACGCTTTACCAGCTGTCGTCGGGCGCGCCCGAAGTGGACCCGGCTGGCTCCGCTGCCCGCGTTCAGCGACACCCTCACGGTCTATCAAGAAGCCCATCCTGCGGCGCGGCAACAATGTGACCGTCATGATCTGGTTGACGGGCCTCCACTACGTGTATCGTTCGAATCTCCTGGCTCGCAGCACGGATAACGGCCTGAGCTGAAGTTCGGAGGGATCCCTGCCCGCCCTGATCAATTACAGTTCGCCGCACGTTTTCGAGGCCCCGACGCAGACACGCATTCTGATTACGAGCTTTACCGGCACGCCGAATCGCATTTGGCGCTCGGACGATGACGGCCACACGTGGATCCCCTGCGCCTTGATGCCGGACGGCGGCACGGCAATCGGCTTCTGGCAGGACACGGAGCAGATCATCACGGTCAGTTACGGAGGGATGGCGGACGCGACGGTATACCGCTCCACCGACAAGGCGGCATCCTGGCAGGCGCTCTCCCCCCGCTGACGGGCGGGATCGAGAAGGTCGCGCTGCTGAACGGGGATGTGTACGTCACAGATGACAGGCACATCGCGCGCTGCACCGCGGGCGTGTGGGAGGCACCGACCGCGCTGCCGACGTCTGCGAGTGTGTACGATCAGTGGCTCCTCACCAGCATTCCGGGTCCCGACCCGGTGCTGCTCGGCCTCTACCGCGAGTCGCCCACGCTCTACCGCTCGCGCGATCATGGCGCCACGTGGGATACACTGCCGTTCGAACTACCGGCCGCTTATCCGGGAACCTTCTATTCCGCGCCGATCTGTGACGCACTGCAGGAAGCGCATCTGGATCTCGACGGAAAATGGTCCCGCGTGGGCGAGTGTGGAGTCGGTGCTCGCCGGCACGGGTCCGGTACAGTTCCACCCTGCCGATTACACGATCCTCGCCTGCTATCCGAATCCGTTCAACAGCACGGCGCGGATCCGGTATGATCTGTTGCAGGCGGGGCGGGTGGAACTGACGCTGTATGATTTGCAGGGGCGGCTGGTGAAGACGCTGGTGGATGAGATCGTAGGTGCCGGACGGCATGAGGTCCGCGCGGAGGGCGCTGGCCTCGCCTCCGGCACCTACTTTGTACGGTTGCAGACAAGAACAAATACACAGACGGAGAAAATTCTGCTGCTGAAATAGGCATCCTTGCCTGGGAGGGCAACATGCAGAACAGAGAGTCAATTCAAAGCACGAGGGCGGCTTCACGCTGATCGCGGTGGTGGCGCTCATGACGGTGCTGCTGGCGACGGGGCTGGCGTTCATGCGCTGGAACGCTGACGAAGCAATGCAGTCGGCGCAAAGCACCGCCGCCATGCAGGCGTATTACCTGGGACAATTGGGCGTCGTCGAGCAGGGCTTTCAGTACCTGCGAAGACTGCCGGCCGCGCAACTTCCGGTGGCCCGGACCAATCTTTACGGGCGCACGGTCCCGGGCTTCGGGAAGTATGAAAACGTGACCATTGACTGGCTGGTGCCGGAGGGCGAAACCGGCGATTTCTTTTCGATGGCGAAGCGCTACAAAATTGTCGCCGACGGCGTGGTCCGGGTGCCGTTCGTCGAACGCGGCGTGCCGCGTTCAAGGACATCCGGCGGCGTGCGGTGCTCTACGTACAGGTGCGCAACTTCGCCGACTATATGTACCTCTCGAACATCGAAGAGGCGTCCCCGGGGGACATCATCCGCTTCTGGCACGGCGATACGCTGCAGGGCCGCGTGCATTCGAACGCGCCGATCGCCATCCGCGACAATCCCGTGTTCTATGCCACCGTCAGTTCGTGCGCGGACGATTACATTCACGGGCCGAACGCCAATCCGGTATTTCTCGGCACTCCACCAACCCGCTGGGGCGCAGACTCGGTGATGATCCCCTCGGTGGCGGAAAACCTGCGCGCGTGCGCGGGAATCCACGGAAACTTTATCGAACATGACGGCATGACGCACCGCGCACGCTTCAATGGCCAGACGATCCTCTTGACGTGGTGGCCCACAGGCACGCTCTACGATTCCTCGCGGACCATGACGATCACGCTGAACGGCCGGACCTGCGTGTTTGTGATTGGCGATCTGGACGTGCTGGGCATCGTGGAGGGGCAGGTCACGCTGGGCTGCTCGGGGACGATGCGGCTGCTCGATAACATCCGCTATGTGGACGCGGATCCGATCACGGGTATTGTGGCCGACGTTAGCGGTGACGACGTCCCCGACGGTCAGAATATTCTCGGGCTGGTATCCGAAGCGGACGTCAAAGTGGCCAATACATTTCCGAACGGCCGGGAGAATTCGAACCATCTCGGCCAGCCGGGACAGACGAATCCCGCCTTCTGCGACATCGTAATCACGGCGGCGGTGGTGGCTCTGGGCGAGTCGTTCGAGTTCGAGCAGCAGAATGATCCGGACAGCGGATACGTGTATACGGAAAACGGCATCCCGCATCGCGACGACCGGGGCACGATCTACCTTTTCGGCTCGCTGACGCAGTGGCGCCGCGGTTACGTCCATCGAACCAACAACGGCTCCACCGGCTATCTGAAGCAATACCGCTACGACAAGCGGTTCCTGCAAACGCGGCCGCCGGGGTTCTTCGACGCCAAAGATGAGCACGGACGCGCGTTGTTCGACGTGGTGCAGTGGGGTCGCGGTGTGCCGGATCAAACGGATGTGCAGCATCAGATCTACGAGAAATTCAACTAACCGAGCTGCACTTTCAGTCTCTGACTCGGATTTTGAATTTCGGATTTCGACTTTTCTTCTGCTCGTGGGGGGGTTATCGGCGGCGGCTTCGGCCGCCGCTGGTTTTTTATTCCCGGATCGCAGTGGGTGTTTTTTCCGGATGACTGAATTTGCAGGAACCCCGGCCTCGGCTGACTTGTGTAACGGAGGTGCGCCACTGGGCGCGAATACAGAACAGAGGCGCGAACAACGCCTCTATGTGGGACGATGTTAGTCACGTTTGCTGAGAGGAGAAGAAATCATGGCCGAAGAAAGACGGGGCATGTCGCACGAAGAAGCCGGCCGCAAGGGCGGTCGGAGCCAGGGCAAGGAGAATAATCCGGGCAATTTCGCAAATGACCGGGAAAAGGCGCGCGAAGCCGGGCGCAAGGGTGGCGAACACTCGCACGGCGGCGGCCGTTCCAGTAACGAATAATTCCCATTCCGCATCAGAATGGCACCAGGGCGATCCCACACGGATCGCCCTGTTCTTTTCCCGGACATCGCTCTCGATATGGAAGCGCTTGAAATTGATCGAATCCTGCCATGCCGCCGCGAGTGTTTGCGAGGAGCGTGAGTCAAATGCGTGGCATTGGCATCGTAATAAAGTGGTGAAAAGCCGTATCGACTGTTGACTCTTTGTGTAAAAGTATGTACAATTGATACTTTAGATTATCTCAGGGGAGAGTTTCATGGCGGATGAGGCCCGGGATCAAGTGCCGCTCTTATTGCTCGTCGCGTTTCTCGTGCGCTGGCGACGGCTGTTAGTTGCGGTTCCACTGTCCGTGGCGCTGGTGACCGCCGGGATCTCGTACCTGATGCCCGCGCGCTACGCGAGCAGCGCCGTGGTGCGCTTGCCAGAGGGAGCCGGGACGGGAATCGTCCTTGGCGGCGAGCCGGGGGCGGTGTGCCTGTCGATTCTTTACAGCCGCTGGATGTGCGAGCGCGTCATCACCCGCTTTGACCTGGGCGCGGCCTACGGGATGCAGACCGCGCCGTTTGACGCGGTGATGATGACCCTGTTGCGACGCACGACGTTTACCCAGAACGATACCACGAAAAATCTCCTGTTGACCGTGGAGGACAGCAATCCACGGCGGGCGCGGGAGATGGCCGATTATTACATCGAACAACTCGATTTACACAACCAGGAGTTGCAAGCGCAACGGGCGCGCGACGAGTACCGATTCTTTGCAGCCCGGCTGGCGGAAACCGCGGCCACGCTGCGGCAACGGGAAGACAGCCTCTGCCAGTATCAGATGGAAACAGGCGTGTTCGACATTGGCGCGCAAGCGCAGGTCACGCTTCAGGCGGCGGCAACCCTGGACGCGCAACGGCTGAAGGTGTACACGCGCCGGGAGTTGGCCCGTCAGTTGTACGGCGCGCTGAGCCCGGACGCGCAATACTGGCGGTTGTATGCCGTCAGTCTGGATTCGGCGTTGCAGCGCCTGCTGCGATCAAGTGAACCGGTGGAACATCAGTTCGTTCTGACCCTCGATGCGATCCCCCGCCAGCAACGGGCAATCGTCCGCCTGCAGCGGGAGATCGCCGCCTACGGAGAATTAACGGGATACCTGCTCCAACTCCGCGAGATTGGCGCGGCTCAACGCGCGGCGTGACGTGTCCACGCTCATCCGGCTGGATGCGCCGGCCGAAGCGCAGTTGAAATTCTGGCCACGCCGGCGGTTGATGGTCATGATCGCCGCCGCGGTCGCGTTCGTGTTTTGCGCGGTGGCATTGTCGTTTTACGAAACCCTCGCGGCCGCCGCACGCGATCCCGGCCACCCGCTTTCCGGACAGGTCGCGCGGATCCGTCAAGCCTGGACAACGCGAAAGTAACGCGCCGATGCCTGTATCCCGGCTCATGACCTTTACATCCGGGCGGCCTGTGACCGCAGGAATCACCTGTGGTGTAATGCTGCTGGTGGGCAGTCTGGGCCTGGGAATGATCTGCGGCGCGCGCACTCTGCTCGGCCTCCTCGTGGCGGCGAGCGCGGCGCTGGTGCTGTTCCGGTTTCCACGGCTGGGACTGGCGGCGGCGTTTTTTTCGATCGCCAGCGCGCTGATCCAATTCGTGCCGCATTTCGACGTCGGCATCCTGTGCGCCACCCTCGCGGCGGTGGCGGCGCGCAAGTTGCTAACGGCGGATTACACATGGCGGCTTGCCGCCCGTTGCCGTCTGGATGCTGCTGTTAATGGCGTGGATCTTCGCCGGTCTGATCTGGCTCCCGCTCATCCCGATCACACGGCTGCAGGCCCATTGGTATGTGATCGGCGCGATGTATGTCCTGCTGGTCTGGGAGTTGGTGCGGACGCCGCGCGACTTGCGCCTGGTGCTGCTATCGCTGGCGGCGGGCTGCCTGGTGACAACCGCGTCCACACTGCACGAGTTGTATCTGCTGTTCACGCGCGGACCGGTTGCGCTGGGAGCGGATAAAGTGCCGCAGCTCATGATGCTGCGCTTCTACGGTCACTGGCTGGGACCCAACATGCTGGCGCATACGCTCATGCCTTTTACGGCGTTGCTGCCGGCGCTACTGCGGCGGGATGAAACACGGGGCACTCGTGTCTTCGTGGCCATTGCGCTGACGGGCGCGATCTTCTCGATCGGGCTTACCCTCTCGCGCGCGGGCATACTGGCGCTATTGGTGGCCCTGGCGGTCAGCTTTTACCCGTCACGCTATCGCGGAAGGCTGCTGATTCTTACGGCGGCGCTGATCGCGCTCTTTCTGCTGCTGATACCACTGGACATTACCGGACGCTTCGGCGCGCTGTTCGGGCAGAGTTATGACTCGTCGCTGGCCTACCGCAGCTACGCCCTGGAAGCGGCCATTGCCGGGAGCGCGGACAGTTTTCCATTCGGGGGCGGCTTTGGAGCGTTTGCCCGTTACTCCCGGATTTATCTGCCGTTTTCGTTTTCGATTCTGCATGCCCACAACACGTACATGCATATCCTGAACGAGAATGGCGTACCCGGATTATTGCTCTTGCTGGGGGTGTTCTTCCACTTTCTGCGGACGGTGTGGCGGCCGCTGCCGGGCGAAGCGCCGGATTCGTTCGCGCGCGGCAGCCGCTTCGGACTGCTCGGCGCGGTGCTGGGCTTTTTTGTGGCCTGCCTGTTCGAGCATCTGCTGCACCTGCCGCAATTATGGGCCTTCTTTGGATTGATCTCCGTTTACCCGTATGTTTTCGGCGAAGCGCACTACGGCGAGGGCGATCCCAACCGGGACCGCCCTCGTTTGACCGCGTGTGATGGATGACGTGTCAGGCGCGCGTGTAGTGGATTTCGAGTGTCTTGATTTCGCCGGACTTCGGCAACTCATACGCTTCGAAATCAAATTTATTGCCATCGAGCAGGCGATAGACGTATTTGACCTTCACGCCTTTTTCGCCTGTAGTCGGTTTGTCCATCGTCCCGTAGAAGGTGAGCACTTTCTGGTCGGGACTGAGGGCGCCGTCGGCGGAGTACATGAGGCCGGTGCTCATGTTGTCATTCCAGCTCATCCAGTACTTTTGCGTGGCATTGTCGTAGCCGTTCATGCCCCAGCCTTCAAAGGGCATGCCTCCAATGTCACCGACAAATTCTTCCGTGCGCACGCGGCCGCCGAGGATTGTTTTGATGGTGGCCTTACCCTCGCCGACCGATGGCGGCTGTGAGGGATCCATCCACCCCTTCATCTTCACGGTCCATGTGCCGGTATAACGGTTAAGGAGCTTGTGTTCGGCGCCGGGGGTCGCTAACTTTGTCCAGATTGCCATCATTTCTGTTTCGGTCATGACTGGATCCTTTGAGAATTTGACTACGGGAAAACAGCGCGCTGTGATTGTGAAAAAGGTACGGATTCCGTTTTACCGGGGAGCTAATCGTATGTGACAAGGAATGGGCAAGAATCGGGCTGATTTCGGGGTCGGTTTACCAGCCGCGACGCATGCCCTGCGGAGAACAGCGGCGGAGCCACCCGAAGATGGCGATTCCTGCGGGATCGCCGTTTTTTTGGAGCCAGAAGCTGCGTTATTTCCGTGTGTAGTGAATTTCGAGTGTCTTACGGTCCGTGCCGTCGGCTCTCGATTCCCAGGTTTCGAAGATGAAATGGCCGCCGCTGAGATAATGATAGACGTCTTTCATTTTCACGCCCACCTCGCGATCCACGGCCTTGTTGACGATTCCGGGAAATGTGAGGACTTTTTTGTCGTCACTGAAAGCTCCCTGCTGCGAACACCAGATACTTGTGCTCATGGTATCGGCCCATGTCATCCAGAATTTTTGCGTGAGGTTGTCAAAACCCGTCAGGCCCCAGCCCTTGAAGGGCATCCCCATTGCATCGCCCTCGTAATCTTCGGTGCGAATGCGGCCATCGAGGATCATGCTGAACGTCGAGCGGCCTGTGCTTTCCATCGGGGGTTGTGATGGATCGATCCACGATTTCATGATCACGTCCCAGTCGCCCACATAGCGCGCGAGGAGTTTATGCTCGGCGCCAAGCGTAGCGTTCTGCGTCCAGACTTCCATCATCTCAGGAAAAGTCATGGCTGTGTCCTCTGGAGATTAGCTTCATGAAATACAGGCTATTTATTGTTATCGCTTACGGCATATAGGGTATCACAGAAACGGCGCGTCACTTGATCCATTCAAACTGTTCCGAAGGAGTGTCGCAGATCGGACAGTGATCACCCTTCAGGGCGCGGGCTGCGAAGCCGCAATTCGGGACAAACCGGAAGTGCGGTGTTTGCGCCCTGATAGTCGTCGAGATGCAACAGCGCTTGTTCGAACAACGCTCGATGTTTGGGTTCGGCGGCTGACTCGATGCGGAATACCTTCATGGCTTCGAGCTGCCGTTCTTTGCGGGCATGTTTGGCAAAGCCATCATACATAATCTCGGATTCATAGGTTTCGGCGCTGGTGGCGTCGCGGAGATTTTCGCGCGTCGAGCGCACGATCAGCGGTGAGTCGTCGGTTTTGGGAGTGCCGCCCAGCGCTTCGATCAATGCGGCCTTTTTTGAAGCGTGGATTTCTTCGGCGCGGCCGATGGCGCGGAACAGACTGGCGACGAGACCGAAGCCTTCCTGATCCGCCTTGTGCGCGAATTTCTGATAGAGCGCATGTTCACGGCTTTCAGCGGCGTATGCCATCTGGAGATTACGCAGCGTCTTTGGCGCCGCTGCGTGAACTGTGCTTTGCGCGAATAAAGACGCCGTGGTGAATACGGCCAGAAACAACAAAACTCGGAACATGGCTCTCTCCCAAAATTGCGGGACCACCGAACATATTATTGGATAGATGGGTATGGTTTGAATGTCGGTGGATAGAAATTGGTTCCTGCGAGGGGGAGTGCTGACAAGTAAGATCCGGTTGGATGAAGATTGCAGAACCTCGTGGCACTGTGATCCTATGCAAATGGAAAGGCGATAACACACAGCGGGCTGCCTTGCGGGGCAGCCCGCTCGATCTCTCCTGAACCTGTACCACGGGGCGACGATCAGCGGGCGTTGGCGAGGTGTACCAGCTTCTGTTCCGCCTGCAGGCGTTCGGCAACCGTCATGTAATGAAGGGCGGTGCGACAGGCATCGCTGCACGGATAGACAATCACGCCGTTCTCCAGTACCCAGGGCGACGCCGCAGTTACGTTCACCGTCTTGCCGCAGAAACACGTGGCCGTGGTTTTGCCGTCTTTCTTGCTGGCGGTGTTCAATGTCCGTTGCAGCGGAAACTTGTGCCAGTAGTCGATCATCGCCTTGTCCATCTCGGCGGGAGGAATCTTCAGCGCCATGGCGTGACAGCCTTCCGTGCAACAGTAGTCGGTTTCGTTGCCGCGATGGAGAGCCAGATTCTTCGTTCGTTACGACAAACTCCTGGCCACAGGCGCAGAGGGCTGTGCGTTGCCCGCCCGCATCCATCACGACGACGTTGTTTAAATATTCCGTCTGCGCCTGCTTTGCGGCAGTTTTCTCGCCGTAGGCGTTCTTCTCTCCAGCCAGGGCGTTGCCGCCGATGAGCGCAAGCGCCAGCAATAGGACCATCATCCGGTTCATACGAAGCTCCCGTTTGTCCGATTTTTTACTAAGATGGTGCGCGTTTCTTAAGGGTGTCATTCGCCCATGAATATACTGCTCCCGAATGGAAAATACAAGACAATGATGTCCAGAATTTGAAGCGACCCTGATGCACTCCGCGCCATTACCGTTCAGTCAGAATAAGCTGCTGCGCTTGCTCCCGCTGTGAAATTCCGAGGTTCCTCGGGGCGGCAAACTCCCTCAACAAAACGCGCGGGTGAGAACACCCCGCGCGGCAATGCGGACACTTATTCCGGAAAGTTGTCAAGATCGGCGGTTAGTGTGGATTAAGGATTTGTTCCACGTCGTCCGCCGTTACGCCATGCTTCGCCGCTTGCAACCGTGCCAGCGAGAAATAGTCTCCGACGTAAGATCGCACGTCGTAAAACCAGCGTTCGAAGCCAGGGGTAGAAGAAAGGGTATCCGCAAGCATAAAACTGGTATCCGCCGTTATCCCCAGCAGTGTGTAGGCTGAGTTCAGGGCCGGGGCGCACAGCACAAGATAAAACGGATCTGACAGGGCACAGTTATTAATGGAAGACACTACGGGGGACCAGTGGAGAGCTGAGGCTATTGTCACCGGCCGCAATCGTTACGACGGGAGCCTTCGGCGTAGTCACAACCGTCGCCTTTAAATGAAACCACAGATGGCCGGTGGCGTCGTGGTTCACGGCATCCGTCTGGACCGCGAAGCTGTCGTTAAGCACTCCGGCAGCGGCAAACATGCCGGCCGCGAAGACGATGTAGCATGGGCTGATTTCGCCGGGCTGTAAATGGATCTCCCCACCGCAGGCATTACCGTCACTCACAGTCAACGTATTGGGAAGCGTTTCAAGACTGGCCATACAGGGCTGAGCGCCGAAATTCCGGAAGTAAAATGTATCGCTGATGGCCCCGGCGCATTCGCGCACTCCTCCATTCCAGCTTATCAGCGGCGTATCCGTATGGTCTGCATTGACCAGCGCCAGGAATCCCTGGGAAAATTGTAGACTAAAATCGCCGTCACTGATCCAGGTATACGGATCATTCATCGCGGAAACACGCAGCCGACAGTGCGCTGAAACCGGCGAGTTGACGGAAACTACGGCGACTCCCGTGTTCGGCACATTCTGCGCCAGCATTTCCCAGATTCCTGTGGGGTAGTTGCGGTTCAGTGCAATCTGAACGTCTCCGTCGTAACCCGCAAGCTGCCACTCGATCAGGGCCGGCTGGTCAACGGTCCACCGCGCGCCGGCGACGGGCGCAGTAATATGCATTTGCGGCGCGACAACAAACTCGCCGGATGAGCTGACGGACACGCCGCCGATCTCGAACAGGTGAATATAGCAGTGCGCCGACGGCGGATTCGTCGACGACGATCGGCCATTCCCCGAGCAGTGGATTAATATTGTCGGCAAGCAACTGCCATCCAAAGGGGATGTCCGCGCGAATCAGGAGCATCGCCAACGGGTTGACCGTGTTGACCGCGGTCCACCGGACTCGCAGCGTGTCTCCGACAGACCATTGCTCGCCGCCGGCAGGATAAACAACGGATACCGTGTGCTGGATTTCACGCGGCCCGACGCTCACGACCGGTTCCGCATTGACACACGGCCGCACGAAGATCCAGTCGATGGACTGCAAACCGCCGTCGCCGGTGTTGCTGTATTCGCCTTGCGAAATCAGGATCCGTTTGGAATTCGTGGACCATTCATGATCGAGCGCGGCGTTGCGCAGGGTATCGTTGATATACCATTTCAGGCTATCCAGATCGTCATAAATGTAACGTTGAATATTGTAGTTCTGAAATAAGTTTGTCGGTGGATTCCAAATGGACAGATTGTGCTTTCCGCCTGAGGCAGGCATCGATACCAGCCGCGCCTCGGTCATTGTCGCCCAGGCATAGCCACTCTGCAATACCGTAAGTTCCCATTGACTGTTGCTACCGAGGTTCAAGTCCACGAGATTCCCCGCGCCGATAGCAACCGTGGTGTAGGGCCATGCGCCATAGTTGGCACAGCGGTTACGGATCTCGATCTCAAAGCCGTTGGTGAAGCGCTGGGTACTGACGAGGTTGGAGGAGGAACGAATGAAACCTTCGCCGGAAAGTGTCAGTGCGCCGTCCGCCGCCGTGGCCAAGCCATATTGGCTGCCCATCTGTTGTAGCTGCCACGGACTATTCACGGGCCAGGCCGCGGGATTGCGGACATAGGGATAAACCCGGTAGATCGCCTGCACATACCCGGTTCCCACGAGTGCGCCATTGACGTCCCAGAAATACTGCGGATCGGTCATCGGCGTAACGGTCACATTCCCGGAAATGGCGGTAGCCCGTGTCCAGTGAATCAGGTCCGGGCTGGACGCATACCCCGCGATAAACGGCGAACCGGGCACGGACGTGTAGCCGTGGTAAGTCATCCAGTATGTGTTACCGATTTTCGTAATATTATCCGGCACCATTGCGCCGTCATCCCACGTGCCGGGCGCGCCAAGATCAAAAATCGGTGTCGTGCCGTAGACCTGATAATGATAGCCGTCATGGGAGGTGGACAATCCGATGTTGCCGCCGCCACGATTGACACCGGTCCCCTTGCCTTCGAAGAACAAATACCACGTCGTATCGATCGGACTGTATTCAATCCAGAGGGTGGGTGAACTGGGACTGAGGTCCATCCAGTTCAAGTTGGATTGCGGGGGCACCACGACTCCATAGCCGGTCCAATTGACGGCATCGGTGGACGTCATGAGCATGACCCGATCCCAACGCGGTTCGAGTTTGGACTCAAAGAACATGAAATAGGTGTTGCCAACCCGGGCCACGTAAGGATCTTCGCCATGGAATTGCGTCGAGACGCGGCCCTGCTTTACCCAGTTGTAGCCATCGGCGGAGAACGCGTAAGCCAGCCATGTCGTCCGGTCGGTCGTGTAGAGCGAATCGTGTTGGACGGAGTACCACATTTTGTAACGCCGCGAAGGATCCGGATCGAGCGTGTCCACCAGGACGTTGCCGGTCTCGCGATAGCCCCAGTGATCGTACTCGCCGGGCGCGCCGAGTGGAATGATCGGTGTGGACAGTTCCGGCGCGCACGCCACATGGCCCAAGTTCGACAGGTGCGAGCGGCTGACCACTTCGACGTTCTCGTTGAAATCGGAGAATAGCGAAAACGTCGCTACGCCATCGGAAGCGCTTACGGCTGCCGCGTTGCCGAAATACATGTAGATCTGGGTAACGGAACCACCCGCCGTCAGGGACGGCACTTTAATCCAAATTATCGCTCGCTGGAAAAGCGAGTCCCAGCTTTGAATCCAGAATCCCAACGGAGTAGTGCCATCGGCGGCGGTAAAGCGCAGATCCCGTCCCTGCGGCGCAATCTGATTGAAAAGCGGGTTTGAAGAATCCAGGACCAGTTTAACACTGTAGTTCTGAAGTGTTCCTCCATTGGCGGAATTATTGATGGACAGTGCAGCGCGGTAATTCCAGGCGGGCGACAGCCAGTTCTGATTCGCATAAGTTACGCGGATCCCTGCAACTAAGACAATTAATATCCATGTCTTATAAGATATTGAACTGGGTTTCAATTCGCGTTATTTCTCATAATTTTCGTGCGCGTTCAAGAGCGTCACCGATAAATGGCCGCGGTTGCAATTTAGTCTTCCATTTACGATACACACAAGGGAGTTTACTAAATTAGATAATCGGATATAGGGAGTCAAGTGATTTTTTCAGACTCGTGACAAACTCAGATCTTTTTAGGCTCTATCACAAATTGAGTAGATATAGCGAGTAACTGGCAGTACCGGGTTCTTAGCTGTTCGTAACAGCAAATGAGATCAGTCTCATCACAGGATTTTCGGAATTTGTCGCGCTGGGGCCGTTTTCAATCTGCGCCGTTACCGAATGCCTCCTCAATTGTGATCATGCCGAAACACGGGGGTTTAACATGGGCGTTGTCCATGAGTAAGGCATTATAATTGTGTAGTTTGCTAAACCACACCACCACTGAGCCACGTGTCAGACCTTCGCCAACCGGCTCAAAATGTATCACGGTTTCTGCGCATATTAGGGTTGCAATCCGGACTTATTCATGGTTCAGCCGGACGACACCTTAAATTACAGGAATTGGTTTATGAAACGACAGCTTTTAATTTGTTTGGCGCTGGTTCTGCTGAGCGTCGGTTCCGCCTCGGCCGAGTTGACAGTGGCTTATCATCTGCCGGGCTACATCGGCGAGCCCATCCCGCTCGAAACCACGCTGAGCTTCACGTTCACGGAGTCGTTGGACATTACAGCCCGCTGGAATGTTAACGATGCGCCCCTGGCGATGCTTATCAGCGATCCGCCAGACAGCATCCAGTTCGGCGATGTGACCTACAGCGATGAAGACCGCACGGTGGCGGTGGACGTCACGCTCACGCCCAACACGGAATACTGCTTTGTGATTACCAATGCCCGCGCCACCAACGGTGACTCGCTGGCCGTGCCCTATGCCTGCTCGTTCTCAACGCGGGCGCAGACGAGCGCGACGACGCTGATGGGGACGGTGGAGTACGGCAGCAATCCGGTTGTCGGCGCGCTGGTCGGCCTGCTCGCGCAGGAGCCGGGGACCGGCGATCACCCGGAATGCCGCTATGCGACCGTGGTCACTGCCGAGAGCGGTTTGTTCCAGTTGTCCGGCGCCCGCGCCGGCACGTACTGGTTGACGGCCTGCATGGACGTCAATCACAACGGCATGCGCGATACCGATGAGCCGGTAGCCGTTTACGACCCGGACAGTGACGGCCAGGCGGATTCCCTGGTGGTCAGCGGGCCGGCGATGTTCGGCTTTACGCTCACGCTGGGGATCCTAGCCGCGCCGGAGCCCCCGGTTGCGCTGCCGCAGAGCGTCGTGCTCGCGCAGAACTATCCGAATCCCTTCAATCCTACAACGACGATCAGCTTTACGCTACCCGACACGCGCCTGACCAAGCTGACGGTCTTCGACATGCTGGGCCGGGAAATCGCCGTGCTCGCGAATAGCGTCCTGTCGGCCGGTGAGCACCGCGTGGACTTCGACGCGCACAGTCTTCCCGCTGGTCTCTACTTCTACCGCCTCGGCGCCAGCGACATGAGTGTGACGCAGAAGATGCTGCTCATTAAATAACGAAGAACGGGCGAACCCAATGGGTTCGCCCGTTTGTTATGCCGATTGGCCTCCGCCGCTCGAAGGCTATTTCATCCTTCATCCTTCATCCTTTGCGGCGGTACTGGATTTCCATGGTCTTCATTTCCTTGCCGTCGGGACCCTTCACCCAGCTTTCCATGGTGTGCTGATCGTCGCTGGTGAAGGTGTACACGCTGCGCATGTCGAGGTCTTTGAGATTCTTCATGGCGTTATCGGTCTTGCCGGTCATCGTCGCCGTCTTCAGGTCGGAACCGGCTTTGCCGCGGGCGTAGTAGATTCCTGTGCCCATGTTGTCGATCCAGGTTTGCCACCATTCCTTGCGGTAGCTGTCGAATCCGAGCACGCCGTAACCTTCATAGTCCATGCCCATCATGTGCCCGCGAAAAGCCTCGGCGAGCGAATGCCCATTGAGGACCATCGTCAGGCGCGCGGTGCCGTGACTTTCCATCGGCGGCTCGCCGGGATTCATCCAGGATTTCAGCGTGACATCCCACTCGCCCTGCATGCGGGACAGCAGCTCGTGCTCTTTGCCGGGCGCAATCGCCTGCATCCAGGCGTCCATTGTGGCCTGCTCTGACATTGTCATACTCCTTTTAGTACGATCAGGGGTTTTGGTTTCGGAAAATCATATGCCAGAGTAAAACCCGTCGGGAGGGGGGAGTGTTCCCGTATGGACGGAAGGGCGCGGACTGTTGAGACGGATCGTCTCCATACCCTAGGCAACGGGCTCTGTCCCGTTGCTCGGGATGAACGCGGCAGGACAGAGCCCGCCGCCTAGGCCGCAATGGATCGCCGTGCGGCCTTTCCCGAGCCCGCCGTCTGTCGAAAATGAAAACGGGCAGACTGCAAGGTTCGCCCGTTTGTTTGTAAAATCAGATTCCGGACAGCTCAGGGGACCTGCCGCAGCGGGAAAGGCATCATCGTTTGCGCAAGTGACGGTAGACATCGCGGCGATGGCCAATGTGAACCACGAGAATCAGCAGTTGGCGGTCCTGGATCTGGTAGATAATGCGATACTCGCCTTCGCGAATACGGTAGAGGTCATCCTCGCCAGACAGTTTTTCTACACCACGGGGACGGGGATGCTCCGCCAGCGCGTCAATGCGCTCACGGATCGCGTGTTGAACGTCGCCGGTGAGTTTCTTGAATTCGCGCACAGCGGGCGGCGCAAACTCGATGGTGTACCGCATGGGTAGGACTTAGAGTTTCAGGTCTCTCTTCAGCGCGTCCCAAGACGTGTTGCCCTTCGTCCGCGCCTCGGCCAGAGCCTTGCGTGCGGCTTTCAGGTCGATCACATCTTCCAGTTCGCGCAGCAATTCCAGATCGGAAATCGGAACGAGGGCGGCGATGTCCTTCCCGTGACGGTGAAGGACAATCCGCTCCTGTCCATAGGAAACGCGATTCACCGCATCCGCAAAGTCGCGGCGGGCATCGCTGGTAGAAACTCGGGTCATAAGGCAACCGTGACTTGTATTAATTGTACAATTAATACAATATAAACAAATGTGCGAAGAAAGTCAAGCGGCGCGAGTTGAGCCTATGTCCATAACATCAATGCATTTATGATTCGAAACGAACGATGCCCAGCCATCCGGGCAGGACTTACAGGAGAATGCGCGGGGCATTGTACCCGCGTAATACATGGTTTCGGATTCCGGGCAGGTCAGGTGACCTGCCTCGGCGGGAAGGATTCTCACGATGGCCGGTACGGATTCAAGTCTAAGAGAGTTGGCTCAAACTTATCCATGTATCCTTGGTGCTTACCCTGTGCTACCGGATAGTAGTGGAAACGCTGAGCTAAGGAGTGTCTTGCAGGAATGATAATTGATGGAGGTTGGCCGATAATCACGTTGTAAGCAAGGGGTTGTGACGACTGGTGATCGAAGAGCCGCACATACCCTTTAATGTTCTCCTTATGCCATTCAACAGTAAGAATATGCATCCAGTGGTCACGTTTTGTTCCGCTTAGCAGAGGCGGATATATCGGTCGTAGATCCTCCCTCACAAAGTCTAAATCGCCAACTCCATTTTTGATTGCAGCCCGAATCAAATCAAACTCTGGTTCGCTGCCCTTGAGCATAGGATAAGCCTTAAGCGCGAAATGGAATGCGATCTTTGCGAATACACGCTTGAACTTGGGCGTCTTTAGATACTGAACCGTAACTGTTTTTCGTTGTGTTTGCCAATCTAACCGGCGAAAGACGAGTTCGCCCCCTATCTGTTTATGTAACGCTTGTACCGCCTCCTCTTCATTATCGTCATGATGTGTAGCCATATCCACATAACCTTCGCGTGTCTTCTCACGAATTAATGTGATGAGTTCGTCCTGCTGTTTGATCCAATCTTTAACCGGAAAGTGAAAGACTCTCCCATCCTTGCTCAAGAGAATGATCTGTCTGAGTGGAATTAAATTGTCGGTTCCGGGCTCAGCTTCCCAGAGGATTTCGTGATCCGACTCCGGAGGTGTCGCACGGATGACAACTGGGGGCTCGCCCCCTGCGCCGTGATAGCAAGGTGAAGGCGTGCCTTCGATGTCCGTAATACCTAAGCGCCAACGAAGCAATCCGACGAGACCAGTACGAAGGAAAGGAAGTTCGATACTATCGCCAATTTCTCTATTGCATTTCCTACAGATCTTGCCGCATAGCTGCTCGAAATTCTTGAATATTCCCAAACCTTTGCACAAATAATGCTCGTCAGACGGAGACTCTTCCGATGGACAATAGATGCACTTGAATGGCACGAGTTCACGCATGTGACGGTAATCTCCAATTAGCACTCCAGCCCTCGTAAGTCAGTTGAAGCGTTTGCTACGATTCCTGCCGAAAGAAAATGGATGCATAATATATATTGCCACCTCAAAATATAAAACAGGCGAACTGGGTGTTCGCCTGCTTTGCTGTTCGTAGGGGTTGCGAGATTCGCGGGATGCCGAAGAAATCCTCACTCGGGCTCCGGTCAGATTGCAGAGGGGTCTGCCGCTGTCTCAGCCGTAGTGATTCAATTTATATCAAACCCCGGATATTGTCAATGGTCTCGCGATAAGTTATCAAGTCTTTCGCCACTTCCCGCCGAGGCAGGTCTGTGACCTGCCCGGAATCTGCCTCCTTTTCCTTGCACCGTTGTTTCATGCACCCGGCGGCGCGAACTCGCTAAACGTTGTTATTGCGGATTGCCGAGCAAAGAGTGATCAATAGAATGTGTAGTATAAACATCCAATAGCGACCTTCGCGCATTTAATACTTGACAACAGGCATCCAACGTTTGTATATTGGCACCCCGCAGAAAGGACGGCCAGAGGCCGCCACTAGTAAATTCTTGGTTTGTTTCGCCGTCGTGGCCTTTAAGGCCGCGATGGTAATCGCAGAAGGCTCCCACATGGCGACCTTAAAGGTCACCACGGCAGGGAATCCGTCTTCATCCTTTCTGCAAGCTCCTCCTCGCGGCTAAACCGGACATAACGCGGCTCCTGCGCAGCCTACCTCTTCCCAAGGTGTGGCGGTGGAACGCGACATGGTAAGCCGGAGGCCACCCTCAGCCTTCCCCTCGGTCATAGGTAGTGCGAGGCCGTTCGCATTCATTGCGAACGGGTGTCTTGGGAGATGGGATATTTATCGCTGGAGACACCAGCGGGACCCCGGACCGAAGCGGGCACTTAGCCGCTGTCCTGCCGGGGGGTAGAAAAATGCGGCCTCAGTGTGCGCGAACGCCCCGATGAGAATACTGGCGGTATCCCCGCGCTCATCCGCTGATCCTTCCGCACGCGAACGCTGTCACTGCTGCGGCCATGAACCGAGTTTGCAGCAGCGCTCTTTGACATAACCGCCACAGACGGCGGCCTGTCCGTTACTACTGGCCAACCCGCTCCTGCGGGTTGGATTTGTGATGATGCGAATCCGGCACGCGGGAGCGTGCCGGCTAGTAATCCCGAAATAAAACCGCGCGGGGTGAGGGCACCCCGCGCGGCGATTCTTGTCCGGGAGCAGGGGGCGGGTCTTAGACCCGCCCCTACCCCAACGGGCGATGCAGCTTGCGCGTCTGCGCGCGCGGCCCGGTTGGCCAGCACGCGGTGCAGCGCGCGTGCGCTGCTTAGTAGTCCATGCCGCCCATGCCGCCGCCGCCGGGCATCGCCGGGGCCGCTGCTTTGGGTTCCTTCTTCTCGTAGATGGCAGCAGTCGGTGGTCAGCAGGAGCGCGCCGACGCTGGCGGCGTTCTCGAGGGCCACGCGCACGACCTTGGTCGGGTCGATGACGCCGTCTTCGATGCAGGTCGGTGTACTGCTCGCTGGCGGCGTTGAAGCCGAAGGAGTAGCCGGCATTGTTCTTGACCTTGTCGACGACCACGGAGCCTTCCCAGCCGGCGTTCTGCGCGATCATGCGGATCGGCTCTTCGAGGGCGCGGCGCACGATGTCGACGCCGAGCTTCTCATCGCCTTCGAGCTTCAGCTTGTCGAGGGCCTTGGCTGCGCGCATGCAGAGCGACGCCGCCGCCGGGGAGGATGCCTTCTTCGACCGCAGCGCGGGTGGCGTGCAGCGCGTCTTCGACGCGGGCCTTCTTCTCCTTCATCTCGACTTCGGTGGCCGCGCCGACCTTGAGGACGGCGACGCCGCCGGCGAGCTTGGCCAGGCGCTCCTGCAGCTTCTCGCGGTCGTAGTCGCTGGTGGTGTTCTCGATCTGCTTGCGGATCTGGCCGATGCGGGCCTTGATGTCTTCGGACTTGCCGACGCCTTCGACGATGGTGGTGTTGTCCTTGTCGATGATCGACCTTCTTGGCCTGGCCGCAGTCGGTCGAGCATGGCGTTCTCGAGCTTGAAGCCGGCTTCTTCGCTGATCACGCGGCCGCCGGTGAGGATGGCGATGTCATCGAGCATGGCCTTGCGGCGGTCGCCGAAGCCCGGGGCCTTGACGGCGCAGACCTTGAGCGTGCCGCGCAGCTTGTTGACGACGAGCGTCGCGAGCGCTTCGCCTTCGATGTCTTCGGCGATGATCAGCAGCGAGCGGCCGGTCTGGGCCATCTTCTCGAGGATCGGGAGCAGATCCTTCATCGCGCCGATCTTCTTGTCGTGGATGAGGATGTAGGGGTTCTCGAGTTCGACGTCCATCTCGTCGGGATTGGTGACGAAGTAGGGGCAGATGTAGCCGCGGTCGAACTGCATGCCTTCGACGACTTCGAGAGTCGTATCGGTGGACTTGGCTTCTTCGACGGTGATGACGCCGTCCTTGCCGACCTTTTCCATGGCGTCGGCGATGAGGTTGCCGATTTCGCGGTCGTTGTTGGCGGAGATCGAGCCGACGTCGGCGATGTCCTTCTTGCCGTTGACGGTCTTGCTGTTGGCCTTGAGGTCGGCGACGACGGCGGTGACGGCCTTTTCGATGCCGCGCTTGAGGGTCATGGGATCGGCGCCGGCGGTGACGTTCTTCAGGCCTTCGGCGATGATCGCCTGGGCGAGGACGGTGGCGGTGGTGGTGCCGTCGCCGGCGACGTCGCTGGTCTTGGAGGCGACTTCGCGGACCATCTGGGCGCCCATGTTCTGCACGGCGTCTTCGAGCTCGATTTCCTTGGCGACGGTGACGCCGTCCTTGGTGATGGTGGGCGCGCCCCACTTCTTCTCGATGACGACATTGCGGCCCTTGGGGCCGAGGGTAACCTTGACGGAGTCGGCGAGGATGTCGACGCCTTTCTTCAACGCGGCGCGGGCTTCGACGTCAAAGGTAATGATTTTCGCGGGCATATTATCTGGGTCCTTGATTGATTGGCGGTGCGGAAAGAAAACGCTGAAACACTGAAACACTGAAACGCTGAAAGGCAGAGCGCACAGAAAGCAGAGCGCACAGCCGTGCGGCACTACAGGCTTCTATTTTTCGACGACGGCGAGGATGTCGCTGCGGCCGACGAGGAGGTATTCGTCGTTGTCCATCTTGAATTCGGTGCCGCCGTAGCGGGCGTAGACGATGCGATCGCCGACCTTGACGAGCTGGGAAAGCTTCTTCTGCTGGCGGTCGGTGACGACGACGTCATCGCCGACGGCCACGACTTCGCCCATCTGGGGGCGTTCTTTGGCGGTGTCGGGGATAATGATGCCGCCGACCTTGCGCTCTTCTTCCTTGAGGGGCTTGATAAGGACGCGTTCGTCAATGGGAGTGATTTTCATGTGGGACTCCGTTTAGGATAAGAAAGGGATGAAATTATGTGCAGATGGATATTGTTAGCACTCGCGGCGTGCGAGTGCTAATCGTTCTACAATATAGCATGGCGAAGGTTCCGAGTCAAGAGAAAAATTTGCATGGAAGATTGAAATTATTAAGTTTATAGTGCTGTTGCCTGTCGATTCTCCATGGCAAACCTCTCCATTCGACGGCTCAGGGTCACGTTCAGTGTGTCTTTGTTAATCTCTAAGACTCGTCAAGTTCGTATCCATACAATTCGATTTATTCAATATTATTGACTCATGCAAAATAATTTATTAAGTTGCGAACACTGCACTGCGGTGGCGAGTTTTTTGCTACGTATCGCATTGGACATGTGAATTCGCCGCGGATGCGGGGGGTGTACGGCACAGTGTTCACCATGATCTCCGCTGAAGATCAACGTACAGGCAAGGAATCGGATCGTGAAGAATTTATTCTTTTTTGTTTCGCGATGCGTGGCGATGGCCATCGCCGTTACGTCATCGTGGGCGCAGCCGGATAGCCTGTGGAGCCGCACCTATGGCGGCGCGGGCACAGACTTCGGTTACGCGGTTGTGGCCATCGAGGACGGCGGGTACGTCCTCGCGGCTACCACGAATTCCGTTGGCGCCGGCGATTACGATTTGTGGCTGATTAAAACTGACGGCGTGGGCGACAGCCTGTGGTGCCATACCTTCGGGGGCTCACAGGCGGAATATGTGGGCAACGCAGGCCACACCGCAGACGGCGGATACTTCATCACCGGATTTACCTGGTCGTTCGGGGCAGGCAATATCGACTACTGGATGGTGAAGACAGACGCCAACGGCGACAGTCTCTGGAGCCGCACATACGGCGGACCGCAGATGGACCAATTGTACTGGGGACAGCAAACATTCGACGGTGGTTTCATCCTCGCGGGCTATACATCCTCGTTTGGCTCCGGCGGCCGCGATTTCTGGCTGGTGAAAACCGACGCGAACGGTGACAGTTTGTGGAGTAAAACGTTCGGTGGACTGCTTCACGACGGTTGCACCTACGTCATCCAGACGGCCGACAGCGGCTACGCCCTCTGTGGCATTGCCCGCTCGTTCGGAGATTCCGAAGGCGATTTCTGGCTGGTGAAAACGGACGCGAACGGCGACAGTTTGTGGAGTCGCACATTTGGCAATCCGTGGGAGGATATGCCCTGGTGCGTGCGACAGACCGCGGACGGGGGCTACGTTATCACGGGCCGGACGGCACGCAGCGGAGGGAACACCGACCTGTGGCTGGTGAAAACAAATGCCGAAGGAGACAGCCTCTGGAGTCTCACTTACGGCAATGTCATTGAAGGGGAAGCGGGGGTCTCCGTTATTCAGAACGGCGATGGCGGCTACACGATTGCGGGACAGAGCGATTCCACGGATGGTGATTTTCTATTACTGCGAACCGACGTCCATGGCGGCGTCCTCTGGCACCGCACATTCGGCGGACCGACGTGGGACGAAGCCTATGACATTCAACCGACCCCCGACGGCGGTTATATCATCGCGGGACTTACAGAGTCGTTTGGAGCGGGTGGTCAGGATGTGTGGCTGGTGAAGACCGGGCCGGATCCCCTTTCGGCCGGTGAACGCCCGGCGATTCATCCTGCTTCCTATACCCTCTCCGCATTTCCCAATCCCTTCAATCCTGCGACGACGATCGCTTTCGATCTACCCCGGGCGGGAGACATTTCACTGCGAGTATTTGACCTGCTGGGGCGCGAAGTGGCCGTGCTGAAGGACGGCATGATGGAAGCGGGAACTCATCAGGTGGCGTTTGACGGCAGTGGATTGGGAACAGGGATTTATTTTGCGCGATTGGAGGCGGGGAAGTCATCGCAGACGAAGAAGCTGATGCTGCTGAAATAGCGACGGCACTATTCGATTTCTTATGCAGAAAAGCCCCGCGAGGGGCTTTTCTGCTGAGAAAATCGGATGTAACGGCGGAACGAATGAACGATTTTCATTGGATGAGGCAGCGCGACGCGGCGGCGGCGAAATACTGCTGCCAACGCTGAATGAAATGGTCGCGGTAGGTCGGGTCCATGACTAATGTCCGAAGTGGAGGGATGAGAAGGTGTAGCGGGAGGTGAGATTGAGCGCGGGGGAAAGCAGCGTATGCCAGTCGAACCTCGGGCATTTCGATGTCGCCGGACGTAAAACGCGCGGGGGCGATTTCAACGCTGCTTAATACATTCAGCGAGAAATTCCGGGGTGCACAGAGCGCGAAACCGAATTCGAGTCGGCCACCGGGGAGGAACTCAGGACAGGTCGAAGGTATGGGTTTCCGTCTGCTCGGAATGATTACTTCCCCAATCCTTCGCGGAACGTCACGCCGTTAGCGCGAGACCCAATTCAGCGTAGGCTGGCCGAAGCTGAGAGTGAAGCCGACGAGCGGGCGGATGGGTTCGCGCGGTGAGGCTAACCGGACGCGGCCGCCGAGCAGCAGGCGGTGATCGATCCAAGGCGGCGAAGGTCTTCGCTCACGACGTGGCCTGGGCCGAAAGGGGAATGATAGTCCGTGGAGGAACGGTATCTCAGAGATGCCCGACTCGGCGCTGCTGTGGCGGTAGGCGAGGTAGACATCGTAGCGATCGGAGGCTGAGGCCGCATTCGATCTGGCCTCCATAGCCGGGATAGCCGCGCCACGCATTATCCGAGCCGAGCGGGCCATGATGGCGGGAGTAGCTGCCGATGATGTTGGCCTGTCCGCCGAGGCCGATGTAGGGAGACCATGTGGCGGCATGGGCGGAGGCAGCGACACTGCAGAGGAGGAGCAGGCGGAGGAAGGTGCGCATGATAGGGATCTCCGAAGGTGTTGGGGCTGGCAGACTCCTAATTCCGGGCAGGTCGCGGACGACCTGCCTCGGCGGAAGAAGCACGACAGATACGGAGATGACAGACGCCGGCGATCATCTGGGACTGCGGAGAGTCACCACGGCAATCATCGTATTCAGGGCGGGGAAGCGGTAGCGAAGGGTGAGTTGCCAGCCGGGCATGAGGACGACGTAGTGGTCAGCGGTGCCGGAATTGCCGTCATCGGGGAAGTCGGCCTCGAAGCGCTGGCACTGGGCCATCAGCGAACACTCGAGGGGCCGCGCGGGCGGTAGAGGAATCCGAACTCGACGAGCTGGCCGATGTTGGTGGATTTGCGGGCCGTATTTTCGAGGACGTCACGCACGCCGGGAAGCACACCCTGCGCTTCTTTCCACGTGAGTTTGGATTCACCGTAGGTGAGCGCCGCGCCAACTGTGGGCTTAACGGGATAGGAGCCGCGGCCATTCAGTGCCACTGCGCGCCAAGCAGCAGGCGCGCTTCGCGCCAGGAATTATCGAGGCTGGCGTAGCGGTGCCCGCCGTCGAGCCGCCAGCTATAGGCTTCCACGTACATCGAGGAGGTCACACGCTGATAACCGACGTAGACCGTGGCCTCGGGTCCGGTGAAGCCCGCCGTAAATTCGGAACCCCAGCAGCCGTAATCGTGCAGCCAGCCGGACTGCGGTGAGGCTGCTGAGGCCGTAATGCGGAAAGACGACGTTGTACTGCGCCGCGCCGCTGACGAAGAGCGTGGCCGCGTAGGAGGCGGAGGTGCAGAGCAGGAGTCCGGCAAGGAGGGTCAAGCGCAGATGTCGGGGCATGGTGGAAGGAAAGTCGAAATTCAAACTTCAAAATTCGAAGTCAAAACGGATTCCGGGCAGGTCGCGGACGACCTGCCTCGGCGGAAGGGTGACGATCAGACATATTGTTTTTCTAAGACGGACAGGAACGCTTGGACGAATTTTTCGACGCGCGGGGGGAGGGTGTCGTCTTTCAGATTGCCGTCGGCGTCCCAGACGTCCTGTGCCCTGGGGAGATTGATTTGCTGCGGGATGGTCAACGCATTCAAGCACTGTAATGTCTGCCGCAAATGGGGCATGCCGCGCCACGTGCCCCACGGGCCGTTCGTGGCGCCCATCAGGCCGACGACTTTTCCCGCCCAGGGTTGATTGCCGCCGCGCGAGGTCCAGTCGATGGCATTTTTCAGCGTTCCGGGAATGCTCCAGTTGTACTCCGGGCTGGCGATGATGACGCCGTGGGCGGCGGCGATGCGCGCCTTCAGCGCGGCGGCTTCAGCGGGCAGTCCCTGTTCGCGCTCTCAAGATCGCCGTCGTAAAGCGGCAGCGGGAAATCGCGGAGGTCGAGGCGGTCGATTTCGACGCCCGCGTGCTTCGAGGAAAGTCTCGGCAAGCTTCAGCAATTTGCGGTTGTAGGAGCCGGCGCGCAGGGAGCCGGGCAGGGTGGCGACGCGAAGTTGTGTCATAGGAATAATAATGTTAGGGGTCTTGGCGCGGGTAGGCGCAACGCTTGAATAAGGAGGAAAGATTGCTTATCTTGATGGTGAATGCGGCGGCCGGAATCACCGGGGCCGGGCGATGACACCTATTTAACGGTGGTATTCTGGAGGATTAGGCGATGAACCGTTGGGCAATATTTCTTGGCGTGCTGGTGATTCTCGGCGGCTGCTTGAGTGCGCAGGCCGAAGAGGGCGATACGACCACTGTGGTGACGTTCAACCGGGAATTTCACAACTGGGCGTCGCCGCATGACAGTGTGTTCGTGTTTCCGCCGGATTCCGTGCATTTCACGAAGATCACACTGACCTATCTGCTGGGCTGTCCCACTGCGCCCGGCGACTGCGATCCATGGGACCGCCTGGGCGCGTTGTCGGTGATGATTCCGACGTCGGACTCGACCAGCGAGAGTCTGGAACTGGCGCGCATTGTGACGCCGTATGACATCACCGGCGGCGGCGGTCCCGGCACGTGCGGCTGGGAATTTGACCTGACCGACTACGGCTTTCTGCTGCGCGACAGCGTGACCCTGCGCAGCTATATCGAAACGTGGATCAACGACAGCCGTGGCTGGCTGGTGACGGCGACCTTCCGCTTCATTGAAGGGATGCCGGAGCAGGAAGCCTACCGGATCGTCAGGCTGTGGCGGAAGTCTTATCTCGTGTACGGCGATCCGGCGCAGCCGACGGATGTGGCCCTGGGTGATACCACGGTGGAGGTGGACGCCGCGACGGACTCGCTGAAGCTGCGGGTGATCACCACCGGGCACGGGCAGGGGAACACCGACAACGCGGCGGAGTTCTCCAACAAGCAGCATTCCGTGTGGGTGACGGACCAGCAGTTCATTCACCAATTGTGGCGCAGCGATTGCGCCAGCAACCCGTGCAGCCCGCAGGGCGGCACGTGGCCCTACAATCGCGCGGGCTGGTGTCCCGGCGCAAGCGTGATTCCCTGGGACCTGACGCCCTATTTCACGCCCGGCGAACCGCTGACGATCTGGTACGCGATTCAGGATTACGTGAACTTTTGCCGCCCGACCAATCTCGATTGCAGCAGCGGCGTAACCTGCGCGGATTGCAACTACAACTACACCGGGCACACTGAGCCGAACTACAACACCGAAGGGCAGCTCATCTTCTACCGCGTGCCGTTGACGAACGCGGCGGAGCGGCCACATCCGGCGCTGCCGGACGCGATGACGCTGGGGCAGAACTTCCCCAATCCGTTCAATCCGGAAACGACGATTCCGTTTGTCGTGGCCACCAGCGGCTACACGCGGCTGACGGTGACGGACGTGACGGGTCGCGTGGTGGCAACGCTGGTGGACGGACTGGTGACGCGCGGCGGACACGCGGTGAGCTTTGACGGCAGCCGGCTTTCCAGCGGCGTGTACTTCTGCTCGCTTGCAGAGCGCGGGACAGACGGCGACGCGGAAGATGCTGCTGCTCAAGTGAACGTGACGTTCAATCCGAACGCTGGAACGCGGTGATTTCCGCGCGCTGCGCGCAGGCTGGGTTGTTCGATGGCTGAATTTAAGCCTCACCTTAGCGGGTGGGGCTTTTCTTGTGCTACTTGGACACTTGCTTGTAGCGGAAGCAGTCGGTGGTGTGGTCGTTGACCATGCCGGCGGCCTGCATGAAGGCGTAGCAGATGGTGGGGCCGACGAAGCTGAAGCCGCGGCGCTTGAGTTCGCGGCTCATCTCTTCGGCCTCGGCGCTTGAGCGCCGGGATTTCGGACATCGTCTTTCCAGCGGTTGCGGAGCGGTCTTGCCGCGCGTGAACTGCCAGATGAAGGCGTCGAAGCTGCCGAACTCCTTCTGCACCTCGAGAAAGCACTTGGCATTCTTAATGATCGCGGCCATCTTCAGGCGGTTGCGCACAAGGCCCGCGTCGGTGAGCAGGCGCGCGAGATCCTTGTCCGTGAACTTGGCGACCTTCTTCGGATCGAAATTGTGGAACGCCTGGCGATAATTCTCGCGCTTGTAGAGCACGGTGCGCCACGAGAGCCCGGCCTGCACGGCGTCGAGCACCATGAACTCGAACAGCTTGCGGTCGTCGTGGACGGGCACGCCCCACTCGTCATCGTGATAGGCGAGCATCAGCGGGTCGTCATTCGGCCAGGCGCAGCGGGTGATGGATTTGGGCATGGAAGAAATAGAAATTAGAAATCAGAAATGAGAAACAAACCGCGCTATTCCTGCGGGTGGAGGAAGCCGGCGGGCTCGGCGCGGACGCGTTTCTTGCGTTCGAGCAGGAGTTCGTCGATGTGGGCGAGGTCTTCGTCGGCGATGGTCCACCCTGCTCCGCCGACGGTTTCGGCGATCTGGTCGGGGCGGCGGGCGCCGACGATGGCGCTCGTTACCTCATCGCGGCGCAGCACCCAGGCGATGACAAGCTGCGCGACGGTCTTGTCATATTTACCGGCAATGACGCGCAACGCTTCCACGAAATCGAGATTGATAAAGAGATTCGGCACCTTGTGCTCGGGATTGCGGCGGCGCCAGTCGGTGCTGGCCACACGGGCCGGGCTGTATTTGCCGCTGAGCAGGCCCGCCGCCATCGGGCCGTAGGCGAGGAAGCCAATCCGGTTCTCGCGCAGATAATCGAATGGCTCGCGCTCGGGATAGCGGCGCAGCAGATTGTATTCGGACTGCAGCGAGGTGATGGGGCGCACGGTCTGCGCGCGCTGCATGTGCGTCATGTCGTAATGGAAATTCGACACGCCGCCATAGCGAACCTTGCCCTGCGCGATGAGTTTGCCGATGGCCTCCCAGCCTTCTTCGATGTGCGCGTCGTCGTTGGGCCAGTGGATCTGGTAGAGGTCGACGGCGTCGGTTTTCAAGCGGCGCAAGCTGGCCTCGCATTCGCGCAGCACACTTGCCGCGCGGAGATTGTCGTGAATCTTGCGCTGCTCATCCCATACGAGCGAGCACTTGGTGGCGATGATCACGTCCTTGCGGCCCGCGAGGGCTTGCGCGACGATTTCCTCGCCGTGGCCGAGGCCGTAAACGGCGGCGGTGTCAATCCAGTTGATGCCGAGGTCGAGCGCTTTATGGATGGCATCCGACGGAGTCGCGGTCGTCCTGCGGTCCCCAGCCGAAGGACCAGTCGCCGCCGCCGATGGCCCACGCGCCGAAGCCGATTTCCGTCAGATGTAAGTCGCTATTGCCGAGTTGGCGGGTATGCATCGAATGATTTTACTCTGCTTACGTTGCGTTTTAAACGGTGAATGGAGCGGTCAATTTCAGGAGGCGCGGGTCGGTGCGGAGGTTCTGCCAGCAGACAACGATATTCGGTCCTCGATCGATTCAGGTGACGGCCGGAGGCCGCCGCTAGAAATTGAAAGCGGAACAGAGACGAATACGAGAATATTGTGGTTATTTCATCCACTGTTTGAACCACTGGGCGATGCCTTCTAAGCGGATGACGCGGCGGTCGGGACGGCCGGAGCGGGACATGCCGTGGGGTTCCTCGGGGAAGCGCCAGAATTCCACGGGGGCCTTGCCGAGAATTTTTAGCCGCGCGAAGAGCTGCTCGGCCTGCTCGATGGCGCAGCGGTAGTCGCTTTCGTTGTGGAGGATGAGCAGCGGCGTGCGGATGTTATTCGCATAAGTCAGCGGCGACATCTTCGCGTAGCCGGCGGGGTCTTCCCAGTAATACTTGCCGAACTCGTAGTTGTCGATGTAACCGATGTCGGAAGTGCCGGCAAAGGTGTTCAAGTCGACGACGGAGCGCTGGGTAACGGCGGCGCGGAAGCGGTGTGTGCGGCCCACGGCGAGGTTGGTCATGTAGCCGCCATAGCTCCCGCCGGTGATGCCGATGCGCTTTTTGTTCGACGAAGGGCTGCGCTTCAAGCCAGTCGGCGGCGGCCATGATGTCGTCGAAGTCGACGGTACCCCACTTGTTTCCGGCGATGGCGCCCGCGAACTCCGCGCCATAGCCCTGCGAGCCGCGCGGATTAGTGGTGAAGACCACATACCCCTGCGCGGCGAGGTAGTGCATCTCATGGAAAAACACGCGGCCATATTGTGTACGCGGGCCGCCGTGCACTTCGAGGATCGCGGGATATTTTTTGCGCGGGTTGAAATCCGGCGGCAGCCAGACCCAACCGTGCAGCCGTGTGCGGTCGGCGGATTTGAAATGGACTTCGCGGATCTTGCCGAACGCGCGCGCCGCGAGATAGTCGCGATTGAAAGCAGCCAGCGAGCGAAAGGCGACGCGCTTTGCGTTGGTGTCCTCGCAGAAATGGATCTCGCCGAGGTTGTTGTAACCAACATCGAGGAGCGCGAGGCGCTTGCCCACAGCGTGGAGCAGCGCCACCTGACCGGGATTCGACCCGACACGCTCGGGCGCGCCGGAGGTGAGCGTCGCGCGCGCGAGGTAGGTGTCGCCTTCAGCGGTGATCTGGTAATAGATCGCGCGGCTGTCGGCGCTCCAGAAGACCCCCGGCGAACCGGTGCCATAACCCAGATCGCCGATAGTATGGTCACCGGGCTGACGGTCGAAGCCGGGCGTGAGATTCCGTGACTTGCCGCTTTTCAAATCGATGAGCCACGGATGCACCGGCTCCACACCCCAACAGTCGTGCAGATTGTGGTGGCCGAGGTAAACGAGGTAGCGGCCATTGGGACTGAAAGCCACGCAATGCTTTTCGCCGAAGGGCACGTCCACGGATTTCGCCCGCCGCGTTTGCAGGTCGAGCAGCAGGATCTGTTCGTGGAAGGGGTGCAGATCGGGGTCGCGATGGAGATTCGTAACGTAAGCCACGCATTGGCCATCGGGAGAGACATTGAACTGCGTAACATCGGCCTTGCCGCGCGTGAGTGATTCAAAAGCCAGGGTCTGCAGATCGAGGCGGCACAGATGCCAGCGGTCCGCAGGCAAGAAGCCTTCGCCGTCGAAGCGGTAGGCGAGGCGTGTGATCTTGCGCACCGCGGGCGCCTTGACCTCCGGCTCGCTGCCCTCGGCAACCGCTTTTTCGGCGTCGGTGTCGGGATCGGCCTCGCGGAAACGGACGATGAGCGCCTGATCGTCCTCAGCCCAGCGGATGCCGCCGAGACTGCCGAGAGTCTTGAAGACGAGCGTGGGCTCGCCGCCATCGCGGGCGAAGATGAAGAGCTTATCGAGACCCTGATCGCGGCGGCAGAAAGCGAGGCGCTTGCCATCGGCGGACCACACGGGATTGCGGTCGGTATGCTCGCCGAAGGTCCATTGCCGCGATTCGCCTTTAGCGGTATTGAGCAGATGAAGATTGGCAAAGCACTTGCGCCGGTCGTAGTCGCACCACTGGAGGGTGTAGGCAAGCAGTGCGCCGTCGGGCGAGAGCGCGAGGGCACGGGGATGCTTCAGCAGGGCGAAATCGCTGGCCTGAACACGTTGGTTCTGCGGTGTGCGCGGCACGGGCATGAAACGCTCCCTTGCGTAAGGTAAACGGGCGCGATGGTGAGTCGCGCCCAGCGGATTGAGACATGGATTGATTTGCGGCGGGGTCCTGTTCGTCCCGTTTCGATAGTTCGCACTCACGTTAGACCCCGCGCGGCGGTGGCGGCGCAGCGATTTTCCTGCCGACGGCGGCCTTCGGAGTGGCCGCCCGGCGGCGCGAAGACATCAGCCTGCGCGAAGCGCGCGACAATCAACGGGGCACGCGCCCGGGTGCAGCGTCGCACGCTGCTTTATTGGCCACGGCCGCCGGTGCGTTGCCAGAGTTCGCGGAACATGGAGATCAGGCCGGAATCCACGGATTCCTTGAGCGCGTTGGCCAGCCAGGGATGCGTCAGGAAATAAAAGAAGATCAATCCGGCCAGTGGCAAACCGACGAGCACAAAGTACGCGTGGTGGCGGTGTTCGAGGCGGCTGTCCGCGCCGAGTTCCTGCAGAAAGCTCCAGACGCGCTGGTCCTCGTAATCCTCCTCCGTGAGTGTGAGCGCATGATAAGCCCAGAGCAGCGTCATCGGAACGACGAACAGAAAGGCGGTCCCGAGAAAAGACTCCCAGATGCCATCCACACCGACGAAAATCATGGCGAAGGGAATTCCCAGGAGCAAGCCGACGCTGGTCAGAATTTTATACTGGCGGATGGCGGTGCGTTCGCGGCGCAGGATTTTCGGCGCATCCAGCAGCAGCGGAAAATATATGCGACTGACCGCGGAGGCGTACATGGAAAGAAAACCGATGGAAAGGAAAAACCAGTAGTAGTGCGCGTCGATGAAGTTGATTAAATCGGGATTGCCCGCAATCTGCATCGTCACGGCGGCAAGCACGAGCACGATCGTGAGGATGAAAAACCAGAAAACGCTGTTGCGGTCTTCCAGCCACAAGCCGATGACACCGCGATCCGAAGCCGCGCTATGCCGTCGAAAGGCCTTAAAGCAGAAGGGGCAGCGTTTGCGGAAACGTTTGCGGAAAGGGATGCGCTTCAAGCAGTGGGGGCAGTGCTTGGTGGTGGTCATAGCAGAACTCCGAGGGGTTCGCAGGTGGGGATATCAGCGGAAAACAGAAATATACGCCCCGGCGATGGAAGATGCAAGCGTTTGGGCAGAGTTCCGACGCTCGTGGCCCGCAATGAGTGTCCGGTAAGATTTACAAAATGCTATAATTAAAACGGTTAGACATTTACTTATGACGGTAACGCGATGGAGACCCCGCAGTGCAGACCTCAGCCCCTTTGGGTGCGGGTTTGACAACTGGCCCTCGTTGTCGCGGGTAATGGACGATTTCTCTACGACCAGCGACGAGGAAGTAATGCCATGGGGGCCAAACGTGGACATCACCGAAAACCCCGACGGCTTTGAAATTCATGCCGAACTGCCGGGTGTACGGCAGGACGATGTGCGGCTCATGCTGCATAGCCATGTGCTGACGGTCTCGGGCGACAAATGGCAGGAAACGAAGGAGGATAAAGACAACGTACTGCGGGTCGAGCGTAACTTCGGCCACTTTGAACGTAGCTTCAGACTGCCATCCACAATCCGTGTTGATGATGTGCGTGCTGAGTTTGAGGACGGCGTACTCCACATTATTCTGCCCAAGGCCGAGGAAGGAATTAGCCGGCAGATCGCCATCGAGTCGCACACACGGCCAAGTGGCTCCTGAAAAGCACGGGCAGGGACCGGGCATGCCGAGCCCCACCGATGGCAGCGAGCAGTCACGGACGTAATTGGCTTGTGATGGTCCGATTTAACAAAAGCGCAAGGTTTCGGCCTTGCACTTTTTTGTGGGCCCCCTCTTCGATATTCCTCGCCGGTACAGAGGGAAAATCCGCGTGCTGATGGCATACCGAAGAGGGCGTTGTCTCCTCACTTTAGTCAGCGGGGATGTTGCCCAGTCGTTGACTTGGCTTGGATTAATTCTTCGCGCCTCCGCTTATACAGCAGACTGTCGGCCGGACCATTCGAACCAGGTGCTCCACCCAGACCAGGGGTGAATGTCCCGAAACGGGCGAAGCATGTGTCCAGATAGGCGACGGCTCGATCGTATTGTCCTAACCTCTCTGCGGCGCTGGATGCGCGGCCCAGCATGATGACGCCAGTAGTCCCGAGAGTGGCGAGGGAATCCGTAACAGTAAGCAGCCGGGGCCAATCCCGAAGTGCGTGCCAATAATCCGCATAATCCCAACGCACCCGCTCACTATCAGTGGCGCTGCAGGGGCGAAAGACCCTCACACAGGCCGATTTGCCTGGGCGAAGATCGCCGTAGCGCGTGCTGGCGTAGGTCACCTGAAAACAAATCCGCTTCCCCCCCAACGCCTCGGGCAGATAGTATCGGAAACAAAACTGAGGTGCAAGCAGGTCTTCCCCATGTGGTACCTTTCCGGTTTCCCGCCAGCGCCGATCCCACGTTGCCTGAAAGCTATCCGTGTAATACTGCAATTTTAGTTGTCGCAGCAAATCCGAATCTGCAACGAAGTTCGTATCACTTTGCAGATAGTAACCGGCACTGATGTTCATTCCTATGGGCCATGTCGTGTCGGGGATCCCCACATAGTCCGTGGAATCTACCTTTCTTCCAATCGGTAATATGCTTACGATGATCGCTGGGTGCATGCCGACGATAAAGCCATTGACACAACCCTCCGTAGTATCTACGCAGTCAACGCCGCCATTTCCCCCAGGCGAAATTGTCAGCCGATAAACCATAGCACAGGCAGATTTCTGAGGGAGAAACAGACTGCCCATCACCGCCACGGCTATGACGAGCGCCCGCAAAGCTGCCGGCATTGCATGGCCGGCATAATAGGGATTGCGATCATAATGAGTATTCATCGGCACCTCGGATGGCGATCTGGTTGGAACAGGGAAAACTCACAGCGTCGCGGCAACCCCCGCTTCCATATTCGCTATTTGGGAGGAAGATCAACAGGCTCTTTGGTGGCCTTCTTCATGTCGGTGCGAACCATAAAAACCGGGATCTTGAGCTGGTGGCGCACGCGGGTGGCGGTGGCGCCGAAGATCAGGTCCATCGGGAAGCGATGCCCGTGCGTGCCGAGCACGAGCAGGTTCAATTTCTGTTCGGCAGCGAGGCGGACAATCTCTTTCGCCGGTTCGCCGAAACCGAGGACATTCTGCACGCGCAGGCCGAGGGCGGCGAGTTCGGCCGTCAGGCGGTCGAGATACGCCTGATCGGAACGCACTTCTTCGTCCTGTGATTCATCGCGCCAGAAACGCGGACCCATGCCCTCGGCGATGTGCAGCAACACAAGTTCGGCGTCGTGCTGACGCGCCATGGGTACGGCCTGGGCAAGAATCGCGCGGTCGCGGTTCGTGGCCTCGAGGGCGACGCCAATGCGCTGGAAAGACGGCGTAGCGAGGTCCGCGGCGCTGAAAGTAGGCTCTTCACCGGTCCCTGTGCGCTTGTACCATTCGCGGGCGAAGGGACCGAACACGAGGTAGAGCAGCAGTCCCCCCAGCGCGAGCACCACCGGGATGATGAGCAGTTCAATCCACACGGCATTGTCTCCCGCATTGGAAATCCACTCCGACAATACTCCCCAAACGAGGCGGATATTCAAGCTCACGATAACTAACGCAATGGCCCAGGCGAGCAGCTTGACCCAGAGGCGATTGGCAAATTCGCCCATCTTGCGCCGGTCGCTGGTGAAGTGAATCAGCGGAATCACGGCGAACGGCAGTTGCAGCGAAAGGATCACCTGCGAGAGAATGAGCAGGCTGTAAGTGCCCCGTCCACCCATGATGGCAATGGTAATGGCGGCGGGAATGATCGCCAGCGAGCGCGTGATCAGCCGCCGCACCCAGGGCCGCATGTGGAATCTTATGAAGCCCTCCATCACCACCTGTCCGGCGAGCGTGCCGGTCAGCGTGGAACTCTGCCCGCTGAATAAAAGCGCGACGCCGAAAGCCGTAGACGCAACGGCGGTGCCGAGCAGCGGCGCCAGCAGGCTATGGGCCTGGCCGATTTCCGTCACCACCTGCCCGCGACTGTAAAAGACGGCGGCGCTGACGATGAGGATCGCCGCGTTGACGAAGAACGCCGCGTTGAGGGCCACGGCGGAGTCGATGAGATTGTACTTGCAGGCCTGGGCGATCTTCGCGCGCGAGTTGCCCACGGCCCGCGTCTGCACGAGAGCCGAATGCAGATAGAGGTTGTGCGGCATGACGGTGGCGCCGATGATGCCGATGGCGACGTAGAGGCTCTCGCCTGAAAGCCGGGGAACAAAGCCGCCCAACACGCCCGCCCACTCGGGCTTCGCCAAAAAGACTTCCAGCAGCATGCACGCACCGACCACGGTGATCATCGCAAGAATAAACGCTTCCACCTTGCGAATGCCGAGATGCTGGAAGAAGAGCAGCAGCAGCACGTCCGCCGCGGTGACGACGACGCCGATGAGCAGCGGAATGCCGAAGAGCAGATTAAGGCCGATGGCCGTGCCCAGCACTTCGGCGAGGTCGCAGGCGGCGATGGCGATTTCGCAGAGGATCCAGAGCACAAAGCCCACGGCGCGGGGGTACGAGTCGCGGCACGCCTGGGCGAGGTCGCTGCGGGTGACGAGACCAAGCCGCGCGCACAGCGTCTGCAATACCACCGCCATGAGGTTGCTCATCAGCAGCACCCACAGCAATTGGTAGCCGAAGCGCGAACCGCCCTCGATGTCGGTGGCCCAGTTGCCCGGATCCATGTAGCCGACGCTGACGAGGTAGGCCGGCCCGACAAAGGCGAGCAGCCGCTTGAGCATGCTCATCTTATCGGGAATACTGACCGAGCGATGGACTTCCGACAGCGACGGGATGGAAGAAGGATTGTGAGACATGGGGATGAAAGTATGAAGTAAAAAGTGTGAAGGATGAAAAGATCGCGAATACTTGACCGCCGTGGTGACTCTCCAGAGTCACCCGTCTGTAAGGATGCCAAGAGGGGCGACTCTGGAGAGTCGCCACCGCGTACATAGAATTAGCGTTTCCATCCTGACGATTCCGGTTAACGGCGGGGCTCGAGCAATATTTGGGCAGCGAGGGACTTGCCCAGGGCGATTGCCCGGCCTTCGACCTTGAGATGCAGAATTTCGTCATGTAATGGTACGGCCACCACCTCCACTCGCGCGCCGAGCGTCATCCCAAGATCGCCGAGATAACTGAGCGATTCGGGTGTCGCATTCAGTACGCGGGCGATGCGCCACTTCTTCCCGGCCGCCGCTGCGGTGAGGTTCACAAGCTCGCGCGGCCGCTCCGCGCCCGCAGGCGTCGGGGATGGGATCGCCGTGCGGATCGACCTCCGGATGGCCCAGCAGGTCGCAGATCGCTTCGATGAAGCGATCCGAAACCACGTGCTCAAGCCGCTCGGCTTCGGCGTGAACCTCGTCCCAGGCATAGCCGAGGTGCGAGCAAAGGTAGGTCTCGATCAGGCGGTGACGGCGAATCAGTTGCCGCGTGAGCTTCTGCCCCGCCGCCGTGAGCGAGATCTCCTTGCGCGAACGATGATTCAGCAGCTTTAGCCGCGCGAGCTTCTGCACCATCGCGGTGACGGTGGAATCGGTCACGCCGAGACCGCGGGCGAGGCTGGAGGTCGAGGCGGCCTCCTGCCGTTCGCGCATGCGGTGGACAAGCAGCAAACAGTCTTCGGCGGGAGCAGAAAGATTCATTAGGATCATCTAACCAAGAATTTCGACGCATCGAAATATAAACTCAGAATGTCGAAAAGTCAAGGGAACGAACTGTGTGGCAAAAAACTGCGAATCTCGAATTTCGAGTCGGGAATGAAAAGTGGACTTCTGCGAGTCCATTTTATTGCATCTCGTGCAGAATCACACTGTTCTATTTTAGATACAGTTATTCACACAGATTGGAAGTGCTTGGCTCTGCGTCGCTTGAATGTTACTGCTTTATTATTAAGAGTATAATCGTAAGTTAAGGCCGGGCCTGCAATGAGGCATGGCCTCTTTTTTCGCCTCTAATTTGCCCGTTTGAACAAAGATTGCGCCTTTTTCCACGATCTGGTTATGCATCAGAATTTCATAGGTTTATTGCACTCCGGATTTGAACATGCGTTTCGTCTACAAGTGGATAATTGCGGCAGTTACGGCATTTATTGTAACTCTTATTGACAAAGCATTCGTCTGACTGTATATTATGCACGTCAAACACAAAGGAATGATCTCATGGACAGCACAATGCTCGCCAACCTGCTCCCCCCGCCGGAAGGGTGCAGCGACCTCGATCTCGACGCCTTCCGGCAGCAACTGGCCGCCGCCGCCGGTGCCTGGGCCGATCTGGAAAGCCGCGCCCGCCTGTACGAAACCGAATTGCAGCGCGAACTGCGCGCCAAGGTCGATCTGGCCGGCAGCATTCCCGCGTGCCCCGATCCCGAAACGGCCTTTACCCTCGTGGGCTTCGAGCTGCTGGCCGCGCGCCGCGAAGCCGCCCGCAAATTCAACGACGTCTTTTCCGTGGCTCCCCTCCGCCGCAATGCTCCCAAACCCATGACCCTCGGCGCGGTGTCCTGAGCGGCTTGGATGCGCGCCTCCGCACAACTGCGCCTCCCATCATAAAATGGAGTACGCGGCGCGAGGGGCAGCCCGGACGAAAACGCTGAAATGCTGAAACACTGAAACACTGAAACAAAAACCAAAACACAGAGGAGACAATTTATGAGCACCAATTACAAGGTGACGAATGACGGGGCGGGGGCCGATTTGCAGCTCACGTTCGAAGTCGACGCCACGGCCGGCCAGGATTTCACTCTGGTCGATCTCGACGCCGGACTATGCGCCGCGAGCCTCACCGGCAACAACAAGGTCGGCATGGGCACCGCCGGCGGACGGCTGCTGGGCAAGGTCGTGAAGGTGTCGGAGGAAATGCAGACGGGCACCGCCGTCCCGCTGCTGTGCACCGTGCAGGTGACGGGCGTCGCGCGCTTCAAGTACGCCGCCACCACTCCCGTCATCGGCCAGAAAGTGGAAGTCGACGGCGCGGGCAAAGTGCGCCAGGCCGCGACCGGGGCGGACGTTCCGGCCGGCGGCACCAAGCACCGCGGCCTCGTGCTGGCCGTCAACACCACCGACACCACGTGCGACGTGCTTCTGGACGCGTAACCAGCACGCGGTGCTGGACCCGGGCGCGCTGGCGCCCATGATGACCGCGCGCGAAGACGCGCAGGCTGATTTCTACCGCTGCGGTGAATGGGCGGGAGGGTTGCGAAGACTTAACCCGCCCCTACGCAGATGGCGTCTTCCGTTCATCCTTCATCCTATCATACTTTCTTAAGAAAGGACTGTCCATGACTCTCGATTTTTCCAACGCCTATGCGCTGCGCGAGAAAGTGAATGAGCACTCGCGCAGCGGCAATCTCGCCCTCTATGCCGAAGCGCAGGAGCGCGGACTGTCGCTGACCGAACTGCTGGAGGAACTCGATCCCTCGCCGCGCAAGCCGGACGGCGGCCTCGACTGCCCGCTGGACGCTTTCGAGCGGCAGCTCTACCTCGCCAACGTGGTGGTCAGCGGCCGCAACGCCACCAGCCTCGAACAGTTTCTGACCGGCGCGGGGCTGATCCTCGCCCCCGAATACGTGAGCCGCGAACTGCAGAAGGGCTATCGCATGGTGCAGGACCCGGCGGCACTCGTCGCGGCCAGCGTGCCCGAGCGTGGCCCGTCGGTCAAGCCGATCTACATCAAAAGCGAGAACGCCAAGAAGCCGCTCTCCCGCCGCCAGGAAGCCTTGGCCTATCCCGTGGTGCAGCTCGTCTACCGCGAGAAGGACGCGGCCATGGTCGACCGCGGACGGCAGTTCGATTTCTCGTACCGCGTGCTGAAGAATCAGAAGCTGGCCGAATTCCGCGTCTTCCTCAACTGGATCGGCGCGGAACTGGCCTTTGACGAGATCAGCGAGATCTACAATATCATCGTGAACGGCGACGGCACTTCACCCGCGCCCACGAACAGTTTCAACGGCACGGCGGGCAGCTTCGGCTACGCCGACCTGACGCACCTCGCGTTGTCGTTTGCCGGCCCCGCGCGGATGACGCACCTGCTCGGCACCAAGACCGACATCGAGAAAATCCTCGGCATCCCGGAATTCCAGGACCCGCAGGCGTTCCAGGGGCACGAGGGCTTCACCGAGAGCGGCGACTATCGCAGTTTCCTGCCGATCAACACCAAGCTCGTGGTCTGTCCGGGGGCGACGGCGACGAAATTCGCGGCCCTCGATCACCGCTTCGCGATCCGCGAGTCCGTGGCGCAGCCGCTCCTGATCGAGGCCGAGAAGGTGATCACGCAGAAGCTCGAATCGGCCGTGATCTCCAAGGAATCCGTCTACACGATCATGGTGGACGACGCCATCGCCATCAGCGACTACTGATGCGTCTGTCTGTAGGGGCGGGTCAAGACCCGCCCCTACGGCAGCAGAAAAAATTCGCAAACAGGATGTCCGATGATCAACAATACCCTTTCCTATCTCTACGGGCGGTCGCCGCTCGCGACGCTGTGCTTTCTCCGGCGCCGTGGGCACCACGTCCGTGGGTCTGCCCGGACCCGGCGGCCAAACGGGCAGCGGCTTTCCCATGCCGCGGCGCGGTTATCTGACGGGCTTGCACGTCTGGGACGGCGCCGACTACCGCTACGACGTCGACGAAATCGCTTTCAACGCGGGCGACGTGCTTTCCATCTACTGCCAGGCGGGCGCCGGCGATTATACCGTTAAACTGCGGCTGAACGGCAATTCCAGCAACATGCAGATCGAATCCGTGCCGTTTAACAGCACACTCTATGTGACAGTGGAATTTCTCATCATCCGCGACTAAGGCGCGGGAAAGGAGTCCTCTTGGCATTTACATCCATCGCCACGGTCCGCCGGCATCTGTTAGGTAACAGCTCGCCGGCCCTGACCGTGGAAAATGTGCCGGTGCGGATGGATGGGCTCGATCCCACGCCACTGCCGCATCACGGACTGTTGGACAAGTCCGAGGTCGTGAAGTGGGCGACGGACATTGAGCCTGTGTTTGAAGGCCCCGTGCAGCTCGAAGGCTATGGCCTCACGGCGCTCGCGCACAGCCCGCTGGTGGCGGCCAGCGAAGTCGTAACCTTGGGTGAAAGTCTGAGCACCGTCTACGCCGCCGAGCGCGACTATCAGATCGACTACGCGCAGGGCAGCATCCGCCGTGTGGCGGGCAGCCAGATTCCCGATCCCCGGGCCGTAGTCGTGTATTACTTCCACTACCAGCTTTTCGAGCGCGAAACCGACTACGTGCTCGATTGTGCGACGGGATTCATCCGGCGCACCGAGAGCAGTTCAATACCCGACGGCGCGCAGGTGCTGGTGGACTATACCATCGCGACCGGCAGCATCAGCGACGAGTTGATCGACCTGGCCGTGGCCGAGGCCCACGACCGCATCGTGCGCGCGCTGGCCACGGGCTATAACGGTTTATCCACCGATCAGGGATTGACCACCGGCGAGACCGAACTGGTGCTGGCGATTCTGGCGCGCGATCTGGCCGCTGAAGCCCTGGCCATGCGCACCGGCAACGACGCCGCCGGGCGCGCGCGGGAATGGATGGAGCTGTTCTATCAGCACGAGGCCCACGCCTGGGAGACGCTGCGGCCGTTCCTCGATCCCTATACTCTGCGGAGTCCGGAGAAGCGCAATGCCGGAGCGTAATCCACACGGCAAGTGCGAGACGCACACCGCGGCGGCACTCACTCTGCCGCCCCGGATCGAAAAGGAGGATCCGGTCCAGGTGGTTCTCGGCAAGCTGTTCGACCTTGCCAAAGAGGGTAACGTGAGTGCGGCCAAGCTGTGGCTGGACATCGCATTGAAACGACCAAGCGACGATCCCGAGGCCTTGACTGCGGAACAGGCACTGGCGCTGCTGGTTGCGGCACGAGACGAAGGATAATTGCATGACTGCTGTGGAATTTCAAACGCTCTGCCGCGCGGCGGAGGACCCGTGGGTATTTCTCACGGAGCACGTGCGGACGCAGGATCCCGCGCGCGGCGTGTGCGCCTTTCCCGGTTACGAGTATCTGCGCGAACTTGTGAGTGCCGTTGAATGCGAGCGGTTTCTGCTGGTGCCCAAATCGCGGCAAATGCTGGTAACGTGGACGATGGTGGCATACTTCGTCTGGCGGCTGTTGTTTCGCGGCGGCGGATTGTATGTCTTCCTCTCGCGCAACGAACGCTGTGCCGAAGAGTTGATCCAGCGGGCGCGCTTCGTCCTTGGCCATCTGCCCGTGTTCATGCGGCCGCGATTGTCCACCAACAGCCGCGAAGAACTGGCTGTGGCGGGTGTTGGCTCGCGGCTGCTGTCGCTGCCCGCTACTCCCAATGGCCCGCGCATGTATTCGCCCTCAGCGGTGTTCTGGGACGAGATGGCGTTCACGCCGTTTGACGAGCCGATCTGGACGGCGTTGAAACCCGCCTTGGACAGCGGCGGCACATTCGTCGGCGTGTCGTCCTCCGGCGGTGCGGCCAATCTGTTTACCCGGTTTGTGCTGGCGGAACAGGAACAGAGCGCACTGCCGTGCGGCACTACAGAATCGGAAACTTCATCCTTCATCCTTCCACCTTCATCCTTGTTTCAGGTCCATCGCATCCACTACACGCAGCATCCCGAAAAGCAGAGCGCGGAGTGGAAGCACATGGCAGGGATGGGACTCTCGGAGACGCGCTGGCGGCAGGAGCAGGAGATCTCGTTTGAGGCCACCAGCGACCTCGTCTACCGCGAATTTGATCCGCAACGACACATTCTGAGTGCCGACTGGCCGGTGAATCCCGCTTGGGAAATCTACCGCGCCATCGACTTCGGCTACCGCCATCCGTTTGTGCTCTGGCTGCAGCGCACGGAAGACGGCGAGTTCATTGTCTTTGACGAATGGGCAGGGCGCGACCGGACCACGGAGGAAATGCTGCTCGCGATTCGCAACATCGATTACACCTATGGCCTGAACGAAAACGCCGTCACGTGGACGGCGTGCGATCCGGCGGGCGCGGCGGCGCAGGATTCGGGACTCTCGCCGGTGGATATTCTGCGGCGGGCGGAGCTGAAGATCAAATATCGCAACAGTCGCGTCGCACCGGGCATCGAATGCGTGAAGGCGATGCTGGGCGACGCCGCCGGCCGCACGCGGCTGCGCATCGCGCCGCGCTGCCGTAACCTCATCGCCGACATTGGCCGCTACCGCTGGGCCGCCACCGGCGACGAACCGGTTAAGGACGGCCTCTGCGACCACAGCCTCGACGCCCTGCGCTACTTCTTCGTCAACTTCGATTCCCCCGGCGAGGAACTGCCCTTCTATCCGCGCATTGCCAGCGGCCGATAAAAAACGGGCGGACACATGGGTCCGCCCCTACAATAAAATTTGGATCGCTGCGCGGGATTTCCGCATCCCGCGCGTTATCACCGTCGGCCTCTGGCCGTCATCTTCGTGCCGTCGACTTCTATTTCATCAGCACCATCTTCTGCGTAGCATGGAAACCGTTCGCATCGAGGCGTGTGATGTAAGTTCCGCTCGGCAAATCCGTCGCATTAAAAGTCACCGTATGCCGCCCGGATGGCTCAACGCCGTTCACCAGTGTGGCCACATTCTGCCCCATGAGGTTATAAACGGAAAGTGACACGCGCCCGGCATCCACAAGGTCATAGGTAATTGTTGTCGTGGGATTGAAGGGATTGGGATAGGCTTCGTGCAACGCATATTTCGTGATCATCGATATGCCGCTTGCTGTAGGCAAGGCACTCACTCTTTGCAGTTCTTCCCGTTCGCCACCGGTGGAAACACTGGTCAGCGTGTAGCGATAGACACGTCCATTCAATAGACCTGTGTCTGTCCAGCTATAGGAGTGTTCGCTCGCGCTTGTCCCATGCCCATCTACGCTGACAACGATAGCGCTATCCCGCTCGATCTTCGAACCGCGCGTTGTCCTGCTCCGAAGCCGTGCGCCAAGCCAAAGTAATTTCGCCATTGCCCGGTATGGCCGTGAAGGAAAGCAGTTCGACAGGTTCAGGAATATCGCTGATTGCGGAACAATCGTAGATACCGAAATAGTTAAAGTCCGCCACGTAGGCCAGAGAGCCATCCACAGCGACACCCGTTGCAGAGCCAGGAGTATTATAGTAACCGGCCAATGTGGGGCTGGCAGGATGGCTGACGTCGATGATCTGCAGCCCGCTGGTGTAATCCGCCACATACGCATAGTAACCTCTGACCGCCACACCCACAGCATAGCCCGGTGTGTTATACGCGCCTGCGAAGGCGGGTCTGGTCGGATTGCTGATGTCGATGATTTGCAGCCCACTTGCTCGATCTGCCACATAGGCATAGTTACCGCTGACCGCTATGTCATAGGCGCAGTCCGGTGTGTAGCAGTAGCCTATTTCCACCGGGGTGGCGGGATTGCTGACATCAATGATTCGAAGGCCGTTGTACCAATTGGCAACATAGGCGTAGCTGCCACTTATGGCCACGCCCCAAGCATATTCCGGTGTGTTGTAAAAACCGGTTTGAGTCGGAGTGGCCGGGTTGCTGATGTTGATAATTCGCAGTCCACCACCATTATCCGCCACGTAGGCATAGCTTCCGCAGACCGTTACATCCCAGGCATAGCCCGGCGTGTCATAATAGCCGGCTAGGGTGGGGCTGGCCGGTTTGCTGATGTCGATGATCAGCAGGCCACTTACATTAGCCGCCACATAGGCATAGGTGCCGCTGACCGCCACGTTCCTTGCCCAATCCTGCGTGTCATAAGCGCCTGCCCAAGTTGGACTGGCCGGATTGCTTATATTGAGGATCTGCAGCCCGCTTTCCCGATCCGCCACATAGGCATAGTTCCCTTGCACCGCCACTGCATAGGCATATTGCCACTGACTTTGTTGCCAAATCCGGCTCACGTGCAGGCTGTCCTGCGCGAACGCGGGCAGGGTACAGGCCGCGAATAGGGCAAACACTAAAATTTTCTTCATGGGCATGACTGGTTTCCTATGGCATTGTTCGGCAGCCAATTCACCGTCGCGATTACAGATATTTAAGATAGTCGGAAATGTGGCGGAACGCAATAGTCCATCTCGTTTCCATCCAACCCGTTAAAACGAGATGCGTGAATACATCCGGCCATGCCATGGTAATTTGCCAATTGCTTCACGAACCGACAGCGGGTTTAGAGGCACCGGCCGTTCCGGATCTTTGCAATGCCGTTTTTCACAGTTGGACATGGCATGCCATGTCCCTACAATAATCTTTTCGGGAGTCTCCATGCAGCGGCCGCTGGTGCCACAGCGCGTTGTGACAGGATAAAAAAAGGGCGGACACGTGGGTCCGCCCCTACCATAAAATTTGCATCGCCGCGCGGGGTTTCCGCACCCCGCGCGTTATCACCGTCGGCCTCTGGCCGTCATCTGAGTGCTAATCCTCAACCGCCTTCACCTGATAATACGTGTGGTCGGATGAAGGGGTAATAAAGAACACGGTCGCATTTGGCGGCGTCGGCTGACCGATGGAATCCCAGACGGCGGCATCCGCACTCGCCGCCCGGTAGATCACATAGCGGCTCACAACCAGCGGATTGCCGCTGGTATCCTGCGTGACGGGATTCCACGTCAGGCGCACGCCCGGAGCGCCCGGCGGCATGTCACATGCCAACTGCTGCGGTGCGAGTGGCGGCGCGGGCGGGCTGAAAGCATTCGTCACATCGTAGATTCCGAGATACGTTTCATCAGCCACGTAGGCCAGAGTGCCGTCCACGATTACACGGCGGGCGATTCCCGGAGTGTTATAGTACGCCACTTCGACGGGCGCGGCCGGATTGTCCACGCGAATCGCGCGCAGTCCTGCCGAGCCGTCGGCCACGAACACCGTGTTGTTGAGCACACACAACCCCTGCGCCAAGCCCGGCGTGTTGTAATAGCCGATTTGGACACACGCGCCCGGCAAGCTGACGTCCACAATAAAAAGGCCGAACCCGCTCATCGCCACATACGCGAGATTGCCCACGACCACGACGTCGCGAGCTTCGGCGGTGGAATCCACAAAAAACGACGTGAGCGGAGTTGGAGTGGTGGGATTGCTGATATCGAGGACGCGCAGTCCGGTTTTACCGTAGGCGACGAATGCCCGCGTGTCGCTGACGGCCACGTGGTAAGCACTCGCCCCGGTCACGCCGACCAGCCAACTGCTGCGAGCGTGCGGGCTCGTGGGATCGCTGATATTGTCGATGCGCAGACCATAGATGCCGTCGGCGGTAAATGCGAGGCTGTCACGAATCGTCGTGCTGTAGCAATAGCCCGGCGTGAGAATGGAACCGATCTGTGTCATGTTCGCGGGGTTCGAGATATCAAAAATGCGCACGCCAATCAGGCCGGCGGCGACATACGCCAGATTCCCCGCGATCGTCACGCCTTCGGTATACGTATTCCCATCGAAAAAAGAGCCGGTCGGTGTGGGATGGGAAGGATTACCGACATTGTACACGTGTACGCTCTTATCCGCCACGGCCACGTAGAGGAAAGCTCCGCTTTTCGCCACATCGTAGGCATAGCCGGTGTACCAAGTCTGGCCGGCAACGGTTGGCGCCGGAACGGTGCCGAGACTGAACACCCACAAAATGCCTCCGGCGTCGGCCAGGAAGGCATAGTTGCCGGAGATGGCGATTCCCACTTGGTTGCCGGGAGGATCGAAATACCCGCCTTCCACCGGGGCCGTGACATCGCTCAGATCCATCACCCGCAAGCCGGAGGTGCCCGTCACCACGTAAGCGAGGTTGCCCCGCAGCGCGGCGCACCTGGCAGGACCGGTAGTGAGATACCCACCGCTTTCGACAGGCAGACTGGGATTGCTGATATCCAGCACGCGAAGACCTCCCGCCCCGTCGGACAGATAGGCATAATGGCCGCTCACGGTGATGCCCGTGGCATCCACACCGATAAACGTGCCCGCGGCAACAGGCAGGGCCGGATTGCTGATATCATAGGACCGCAGTCCTCCATCGTGATCCGCCACCCATGCATAATTGCCACGGAGGGCCACGGCCTGCGCATTGCCGGGAGTGTCAATGAAGCCTGTTTCCGCGGGCGCTGACGAATTACTGATGTTGATGATTCGCAGTCCACTGGTGCCATCCGCCACATAGGCATAGTCGCCCACCTCCACCACTCCGTTTGCGTTCCCGGGAGTGTCATAACTCCCGGTCTCTGCGGGTGCGGCGGGATTGGCCGTATTGATAATCCGCAACCCGGCGCTCCCGTCCGCAACATAGGTAAGCCGGCCGTCCGTGGACACCGCCACTCCCCTGGCCGAGCCCGGCGTGTCGAACACGCCCAACGCGAGTGGTTCAAGCGGAATCGCGATGTTGAAAATTCGCAGGCCGGCCGAGCCGTCGGCAACATACGCACGGGTGCCGTTGACCGTAACCGCGTACTCTTGCGTCGTAACGCGCGACGTGACCGGCGCGGGGTCGGGTGCCGGATCGAAGGCGATCACCACCAAGCCTGCCTGATTGTCGGCCACATAGACATAATTACCGCTCGCCGCGAGGCCCTCCGTGAAGTGGCGCAGCGAGAACGAGTCCGCGGCAACCGGCGCGGCGGGATTCGTCACATCGACGACACGCAGCCGGGTGAATTGCTCGCAGATGAAGGCACGATTTCCGGAAATCGCCACCTTCAACATTGCGTTGGCCGTAGTGAACGAGCCGATTTCCACCGGAGCGGCCGGATTACCGGCGTCAATGATGCGCAACCCACCGCCCCAGTCGGCCACGTAGGCGGTATTGCCGGCGACCGCCACATCATAAGCGGATCCGGGCGTGTCCACAAAGCCTACCTGCAGCGGTGATGACGGGTTACTGATGTTGAGAATGCGCAGACCATCGCTGTAGTCAGCAACATACGCATATTTCCCCTGGACTTCGACGGCTTTCGCCGCGCTTGCCGTGTTGTAGAGTCCCGTAAAGACCGGTGCGGCGGGCGTGCTGATATTCAGGATGTACAGCCCGGCTTCCTCACAGGCCGCAAACAGGTAATTCCCCTGGACAGCGACATCTTCCATGTAATACGACATGGGATAGGATCCGACCTCTGCCGGCGCTGTGGGATTACTGATATTGACCACTTTGAGGCCGCTGACGTACGACACCACGTAAGCGTAATCGCCACTCAGAGCGATGGAGCGGCAGTTATCGGCGGACAAATTCGCACATCCCACGTCCACCGGTATCGTCGGATTGCTGATATCCATCACCTGCAGCCAGCCGCTGGTAGTTGATAACGTACGCATAGTTGCCCTGCACAGCGACATCCTCCGCCAAGAGAAATTGCGGCGCCTGCCAGACGCGGCTCATGTTCAGACTGTCCTGCGCAAATGCGGGCAGGGCGCACAAAGCCAGCAGATTGATGACAATACCTTTGACCCATTTCATGGCAACCTTCTTTTCCGAATGATCACCGTAAACTACAAGGTTCGCAATCGAATATAAGATAGTCTGCGCGGTTTAGAATCACAAGAAATAATTCGGTTGCCATCAAAAATCCACATTTTCTATCCCGCCGTGCCGTGGCCGAGAACAGTCTTTTTACGCGGCACACAGAGTATTTAGAGGCAACAGCGGCCCCGGCTTAATTCACACTTTTCCTCGGAGTCTTCATGCAGCTTCCTTTCTTTCGCAAACCCTTGCAGCGGCCGCTCGTGCCGCCGCGCGTGCAAACACAACGCGGGATGACCGTGCCGCATACGCCGCACGCCACTCCCAACACGACGCCGGCGCAGACGACCGTGACCTCGAATCTGTTCACGACCACACTGGACGGGCAGGACTTCGTGTGGATGGGCGCGAACCGCGCCGAATTCTACCGCTACCTGCGCGATCACGTGCCGATTATCTGCTCGGCGGTGTGGTCATGGGTGCATCTTTGCGCCACAGAGCAGAGCTACACGCTGGACGGCCACGAACGCGACAAGCAGGCCGCGATGCGCGTGATTGAAGCGCTGGACGGACGAATCCTCGAAAATCCGTTCGTGCGGCGCGGCGCGCTGAAACAGCTCACGGAACAGTTCTTCCTTGAACTCTTCACTGTGGGCAGCTTCATCGGCGAGATCGTGCCGCTGGCGGACGGGTCGGGGATCGACTACTTCCACACGCTCGATCCGGACTCGCTGCGCTGGGAGCGTGATGGCCGCTGGCGGGCGTACGTCGAGGATCGAGCAGGGCAAGCGCACCTATCTCTCGCCGGAACGCTTCTTCTTCGCCACACTGGGGGCCGACATCACCAACCCGCGCGGCATCGAGCCGTTTGCCTCGATTCCCTTCGTGGCGCAGATTCAGGAGGCGATGCTGTCTGATATGGCGCGCAGCGCGCGCAACGCGGGCACACCACGGCTGCAAATTCGCGTGCGGCCGCCCAAGGCGCTCTCCCACGAAACCGAACGCGAGTACCAGAAGCGGATCAACAACTACTTCGACGACACCGTGCGGCAGTTCACCCGCCTCGAACCCGACGACAATATCTTCACCTGGGACGACGTGGAAGTGACGGTGATCGGCGGCGACCAGCATCGCGGCTTTGTGTGGCGGATGAACCGCGAGCAGGTGATCGAGGACGTGATCACCGGCCTGCGGCTCTTTCCGTGGGTGCTCGGCCGCAGCCACGGCACCACCAAGAACTGGGTGGAGGCACAGTTCAATCTGCTGATGCAGATCGTCGACAGCGTACAGAGCCTCGGCGCGTCGCTGGGCAACTGGCTGCGCAACACCGAACTGAAGATGAAGGGAATCCCCGTCAGCAGCGATCACGTGTTCGCGCCCAACCAGGATCCGTTCCTGCTCTCGCGAATGCAGGCTGCGGCGGTGGAGTTCGACACCGTGGACAAGAAAGTCCGCGCGGGCTACATCTCGAAAGACGACGGCGCGCGCGAACTGGGCTACGGAGCGGCATACGCGGAAAATGTTCTGAAGAACTGACGATACAACATTTCTAGCCAGCACGCTCCCGCGTGCTGGATTCAATTCACAAGGCCGCCGCAAAACGAATCCAACCCGCAGGAGCGGGTTGGCTAGCAGTGAATAGCCGTGAATAAAGCGGCGGCGGACCCGCTAAGGAGTCCGCCGCCGGTAGGGTGAGGGGTTGAAGGATCGCTTTAGTCGCCGGACGTCACCGGCGCGCCGAGGATGTAGCGCGAGAAGTGGTTCGTGTAGAGGGTCAGGGTGTCATGATCATAGCTGAGGGTGTAGGGCATGCGTTCGTACACACCCTCGTCGGTCACGTAGTAGGGCACGAGGCTCGTGTAATCGAAGTGATCCGGCAAATCCAGGGCATTCAGATTCCAGCGAATCTGCACATAGCCGTTGAACTGATAGGGATGCGGGTAGAAATCCGCTAACGCCACGCACCCGCTGGCCGCTTCGATGCGGATCGTCGTCCGGGTGGGGTTGACGCCGGACGGAATGTAAACACTGACCAGCGGAACCACCACCGTGTTCGACCGCCACGGGTCACAGACGCGGGACGCCTGCATTGGATCACAGTTGACGGCATCGAGGGCGCCGGCCCCGCCCCGCATCCGCACAAAACGGAATCCCGGTTCGGGACCATTGGCGGCAGCGTTCGGGTCAAACGGTGGATACTGGTACTCCTGCGTCGCACTCGTCGCCTCGACCGGGACGCTGACGGGACTCGAATCCATGCTGCAAGCCGACAGCAGCAATGTCATCGCCGCCGCAATGACGATCCAGAGGATCAGGTTGGATTTCAGATTCGGCTGCATAGCGTACCTCATTTATTTTCGTTTCACTTGCTTTCCGGATCTCGTTAATGCAAGCGATATGCCGATTGTAGCAAGTATAGTAGGCGGGGTCGGGTATACATGCCATCGTGTTGGAGAATCCCTACATGAACGCAATCCGCCCGTAACAGCGGGATTTAACGGAACAGAACCGGAGTGTTTATCATCGGTTTTTCTGAGCCAGATCCGTGGCAGCGGTGGTTTTCAACCATTGGATGTCGACCGCGACCCACAGCATCGTTTCTACTCCAGCCATTTTAATAACCCATGGGAGATGCACGTGATTCTGCAACGACTTTCCGGACCGCTCCTGCCGCAGGCGGAGTTGGACGGGGCTTCTAATCTGGATGGGATTCAGTCCCTCCCCAATCCGCCGCTGGTTGCGCTTTCTGAAAGCGATATCTTATGTGCGCCGCTGCCGCCTCGCGGGCGACGCCGTGGACAGCCAGTTCGGCTGCTTTCGCACCGCCGATCTGCCGCGTGTCCTGAGTCTGACCCACGGCGCGCCGGCGCTCATCGGCCACAACCGCCAGAGTCTCGCCGTGGCCCGCTTCTTCGGCGGCAGCATGGAAGAGCATCTTGGGCCACCGTTACATCGTGCCGAAATTCTACTGGCCGAAGGCGCATTCCGCCGCGGAGGATTTCCGCGTGCTGCTGGACGCGGGCATCATCAGCGAAGCTTCGATCTCGTTTGTTTTCGACAAGCCCGCCTGTTCGATCTGCGGCAAGGACATCCGCCAATGCGAACACGAGCCGGGCGCGCTTTATGGCCTGCGGCTCTGCCACTATTACTACGACGGCATCGAACGCGTGCTGGAGGGCAGCTTCGTGTATCGCGGCGCGGAGCCGGGCACGGGAATTCTCGCCGCGATCGCGGAGCTGAAAAAGGCCATCAAAGGCCAGAAAAAAATCACGCTGCGCATCGGCGGGAAAACGTACGAGGCGCTGACGCCGCTGGCGGAAGAAACGCTGAACGAGGAACGATGAACGAGGAACGACGAACAGAAACCCGGCCGATGAGGAGGAATCATTATGGATACGGAACAATCTTTCGAGCGCTCGCTGGGGCGCGTCGAGGCGCGGGTGGCGGATCTGGCCGAGCAGATCGGTGGGCTGCGGCGCGAACTCTCCGCCCTTGCCCACGGGCTTGAAACGACCGTGGCCGCTCACCGCGAACGCATCGCCGCGCTGGAGGCCTTCCGCCGTTGGATGATCGGGTTGATGACCGGGCTGTTTCTGAGCAGCACGGCGGCGGTGTTTGCGTGGGTGCTGCGGCAATAGGCTGAACAAACACCAGGCGCGATTGCTCGCGCCTCGTTCATTGCTTTCGTCCTTGACTTCCGCGTCAGGAAGAGATAGAGACAGACGGGCGGGTCTGGAGACCCGCCACGGCGTCCTTCAGCTTGCGCGTCTGCGTGCGCGGTAATCAGCGGCGCAAGCGCCTTGGATCGAACGTCACGTTCGCGTCACGTTCGCAGACGGCGGCCTCTGGAGAGGCCGCACGGCGTGGTGAAGATCCAGCCCGCGCAGCGGCGGCAAATATGGGCGCCAGCGCTACGGATCGAACGTCACGTTCGCGGGCGCATTTCCATGATCTCGGCGCGGCGGTCGGGGTGGCCAGCGACGACGTCGCCGAGGTTGCCGATGAAGAACTCCCAGCCTTCGTCATGGAAGGTGAACAGCTCGCGCCACGCGGGGTCATCGCCCCAGCCGCTGTGCGTCAGTGTCAGGCGCGTGCCTGCGGGAACTTCCTCGAGCAGGAACTCGACAACTGTGGGCAGCTCGCGTGTGCCGGGGTCCTTGCCCGCCTGGATGTGGCGCGCGTCCCAGGTGTAGCTTACCTTTTTGCCGGGGATCACCTCGATGAATTCACCCTCGCGCACGTGATTGCTGGCGGCATGCTGCGAATGCCAGGTGAACTTGTAGCGGCCGCCGGGGCGCGGATCGGTAACGGCTTCAGGGAAGAACCATTTTTCTATTTCGGCGGCCTCGGTGAGCGCGCGGTAAACGCGCGCGGGCGTGGCCTTGAGCGTGATGGCGAGCACGATGCGCTCCGTGCCCGTTTCGATGTGCTGAACGTCGGACATGGGAATTCCTATCTTCGTTCGCCGTGGTGCCTCTCCAGAGGCACCCGTCTGTTCTGGAAACATGGCGGAGGGGTGACTCTGGAGAGTCACCACCGCGAGTTCAGGCGGATTCTTCGAGGTGCCGCGCGAGCGAGGATAGCCGGTCCTCCCAGAAGCGGCGGTAGCCGTCCACCCAGTCGGCGGCCTCCTGCATCGGCTTGGCTTTGAGGCGCACCACGCGCTCGCGGCCATGCTTTTTGCGCGCCACGAGACCCGCTTCTTCCAGCACATTCAAGTGCTTGGTGATGGCCGGCAGCGAGACGGCAAAGGGCTTCGCCAGCTCCGAGACTGTGCACTCGCCCTGGGTCAGGCGGCCAAGAATGGCTCGCCGCGTGGGGTCGGCTAACGCGCCAAAGGTGGCGTTCAGCCGCGCCCGAGAATGATTAACCATATGGTTAAATATACGGCGGAAAAAGTGAAATGTCAAGCCCCCTCCGCCACCCCCCTTTATCCCCCCATAAGATGGGGGGAGCATGTCTTCCGTTCATCGTTCATCGTTCCTCGTTCATCGTTACATGGAGGTGTTTATGTGGCCATTCTGGCAAAGCAAGACCGTGTGGACGGCGATCATCACCGTCATCGCCGGGCTGGGGTTTTATTTCACGGGCGAGATGGATCTGGTGGACCTGACGCAGATCACCAGCCTCTGCGCGCTGATCACCTTTCTGCGGCACGGGGTCGCCAAGGCGGAATTGTAGGACACAAAAAAACCGCGCGGGGTGTGAGCACCCCGCGCGGCGTTGTCTGGTCTGGATTTCAGCGTTTCAGAGTTTCAGCGTTTCAGCGTTTTCGGAAAGGTCGTAGCCTTCGGATTTGGCGACGTACATCGCGGCGGTGATGTCGCCGGTGACGTTTAACACCGTGCGCGACATGTCGAGAATGCGGTCGACGCCGAAGATTACGCCGATGGCCTCGCCGGGAACGCCCACGCTCTGCAGACGAGCACGATCACCGGCAGAGAGCCGCCGGGAACGCCCGCCGTGCCGATGCCTGCCAGCACCGAAGCCAGCACCACCGTCGCCTGCTGCGTGATGGACAGATGCACGCCGAAGAACTGCGCCAGGAACAGCACCGTCACGCCCTCATAGAGCGCCGTGCCATTCTGGTTGGCCGTCGAGCCCAGGGTCAGCACAAAGCGGCTGATGCGCCCCGGCACGTGCAGCTTCTCCTCGGTGACGCGCATCGCCACCGGCAGCGTGACGTTGGAACTGCTGGTCGAAAAGGCGGTGATGATCACTTCCTCGATGCGCTTGAAAAACTTCAAAGGACTCGTGCGCACGAGATATTTCAGCAGCGCCGAATAGACGATGAACATGTGCAGCAGCAGCCCGCCGATCACCACCAGCACGTACTTGCCGAGGATCATGACGACGTCCATCCCCAGCCGCGCGGTGACGGCGAAGACCAGCGCGGCGACACCGTAGGGCGCAAGCTTCATGGCGAGGCTGATGATCTTCATCACCACGTCGTACAAGCCCTGCAACCATTTCTCGAACGTTTCCGTGCGCTCGGAGCGCGTCAGCGCCAGCGCGAGGCCCACAAACAGGCTGAAGAACATCAGCGCCAGAATCCCGCCGCCCTTGTAGTTCTCGTCAAAGGCGCCCACGGCGTCGGCCAGCGGGTTGCGCGGAATGATGTCCAGCAGCGTCTGCACCACGGTCTTGGCCTGGGCGGCCTTGGCCACCGTGCTTTCCACCGTCGGCGTGGTGATGGTGCTCATCAGCGCCGTGCGCTGCGTTTCCGAGAGTCCCTCGCCGGGGCGGAAGACGTTGACGAGCGTTATCCCGATGATCACCGAGATCAGCGTCACGGACAGCGTGTAGATAAAGGTCTTGGCGCCGATGCGCCCGAGCTGCCGCACGTCGCCCAGTTCCGCCACGCCCAGGGCCAGCGCGGAAAAGATCAGCGGAATCACGGCCATGAAGATCAGCCGCAGAAACACCTGGCCCAGCGGCGAGATGACGTTCTTCAGCAGCCAGTCGAGTTCGGGGTAGTCGCCGAAGAGGGCGTTGGCCAACAGCCCCAGCACCACGCCCACGGCGAGGCCGATGAAAATTTTCGTGTGCTGTGCCAGGGGCGGCTTGGGGGTCTTGGGCAGGGTTGAGGGCGGTACGGGGGAGGTGGTGGTCATAGCCGGGGGGGAAGGGAGCGTTCGAGAACATCGAGGCTGAATGCAGACTATGGCTGCAATAAGGGGATACAAGCGGACAAAATCAAGCAATCAGAATCAACGCGATTGGGTCTGATCCCAGCACCCATTGTTGGGAATATGCGGAAAGCCCAATATCGGGCATTGGTCAACGATTTCTTTGAATGACTCCAGATTGGGGAGTGGGAGAGGTATTTATACAATTATGCGGCATAGAAAAGGGCCTTTAGGTTTCTTCTCCCCGAAATTTTATGAATCTGGCACGCCGTTAGCATCGTTAAAGAAGCGAGAGGATGTAGCTCGCAATCCTCTTGGTATGCGCCACAATCAAGTAATGCAATATAATTCAAATGTTTACATTATTTGATTTCAATTGATTTGAGGTATATATTATGGCACACATGAGGAGAAGTAGAATGGCAAGGATCGCCAAAATTGGCGGTAGTTATTTTTTAGAGCTTGAAGTAGCTCTCGAATGGGATGGTAACTATTGTGTAGCTTACTGTCCAGCTTTAGAGTTGTCTGCTTATGCCAAAAATGAAAAATCTGTAAAAAGGGCATTTGACGAGGTCTTGAAAATATTTCTTGATGATACTACGAATAAGGGCACGTTGGAAAAGGTACTGCTTGGTCTTGGGTGGACGCTGCAAATGAAGCCGTCTTTCAAATATGTCCGTCCCCAATTGAATCAGAAAGATCGCGAGGCAATAAAGACTCGCTCTTTCCCAGTCAAACAGAAAATCCCTGCGACGGCCGTTGCTTGCGTGTAGCAATAGAAGGAATATCCAACGCAACAAGTACCTCTTAAAAAATGGATAGCCTTCTTGAAGTTCATCGGGCTCGTCCATAAAAGTACAGAAAGTAGCCATCAGAAGTGGGATCGGCCAGCAGGTCAGCCCCAACTTCATAGATGCTTAACTGTCGACACAAATTTCCCCGAGGTTCCAGAACGGTTTATTGAAACATCGTTGAAAGCTGTTAATTGGACAAAAAAAGACTTTAGAGAGTGGCTTAAGAACAACTAAATTGCTTGCTGAAAGCATCTGATGGCCTGATCATTCAGGCTTTTGTATTGCAAGAAACGTAAACCCCGCCTGGAAAGGCGGGGTTTTTCAGCAATCCGTAGCGCACTCGCGTGCGCCCTCGCTCGCAATCACCCTGTCCGTTCGACTTTACAGCCCCACGAAAAAGCGCTGCCAGCGCGGCAGATGGTGGTTGTCGTAGTTGAAGGACAAGACCACGGTGGTTGCCTTGCCTAAAATCCGGTCGCGGTGGACAAAGCCAATATAGCGGGAATCGGCGCTGTTGTCGCGGTTGTCACCGAGCATGAAATAATGCCCCGGCGGGACGATTTTCTCGGAAAACGAGTCCCGCGAGCGTACCGCCGGGGTCAGCATCACAGTGTGTGCGCAGCCCGGCAGTGCGCTCGCGTAAAAACGCGTGAGGAAAAGCGGCGTCTTTCCCGGAGACGGCCTCACCCGCCAGCGGTTCGTAGGAGACCGGCTCGCCGTTGACATACAAGCGATTGTCATTCATAGAGATCCGGTCGCCGGGTTGACCGATGATTCGTTTCACCAGCCGCGTGCCGTCAAGCGGCGAACTGAAGACCACGACATCGCCCCGCAGCGGGTCGTCCCACTCGGCAATTCGCCAGTGCGTAAAGGGGATGCGCAGGTCGTACGCCAGTTTGTTGACGAATATCCGGTCACCTTCCAGAATCGTCGGCTGCATCGAACCCGAGGGGTACTTCGTACCAGTCGGCAATCGAGGCCCGCAAGGGTAAAACGATGACCACGGCCAGGAGTATCGGTCTCCCCCAGTCATTCCAGAAGCGCAATAGTCCGCGTTGCAGTTTGTTTCCGTTCATGTTGTCAATCTTTCCGATGAATCAGATTCAGACAAAGGGCTTGCCTCTTGCACACGGAACCCGGCCTGCTGGTTCCCGGAGTCGCCGGGTGCGTTATCTTTAGCTAAAATGCTACCGTCTGGATCATAAATTCCGATTTTCATCTGGTCTGGTAGTTGCTGTGCATACTCTGAGTGCTGTGGGGTTTGCTCCGGAGACGCGGAATAAACATTATAGCGTTCTAAGCTTACGCAAACGGCTGACCGGGGGTCTCTCGGGCATACAGCGGTTTGTGAAGGCAAATGTGGACGGTTACCGGCAGCGAAAGACGCCTTTCGCCGACCGGATATGGCCGTAACGCAGCATGTGGACGGCAAGCGTGGACTATCGGTCCTGGAAAGCGGAACGTGAAGCAGGGTACGCCGCGTTGATCACCGAGCATTTTGACCAGGCTGAGGAGCGCTTTCGTAACGCCCTCGCCATCGCCAGCAGACGCTCACTGTTCGATCCCTATGTCGCCGCCGGGCACGTCGACCTTGCCGAGGTCAGCCGCGCGCGGGGGAATCTGGAAGATGCCGAACGACATCTGAAACGGGCGATTACGCTGCTCGAGCGCCGCCTCGGTTCGTCGCACCTCGACGTGCTGAAAGTTTCGCAATCGCTGGCGGATCTCTATGTGGAACAGAAACGCTACGCCCAAGCCGAGGTCTTACTGACGCGGCTCCTCAGCACGGGCGAGCGCGTTCTGGGCGCGGGTCATCCCGACCTGCAACCCATGTTGCGGTTACTGACACTGGCCCTCGTGGCCCAGCGGCGTTTGCCCGATGCCCGGTTGTGGCTGATGCGGCTGGTCGCTCATCCGGATAACACCGCCGGCGCGCCCCCCCCCCGATCCGGCCACGACTTTCCGTCATTATGCCGACGAGTTAGCCGCCCAGGGGCGGCAGGCGGAAGCGTTGCTGCTTTACGGCTACGTGCTGGAACTGCACCTCCGCGAGAACGGCGGGGACGGCGAAGAAACCGCCATCGATCATATCTGCCTGGGTCAAATGCTGCTGGCGGGCGACGATTGCGATCAAGCGCGGAAACACCTCCTGCACGCCCTTGACCTGCTGGAAAAGTGTCCGCAGCCGAAGCCTGCGGAAACGGTTCAGGCCCTCCGCCTGATGGGACAGGTGCAGCAACGGTTGGGCGATGCCGCCGAGGCCGTCGCCTGGTATACGCGGGCACTGGATCTGCTGGCCGCACAAGACGGCGCGGAAAGTCTCGATGCCGCCGATCTCCGGCACCGCCTCGCGCTCATGCACTTCGCGGCCGGACGTCCGGACCTGGCACGGGAGACAGCGCAACCCGCGCTGACAATTCGCGAACAGCAGCTTGGACCCGATCATCCGGAACCTCGCTGCGATCATCAAAGATCTCGCGGACTTTTGCGTCGCCCTCGATCAGCCCGCCGAAGCGGAAGCGCTGCTGAGCCGGTTACAAACGATCTTCGCCGCCAACGGCGCGGAGGCTGTCGAAACCACCAGCGACAGCGAGCCGAAATAAAGCTTATCTTCCCTTAGTGTTTTCGTGATTCCATGATTTTTCGCGGCGGGTATAGCCCGCCGCTTTTTGTTGCCGGAGCTGCGGTCTGTTTTCCAGGACGCACGGCGATAGTAGGCGCGCCGGCCGGGCACTCGACGCGGTGACGATGTAGAAACAACGAAGGGAAACGGGAACAACGCCGCTGTCCACATAGGATGTGTCGCTTGTGCCGCCCACACGATTGCCGGGTGCGGGCGCGAAATTGGCGCTGTCCCCGCGATAAATCTGATACGAAACCGCGCCGGATACGCGTTCCCAGTACAGATACACGTCCGCGTCGTCACCTTGAATGACCAGCGCCTGAATCGGACTGAGTGGCGAAATCGCCGCCAGCGGCGAGAGGAAGCCACCGCTGAGGCTGAAATGTTCGCTTGTCTGCGCGCCAATGGGCGAGGGCTGGCCGAAGGCGCTCGTCAGGTGGAAATCGGCGGAGCTGCTGAACCCGCCGCCCGCATCGAGCACGGACTTAGTAATCACAAAATTTTCCGACTGCTGCGGCTGGGCAAAGGTCAGGCTGGCGAGCAGGGTAATGGACAGGATGATTGTAGTCCGCTGCATCTTATCTCGCCTCCTTCAGAGCTTTCTGCCGGTCGGCCATCAGGCTCTGCACCTGCGCGCGCAACTCCATGAGTTCCGCACTGAGCTTTTCGTTCTGCTTCTTCAGCTCCTGAATCGCCGCGAGGGCGATGCCTGACGGATCGAGGCTCGGAGATCTTCAGGCTGTCACTGCCCACATGGAAGGCGTTCCAGAAATCCTGCGCCATCGGCCCGATGTGTTTGGTGTTTGGATCGCCGTTCTTATGATGCCACAGGTAGATGGGGAGATCGGCGATCCGCTCCAGCATCTCGCGGCCATCAATACGGCGTTCGCGGTTTTTCAGCGTGCTGTCGCAGACGGCATTCCACGAGTTGTCGTTGGCCTCGAGTGTGACGCCCACGGTGGCCGCGCTGTTGGTATAAATCCGCACACCGCCGGAAGCGCGGACGTTGAACTGCTGATTGGCCGTCGAGGAAAAATCGGAATTGGTGGTGTCTGCCCAGACAAACGCGCCATGATGTTCCGCCCGCGCGCGATGTCCCGCCGCGAAGGAGTAGAAGCCCACGGCCCGGTTGCGGGCGCCTCCGGGAATCATCGAGTGGTTGCCGATGGCGGAATTTGAATCCGCGGCGTAAAAGCCGCCACCGCCCGCGACCGTGGAATACAATCCCAATGCGCTGTTGTAGTGGCCGCCGCCAACGGTGGAATAATACCCCATCGCCTTCGAGCCGTAACCGCCGCTGATGGTGCAGTAGCTATTGGTAGCCCGGTTGTAGTAACCGCCGCCAACAACACTATTCGTGCCCTGCGCGTAGTTCACGCTGCCGCCGCCAATGGCGCTGGCTCCGCCTGTCGCGTGGTTGCGAATGCCGCCCGCCACAACATCACCGATGCCACCCGCCTCATTTTCCTCGCCGCCGCCAACGGTGGAAAACTTGTCGCCGGCGGTGTTATCCTGTCCGCCGCCGATGGTAGCGGACGAGTCGGCGGTGCTGTTGTTCCAGCCGCCACCGATAGCATTATATACACCCTGCGCCAGGTTCCCATAGCCGCCGCCCACCGTGGCATAGTCCACCGTGGCTTGATTGCTGCGCCCGCCGGAAATCGTGGTATACATATCGCTGGCGGTATTGAAGACGCCGCCGCCGATGGCGCTGCCCACGCCGCTGACGGTGTTGTTGGATCCGCCGCTGATCACGGCATTATTGGCGCTCGTTGCGTTATTCGCGCCGCCCGCGATTGCAGCATAGTTGCCATAGGCGTTGTTCAGGTAGCCGCCCGCCGCCACGCCGTATTCACTGCCCGCAAGATTGTTGAAACCGCCGCCAATGTAGCTGTACATGGCCTGCGCTTCGTTGCCCTGACCGCCCACAATCGCGCTGTAATCGCCACCGGCATGGTTGCCGTCAGCTTCCGCGGTTCCGCCACCGCCCGCCACCACGCCGTAGACGCCGTCCACATAATTGTGCCCCCCGCCGAGGATTGCCGCCGCGGTATCGCCCGCGTTATTCCATTCACCGCCGCCCACCACGGAAAGCGGCCGCATCGCCCAGTTGGAGCGCCCGCCGAGCACGGTCCCGCCAGCGTATCCGCGGCGCGGTTTTCCACGCCGCCGGCCACGGTGGTTCCGTAGACCTCGGCCTGATTATTATAGCCGCCGCTGACGGTGCCGTAGAGGCCGATCACGTCGTTGCCGCGGCCACCACCGATAAACCCGTACTCGCCGAGGCCGCGAATCCAGTTATGATCCGCCACGGCATCCCCGCCGCCGCCGGCAATCGTGCCGTAACGGCTCTGAACAAGGTTATGCCCGCCGCCGCCGATAAAGGCCTGGTGGTGCTCAATCGTGTTTTCATGACCGGCGACAATCGCGCTGTTGGTGGAATTCTCACCGGTCGTATTGGCGTAACCGCTGCCAATGAAGCCCTGATGGCCGTCGGCGCTATTCTCGCGCCCGCCCGCAACCGATGTGTTTTGTCCTGCCGCCTCATTGTTTTGTCCGCCCACCACGACCGCGCCGGAATCGGAGGCGACATTGTGCCGCCCGCCGCCTATAAATGAATAGTTCGCGGCGGCGGAATTGGAATCCACCGGCATTTCGCCGCCACCGCCCGCCACCGCGGAGTATGCGCCGCGCGCCTGATTGTACGCGCCACCGCCGATAAAGGAATTGATACCGGTGGCAACGTTGATCTCGCCGCCGACAACGGCCGCGGCCGTCGCTTCCACACGGTTCGACGAACCGCCGCCGATAAACCCGAGATCGGCTTCGAGATGCTGCGTTTCGCCCCCGGCAATGACGCTGCGCGTGCCCGTGAGACGATCTTCTTCGCCACCACCGATGACGCTGGCATTGCCGCTCAGTTCATGATTCAACCCGGCGACAAACGAATTCGTGCCGCTGGCCGTGTGTCCGGGGCCAATTGTCGCCTTGCCCGTAATCGCGACATCGCCCCAGATCGTTCCGCCACCGGCTCCGTCCACCGTGCCGACCCGATAGGCGAAGGCGATGCTCGCCACTTTCTGGCGCGGTGACATTTCGTCGTCGGCACCGATGGTGATTCCCAGCCAGCGATTGGAATCCGCAAGCTGCGCGGCGGGCACATTCAACAATGCTTGAAACAAACCCCCGCGCACGCTGCACGGATTTTGCGTCTCCGTCCACAGCGGCAAGCCACCGACGGCAGCGGGATACAGCGCAAAGCTGACGGCCACAACAGTATCGAGGGGCGCGCCGGCGGGCGTCGTCAGATAACCCTGATAATTGATCTGCAACGGCACGGCGGCATAAAGCAGGGTTGCGCACAGCCAACTCAGGAGCAGAAAAATTCTATACAGATGTTTCATAAAATCCTCCGCAAACGGTAGGGTTTCGTCGAACACGTGCACAGTGGGATACAACGTATCAAGATACGCTAAGCGACCCCGCACTGTCAAAATTGAGAACCGAAATGTCCTCAAACACTCTGCGCGGGTGGCAAATCTATCTTGCCGAGTGTGGGTCTATTACAATTGCGCTGCGTCGTGCCCGCGCCGGAATGGGTCATTGTCCTGTAATCAACGGCATGATCCGAGGCGTTCGCCGGTGCGTGATCGAGCGGAGCACGAAAAAACCCCGCATTTTGGCGGGGTTTTGTTTTTCTGAAGGAGTTGATCGAGCTATATCACGGGCGGGGCATCACGCCCGACTGTCCGGGGGCAAACTTGCGAGGTCTTCCAACAGTTGATCGCGGCGCGCGCGCACATCCTGCAGTTCGCGAAGCACGGCGGTAACGCTGCGATTCTCGGCGCGCACCCGCTTGAGTCTGGCTTCGAGCAAGGCCATGGTCTCCATCGAGGCTGGCGATGAGGAGCTTCAGCTCTTCGCGTGAGATCCCTTCCTGCATGCGATGCTCACATTCCGCCGTTAATCCCTGACGGGCACAGCTTGGTAGCGCCCGTCTTTCCAGTAATAGACCTCCGCGGCGCTGCCGAACTTGCCGTACTGGAAGCTGTTCCACGCAGTGACGACGGTGTCCGGTGGTTCCGGCGAGTATTTGGCCTCGGAGCCCTTCCGTTTGATCGTGCGGATCTTGCCCGGTGGGAGCGTGTTGAGTGTGAAGAGCACGAAGTCGCGCCGGGCGAGGCTGTCGCGCAAAACCTGCGGTGTGAAGCCCTCCGCCGATCCGTGGAAAACGACCAGTTTCACGCCTTGCGGCGCGTCCGGCGCGTCCGGGATCATGTACGTCACTACATCCCACCACTCGTCACCGTTGAAATCGCCCCAGCACGCATACGGCAGCGCGGTATCGGCAAAGGAATAAATGTAATACGCTTCCGAATTCCGTCCGCCCGCGAGATAATCCGCCGCCGCGGGCAGCCGGCAGCGGGGAAACTCCCGCACGATCGCCCGCCAGAGATTATCGGGCACGATTAGCTGGTGCGCGTTGTCAATGTGCGGCGCTTCACCCCGCAGCTCGCGGGCCTGGCCGCCGCGGCTCCAGCCGCCAATTATCACCAGCATCGCCAGCAGCAGGCGTAAGCCAAACCTCATCGCCCACCTCCGTGATCATCACCGCAAGAATGCGCGGCTATTTCAGCAATAGAATTTTCTGTACCGCCGCGGTCCGGCCATCTGTGGCGCGCACCAAATAGAGACCTGCGGGAAAGGCCGCCGCATCCCATATAACTTCGCCCCGCGCGAGGGTTTGCGAGTCCCTTGAAAGATCCGCCACGCGCCGCCCGAGCAGGTCGAAGATGCGGAGTGCGACCGGAGCGCGGGTGGGTGTCTCAAAGCGATCCGCACCGCGGAATTGAACGGATTCGGATACGCGCGCAGTTGAAATTCGCGCGGCGCCGGCGGAAGCTGACCGGCGGTTTCCGGCGGCGGCGGCGGCGTTGAATCACGCGGCAGGTCAAAGACCGCCAGGTAGACGCCGCCATGCGGCTCTTCGGCGCCATCGATGTCGGTCACCAGCAAGTAGACTGTGCTGTCTCCGGTGTAGAGGGCCATCGACTTCGGCGGCAGGTTCTCCGGCAGGGAAAAGGTTTGCAGCAGTGTGTCGGGTTGACCCAGCGAATCGAGCAGCAGCACCCGGATTTCCCATGTCTCCGATCCATCCCGCGTCGCATACGCCAGCACGTCTTTGTTGTCCGGTCCGATCGCCAGACGGAACGGCAGCGTATTGTCGACGACGGCAAAGGGACTCAATTGCCAGGAGGGAAGCGGAAAAACCTGCTGATCCCGGTAACTCATGGCCGTCACCGTGCAGGCGGACGGTTCCGCTTCGGATTGGCGGACAAACTGGGCGATATGCATTCGGCCGAACGCCGCATCCCAGACCACCCCTTCCAGCCGTTCACCCGGAGCGAGAGCGCACGTCACCAGCGGTTCGCCGGGCGTGATGACCATGCCGATTTCTGTCAGCGTCCACAGGCTGTGCTGGGGTTGAACCAGTGTCGAATCGTAGTCCACCGCCACCAGTTTGGCCCGCGTTCCTTCCCCAAAAACCGCCGCGACGGACGGTGTGCGGTACTGGCTGAGCTGCACCGTTTCACCCGTCAGACTGACACGGAGGAACCGCTCCGTTTCCGGGAAAAAGTAACGATACGCGAGCAGGTAACCGCCGCTCACCGCGGTGATGCACGGCAGCGAGGCGTTCTCCTCTCAGAACCAGTTCGTTTCCGTCCCCTCCGGGAGAAAAACTGAACCGTAAATTTGTGGTCTCAACTGTGGACGACGAGCCGCGCCCAGAGGCGCCGCTGTCGCCGCGCACCTCGCTCACGATGGGAATGCAATTGTATACGCCGCTATCGACGCGCGCGGGGATCAGTTCGCACGCGCCGGCGGGTTCGCCGCTGCAGGAGGCACTTGACGGACGACCACGCGGTTTGTGCCGTCGCTGCCCAGCAACGACCAGCCGCAACGCAACGTCGAATCCGTGTCCCGGAAGAAGTAGGGATAAGAGGCGTTGCCCGTCAACGAATCATCGAGGCGGCGGATTTCGGCGGCCGGCTGCGCAATCAGCGCCAGCGGCCGAGCAGCGCGAGGAGTACGTACAACATGGGGGTTCGTCCGATCTGTAAGAGTGAACCGTCGCCGATGAAGGAGAGCCGATCCGGGCGGCATCAGACTCTCTTGCAAACTGGCGGAGAGACCGGGATTCGAACCCGGGGTACCGGTTATGCCAGTACTCACGCCTTCCAAGCGTGCGCCTTAAGCCACTCGGCCATCTCTCCCAAGTAAATCCGAAATCCTAAATCCAAAATCCGAATCAGGTCCGTGGGTTTCGAATTTCCTTTCCGTTCCCGCATTGGCAGCCATCGCCATTAAATCGCACGGATTTCCTGCCCTTCGTCCACAATGGGTCAGCCGATCAGTGATCGACAACTACCTGTCCGGGCAATCAAGCGCAGCCAGTACAATGTCTCCTGCATCTCCTGCCGTCCGCCGTCTACCTTGCTGATGAATTCCGCGGTGGAGCGCGAATGCCGAGCCTCTGCATAATGCGCGCCAACGGACGTTCCTGCCCGCAACATTTGTTTGCCAAGTTGCTGTGCAGCGGTAGTTTTCGGAAGGATCGCAAACAACTGGACAATGGCCACGGCGTAATCTTCTGTTCGCAGCGCAAAATCCTGAGGTTTCTCAGTCTTTTGCATATCCCCTCCATATTCGAATTTCGAGCTTCGAATTTCGAATTTCAGCGGTCACGCGTCTTCGCCGTGCCAGCGTTTGTGCAGGCGGCCGGCCACGAGGTGATAGAGGATTCCCGTTAAAATCAACGCGCCCACGAGCAGCAGTTCGGCACCCTCCAGGCGGTGCAGAATCCGTTCCGCCGCGGCCCCGTAAACGTAGCCGATGCCGACGAAGATCGCCGCCCAGATCGCCGCCATGACCACGTTGTAGCGGATGAAGCGGCCTGTAGGAATCGACGACGCGCCCGTCAGGATCGGCAGCAAAATGCGCATCCCGAAGAGGAAGCGCATATAAATCAGGACGACGCGCGGATGGCGCTCGACCAGCCCCCGCGCCGCCGCGAGCGAATTACGCAGCACGCGCGGCAAATGATCGATCAATCGCTCGCCGTAGATCCGCCCGAGCAGGAAATAGGTTTGATCGCCGCCGGTGCCGCCCAGCGTCGCCAACAGCCACACGATCCACACGGAGAGATAGCCCTGCTGCGCGAGGAAACCGCACACCAGCAGCACGACCTCGCCCTGCAGGGCCGTGCCGATCAGCACCACGGGATACCCGTAGGTGCGGGCCAGCGCTCCCACGTCGATCATTTTTTCCGCGCCTCCGGCGGGTGTCCCGCCTGACTTGCGGAGAGACCGGGATTCGAACCCGGGGTACCGGTTATGCCAGTACTCACGCCTTCCAAGCGTGCGCCTTAAGCCACTCGGCCATCTCTCCTGAAGCAAATCCGAAATCCTAAATCCGAATCAGAAATTCAAATCACTTTGTCTTGGATTTCGGATTTAGGATTTCGAATTTCTCTTCTGTCATGCGGTGAGGCAGGGATTCGAACCCTGGGTACTGACGAGCAGTACAACGGCTTTCGAGACCGCCGCATTCGACCACTCTGCCACCTCACCAACCGAAATCCTGAATCCAAAATCCGAGTCAGAAGATCGAATTCCAGCTTCCATGTATTTCTGACTCGAGCTTTGAGCTTCGAATTTCGAGCTTCTCTTCTGTCATGCGGTGAGGCAGGGATTCGAACCCTGGGTACTGACGAGCAGTACAACGGCTTTCGAGACCGCCGCATTCGACCACTCTGCCACCTCACCCAAGTGCCGCGCTGAATTCGCCAAGATACCCATTTTCCGCCGCAGATGCAACCGCCGCTTACGCCGCCCGCTCCCGGCGCTGCTCGCGGATCGAATAGCGCACCTTCCACACCATGAGGGTCAATAATCCCATGAACAGCGCGCTGAAAAGAGCCACCAGCGGCGTCATCACCAGTTGGAAGGTTCGCAGATCCGTACCGCCCGGTCCCGCCGGTCCCTCCAGCAACTGTGGATTGTGGGCCAGATAGGTAGCAAAAAAGCCGTAGAGCAAAAGCGAATACAGCGTCGCCGCCAGCGCCCCCGTGGCCATGCCGTTCAAAAACGCCTTGCCCGAAACCTTGAACCCCAGCACGAAAGCGCAACCTATCCAAATCGCCAACCAGAGCGCCGCTTCGAGGCCGTGCGCCGCGCCAAAGAGCGAGAGCGTGCCCATGAGCAGTCCGCTGAGCGACAGCGGCAGAATCCACGACCAGCGCATTGTATCCTAAACGGTGATGACGTTATCCGCGGCCAGCAGCAGCGCGGCGATTTCCGCCATGTTGCTGACGCGCTCCGGCGCAATCGTATCGGAAAGCGCAAAGTACGTAATGCACGTGCCGCAGGCCACGAGGCGCACCCCCGCGTGGTTGAGTTCGTCGAGCACGTCCAGCACTGTCGAGTCCGGCGCGAGCAGCTTGACGCCGGTATTGTAGAACACCAGCGCATGGGGCTTCGCCGCGCCGGTTAAGAGCGTGCGCAGAAACGAGCCCATGAGCCGCGCCCCCAGTTCGTCCTCGCCCCGCCCCAGCGTGTTGCCCGTAATCAAGATGATCCGCTGCACACAGTCTCCGCTACACTTCCTTCAGCGCGAAGCCGTCGATCTCGACTTCTTCCCAAGTCTCAAAGGGGTCGTTCTCCACGGCGGCGCGGGCGATGGGCGCGAGGCGCTCGAAATCGGCCTTGCTCCTGAAGATCGCGAGTCCCACCAGCCGCGGCGAGCGCTCGTCTTTCAGCGTGTGAATCGACAGCAGTCCCTCCCGGCCCAGAATCGCTCCCTGGTAGCGGTGCATGGACTCAATCAGCGCCGCCTCATACTCCGGCCTGGGATGATGAACCGACATTAAAATAAACATGGGCTATAACCAGTTCCTCTTCTTGAACCACGCAATCATGCTTACCGCAACCGTCACCATGAGACCCAGCGACGACCAATAGCCCCAGGGCTGCTCGATCTCGGGCATGAATTTGAAATTCATCCCCCAAAGGCCCACGAGAAATGTCAGCGGCAGAAAGATCGTGGAAATAATCGTCAGCAGCCGCATCACGTCGTTCTGGCGGTAGGTGACGCCGCTCAGATAGACGTCGAGGTTGCCCGCCCCCATGTCGCGCAGTGTCGTGATCGTTTCGATCGCGTTCAGCGTATGGTCGCGCACGTCGGCCCAGTAAACGCGCGTCTGCGGCGCCAGCAGCGGCGAAACCGATTGCAGAATCTCGCTCGTCAGCGGATCCACCGGCGCGATGGCCGCCCGCGCAAACAGCAGCTCGCGCTTGATGTCGTGCAGTTCATTCAGGAATTCGCCGTGCACGCTGGAGAGCACGCGGTCTTCGAGCGCTTCCAGCCGCACGCCTACGTCTTCCAGAATTTCGAAATAGCCGTCGATGACCGTGTCCACCAGCCGGTAGGCGAGGTATTCCGCGCCCAGCGTGCGGATCCGCGCCTCGCGGTCGGCGAGCTGCGCGCGCACCGCCTGAAACTCGTCGCCCAGGCGCTCGCTGAAACTGATCACGAAATTCTCGCCCAGCACGATGCTGATCTGGTCGGAGGCGATTTCGTCCTCGCGCGGATCCCAGAACAGCATCTTCAACACGATGTAGACGAAACTGCCGTAATCCTGCGCTTTGGGCCGCTGCGCCGTGTTGACGATGTCTTCCACGACCAGCGGATGCAACTTGAAAAGTTCGCCCAGGCGGGCGATCAGCGCCACGTCATGCACGCCGTCGACGTCGATCCACGTCACCGCGTGCTTGCCCACTGCAGCCGCCGCGTCCTCGGCGTCACGCGCGTCGCGTTCCGCAACCTGCTCGCGGTCGTAATGCACGAGGCGGATCTGCGTCTGGCCAACGCGCTCCTCGCCGATGTGCACCGGAGTCCCCGGCGGCAGGCCGAGCTTGGCCGACTGCTTTTTAATGACGCTTTGCACGGGATACTCGCGCTTTACCGCAGCGAATCGGGCGGCGCCAGCGAATCTGCTTCCATCGCCCCCTGCGCTTCAAAGGCGCGGCGCATCAGTTCCTGCATGTCCAGCGCCGGCGTCTGCACGCTGTCGGCATTGAACAGGCCGTCGGCAAGCTGGGAATCGACCGTCACCGAACGCACCGTCATCGTCGAGAGGAGCTGGTCGCCGTCAAACATTTCCACCTTGTAGGGATGCTGATAGTCGGGCGTCACCGGACGGAAATCCGACAGCACCCAGCGCACTTCGCTCGCGCCATCGCGCGAATTGCCTTCGCGCACCAGCAGCGATTCCTTATCGAGCCAGAGCGTATGCGTCACGCTGTCGCGGTCCAGTTCCACCAGGTAGCAGGGGCGGCCCTGCGCCATGGCCTCACCGGTGATCCGCGAATTAGCCGGTGTGAAACCCCAGCAATCGTGCGGCAGTTCCTGGCGCGCGGCTTCCGCCTCATCGAGCTTCTGCTTGCCTGTAAACGGATTGATCATCCACGTCTGATGGCCGTCGTCGATGACGACGGTACGCAGGCTGTCCATGCCCGCGCCCTGGGGCAGACTCATCAGCATGTCCACCCGCGTGCGACCCCGGCTTCTGGTAAATCCGCTGCTCGGCGCTCAAATTGCCCTCGGCGGTCTCCGTCGTCATGTCCTGTACAATGGTGATGTCCCGGTAGGACGCATGTTGCTTCGCGCAGCGTTCTTCGGCCTCACGCAGCACGGCGGGCCAGTCGGCGGCGAACAGCGGAGCGGCAAAAGTGATCAGCAGAACGGTGATGATTCCGAAACGCATGGATGTGGTCTCTTTCCGAATCAAGGTCTCCCCCGGCATCGGCAGGGGATCAAGGGGATTGAATTTACTTATCGCGCGCGGCTGAACAACTCCGGGCGCGCGACCGGACCGCGCGCGGCCAGCAGTTCGCGCCAGCACTCGCGCACGTCGCGCTCTTCGCGCTCCGGCGCGTATTCCGTTTCCACGAAGGCGCGGGCGCGCGCCGCCTTGTCCTGCAGCAGCGGCAGATCCTCGCGGTAGAGGCGCAGCACCGTTTCGGCGGCGTCCACGTAACCCATAATATCGCCCGCGGCGATGGGCCACGAATACTCCGGCTTGAAATACTCGCGCGCGCCGTTGCCGTGATTGCCGACAACAAGGCAGCCCGCCAGCATCGCTTCCAGCGGCGGCAGCGGACAGCCCTCGAGATGGTTAAAGCTGAAATAGATCGCGCTCTCCGCGAGCAGCGCCGCCACCTGCGGATGCGAGAGCCCCTCGATCGGCACCACATCCCAGTCTTTCAGCGCGCCGCGAAACTTGAGGATGTTGATCACCTGCCGCGCGTCCTCGATGTTCTTGCGCGGCATGAAGGCGATCTGCCGTTCCTTCTGCGTCAGCGGCCGGAAGCGGAACAACTCGATATCCGTCGAAATGTGCAGCCGGCGCACGGTCAGGTCGGGAAAGATGCCGCTCACGTGGCGGCGGCTGTCTTCGGAAACCACCAGCACCGCCAGCAGGTTCGGATCGCGGTAGGCCGTCGTCAGGTCGCGCGGGTCCAGCGAGTACCCGATGAACATCACGTACGCGCCCTGGGCGAAGATCACCTTTCTTCGCACGCGGAAAGTCTGCCGTCGCCCGTGGCCCGTAGACCTCGGGCACCACCACCACGTCGCCCTCGTCGGGCTCGATCTTCTTGAAATATTCGATCCGCGTCGTGTTTTCGAACCACGTGCAGCGAAAGCGCTTCTGCTTGTGAACGATGGCGGCGTCGAAGCCGTTGCGGTTCAGGATATCCACGTGCCGGTAGAGAATCTTGATCCCCCCGGTGGGCACGTCCTGGTCGGGACACAGGTAATAGATACGATTCAACGATTACCCTTGGGCAATGGCGTCGCGCCCCTGTTCGATCATCAACCGGTCCCAGAACGCGAGTACGTCCTGCTCCTCGCGTGCCAGCGAATACTCGCGACGCACGAACTCGCGGGCCGCGGCAGCTTTCTTTTGAAGCGCTGCGGGGTTTTCTTTCCACGCCTTCAGCGCGTCCTCCACGGCGCGGGCCACGCCCACCGTGTCGCCGATGGCCACCGGCCACGAGTATTCCGGTTTGTAATACTCGCGCCCGCCCATCCCATGATAGCCGATCACCAGACAGCCCGCCAACATCGCTTCGAGCGGCGCGGCAGGCAAGCCCTTGGGATAGCCGAAGCTTAAGAAGATCAGCGACGACGCGAGAATCTCCGCCACCTCGCGTTCGCTCTTGCCGTCGACGCGCTCCACAGTCATGTCGTCCAACACGCCGCGAAACTTGAGGATATTGACCACCTGCCGCACGTCCTCGGGATGGCGCCGCGCCATGAAGCTGATGCGCGGCTGCTTATCGGCCAATTCGCGGAACGAAAAGCGATTCGCGTCCACGCCCTTGTGGATGCGCTCGACGCGCAGCTTGGGAAAGGCGTAAGACAGATACTCACGATTGTCTTCGGACACCACCAGCACCGCCAGCAACTGCGGATGTCGGTAAGCCGTCGTGCGGTCCGTCGTGTCCAGCAGCGGGTAGCCCAGAAACGTGTAGTGCGCGTTCTGGTTGAAGATGATTTTCTTCGCCTCCGGAAAGACGTCCAGCGCCTTCGGGCCGTTCACCTCGGGCACGACGACGAAATCAAACGTGTCCGGTTCGAGCCGCGAAAAATATTCCACGCGCGTCTCGTTCTCGAACCACGTGCAGCGGAAACCCTTCTTGCGATGGACAATCGCCGCCTGGTAGCCGTGGGCGTTGAGGATGTCGACGTGACGGTACAGCACCTTAATGCCGCCGACGGGCCGATTGTCATCCGGACTTAAAACGTAGATCGCGTTCACTGAAGATTACCGGCTGCGATGAAAGATGGATCCGGAACGGGCCGCGCCGGTCACGCGTGAGCGGACGGCAATGCCCGCCGGCACCAGCGCCTCCAGCGCCCAAAGCGTCGTTAAATCGGCGAGACGGATGCAGGCTTCGCCCACGGGCAGCGGCCACACCACGCCCGGCGACTGCCACAACAGTTCGGAAGCGTCGAGGCTCTCTTCAAGGAATTGCCGCGCGCGCCGCAAAACGTCGAGCGGCACGCCGGGCACGCCGCATAAGGCGCGCACCACCCAGGCGGTGTGATGCGGCGTCGAAGTTGTGCCGTCGTCGCTCCAGCCGCCGTCCGCGCCCTGCTGCGCCAGCAGCGCGGTAATCGCCCGCACCACCGCGCGCCCGGCGCGATCGTCCGCCGCGCCCACCAACGCCTCCAGCGCGCGAGCCGTGGTGAACAGCGCGGACTGCACCGTATCCGCGGGCCAGAGACCGCATTCCAATTGGCGGGTTAACAGAAAATGCACGCCCCGCGCGAGGGCCGCGTCTTCACCGGGCACACGGACGCCCGAATATGCCAGCGCCTGCACACAGGCGGCAGTGACGTCGAGGCTGCTGGGATTCGTGCGCCGCCCGTGGGGATGTCCAAAGCGCGTGAATATCGTATTGCGGGCGTCCGGATAGAGCGGCCAGCCGCCGCAGCCGTGCTGAGTATGCAGCAAGAGCAGCACCGCCCGCCGCCGCGACCACGACGTCTCCACGGGCACGTCCCCGGCAAAGCTCAGCGCGTCGAGCGCCAGGGCCGTCGTCAATAAATCCGTCGGCAGCATACCGCCCGCGGCCCAGCCGCCGTGGGTCCGCGCCTGATGCAGTAAGGAGAGTGTGCTGGAGGCCGCGACGTCGCTGTCCGCGCCCGCCACCAGCAGCGCGCGCACCGCCGCCGCGTGCAGCACGTTCGACAAATCGCACGGGTTCTGCACCAGCCGCTCGCCGCTCCAGAGCTGCAAACTGCGCAAAAAGCGCCAGCCACGCTCAAAGACCGCATCGTCCGCCGGAAGTGAGGCATGGCGTAACGCCGCCAGCGCAAAAACCGTGCTCTGCGTCGAACCTTCCCACGAGCCGTCGAGCAATTGCAATTCGAGCAGCCGTTGGCCGCGACCGAACGCGCCGTTTTTGTCACAGCTCAAAATCGCGAGGGCCAGCGGCAACACTTCGCTGCGATGCCGCCGCGCGCTGGTGCCGGCGCGGTGCCGCATCACCATCCGGGCCAGCGGCAAAAGCAGCCGCCGCAGCCGCCCCGGAACGATATCGGCAACCGCCCCCAGCAGAATCAGCGTCTCTTCATCCAGCCGCGCGCCGTGGCGGTGCGTCTCCAGCCAGCCGACCGCTTTCGCCAGGGCCGTTTGCGACTGCGCGTCGCCCGCCTGTGAGAGCGCCTCCACCGCTTCCAGAGTCAACGACAGATCTCCCCCGCCGCCGGAAGTCCGCGCCCACGAGCCGTCAGTCCGTTGTTCAGACAGGACCGTCTGTACGAGCGCCGAGGCGTCTTCGGCGGGCAGCTTGCCCAACAGCGAGCCGATCAGCAGGCCGAGCGAACTCGCGCGCGCCGCCGGCAACGCCGGTTCAAGCCACTGCGGCGCCCCCGCGAGGGCGCGCTCGCCCAAGCGGTCACGGATCTTTTCGGCAAGCTGGGAGGTTCTTTGGATCATGGGAAACGACCGGCGGTCCGCTCGGCAGTTTGCGGGAGTGGTTGCGTGATGCGTTCGTACAGGTATTCATATGCGATGGCGCGCGCCACTTCATCTTCCGGCAGCTCGAAGACGCGCGGCTTTTTGAAGATTCGCTTGAAGCGTGTCCCATCCGGAAGCAATGCGGAGCCGGGGATATTGGTAGAAGTCGTCCCGTCCGGATTCGGAAAAGCGAAATTCAAATCATGATTGATATGCGCAAAGTAACGCCGGCAAGTCGTCTCAATAATCCGCAGGTATTCCCGCGCCGTGGCTTGGTCCATCTCGGAAAAACTGCACGAATTATGATAAAGGTCCACGGAATCGGGGGGTAAGTCGCTCAGCGCAAAATGTGGGAACACCGCCAGTTCATAATCCTCTTCCGCCGCCACTGACACCGGTCCTTCCCCATACAGACGGATCTGCTTTTCCGGAAACGCGGTCAGCAGGAAATAACCGCTGATCGCCGCCACCTCCGGGATGTCGAAGATTACGTATTTCCCCACCTGCGCCGGAGCCAGACGCAGGGTTTGGCACGCTTGACCGCCCGCGCCGCCGCCGATCTCCACGACCGTTGCCCGCCCAAGGCCCTTCAGCCATTCACGCATTTCCAGCGCGTGGTAAACATGCCGGAAGGTGTCGATCTGAATGACATCGCCATTCAATCGGATGCCCGCCGGATTTCCGATTAGCGGGAAGCGCACCGCATTCAAGGCAGAATCCACCGCCGCGAGCTTATTCCGGTAATCACACCAGACGGCCCGCATGTAATAGCGCCAGGTGCGCAGACCGCGGTAGCGCGAGACGCTCTCATAACTCGCCCCCAGCCCGACCGCAAATTGCTCGCGATTAAAATTCTCCAGTAGCGCGCGCAACCGAGTCTCATCGCCTTTGGTGAGGGATGCGATCAACGGACCATAGTTATCGTCAATCCACTCCGCCCACAAACCCCGGATTTCAAACGGTCCCGCGACGCCGGCCTGCGCGGTTTTTGCTGCCTGATACGCAGCGATGATCCGCTGCAGATGGGCGGAACTGGCATGGCGGCAATCCGGATGCGTTCGATGATCGACAAATCCCTGGGCCACGGACAGACGCCGGTCATCCCGCGTCAGACGCCGGTATCGGCGGCAAATGAGGACATACAATTCCACGGGGCCCCATAAAGACCGCCGCAGACGATTGCGTCCCTTGCTCCATAGTGCCCCTTCCGCCCACGCCCGGCGGATCTTCCCCATCCATCCTGTCTTCAGTCCCATGAAACTCCCGTCGTCGCCAAAGGTCTGCTATCGGTTGCCGCGCTTCTGCTGCCGTAAGGACAAAAAAAAGTCGGAGAGGAGGGCTCCGCACTCGTCAGCGAGAACCCCGCGCTCAATCACACAAGTGTGGTTCAAACGGGTGTCACTCAACAGCGAGTGGAGCGTGTCCACGGCTCCGGCTTTGGGATCGGCCGCGCCGTACACGACGGTCGGCACGCGCGCAAGAACGATCGCCCCGGCGCACATCGCGCAGGGCTCCAGCGTCACATACAACGTACAATCGATCAACCGCCGGCTGCCGAGCGCGGCCGCGGCGGCGGTGAGCGCGATCATTTCCGCGTGGGCCGTGGGATCCTGCAAAATCTCGGTCTGATTATGACCGCGTCCGATCACCCGGCCTTCGCAAACGACCACGCAACCGATCGGCACCTCCGCCTTGGCCTCGGCAAGGCGGGCTTCCTTCATGGCTTCCCGCATCCAACGCTCGTGAGCGGATGGCCCGACAGAATCAGGAAGGGAAAGGGGGGAAAGGAAATCGGGAGGGAGAGGCGGATCCGCCATCATGGTACGCCCATAGGGATTCGAACCCCAAACCTTCTGGTCCGTAGCCAGACGCTCTATCCAATTGAGCTATGGGCGCAAGTCCATGTGCACGATTCACTTACAAGGCTGGACTCATTGCGCACAGGAAATTAAGTATAGGCATTTTCCGCCGGATTGTCAAGTGTTTACACCGGTTGACAGGATGTTGCGCGCCTCCACACCCCTGCCTCGCGGCTGCGGGATGAAGCTAATCCGCATAACACAGGAAATACAATAGTATAGCGTTAAGCAGGATCCGGCATCCGCCACGCACTCAAACATGGCAAAGCCCGGACACAATGATCCGGGCTTTACCGTGTGACTTCAAAAGCGGCGCTTCCGGTCCATCGTCTTAAACATCCACCTCCACCGCTTCGCGATTGGCCAGCCGCTTCACCAGCATGCGCACACCGAAAATCGCCAGCGTGCCCAACGCCGTGTACATCACACCGAGCATCACCTTCTTGGTGGTGGAACTCTTCATCACATTGGAGTTTCGAATTTCTTCCAGCATGGCCGTGTCCTTCTTCGCGTTGATGTAGGTTCAGATATTCCGTTTCCTCACCGTCGGTATAGTGTTTACCTCGCGAATTCCGTGGAGGTTCCGTGTTGATCCCTCTGCCGCTTTGTGTCACCTGCCGCGCATTTACTTTTGCTCAGCCGCGCTCGTGTCGCATGCAGTTCCGTGCGGTTCGATCAGAATCTTCCGGTTTGAAAAGTCCTCTCCATTTTGCCTCTCAATCTGGCATGATCAAAGATGGCCTTAATATGAAAGACTTAACCCATAAGCCTGACTCCTATCCCCAGATTCTCCCTCTTGCAAAATGTGGGATTTCTTTCCTTCTTATTTCCGAGTGGCTCACGGCTTACCACAAACCACATTCGGCTGAGTTCTGGACACATCCATCGGGAGACTCTCATGGACTTTCGCAAGCCTTGCGGAATGGCCGTCCATTCCCTCCTCGTCGTAATGATGTTCGCATTTTGCACACTGGCGTGGGGCCAGGAAATGCCAACGAATCAATCCGCTTGGATCGGCAACGATGCCAACGGCAATCTGGACCAGCATAACGCCACATGGACCATGCCCAGTGGCAGCTCCGGCACCTACGGGTTCGGAACAACGGTGTACGAGTTCGGCACGTCTTACGTGGTTCGTTTCTACGACAACACTACCGGACAATTTGTTATGGATCCGTACTCATTCTCGAATAGCGTGCCCTACTGCAATAACCCGTCGCGCCCGACCGTGTCTCTCATTGCTGGGCATTCCTACACGATGAGTGTAGATGTCCTGGCCGGTTCGCCGACTCGCCATGTAACGTGGGCAAAGTCGGTCATCTTCTGGACCTGTTCGCAGAATTAGTTCGTCCCGGTAGCCGTGAGCCACTCGCACGCGGCTTTACCCCATTCGATCCACGGGAATTTTACCATGCTCCGCATTCGAAATACACCTCTCTGGAACCTGTTGATCTGCGCGGCTCTCGCGGCCGTCATCCGCCCAGCCGCCGCGGCTGTCATTCATGTCCCGGCCGACTATACGACCATCGTGGCGGCGCTGTCTGCGTCCACCGATGGCGATACGGTGCTCGCAGCTCCCGGCCTGTATCGCGAACGGCTGGTTTTCCCTCCCGGCGCCCGTACCCTCGCTAGTGTGTACGCGCTTACAAACGATTCGGCCGTCATTGCACAAACGATTCTCGAACCGGACCCGCGCAATCATCCGGACACTATGGCCATTGTAGAGGTCTGGGGACCCGGCGTGGATGCCACCCTCATTGGCTTCACCCTGCGTAACGGCCAGGGTATTTACGGCGGCCCGCGAGTCAGCCAGCACTGGATGATGGGCGGCGCGACCTTCCAGCAGAATGGCCGCCTTGCTCTGGACCATTGTGTGTTCCATAATAACACCGCCGATCTGGGTAGCGCGCTGTTCGCGGAATGGAACGGCGAACTCGACGTGACCGCGTGCAGCTTCTTTGCCAACACCGCCCGTCTGCAATGCACGATTCGCTCCGACAGTTGCCGCCTCCACATCGCACGTTCCGACTTTCATCATAATCAGAGCGTCTACGGCATGGTTATCCAGGCTCATGTCGGCAGCATCCTGTTCGATAGCTCCCGCGTGGATTCCAATCGCAATCCCGGTGCCTGGCTGGCGCCCGTTTTTCTCTGGGATCTCGATACTGCAATCGTACGCTATTCGAATTTCCGCGACAACCTGATAGATACCGTCATCCACGGCGGAGGGGGAATGGATGTAAATTCTACTCACGCTTGGATCGAAGCCTGCACTTTCGCGCGGAATGAGGCGTACGCAGGAGGCGGCTTGCTCTTAGCCGGAGGAAGCCGTGTCATTCGCTGCAATTTTGAAGAGAATAGATCCGTATTTAATCCTGCGGCGGTCGCTTGCTTTTCGGGACCGACTATCCGCTTTGAGGACTGCCGCTTTGTCGGCAACCGTTCGCCATGGTGGAGTACGATAACCTCGCTGGGTTCCGTATCCTTTGAGAATTGCGCCTTCCTGAACAATGTATCGTTTGCTTTCGACAGCGGAGCCGCCATCCTCGCTGCCCGCGACAGCCTTTGTATCAGCAACTGCACCTTCGAGGGCAACACGCCAGCCGCCATCAGCGACCGGATGATTGAATCCCCCACGATCCTCGCCGAAAACAACTGGTGGGGCGATCCTTCCGGACCGTATCACTCCGAACGGAATCCGTCCGGACTTGGCGATCGCATCTTCGGCGAACGGACGGACTTTGCCCCGTGGCTGTCTCAGCCGCCCGCCGCCGCCGAGCCGCCGCAACCGCCACTCCCCCACGACCCGGATCTGCTCTCCGCTTATCCGAATCCCTTCAATGGCTGCGTGACCCTCCAATTCAATGCTGCCGCACTACCGCGCGAGATTCGGATCTTCAACCTTCTCGGGCAGGAAGTTGCTGTCCTCACGGCGCTGCCACAGACGCGGCAGGCGGCATGGTCTCCCCTGCGGCAGCCCACCGGAATCTACTTTGCCCAACTAGGCCCAACAACCGTGAAATTGCTGTATCTCCGCTGAATCCCGGTTCCGGATGAAAGCCGGACCCCCCAACAAACGGGGCGGCCAAATAAATGGCCGCCCCTTCTTTGCGTCGGAGACATCCCGGACGGAATCCTTCGCGCGGATGTTAACAGCAGCGGCTCCTCACAGCTTAAAACCGCACACTCAACCGCGCGAGCGGCAGCGGCACGTTCGGAGGCAGGTGCAGCCGCGAACCCGCCGCCAGAGCAATCATCCCTTCCGGCGCCAAATCCAGATCCCACGCGCTGCGTTTGCGCGCCGCCGGCGCGTTATGCAGCATCGCTTTGTAGGTCAGCGCAAATCCGCCCGCCGCGCCCAGTGTGCCCAGCAGCGTGTAGCGGTCACTCTGATCTTCCCCCACGGGCTGTGTCAGATAGGCCAGCCCCAGTCCGACAAGTCCGCCTCCCATTGCACCCAGTTCGATCAGGGTTCCCTGTGTCTTCGTCAAATCGACATCCCGCGTCAGCCAATGCCCCGCCGCCAATCCGACCGCCGTGCCCGCCATTGTCGCCGCGGCAAAGGATTGCCAGTGGACGTCCCCCGAAAGATCGAGCGCGGTTACCGGCACGGCGATTCCCAACAAGCCGGTGGTACGCAGCACGGCATTGTCACCCCGGCCATAGGATTGCCGGCTGGAGAACAGTGCGCCCGCGCCCATTCCCGCCACGCCACCCAACAGCGTCACCGCCGCCACTCCGTTGGGGTGGTCGGCATCCAGCCACTGCTCATTGATGAGCACCCCTGCCATTACGCCTTCATACAATCCGAAATCGCCATAGGCGCCGATCGCCCCCGCCGTGCCTGCGTCGAGCCGCGCGTTCCAACCGGACTGGTAGCCGCCGACCAGTCCCGCGAGGCTCGTCATCAGGCCTATGCCCACCATGTCGCGGCCGCGCGCGTGTTCACCCGCCAGGGCAACGTCCAGCAGGATTCCGTAAAATATGCCACGCGAGCCGCCGTAAAGTCCCAGCGCCGCCGCGCCCTCGGGCACGAACGCGTCGCGCGACAACAGAAACGGCACCAGTATCCCGGAGGCACTCGTCAGCATATACACGCCGCCGTAAACGCGGCCACTCTCGACCTGCATCACATACGGCACGGCCCAGCCGTAATAGCCGAGCGAGAGGATGCTCATGCCTGTCAGGAAGCGGCCGCGCGCGTCTTCCAATTCGCGGGCCATCGGTCCGCGCTGCCGCCCCAGCCGCGCGCTGACTTCGCGGCGAAAATCTTCCGCGGCCGCCGTCGTCAACGCGCGCCGTTCGCGGGTCAGCCGTCCGTCCGCTTCCGACGAGATCTCCAGCACATAACTTGAATCGGCAAGCTGGAACAGCCGCGCCTCCAGAAATCCCGCGACGTCGTCAAATAAATGCAACTGCCGCTCGAGCGGCGCGTCGATCACGTGGACCGTCCCCGCCGAATCCAGCGGCACGCTCGTCTCCTGCGCCGCCGCCGAGATGATTCCCAGCAGCAACCATGCCGCCGATGCAAGATATTTCAACATGTGTCGGAATCCCTGTAGAACGCAGGACACTGAAACCCTGCGAAGCAATCCACATCTGGACCCAGTTTGTAGGGGAGGGTTAAGGTCTTCCGCAACCCTCCCGTCGTTGAGGCGCGCGGCATTGTGCGTTGGAACAATCCAGCCAGCGAAGCGCGGCAATCATGGGCGTCAGCGATACGGATCGAACGTCACGTTCGCGGAAGCAGCGTCGCACGCTGCTAAGAGCGGATCATCGTGAGCAGCATCTTGAAGCGCTCTACGGCTTTCACGGCGTGGGGAATGTTGGCGGGCATAATTACCATCTGGCCCTCACGGGTGCGGATCGGTTCGCCGCCGATCACCAGTTCCGTTTCGCCGTCCAGCACCAGCACCATCGCGTCAAATGGCGCGGTATGCTCCGACAGTTCCTGGCCTTTGTCAAACGCGAACAATGTCACGGTGCCCGTCTTCTGTTTCACCAGCGTCATGCTGACGACGGCGTCGGGGGCGTATTCGATATGGTCTTTCAGCCGGATCGCTTCGGCCTTCTGCGGAGTGGTATCGCTCATGAATTTCCCTTTCGGATTACGGTTAAACTTATTTCCTGCGGCCAACGCTCACAAAATAGTACGGGTCCACCGCCGCGCCCAGCAGCGCGCGCACGGCGCTTTCGTCGAGATAACCGACCGCCACCGAGCCCAGCCCTGACGCTTCGGCCTGCAGATGCAGGTTCTGCGCGGCATGGCCCATTTCCATGAAGACATAGCGCAGCGCGGCTTCACCGTATTTCTCCTCCATCCGCGCGGTAACGGACGTGAACAGCACGTTCAGCGGAACCTGCTTGATGAAATCCTGTTTTGTCGAGAGCGCGAACAGCTTTTCGCCGGTCGCGCCTTGCTTCACCTGTTCGAGGCGATGTTCCGACTGTCCCGGCCCGGGCACATAATGATAGATTCCCGGCGCGAGACCGGTGACGTTGTCCGCGGCGGCGTAGATTTCGAGCGGATACACAGCCCCCGCCGACGGCGCGGTGCGGAATCCTTCGTTCGAAGTGATCCCCTGGCAGCTCCAGAGGAGTTGGCCCAGCTCGGAGAGCGTCAACGGTTCGCTCGTGTATTCGCGGATCGAGCGCCGTTCAAATAAGATGCGTTCCAGCGCGCGGCGGCTCGAGAGCCGGGGCGCGGGCAATGGGATGATGCGCTCCGCTGTGGCCGGGCGGCGCTGGGTAGTTTCGGTCGTGGAAGCTGCGGTCGGCATTGTAAACAACTCCGGAAGGATGAAAACAGACAGCGGCCCGCGACAGGATCAGGGACCGCCGTGGAGAATAAATCGCAGGACGACCTCGTTGTAACGCTCGGTCGTCAGCACATAGGGGATATCCGTATGGTTCGCGCCCGGCGCCAGCTCGAGCTGCTTGGGTTCCGGCGCGTTTTCATAGACCACGCGGCCGTGGTCGGGCCACGGCACAAAGTCGTCGGCATCCCCGTGCAGAAGCAGCAGCGGCGTGTGAATCTCGCGGATGCGCGTCACGTTGTCCGCCGGTTCGTCCATCACAAAACTGCCCGGCAAATCAAGCGGTGTCGCTTCCTGGAACAGCGCCTCGGCGCTGGCAAACGGCGCTTCGGCGATCAGCACGCGCGGGGTCATCACCCGCGCCGCCAGATCGATCGACGCCACATTGCCGAGCGAGTATCCGTAAAAGACCAGCGTCGCCGTATCGACGCCCAGCGAATCGCGCACGAAGGCCAGCGCCGCCCGCCCATCGGCGTACAACCCCGAAATCGAGGGCGTGCCTTCGCTGCGGCCAAAACCGCGATAGTCGAATATGAAAACGCGCAGTCCGAGCCGGTAGAAGCAGCTCCACCCGATCCCAGTACTCGCCGATGTTCTCCTTGTTCCCGTGGCAGTACAGCACCGTATACCCCATCGCCAGCGATTCCGGCGGAAAGACCCAGAAACCGTAGAGCGTGTGCCCCTCGCTCTGGAAAGTGACCATCGCCTGTTGCGACGGAGGAATCACATCGGTGGAAAGGTCGTAACGCTTCAGCGGCTCTTCGTTGAACAGAAACGGATCCAGCGAGCAGGACACGCAGCATAAAGCCGCCATTAACAGCCATGCGGCTTTCATCGGCGCTCCCTCCCCATGTCCAGCGCCAATCCGACTTGCGCGGAAATCGCGCCGCGATGGGCGATGCCCTTGTAATTCACGGGATTCCGTCGGTTGTCGCGATTCGAGGCCAGCCAGCCGAACTCCGCCAGCAGGCGCGTCCGTCCCACCCGAAACGTGGTCCCCGCGTACAATGCGGGCACATTCGCCGGGCCGCGCGTCGTTTGAAACGTCTGCCGCATCCCCCCATAGGGAACCCAGCGCGCGCCCAGCGGCCGCGCCACGGTAGCCGCAAGGCCGGGAAAGAGCCGGGTCTGTCTCCAATCCGAAAAGACCAACACATCGCCCGTCAGTGACGGCACCCATTTCCCCATGTGTAATTCGGGAAACCAGGTCAGTCCCGGCGTCATACCGAAATACTTAAAGGCCGCCGCCGTGAGATGCAGATCCGCATGCGCGTCGAGGCGATCCGTCAGTCCATACGTGCCGCCCGCCACGCTGTAAGGCAGCGGAATCACCGTCCCAAACGCCGTCGCCAGCGGTCCACCGAGTGAGGTGTTGAGCTGCATCTTCCCCTCACCCACCGGTAACTGCCGCATCTGCGCCCCGCATCCAGCCAGCAATAACACCCCGCACACCGGGATCAGCCTTGCTATGCGTGATTTATCAAATAGTTGGCGAAATCGCCGCACATCCCCTCCCGCTTGCTTCAATGCGGCTAAACATACGAATTTTCGCGGACATCCTCAACCCAGCGCACGGCGCCGGATCCGATCGCGTAACCCGTTGATTGCCGCGCGCTACGCGCATGCTGAGTGCTTCCAAAGTTGTCATCCCCGGCCCGTCTTCCCCAAATTGTCATCCCCGGCCCGTCTTCGGTGCCGGGGATCCCATTTGCTACGGGAACCACATAATAAACCCGCGCGAGATAATGAAATCCCGCGCGGTCTTCATCAGCAGCAGAACAATCCAGCAAGCGAAGCGCGGCAATCACGGGCGCCAGCGCCACGGATCGAACGTCACGTTCGCTTACTTCACGAGTTGCATCTTCGTCGTCTGGCTCAGACCTTCGGCGTTAACGCGGGCGAAGTACGTGCCCGTGGCCCAGGCGCTGCCGTCCACAGTCAGATTATGCTGACCGGCGGCGAGATCATAGGCACGCGAGGAGACCTGGCGGCCGGTCTCGTCATAGATATCCAGTTGGACACGCGACGTCTTCGACAATTCAACGGGCAGCGTCGTCGATGGATTGAAGGGATTCGGGTAATTCTGGCCCACGGCAAAGGAATTGGCTACGGGTCCGCGCACAGGCTCCGCCGCCGACGGCACGCCCAGCATCGACAGGCTGCCCGTCGTGAAGTTGACATTGGTCTCATCATCTTCGGAGGTCACGCTGACGAGGTCTATACCATGCATGTTGAGCCAGGTGTAGTTCATATAGGTATAGGTATCGGTGCTGAACGGCGTCGTTGTTGTCTGAGTGTGACTCTGGAAAAGACGCAGCGCCGGCTGGTCGGTGACGTAGGGCGTGTTGACCGTACCCCAGCCGTCCACCGTGCACACCGACGAGTCCACCATCGACATGCTGAAGCCGGGCATGATTTCAGCGGTGACCCGCAGCACGGTCGTCCAGTTCGAATTGTAGCCCACTGGCAGCGAGAGGACGTTCACGGCCGCGTCATAGGAAAACAGCGTGTCGAGAGCGGGCGTGGACACACCCAGCAATTGGTAGCTGTCATCCGTGACCCGGAAATACAGGTAAGTGGTGGTAGTGTCTTCCACCGTCCGGAGGGCCAGCGTCGCCGTGGGAAAATTGGACGCGCTGGGCGTAGTCGCCGGATCCATGTACGTCGTAACCATTACATTGTCCCACGCATTCTGCGTGAAAGTCCAGCTCTGGTCAGCGCCGCCACTGCCCGCATTGAAGGTCGCGGCATTTTGCGTGCCGGTCGTGGTCGTGGTGTTAAACGGCGGGATGTCATTGCTCGTAATCTGGAACTGGGCGAAAGCGGCCACCGCCATCAGCAATACGGATAAAATTGTTGCGCGAAAAATCATTGTCTTTTCCCTGTCATTAAACGCTCTGTGTTTGTACTATCCCCCGCGCGCCCACAGAATAGCGCGGCGGCGGATCTATCGCTATCGATTCAATATCTCTCCGAAGAATGCCTTCATCGCCGCCCATGACCTGCGGTCGGCGTCCGCGTTGTAGGCCGCGCCCGTCGTGGCGTCGTTTCCGTTCGCCGGATTCGTAAAGCCGTGCACCGCGCCGCCGTAAACGTCCATCTTCCAGCGGACGCCGCCATCCGTCATTTCCTTCATGAACGCCGCCACGTCTTCCGGCTTCACATACGGGTCGGCCCCGCCGTGTTGCACCAGCACACGGCACTGGATATTTTTCGCGTCGGCTGGATTCGGCGTCGTCAGACCGCCATGAAACGAAACCACGCCCGCAATATTGGCCCCGCTGCGCGCCAGTTCCAGCACGCACATTCCGCCAAAACAGTAGCCGATGGCCGCAACCCGGCCGGCGTCCACTTCGGGCCGCTTGGCGAGCGCTCGAGCGCGGCGTTCATCCGGTTACGCAACAGCGCGCGATCTGCATAGAGCGGCCCGGTCAGCGCCTTGGCCTCGTCCGTCGTCGCCGCCACCTTGCCGTTACCGTAGAGATCGGGCGCGAACGCGACATAACCCAGCGCGGCCAGCGAATCGGCGCGGCGCTTCGGGTAATCGTTCAACCCCCACCACTCGTGGATCACCAGCACTCCGGGCCGCTGGCCGCGCTGCGCGTCATCGTAAACCAGATAACCCGCAAACGTCATCTCGCCGAATTTGTAATGGACCGTCTCGGTCTTGAGCGCCGCTTGCGCCGCCGTCACCATCGACAGCGCCGCCAGCAGAATAACTGCCATCCGCATGATAACCTCTTGATTAAAAAACCCACTACTGCCACCTGAATAGACTTTAAAAATATCCGGACGAGCCGGGTTGGGCATGCGCACGAACATCCGCATGCCAAGGCACAAAAAACCCGGCCGCAATCCATCCTGTATCTGACTCGTATTTCGGATTTATTCTTCGAGTAGTCGCAGCGTGTGCCCGATCAAATCCTCCTGAAACGGCGAGCCGTGGCCGGGAATGACGAGCCGCGCGTCAAACCGCCGCAGGTGTTCGGCGGCGGTCTGCCAGAACTCGATGTCCGCGTCCGCCGTGTTGCCGAGGCGCTCGCCCGCCAGCACCATGCAGCCCCCAAACAAAAGCTGTCGCGCGGGAAACCACACGACGATATTGTCCGGCGCGTGGCCCGGCCCGGGATAAAACATTTCCACCCGTTCGCCGCCAAATTCCAGAACGCGTCCCGAATCGGACGGGAACAGATGATCCGGCGGCAATAACGGCACCGCTTGAATGATCGCCGCCTGCGCCGAATCGCTATCCAGCAGCCATTCCACCGACAGCGCCCGCGAACGCTCGCCCCGCTCCACAAGCAGTGGCGGCGTCAAATCACAGCCCCACACCGGAATCCCCGCCGCCCGAAATGCCGCGTTTCCGCCGAGGCAATCGACATGAAAATGCGTGTTGACGGCAACGATCTTGCGGATGCCCAGCGAATCCCGCATCCAGCCCAACAGCGATCGCGCGGCCTCCGGCGAATAGAGCGTATTCACCACCACCGCGCTCGAATCCGGCATGATCGCCAGCACTGCGTTGGCCGGATACGGCTTCTCGTGCGTGACCAGAAATGTCGCGCTGTCGAGCGCCGTCACCGTCACGTCATGCGCCAACTGCCACGGCCCCGTCGCCCATGTCAGCAGCGGCCACAGCACCAACCAAACGGTAAGCAGCATCTTCCGTTCATCGTTCATCGTTCTTCGTTCATCGTTTGGCCGTCGCCGCCATCCACCATGGTCAGGCCAGCTCCGCGATGTCCACCAGGACCTGGTCCACCGAGATGTTGCTCACCAGCGGGTAAGCCAGCGGCGCCAACCCCGCGCGCCGCAGCAGCAGCACGATTTCCGAAAGCTGTTCGGCGTCGTCCAGATCGACGATGAAAATCATCCCCACGCGGTCGGCGTAAAAATACATGATGTCGGTGCGATAGCGCTTCGCAATCGCCTTGGCCACGGCGCTGCGCAGCGGCATCTCGCGCTCGATATCGGTCGCTTCGTCCAGCGGCCGCTTGGAATCAATGAAATACTTCATGAACATCCCTATTCGAAAAAGGTGAATCCCCAAACACAACATTTCTGTTCCGGCCGAGCCGGGTTGGGCATGGCTCAGACCACGGACTCGCCCGCGAACCAAAACCCGGCCGAAATCTGTCTCTGACTCGGATTTCGGTTTTCGAGTTTTGGATTTTGTTAAAGGCAGGGGCGGGTCAAGCGGTACCTCTCATTCCGTTCGGCCACCAATGACTCCCGCGCGACCCGCCCTTTTCACCGCCCAGATCGACGCGGCCAATCCCGCCCCCCCTTGCCCCCGCGCCACGGATTGCACGTCACGTTCACTTGCCAACAGCGATTCCCGCCGCCGATTCCCAGCGCGCGCCAACGCGGTACGCGCCCGCCTCCGCCATCAGCACGCCAAAGCGAAAGCCCAGCGTGAAGAGCGGCGCAATTCGAGTACGGTCCAGTTTGTAGCTGATGGGCAGCGTGTTGGAATCAAAGCCGTCGAAGAACGCGTGATAGCGGGTGGCGGCCGCCCCGGCGCCCAGCGTCACGTCACTCCGGCGGGAGACCAGCCTCGTCAGCAACACCCGCAAGTCGCCCGCCAGCAGCGACGACCGCAGGGATTCCGTGGGTGCGCCGGGATAATCTGCATCGCCTTCGTCGTGCGCGGCGGTGTAGATGAAGGCCGGTTGCAGCGAAACAGCGGTTGCCGACGCGGTGTTTGAAACGCGGATGCGTGAACGCAGGCGCAACCCGGGCGAGGCCGTATTCACGCCCAGGCCGTATAGAAACTCGCCCGACGCATCCACGCGCGGCGTGAGCCCAAGACTCAGCCCCAGATGCACCGCCGGTGCCTGATTTCCTTCCGTCAGCGTCATGCCGCTACGGCCCGGATGCGCGGTGATGATGGTGGCCGATTCCGCCGCCACCTGGATCCCGACAATGCCCGGTTTTGAAGGCCGCGCGGTTTTAAAATTCAACACCGGATAGAGCGTATCCGTCACCGGCAAGCATGAAATGCAGAGGAAGGCCGGCAGCGTCAGCGCCAGCCACACTCTCAAGCAGTGGCCCATCCTTCACCTCGCAACTGGACCTTACTTCGCACTTTAGAACTTTAGTACTTTGGTGCTTTAGTCCTTTGGTACTTTGGCACTTTAGTCCTTTGGTACTTTAGTACTTTGGTACTTTGCGTATTTCAGCTTTTCAGCGTTTTCTGAGCAGCGACGCCCCCACCGCCGCCGCCAGCACGAAGGCAATCACCGCCAGCGACCACGCAATGGGGATCTCCCACGGGCTGCCCGCCAGCAGCATCTTCACCCCCACAAACACGAGGATCACCGCCAGCCCCAGCTTGAGATAGTGGAACTTGGTGATCACCCCCGCCAGCGCAAAATACAGCGCCCGCAGCCCGAGGATCGCGAACACGTTGGAGGTGTAAACGATAAACGGGTCGCGCGTCACGGCAAAAATCGCGGGAATCGAATCCACGGCAAACACCAAATCCGTCACCTCCACCACCAGCAGCACCACCATCAGCGGCGTCGCCCACAGCCGCGTGCCCTGCCGCACAAAAAAGCTCTGCCCGTGGTAATCGTCCGTTACCGGGAAATGCCGCCGGAAGAAGCGCACCAGCGGATTCCGGTCCGGATGCACCCCGTGCTCTTTCTGCAGCGCCATGCGAATCCCCGTGAACACCAGAAAGCCGCCAAAGAGATAGATCACCCAGTGGAAGCGCGCCAGCAGCGCCGCGCCCACGGCGATGAAAATCCCGCGCATCACCAGTGCGCCCAAGATCCCCCAGAACAGCACGCGGTGCTGGTATTCCTCGGGCACGCGGAAAAACGAGAACACCAGCACGAACACGAAGATGTTGTCGACGCTCAGCGACTTCTCGATCAAATAACCCGTCAGAAACTCCAGCGCCACCACCGGCCCGCGCCAGTAATAGACGAACAGGTTGAACGCCAGCGACAAGGCGATCCACACCCCGCTCCAGATCAGGGCTTCTTTAATCTTAACCGTATGCGCCTTGCGATGGAACACCCCCAAATCCACCGCCAGCATCGCCAGCACAAACGCGTTAAACAGCACCCACTTTAAAACGACTGGGTTCAACAGTTCTGACCTCGGTTGCCGTTTCAATCAACAGAAGATCGCCGTGGTGCCTCTCCAGAGGCACCCGTCCGCTTGATACTTGAGTACTTTCTATCTTCCCACTTTTTCCATCAGCTCATCCAGCCTCCCTTCATCCAGCCGATCATCCCTCCGCACTCCGCTGCACACGTCCACGCCGAACGGCTCCACCGCACGGATGGCCTCCGCGACATTCTCCGCCGTCAGCCCGCCCGCCAGATACACCGGCACATTCACCCGTTCGCGAATCTCGCGGCTCAGCCGCCAATCATGCACCCGCCCCGTGCCGCCCAGTTCTTTAATCTGCAGCGTGGGATTGCCCGAATCCAGCAGCAAAGCATCCACCTGCGGCGCGACGGCCAGCGCTTCCGCCACGGATTCCGGCCCGCGCACGTGGATCACCTGCACGATGGCTATGCCCGGCAGCGCAGCCCGCAGTTCCGCATGCACCTCCGCGCTCACAGCGTCGCAGAGCTGAATCGTATTCGTGCGGCAGCGGCGCTGCTGGTCGATGATTTCCGCCGCGCGCTGCCGGCACGTGAGCAAAAAACTCGCCACTCCCGGCGGAATCGCAGCGGCAATTTCGGCAATGCGCGCTTCCGGAATCGGCCCCGGCCCACTGGGCATCGCCGACACCAACCCCACCGCCGCCGCCCCATACCGCACCGCCAAGGCCGCTTCCGCCACCGATTGAATGCAACAGATCTTGACGCGTGGAAGGATCATGACGGTTGTTTATCGTCAATACAGGATTAAATGCGGAGATACAGTCCGGAAGACAAATGTCTCTCACCCTATTCGTGGAAGCTGTTTAACTCCCCCAACCAAACGGGTGGTAGCTTTGGGACGAGGTCTCGCATCAGGAGTAGTTACAGCAGTTTACCACTCAGCGCATGAGCCAATTTTACCCCCTTAAAATTAGCTCCGCCGTAATTTTAGCAAATGCCGAAATGCTAAAATTAATATAAAACGTTGAAGATGAAAAGCAAGCGCCCCCGCCCCCTTAACGCGAAGGGCGGACCCCCATGTCCGCCCCCAACAAATCAAGACATCCGCTGCTTCGTGCTTCGTTCATACTTCCGCCGCCGTCACTTCCACCTTCATCCGGTCCGGGTCTTCAAAGAAAACGGCATAATAATCGGGGCCGCCCGCATAGGGGTGGCGGTCTGCATAGAGAATCGGCACGCCCCGCGCCTTGAGCTTGACCGTCACATCATCCACCTGCGCGCGCGAGGCCGCATGAAACGCCAGATGGTTCAGCCCCGTGCCGGCAGCGGTGATAAGGCACATCCAGAAACCGTTCCTCGGCCTGCACGAAAACGATGTACGTTTCTCCCAGCCGGTAATCAATCCCTTTCGGCCACTGACTGTAAACGCTATACCCCAACTCGCCCAGCAGCCAACCCCAGAACTCCGTGGACCGCGCAAGGTCCGTTACATAAATTTCCACGTGGTGCAGTTGTCCCGCAATGTGCATGAGAAGGCCCTTCTCTGTGTAGGGGCGGACCCGTGTGTCCGCCCGCCGGTGTGTCCGCCCTTTCCGTGAGCCAATTCCAGCTTGCGGCGAAGCCGCGCGGCAATCTACGGGCCACGCCTCCGGGTGCAGCGCCGCGCGCTGCTTATCCGATCTTCAGCAGCTTGATTGTCGCCATATTTCCCCCCGCCCGCAAGCGACAAAAATACACGCCCGAGCTTGCACCGTAGCCGTCCCAGCGCACCCGCTGCAAGCCCGACGAACGTACGCCGTCAAGCAGTGTCGCTACCCGCCGCCCCGCCAGATCGTAAATCGCCAGTTCCACCGGACCCGCCACCGCCACCTCAAAGGTGATCTCCACCGATGGATTGAACGGATTCGGATAACCCGCGAGCAATCCGAATGTGCGCGGCACAGTGGGTCGCTCGGCAGTCACACCCGACCACCCGCTGCCCTCGGTGAGCGTGAGATACCGGTCCACGGGCACATCGGTAAAACTCTCGACCGTTCCCGACGGCCAGCGCACCCACAGCGAATCCACTGCCGTAGCCTGTCCCAAACCGAAATGCTGTTCCAGCGTCTGCCCGCAATAGCCCGTCTGTCCGGTCACTTCGCGCATCTGCCACACCGCGGTCTCACCCGATACGATTGCTTTCACCCGCACCCGCGCGCCAATCGCCGCGCGGTTCGAGGTCGTACCCCGCAGCCGCATTTCCAGCCAATGATTACCGTTCGACTGCGCGAGGTTGCGGTAGAGGCGGTTGTTCTGCCCCGGCTGCGTCCAGTCGGCCACGAACAAATCCAGATCGCCGTCACGGTCGTAGTCCGCCGCCGCCACGCCATACGACGAGGCCACGTCCGTCGTCGTCACGTCGGCGGTTTCGCGCGTAAAACTGCCGTTGCCGTTGTTCCAATAGAGGAAATTCTGATCGCCGATGGGACGCGAGCCGTTGGTCACATACAAATCGAGATCGCCGTCGTTATCGAAATCGCCCCATACCGAACCGAACGAACAGCCGCCCTGCGTCGCCGGGATACTGCTCGTCAACGACGTGAATGCGCTGTGGCCGTCATTGCGGAACAGGAAATCGTTGCCGTTACAGCCGTTTCCCGGCGGGCCGAAGTTCCCCGCGAACAGATCCAGGTCGCCGTCGTTATCGTACTCCCCCCAACTGCCCGTGGCCGTGTAACCGCCCGAGGTCGACACGACTCCCGAATTGAGGCTCGTAAAATTGCCGCCGCCGTTGTTCTGGTAGAGGTAATCGTTCTGCTCGCCTTCGTTTGCCACGTAGAAGGTCCGCGTCGCCGTCGTTGTCATAATCGCCCCAGGCAACCGCGCGCGAGGCCGCCCCTTCACCCTCCAACGTGGTCGGCGTTACGCGCAGAAAGCTGCCGCTCCCCGTGTTGTGATACACGAAATTGCGGTGATCGAGGCCGTCGCTGTTCGCCACCACCAGGTCCAGCCAGCCGTCGTTGTCATAGTCCACCCAGCTCCCACTCGCCGAATAGCCATTCTCATTGGAGACGATGCTCGAAGTCTCCAGGAAGAAAGTGCCGAAGCCGTTGTTGCGGTAGAGCAGGTTGTCGATGCCGTATCCGTTCGCCACAAAGCAGTCGAGATCGCCGTCGTTGTCAAAATCGCCCCACGTCGCTCCGGTCGAAGGCGTACCGTTGGTCGTGATGGGATCATTGCTGATCTTCACATACGTCCCGCCGTCGTTGCGGTAGAGAAAATTATTCTCCCCGGCTTGCGGACCGTTGGTCACGAACAGATCAAGGTCGCCGTCGTTGTCGATATCAATCCAACAGACGGCCCGCGAATCGCCGCCGTCGTTGACTTCGATCCCACTCGTCACCCGTTCAAAGTGCTGCGCCCGGGCGCTAAGGGCCAGCAGGCCGAGGATTCCCAGTCCATACCAGACTCGCACGGAACCTCCTTCAGGAAGCGGAATAGTGGCAAAATAAAGCTGCACGCAGTTGCCTGATCCTCTCCCTTAAACCACAAGACTCCCGAATTGTTGCCGCAGCATAGAAAAGCGGGCGGCACCCCTCTGTGCCGCCCGCTTCAGGCCGGTTCCCGCCGAGCCTGTGCAAATCAGTGCCGAGCCAGGGCCGCATCCGCCGCCAGCCGCGCCTGTTCATAGTTCTGGCCGATCCGCTCCCAGTCGAGATTCTTCACAAACGTGTCGATATACCCGCCCCGGTTCACGCCAAAGTCGAGGAAGTAGGCGTGTTCGTAGACGTCCAGCGCCAGAATCGGCTTCAAATCCCAGTTCATATAGGTATTCTGGCTGTCCCCCAGCCAGTTGATCAACCGTCCCGCCGCCGGGAACCACACCGTCCACGCCCAGCCGCGCCCTGACAAACCCGTAGCCTTCAGGTCCTTGATATAGTTGTCAAAGCTGCCGAAGTCTTTCTCGATTTGCCGCAGGAAGATCCCCGGTCGGCGCCGCGCCGCGCCCGCCTTCAGATGCGAAAAGTAGATCTCGTGATTCTGCATTCCGCCCAATGCGAAGCTGAGTTCGACCTTCAGCGCCCGGGCATCGCTGAACACCTGGTTGGCCGTGCTGAGGTCCACCTTGGGCAGCTTGTCCAGGATTTCGTTGCTCTTATTGACATAGCCGGTATAGAGCTTGAGGTGTTCTTCGACAGTCTTCTTCGAGATCCCGTCAAGCTGTAAAATCTGCGGCCCGAAGTCTTTGGCAGTGAAAACCATAGGAGGGTCTCCGTGTAGATTTGAATAACGATTCATAGATCCATTGTGGCTATTGAACTCCCGCGTTCCAATGTCGGTTCCGTTTCAGGATAAATCGGAACAGCTTGTCAGGATTTCTCCTCGGATCAGAGCGTGCCTTCTCCGGAATCTGGCCCCGATCGCCCCGATCCGCGATTCACTTGCTCTCGGGAGGCATCCGATCAGGCAATCTAAATTCTTTATTATCAACGCACGATCGCCTCAAAAACCCCTTGACTGTCGCGGGATGCTTTTGTATATTAGTAGGCTACGATTCATCTGCCTACAACCGGCTCAGGAAGGGAGGTGCTACTCTATTGCCATTCGTCAAAGTTCGTGAAGGTGAACCCTTTGATCGCGCGTTCCGCCGCTTTACCAAGAGCTGCGAAAAGAGCGGCCTGATGGCCGAAATCCGCCGCCGCCAGCGCTACGAAAAGCCGTGCGAAATCCGCAAGCGTGAAGAAAACGCCGCCCGCCGTAAGATGCGTAAAATGCGTTACCTCGACCAATAAATCGAGCCTTTTATCCCGCGCTTTAACCGCCTGTCCCGTAAAAGGGCAGGCGGTTTTTCATCCCGCGATTCCCCGTTGCCTTGCAAATGGACCCTGTGCTTCGTATTTTGACCGCATCGGTCCGGCTTGTTTCGTTCGCCATAAGGGGTTGGGGCCATGAACCTTCCCGATATTCTGATTGCGATCCTGCTGCTGCTGTTTGCCCTGGGCGGCCTCCGGCGCGGGCTGGTGTGGGAACTCGCCACGGCCATCGGCCTGCTGGCGGGCAGCGCCCTCGTCTATTATTACCGCGCCGAACTCGTGGACCTCGTGTTGCGCCTGACGCAGCCGGGCTGGCAGCGGCATTGGGGCGGCTCGCTGCTATTTCTGCTCGTCTTCCTCATCGTCTACCTCGGCTTTTCAGTCCTCGGACGGCACGCTCACGATGGCCTTGCGAAAACCCCCTTCAAGTGGGCCGACCGCATTCTCGGCATTGCCGGCGGCGCGCTGAAAGGCGCGATCCTGATCGGTCTCGCCGTCGCGATGATGGACTGGATGGAAGGCACCGTCCGTGTCCGCCACTTCTTGTGGGACAGCGAAATCATCCGCTGGGGCAAGCGCACCGTCTACGACGTCACCCACTGGGAATCGCAGCAAAAACGCCGCTGGGTGCTCGACGACAGGGATGAAGGCGGAAGGATGAAGGATGAATCCGTTCCTAACCCCCCCGTTGACGGGGGGGTTAGGGGGGGTGGAGTCGGGGGGGCTATTGCCGGTGGAGTCGGAGAACCGCGCGACGCTTAAGACACTCCCGTCACCGCAATAACGCCATCCTTCAGAACAGGCTTCATTCGTCGCGCGGGCATTCCGACCCCCGCACGCTGTAGAGAAATCGCCGTGCGGTCATCTCCAGAGGCAGCCGTCTGCTGTCTGTAATTTTGACCGTGACCCCCCCGTCATCCTGAAGCCCCGTCTGCGGGAAGGACACGAAGAGTCAGCGTGCCGCGCCGACTTGCCCCACAACACCCCTCCCCACTTGTCATCCTGCTATATTCATTGTCAAGGGCACAGAGGGGGTGTACGCGTAGCGATCCTGCTATTCGGGGTTCGTTAGAACGACCTTTAAGTATTTGCGTCTACGGGGCCGGGGCCTGGATACTGAACCGGCGTCCTTTTGGCGTCGCGACGGGATGACAATCGGGGTCCCCGGCCTCCCCTTTTTCCTCAGGCGGCGAAGCGGTAAGCGAAGGGCTCGCCTTTGACCGTCATTGCCCAGCAGGCGACGGCGAGCCGTCGCGCCATGCCCACGATGGCGATCTTTTTACACTTGCCGTGCTGGCTGATCGCGTCGAACTGCTGCTGCGCCTGTTCATCCTTGCGCACCCAACTCCAGGCGGCTTCGACGAGCAGGCGGCGCAACGGGGCGAGCCCCAGTGGGTGATATGTCCTTGCCGCCGGCGGCTGCCGCTCGACCACTCGCAGCAGGTGAGGCTCCACGTGGCAGGCCAGGGCCTCGGCGATTTCGAACTCCTCCGGTCGGAACACCTCCAGCAGGAAAGCCATCGCCGTGAGGTGCCCCACGCCGGGAATCGTGCGCAACAAGGCGCAGCGGTCATGGTAGCGATCCTCACGGCTGAGGCACGCAAGCTCGCGGTCGAGCGCGCGGATCTGGGTGTTCAGCCGTTCCAGCATCTCCAGTTGGATGTCGAGACAGGTGCGCAAGACCTCCGGCAGGAGCGCTTGCCGCAGGGTTTCTTTCTCGGCCCGGCTCCAGTGGTCAGGCCGCACAACCGCGCAGTGGTGGAACGCTAAAAAGGCCTTGATGCGGTTCTGGGTGCGGGTGCGGTCGCGGAGCAGTTGCTCGCGCGTGCGCAGCAGTTGGCGGTCCTGTTCTTCCTGCTGCGTGGGGAGGCGCCGAAGGTGCGCGGCGAATGAAGTCAACTGCCAGCGAGCGTCAGGGCATCGCGGCGGTCGGTCTTCTGCTGCGTCGCGTCGGACTCTTGGGCACCTAACTCGGGCGACGACGCGGCAGTCGACGCCATCGTCCGCAACAGACGGCAGAAGGTGAAAGCCGGTGTAGCCGGCTTCATAACAGGCCCACAGCGCGCAGCCGGGAAAATGCAAGAGGAATGTCTGCCAGTCCTCGGCCGCAGGGGAGAGGCGGCCTTGCAAGAGGATCTCGCCGTTGCTCACGTCGAGGGCGGCCACGGCCACGGTCTGGGCATCCACATCCAACCCGAGCGCAATCGTTCGTTCCTGTGCCAGCACTTTGGTCTTGAGCATCTTCTTACTCCTTCCGGGTAAGTCACGGGGGTTTCACTTAAGGTAGTACCCCACTCCCTCACGACCAAATGAAATATAGGAACT
>CAVTJX010000008.1:0-311465 GCA_963735175.1 uncultured bacterium | reverse complement strand
AGGATAGCACATGTTACAATGATAGAATTGTGGGCTGGGTTCTGGAGGATTCTGACTCTGGAATGTTTCGAGCAATATTAGGTGATACCAATGGCATAAATAATGTATGTGATGGTCACTTCACGCAGGAACAGCTCGAGACGTACTTCGATGCTTTTGATGAGTTGGAAGTTGTTTCTCCACGCGAAGAGCAGTGGATCAGCCGCTTACTCGAATTTCTGTTCTTCGATACACTGAGTAACGATAGTGCCTTCATCGATAGCCTTGAGGCTTTCGAGCAAGATTTTTCGCTTATCAATTGGAACGATGATGAAATAGTCTGTCCGGCTCTGGTTGCCTTTACGTTGCATAGCTGGGCATTTCACACAGAAGATTGGGCCTTTTATTATGGAGATTCCGTTTTTTCAATTGACAGAAACGGACCCTTGGATCCGATGGATCTCGAACGAATTCTTGACAGGGATGTGGATGGCTTTATGGATGGAGCTGGAATAGTTGCGGTGGGAGTTTGTATCGCCCATAGTGGAGAGGGTTGGCTAGCGGGTTATGCCAGGGGCATAGTTGGCGCCGCAACTAATACAATTAGAGGTACAGCCGGAACCATAATTGCGGGTGGGGCCGTTGGTGGAGGTTGGGGCTCTCTCAAGGAATGGTATCTGACGATCCAGCATGGTCCATTTCACGACCAGTGATACTGTTCTGCAAAGATTATCAGAATGGTGTCGCATAACATTGGAGGGCGCTAAAATGGATTGGGGGCTAGTGAGCCTCGGGACACTATTTGCGTTGTTCTGCGCTTTCCTTGTGTCATACTATAATCGTAGGGCGGCGCGCAGGCATGTAGAATCTCAGACACTTAACACATTGAAACGTGAATTAGAGAAACTTAAAGAGATCCAGAAGGGATTTGTCTTTTGGTTCGTATTTTCGAGTGTCTGGATTTGGGTAGCCGCACCTCACGTGGGATGGACTCTTTTCGGCAACTCTACGGGTTGGGTAGTGATCATGGGATTATGGGGTATTTGTATTCTGATTGCTTTCGCACATTCTGTTTGGAAGAAATTCCGGAGAATTCCGCCTAACGAACAGCCACAAAATCCGATTGAATGATCAAAGGGACTGTGGCAACGACTGACCGGCATTGGCCGTCGGCACACGTGAGGTAGAACCGCGATGAATTTCCATCGGTCCTCCTTGGAATCGGACTAGTGATCGCCATCACCGTCGCTGTCTGTCTTGGCCAATGCGAAGGTGGAGACTTCTCGCCGAGGCAGGTCCCCTGACCTGCCCGGAATCGGAAAGCCAACCGTCCTTTTTCGAACGAAATTCGGAGAAGGGTGTTTGAATGCGACGTTGCTTCAGCCTGTGGACAGACGCGGTTCCCGGTGTTGCGCGGGCGTGATAGAAGTTTCTCATGAGAAGATTCCGGGCAGGTCAGGGGACCTGCCTCGGCGGGAAGCCCCATCGTTACGAATTGTTTCCGAATGTTGACCTACGCGAACTGCCAATCTACGGGAAGCCCAAAATCCATATCAGTTGGGAGGCTGATACAATGTTTGACCACTATCGCGGTTCTGCGCCGCACTCTTTGCCCCTGCTGCTCATCACCGTCTGCCTGAGCCTGCTCTGTCCCTGGTGCGTGCAGGCCGCGTGGCAGCCGCTGCCTACAGGCGACCACGATGCCAGCGGCATTGCCTGCGACAGCGCGATGCGCATACTGTACGAAATCTCTAACGCGACTTTATGGCGTTCGGCAGATGCCGGAGCAACGTGGCAGGTTCTGCGCACCGCCATCTTCTCCAACCCGTCCGTAGCAGTAAGTGGCGTCCGGGCGCTGGATCCGGCCGCCGATACGGCCTTTGTTTCTGGTGTTAACAATCATACGTATACGTTTGACGGCGGCCTAACCTGGCACCCCTTTTCGCAGCCGTTTGCCACATCAAGCGGGCCGAGTTATTTGCAAGTCTGGCGGGTTCGGCACAACGTCTGGTTCTACTTCGGCAGCTCAGGCCACTTTGCACGCTCGACCGATTATGGCGCCACGTGGGCGGACGCTACACCGTTCGATCAGAGCACCTATCCTTGCGGGATTTATCAGGACCCCTTCGCCGACAGCACGATCTACGCCTTTGGCTCTTACTACTGGCACGCGCCGAACAACACGCAACGTGGTGGCATCGAACGCAGCACGGACCTGGGCCGCACGTGGACGTCGATCTCACCGCTGCATGACATCGGGGTGGACGACGCGTGGGTGACGGGCATGACCCGGCTGACGAATGGAGACCTGATGGCCCTCATGCGGGCCTTTCTCGGACCGTACAGCGGCAACGTCCTGCGGTCCACCGATAACGGTACCAGTTGGCAACAGGTCTATGGCGGGCTGACGGATCACTTCTGGCCGGATCAAATTGTCGAGGATCGCCTGGCACCCGGAACGGTGTTTCTGGAGGGGGCGGCCCGCTACTCGTTATACCGCTCCACGGATTACGGCGCCACGTGGCAGCCCAACGGGAATGGCCTCCCGATGAACAGTGCGATGTGCACGGGCCTGTATCAGCACCCGTTCAACGGGGCCGTGTACGTGACCGTCAGGGGACACGGTGCCTTTCAGACGACCGACCACGGAGCGTCCTGGTCGGCGGTGGCCAGCCCGCCGGTGGAAGAGACCGGCCCGCTGAACTGCGTGGACGGCACATTGGTGTATCAGGGTTGGGGGGGGAATCGGACCTGGCAACTCAACGCGGATGGACAGAGTTGGCGTGCGGTCCCGACCCCGCTCAGCGCAGACACGACGATCCTGATGGAGTCGCCGTCCATCGTTCGCGGCGACACGCTGATCGCGGGGCTGCGCCGGCGGTCTTACGGGTCGGCCTCGGATCAGTTCCAACTGGCTTACAGCAGCGATGGCGGAACTCATTGGACGACCGGACCTTACCTGACCTTCAACGGCGCCGCTTACAATGATCCCGTGCAGGCCGTTCAGCGAATGGACACCACCTGGCTCTTTACCTTTGTGCAGAGCAACAGCTCGCTGCAGCTCTCCGCGGACCGCGGGCAATCGTGGGTGGAGCGGCAGTTTCCACAACCGCTTGACAACGTCTTCTATGGCGAGACCCATAATGCCGATGCGTTGTACATCCTGGAAGTCTATGGCATGGACTCCACAAAGATCTACCGCTCGACGGACCTCGGGGTGAGTTGGACCGACCTGCAGTACGTAGGTGCCCAGGACATCTTTCCCCAGATGATACTGCCCCTGGGCGGCGAACTCTTCGTGCAAGCCAATGATCTACCTCCGTCTCCACCGTCTCCGTTCCGCTGCTACCACTGGGCCAGCGGTGTATGGGACACCCGGGGGTCCATCACCGACAACAACACCTTTAGTTCCTTCTTTGCCGTTCCCGGGGCCGACACGACGCTGGTGGGGATGTCCTTCAGTTCAATGTGGATCTCGCGCGATTTTGGCCAAACGTGGACGCGGCGGGAGTACACGCTGCCGGGCGGTGCGGAAAACCGGGGCATCTGGCATTCGGCGTATGACTCGACCCATGCGCGGATCTGGGCGAGCACGGACTTTGGGCTGTGTTACCTCGACGCGGTAGAGTTGGCTGCCGATCAACCGCTGGCCTTTAAACCGGCGCGGCATGAGGTGCTGACGGCCTATCCCAATCCCTTCAATCCCACGACACGGCTCACCTTTGAACTGGTAAAGCCGGGGCCTGTGAAGCTGGCACTCTACGATGTCCTGGGACGGAAGGTGCAGACACTGGTGGATGAGAGCAAACCGGCCGGGTCATTCTCGGTGAGTGTGGATGGCGCGACGCTGCCGTCCGGGGTGTACTTCGCGCGGCTGGACGCAGGCGACACCAAGATCACCAAGAAACTCGTGCTCTTGCGTTGAGATGGGCGTAACGGGTCCAAATGACAAAGGCGCGAGTTCTGGCTCACGTCTTCCGCCGCGGCGGAAGCCTCTGCATTCCGCCTCCGGCATCACACCAACTGACCCCACGCCCAGCTATCTCTCGCTCCACGGACACTTAAAAACCTCTCTCGAGGCTACAGCTTGCCATGAATTTCTGTATAATTTCGCGGCAGGGCTTGACAATACCTCAGTTGCATACTATATTTAGCCTATCAGCAGTCAAAAGCCACCGGAGGACCCTTGCCCCTTCATTCTAAGATTATGTTTGTCTTCTGCTTCGCGGTGGTGTTTGCGCTCTGTATCCAGTTGACCGGCATTGTTCCGGCCCTCGTGCTGCTGGTCATTGGCGCAGCCACGGTTGTGCGCCGGGTGGGCTGGCGGCGGGCTATTTTCCCCTTCACCGCGCATCTGCACGGCTGACGCTAACTCTGATTTCTAAGTATTTTACAAAAGAATCCCGCCTGTAAGAAGGCGGGATTCTCTGTATCTGCTCCCCCTCCCGGACTCGATCCGGGATCACGGGGGGTGTTGGAGCGGGCTTCTCGGCACGCCCCCCATTTCTTTTACTGATCTTTGCGCGGCGTCAGGTAGTCCACTGCGTTGGCCAACAAGGTGCGCGCGTAGCTGTAATTGTGCACACCGTGCGAGCCATCAAGATACACGAACTGCCAGGCCCAGGCCGCCTCGCGCTTCGGGCACAGTCCAGAGGAGGGTGTCGCGGGTATCAATGTTGACGATGTAATGGCCATTCTCGTCGACGGTATTCGGCAGCATCTGACCCAGACTGTCCAGCAGATCCACGATCTCCGTCTGCTTGCCGTCAATATCAAAGTCGGTCGGCGTCCCATGACAGCCCGTGCAGGCCCGCACATCCGGGTGGAAGTTGTGGTTCGCATGCGGATACGGCAACGTCTCGTCAATCATATGACAGCGGAGACAGACATCCGCAAACGTACCCGAACCGATGTCGTGCTGATTCTCCCGCTCGTACGTGAATCCGGGAATTTCGTAACTGCCACGCCCGGCCAGCATGTCGCCCTGCGGGCTTTCATGCGGCGTTGCCCGCTGACCGCCGTTGGCAATCGCATTGAAAATATATGTGCTGTCCCGGCGCGAGTGATGGCATTGCCCGCACACCTGCCCCTTGCCCCACCCGCTGATGGTGAATCCCGCCGGATAACCCGGTCCGCCAAAGGGCAGCGTGAAATCGACGGCGGCGCGGAGCTGCTCTGGATTGCCCTCCGACCAGTTATGCGGATCATGGCAGGATCCACAAGTAATCTGGTTCAGGAGGTGCGGCACGGGCCGTTCCGTCCAGTCCGCATCCCAGAGCTTGATGAAGCCCTCGCTGACGTGGCAATTCCAGCACGGCGAATGGCCGAATTCGCCGCGGAATTCCTCGTGTCCGCCGGCTCGCACCATGGCCGTACCGTGTCCCGAGTAGGTGTATTCGGTCCATTCGGCATGGCACTGGCCGCAGGCCGCGCCCGTCATGGCGTCGTTGCTGATCGAGGGGTGATTGGTAACGGCGGCGCCTGGGCCGAGGGGCCCGTGGCAGGCCTCGCACTGCACATTCTCCAGCGCACTACTGGGATCGTCGTCATAGCCGCCGTTATTGAGCGCCGTGTTGAAGCCCGTGGTTTTGTGCTCCACGCCAGCGGCGCTGCTGTCGAAGGCCATCGAGTGCGGCGTCGTCTGCCAGCTTTCAATGGCGCCGGCGTGACACGGATTGCAATTCTGCACGTCGTTGCCTAAATAACTCGGCGTCACAGTCGGCACATAGCGATTGACACCCACCAGCACATGGCCGTTCGTCGTTCGCTGCCCGTCCGACACCGCCACCGTGATCGTGAACAGGCCGATGGAATCCGCCGTCCAGTGCGTCGTGGACGCCGTCGGCGTGGCCAGCGTACCGTTGGTCGTCGTCCACTGGAAGCGCAGCGAATCGCCGTTGGGATCGTAAGCGCTCGCAATCAGTGTCGTGATCTCATTCGTCCCGATCGAATCCGGCACCGCATAGACCGCCGTAATCACCGGCGCTAACGGCGGATTCGTTCCCGCCGGCCCAGCCGGACCGTCATCACCCTTGCAACCGACAAACAAGCAAGCGGCCAACAAGATCGCCGCTGCCAAGCCCAGGCGCAGATAAGGCTTCATGAGAGGATCCTCCGACGTGATCGTTAAAGCATACCATTTATGTCTTATTTTACTAAGATCGGCATGTTCATCCGGGAATTTATCTAATTTACAAATAACTTCACCTGCAAGTCAACATCACCGAACTTGATCATATATTTATACTTAGAAAGACATATTTATCATGAGTAATATCAAGAAAGCCTATGCAGTGTTGCATAGGCTTTCTTGATCTGACACGGGGAATTCCCGCCCGGTAAATACTTTATTCAGGCATGTGTGTGCGGACATTCACGAGGGCAATGCCTCCGATAATCAGCGTACCTCCGATAAACAGGTGCCAGCTCGGATGCTCGCCCAAAAAAATTACACCCAGCGTCACCGCCGTTACCGGAAAAACGTATGTCACCACCGCGGTCCGTGTTGCGCCCCAGGCGTTGATGAGATAGAAATAGGCATAGTATGCCAGCGACAATCCCACCAGTCCCATCCACGCGACGGCCAGCCACGTCAAGGGCAGCCTGGGCGGAGTGGTATGGGGTTCAAACAGCGCCACGAGGACAATCATTACAATCAGACTCGACGTGAGCGACACCGCCGCCGTGTGGATCGGATGCTGGCCGCGCAGTTTCAACCGCACGTAGACATTCGAGCCTGCATACAGAATCGCCGCCAGCACCACCGCCAGTTGGCCGAGCAGACTGCCCGCCAATCCCTGCGGCCCAAGATCGCGCAGCATGAGCAGCACCAGCCCGCTAAAGCCCGCAATCAGTCCCGCGATTTTGGGAGCGGTAAAGCGGTCTTCCGGTAAAATGAAATGCGCAAACAAAATCGTGAACAGCGGCATGGTTCCATTCAGCACTCCCGCGAGGCCCGAATCGATGCGCGTTTCCGCCCACGTGATCAAGGCCACGGGAATCGCCGTGTTGACGATCCCCAGCGCCAGCATCTGCACGAGCTGCCGCCGCGAGGCGAGGATCGGCTTCTTCAGCGCCCGCGTGATGAGCCACGCCCCCAGTACCCCAAACGCCATGCGGTACATGACCACCGACAGCGGCCCTAACTCGCGCAGCGCAATCTTAATCCACAGAAACGACGTGCCCCAGGCCAAAACGCCCAGAAACACAAACGCAGCCCATTCCCGGGGACGACTCACATGCTACTCCTCGTTCGCGTGGACTCTGACATCCTTCATCCTTCATCCTTTCTTCCTCACCCGTCGAGCTTGATCCAATTCTTCCAGAAGAACTCGCTGCCTTCGTCGTTGTTCAGGCGCAACACGATCTGCCGGTACCACTCGTCGAGCGGCGACTCGTGATCGTCAAGACGCGGGAACGGATTGTACGGCCCGCCGGACAGCGCGCGGCCAATCTGGTCGAGTACGCCGAGGGCCAGCTCCGGCACGTCGCGGCGGCGGATACCCGACAAGTCCATCAAGCGGCTGAACAGGTACCACTGCGGCGTCGCTCCCGGAATGAAGCCCAGCGCGCGCGTGCGCATCACCGGCAAATAGCAATCGAGCACCGTGCGCCCATGCCCATAGGCCTGAATCGTATCGGCCTGTAAAAATTCTTTGGGCAGATAGAGGCTTGTCGAATATGGTCCCTGCCGCCCGTAGGCCGCGCTGCGCGGATCGCGGCTGAGCACATCGAGACTGCCCCGCCAGTCGATGTAGCACGTCACCGCCACACGGAATCCCGCAGCCTCCAGCGCGCGCGGAAAAGCCACGGCCATCCGTCCCATAATCGTGCGCGTATTCTCGATCTGCTGCTCTGTAATGGGTGTCAGTTTCCATTGGAACAGCCCGTCGCTGTCGACGTCCTTGACATACACGGGCGGATAACCCGGCAGCAATCCGGACATTGCCGCCGCCACGCTGTTCACATAAATAATATCCCTGGCCCCTGCTGCGCGCAAGGTCTTCACGATCTTGTCAAAGCTCGGACCCTCCGTCGCCATCCCATCGTTTATCAACTGGTAGCGCGGACCAAAGCCGGCCATTCCGGCCCGCTCTTCCATCTGCCGTCCCATCTCGTAACCCACCGATTTCGTGAGGTCGCGGGCCAATACGGTAATGCTGCCTTCATTTTCCGTAAAGCGGCGGACGGCACTCTCGATAGCTCCGCCAAGTCCCGGCCCGGTCGCTCCGGCCAACAGAAAATGATGTCCCTTCACCCAATCGACTTTGTAGTCCACGCCCGCGAGGAACACCTCCTGCTGAATGGCGATGCGCTCTAACAACGCCCTTGCCAACTCAGGAAACTGCGCCACTTCCTCCGCCGAAGGGCGGGGTATGGCCATATTGTACTCTTTAATACGGAGGCCGTCGACGGGCTTGGCAAACGGGGATGGATAATCGATCATGGTCTTTCCTATACAAGGGGCTGATAAACAGACTATTAATATAGCATTTCCCAAGCAGTTCGGCAATACTCCTCGCTAACCAGTTGATTCTCTGGCATGAGGGCGTTATATTCCACTGTCTTTGTTCCTGCCGCCCTCACCCCACGTTACTAGCCAGCACGCTCCCGCGTGCTGGATGGGATTCGCGCGAGCACTGCCCGTTGCGAATCCAGCCCGCAGGAGCGGGTTGGCTAGTAATCAAGGAAAGGAATGGGGTGGCCAATTGTAGTATTGTCCTTCACGTTCTGTATTCACCGGGTTCAGCGCCGCGCGCTGGTTCATCGTTTCCTATGACCCTTCCCTCTGCCGCCAATGCGCGCGTGGTTACTGTTTCCGGCAAACGCTGTCGCCTCGAAATGGCGGACGGTGCGCGGATTGACGCCGTTGCCCGTGGGCGGCTGTATGATAACGCGAGCGGCCTCGTGGTCGGCGACCACGTCGTCACCGCCGAACACGACCCCGGCCGGTGGACCATCGATACCGTGCTGCCGCGAGTGAATGAATATGTGCGCGAAGGGTTGCGCCATGAACGGCAGGTGCTGTTCGCCAACGTGGACCGCGTGCTGATTCTGGCCTCGCTGGCCCAGCCGGAAACGAAGACCAACGCCATTGACCGCTTTCTCGTCGCCGCCCTCGCGGGCCGGATTCCAGCCCTGCTGGCGCTGACCAAAACCGACCTCGACGCCGATGCCGCCCGCGCCGCCGAGATTCGCGCGGTCTACGAAAGTTTCGATCTGCCCGTCTATCCCCTCAGCCATGTGAACGGCGAGGGCATCGATGCGCTGGCGGAGGCGCTGCAGGATGGCATCACCGGCGTCATTGGCAATTCGGGCGTGGGCAAGACCTCGCTGCTGAATCGCCTCGTGCCCGGCCTCGAAATGAAGGTGCGCGAGGTCAGCAGTTGGTCGGGCAAGGGCACGCACACCACGTCGGCCTCATTGCTGGTGCCTTACGCGCACGGCGCGTTGATTGACACGCCCGGCATGAAGAGCTTCGTGCCGTGGGGCATCACCCGCGAAGGCCTGGCTCAGCTCTTCCCGGAGATCGCCGCCCTCGCTCCGCGGTGCCGCTTCCGCAATTGCCGCCACCAGAGCGAGCCGGATTGCGCGGTGCACATCGCCGTGGAATCCGGCGCCGTCGCCGCCGCCCGCCTGCGTTCCTACTACCGGCTGCTGGAACAACTCTGAGTCCCGGTCTGCGCCATAAAAAAAGGAGCGCTTCATCAGCGCTCCTTCCCAAGTCTTCGTGGCATCCATCCCGCGGACCATTGATCGCTATGCGACCGTGACGGTTTGCGCCGTGGGTATCAACTGCGGATAAATCTGAGCCGGATCCAGAAGTTGAATGAACTGCGCCGACTGCTTTTGCGCCAGCAGTCCGATCAATCCCGGAAACGCCTCGATCCCGGGAATGGCGTCCGGCGCCTGAATTTCCTCGTCGGAGCAACTGATCACCGCTTCGATCGCATCCACGCTCACTCCCAGCGTGCCCCCCGCCGTGCCGATCACCACGAGGCTGCGGCGCGCGCATTGCCGGACTTCGTCGATGGCTTCCGCGAAAATCTCCACCAGCCGCGCGAGCACCAGCGCTCGCGTATTTTCGACGATCTGCAGCGCCTTCTCATGCTGTCCGTCGTGCAGGCACTGGCGGACTTCATCGGCCGACGCGTGAATCTGCCGGTGCGGCGCGTCGAACTTTTTCAACGCCCTGCCGAGCGACGGATTGTCGGTTGAATAGTGATCGTACCACTGCCCGAACTTGCATTTGTGCGGATCAGTCGTCAGCGTAAATTCGCGCCGCTCACGCACGCTCGCTTCCAGCTCCTCCAGCCATGCTTCGTGATCGCGCTGGCGCTCTTGCAGGAGTTCGACCAGTTGCTCCGTTCCTTCATCGCTGCCGTCCCAACCGAACCGGCGGCGCAGATCGAACACCGGAATCACCTCTGAACGCAGTAGCGTGACCCCCAGGCAGTCGGGCTCGGCCAGTGGCATGCTGCGGACAGCCGGCATTTGCAGCATCTCTCGAACATATTGAATTTCAAAGCCGAAGGGTTCCGCCCCGAGGCGGAAAATGATCCATTTCGATTCCAGGCTCATGCTGTCTCCAGCGGTTGCAGGTCAAAAGGGCGGGGTGAACGGGGACCGTCCCGAACTGGGCAAAGTTGGCCGGATCCGCGTTGAAAATTGCAGCAATACGTTAGTTTTCGTCACATAATGCGCAATCACGACGATCCGATCCGTATTTCCCTGTCCATTTGCGAATGGTGTGCCAATTGTCAGTATCGCCAATCCTAACCGCATGGCTTACGGCCTGCGTCCAACTTTCTCCCTGTGAAACATTTAATCCTCGGTTTCAGCGCGGCTGGCGCCACCGCTGCGGAATTGCTGCGGCGGCACGATCCCGACGTTGAGATCACGATCATCGCCGCCGAAGGACACCCCTTCTACCTGCGCCTCGACCTCGAAGGCCTCTTTCAGGGCAAGCCGCGCGAACAATTGACACCCCGCCCGCCGGCCTTCTGGGACGATAAACGGATCACGGTGCTGTCCGAGCGCGCCGTGCGTGTCGACCCGGCACGGCGTCAGGTGGTGACGAATGCCGGCGTGCATGACTACGACCGGCTGCTCATCGCCACGGGCGCGTCACCTGTCGACTTGCCCGTGCCCGGCCGCGACCTCGACGGGGTCGTGCATTACCACACGCTGGCCGACGCGGAACGGATCCTCGCCGCCCGCGCGCGGGTGAAGCGCGCCGTTATCATTGGCGGCGGAATCCTCGGCCTGGAACTCGCCCACGCGGTCGTCGCCTTCGGCTGGGAAACCACGCTGCTCGTGCGCGGCGGCTACGTCGGCTCGCCGATGGTTGACGCCGTGGGCAGCGAACTCGTTCTGGAGTCCCTCGAACGCAACGGCGTGCGCGTGTTGCTGCGCGATGAAGCCGTCGTCTTTGAAGGCGAACAGGGCCGCGTTCACGCCGTGGACACGAAACAGGGAAAGACGCTGGACACGGATCTTGTTGCCGTGTGCATTGGCGTTTCCCCCGCCGTCGGCTACCTCGAGAGCAGCGGCCTTTTAACCGGCGGCAAGCTGATCGTCGACGAGTTTCTGCAAACTCCGGCTCCCGGCGTCTTCGCCGCGGGTGATGCCGCGATTGTCGAATTTCCGACCGGCGAACGCTTCCAGAATTTCATGTGGAACTCGGCCACGTCTCAGGCCCGCACCGCGGTCGCCGGCATGGAGGGCAACCTTACGCCGTGGCGCGAAGATGTGCTTTACAACCTCGATTTGCTGTTCGACCGGGAATTTGCGATGATCGGTCCGTGGCTGAAACGCCACAATCCTGGCCGTGTACTGCACGAATTGCAAGACGAGGGGATTTATCGCGCACTGGTCACCCACGACGGAATTCTGGAAAGCGCGTTTTTGCTCGGCAGTCGCGAACACGACCGCCGCGTGCGCAAACTCATTGCCGGCGGCGCGCGTATCGAAAACAATCTCGACCGCGTCTTCGCCCCCGATTCCCGTCACGAGGAGTTCGAACTGACGGCAACGGGCGGACGCTGACAAGAGCGAGTCCATCCCGCGGGAGCGGGTTAGCGAGTGCCAGTTCAATAAAAGTCGGCGTGGTTCTCCAAGGCTCGCGGTGGTGGCTCTCCAAAGCCACCCCTCGGGATGGGCGGACGGGTGACTCTGGAGAGTCACCACGACGAGCCTACTTTACTTGAAACACCACCAGTAGACATAAAGACCTTTCGTCCGTAATCCTTATTTCATCCCATCGCGAGGAGATTCTCATGCGTTGCAGGAGATTCGCTCTTTGTGTTCTGCTCTGCGGTTTCGCGCTGTCGCCCGCCACGGCGACGACGCTGGCTCGTCCCCGGCGGCTACGCGACCATTCAGGGCGCCATTAACGCGGCGGTCAACAGCGACACCGTGCTGGTCGCCCCCGGGCTCTATTACGAGAATATCACTTTCCTTGGCAAGCAAATCGTGGTCGCCAGCCAGTACCTGACGACCGGCAATCCCGCGCGATGATCGCCGCGACGATCATCGACGGCAGCCAACCCGCGAACCCCGACACCGCCTCCGTGGTGCGGATGCTCGGCGGCGATCGACTCGACCACGGTGCTCGACGGCTTCACCATCCGCGGCGGCACCGGCACACCGCTGGTCGATCAACTCAATCACAACACCTATGTCGAAGGCGGCGGGATCATCGTCGATGGCGGCTCGCCGGTCATCCGCAACAATATCATCCACGACAACTCCGTGACGCGCCTGCCGGCGGGGATCACCAGCTCCGGCGCGGGCGGGATCCGCGTCGGCTTCGGATCGCCGCGCATTTTAAACAATGTCATCGCGCATAACGAAGGCCGTTACTACGGCGGCGGGGTCGTCGTCAACTACGCCAACGCGACCCTCCGCAACAACGTCGTCATCAACAACAGCGCCGTCAGCAGCAGCGGACAGAACTTCGGCGGCGGCGGCGTGTGGTTCTACGGCACGGGTTACACGAGCACCTTCGACAACAACACGGTCTGCGGCAACAGCTCCAGTCAAAACGGCGGCGGCGTGCGCGTCTGGGTGACGCACGTCAACGCAAAGAACAACATCGTCTGGAATAACAACGCGACTACGGGCAGTGACGAAGTCGGCGGCGCCACGGGCGATGCGCAATTCACCTACAGCGACATTCGGGGCGGGCGCGCGGGCACGGGCAACATCGACCTGCCGCCGCAGTTTGCCGATTCCAATCTTCGTCTGCTGGCGTCCTCGCCCGCCGTGAATGCCGGCGATCCCGACCCGGCCCTGCAACGACCGCGACGGTTCCCGCAACGACATGGGCGCGTATGGCGGCCCGGGCGCGGACGATTTCCCGCTCTTCACCTCGCCGCTGATCTACCTGCCCATTCAAACCCTGAGTTTTGGCTTCACCACGGTGGGCGTTGCCAAGCATAAAAACCTGATCGCCGTCGATTTCGGTGGCAGCCCACTGGTCATCGACAGCGTGGGCTATGTGGGCACCGCCGGCGCGCTGATTACTTTCTCCGCGCCGCTCGGCAGCGTCCGGCCCTACGACAGCGACACGGTGGAGGTCACGTGGACGCCGACGGCAGCGGTGGCGCTCGCGGACACCATGCTGATCTACCACAACGATCCGAATTCGCCGAATCCGGCGCGTGTGGCGCTGGTGGGTTTTATCAGTCCCGTCAGCGTCCCCGAGCCGCGGGGTGAACTGCCGCGCGCCTTCCGCCTTGCCGGAAACTTCCCTAATCCCTTCAACGCCTCGACGGTAATTCGCTTCGAATTACCCTTGACCAGCGAAGTCCGCGTGGAGATCTTCGACGTTCTGGGCCGCAGCGTGGCCTTGCTGGAATCGTCCACGCTCCCCGCCGGCGCCTACACCCTGCCCTGGGCGCCGCAGAATCTGGCCAGCGGCACCTACATCTGCCGCCTCCACGCCGGAGCTTTCGAGGCCGAACAAAAGCTGACGCTGCTCCGCTGAAACGCTGAAACGCTGAAAATAAGAAAGAGGAGAGCATGGCGCTTTCCTCTTTTCCATTTCCGTTCCGCTGCGAATCGTTCCGTAGGGACATGGCTTGCCATTCCGTCTTCCAGCGTTTCGGTTTCAGCGTTTCAGTGTTTTTCGAACGTCATTCGTTCCACCGTGCGCACCAGATCGAGATGATTGCCATAGAGCACCACGAGGTCGTCCCCCTGCAAGACCAGCGTTTCATACGGTGGCCGCAACGGCAGGCCGCCGCGCAGCACAGACAGCACCATGCAGCCGCCGTCCTCGCCGAGGCCCAGTTCGCTGATCCGCTTTCCCACCACCGGATTATTCGGCAGAATCGGCACCGCCTCCACCAGCCGCTGCAACATCAACCGCTCGATGCTCTCGATCACGCTGCTGCCCGCCCGCGTGCGCAGCAGGCCGTAGCTGTGACCCCGCACCGCTTCCACTTGCAGCGCGATGATGTGCGGCGGCACGCGGTAGTGATGCAGCAGGTCCGAGAAGATCCGCAGCGAGGTCTCGAACTCCTCCGGAACCACCACGTTCGCTCCGAGCTTCTCCAGCTCCTCGACTTCAGCCATCAGCCGCGTGCGCACGATCAGATGCGCCCGCGGCTGAGCCGCGCGCAGCAGCTGCACCGCGCGGCGCGTGGCGGCGGGATCGGAAATCGCCACGACGATGCTGTCGAAGCCGCCCGCGTCGATCTGCTTCAGCACTTCGGGCCGCGTCACGTCGCCGTAGTGAATGAGCACTCCTTCGGCCCGCGTGCGACGCACGGTTTCGGGATTGGTAGTCGAGCACTTCATGATAAATCCCCGCCTCGCGCAGCACGCGCGCCACGTTGTGGCCGTTGATGCCGTAGCCGACAATCAGCACCGCCGGCTGTGGCCGCGCGGGGGGCGCCTCCGACGTTTCGGCCGCGGCCGTCAACGCCCGTCCCGTGGCGCGCCACACGAAACGCGGCGAGAACTGCATGATCAGCGGCGTTACCGCCAGCGTCAGGCTCGTCGCCGCGATCAGATACTGATAGACCGCTTCGTCCATCAGATCGTGGCCCATGGCGGCGGCCATCAGCAGGAATGACAATTCACCGATCTGCGCCACATAAAATCCCGCCTGCAAGCCCACCCGCGGCGAGATCCCCAGCGGCAGCGACACCCCGAACACGATCAGCGATTTGAACAGCAGCACGCCCAGCGCTACGCCCAACACCTGCAGCGGATGCGCCGCCACGAATCCCAGATCCAGCAGCATTCCCACCGAAACAAAGAACAAACTGGAAAACAGCGTGCGGAACGGCGCGACCTCGGCGTAGATCTGCGGATAGTATTCCGTCTCGGACAGGATCAGCCCCGCGGCAAATGCGCCGATCGCCAGCGACAACCCCGCCCACGACGTCAACCAGGCGGTACCCAGCAGAATCAGGATCGTCAGCAGCAGCACGACTTCCGAGGTATTGATCGTCATCAGCCGGTGCATGACCCGCGGCAGCACGAACCGCGCTACCAGATACAGCACCCCGCCGAGCGCGGCCACCTGTCCCACGTTGAGCGCCGTTACCCCCCAGTCCGCATTCCCCGCGGCTAAAAAACCAATAATCAGCAGCATTGGCACGACGGCAAAGTCCTGCACCAGGCAAATCGTCACCACCACCCGCCCCAGCGGCGACTCCAACTCGCCCCGGTCCGACAGTCCCTTCAGCACAATGGCCGACGACGACACCGCTATGACCAGCCCCACCACCACTGACGCCCCTGTTGCCAGCCCCAGCACCTGCGCCACCCCATAGCTCACCAGGGTCGTCAGCACGATCTGCCCCACCGCCAGCGCGTAAATACGCAGCGAGGTCTGTAAGAGCCGCGCGAGGGATACTTCCAGACCAACCGTGAACAGCAGCAGCACCACTCCGATCTCCGCCGCCGCGTTCACGCTCTCCAGACTTTCCACCCATCGCAGGCCGAAGGGTCCGATCAGGATCCCTGTCATCACAAAGCTGGCGATAGGCGGCAGCCCCAGCCGCCGGAAGAGAAACAACAGCGGCAGCGAGGCGGCGATGATGATCACCAGATCCGTCAACATCGGAATTTGGGCAGTCATGATTCGGCCAAGCCTCCGGGGGTTCAGGGATCCAACATCCCATTATACCGATTTCCGCGGCGAAACTCAAGCCGACCTGACACTCGTATCGCTGAAAAACACCCCGCACCGGCCTTGGAGACCGGTGCGGGGCGTGTATGTATCCTGTGGTTAATGGGGGTGACGCGGATAGCTGTCTGGCGATGGATGCGGGCACCGTTAATGGAACAGGATGTATTTTCGGGCGACGCGGGTCATCGGGGGTCTTCCATTGAATGGACGGTTGTTCATACCTCTTGTGATACGGTCTGGGCCATTCCGCCTTAGCCGAGGATGTAGCGGCTGAAGTGATCTACTTCCGCACTAACCGTGCTGGTGAACGGATTCACGGTGCAACGCTGCGGTTCCAGGTCTCCGTCGGGAGTCATGTAGTAGACCCGCAGCGCGTTCAACGTGTTGTCCGTCGTGCTCAGCGTCTGGTACTGCGTGCCGCGGTACGACAGGATCAGGGTCACCGGGATATTGAAGTGATAGGGGCTGGGGGTGCAATCGACGGCAATGGCCGTCGACGAGGCGTTGCTCATCGTGATCGTGATGTTTCCATCCACCGCTCCGGCGGGGACGATCAACGTGTGCGGTCCGAAGGTGACAATTCCGCCCATCGCGCCGATCACCACCGAGCGCGGCGCAAGCAGCCACGGATTTGCCGACGCGCCAAACTGCGACTCCCAATAATTCTCGTTGACGAGCGGAATCGCATGGCCGTCGATCTGATCGCCGGGCTGCGGCGACCACATCGCCGTCTCTTCATTGACCGTCGGCTGCGAAGCCGTCGGAGCTTCAAAGTGACCGCAACCGATAATTGTCAGCAGGGCGAGCGTCAGAATTGCGTAGAGACCGAGGGTCGTCTTCATAATATCTCCTTGGAATGGATTGTCAGTAATTGTGCTTCCGGATATACTTTGAGCAACCACTATGCCGAATATAGTAGCCCTATCAACCGCAAAGAGTCGACGCTGTTTTTTCGCAACATAGTTTTCTTCACTGCCCCTCCGAACGCAAACTCGCCGTGCGGCGGATTCATCCATGGGGGTAATGAACCGGTGGATATCAACTCATGGGTCCCGAGTCACACGCTGGAGAGCAGCATCGCCTGCCCTGTAGGAGGGGCAGGCGATGCTGGTAAAGGTTCACAAGACCGTCCGGAGTGAGGTCTTTGGGGCCCGGCTGCGAGACCATGGCCCGGACCATTCCCGGGAAAATCGTGTGGAACTGTCAGCGGCCTGAGTCGCGGCTCCTGTGTTCGCATTGAGGATAAGGTTGGCAATCCCCGCGCGGCCGTGAAGCGTCAGGCGCTTACATTTTTCACCGGAGCAAGGGATGTGCCGCCGGGTTGACGATCCTCGGCAATCATCAGACGGCCTGTTTTCACCGCACATACCCGCTGGAGATGAAGCGGCATCCTCTCGAATGCGGCAAGCTCTCCCTCGCCACTGGCGCAAATCCACCGGACGAAAATACCCATCGGCAGCGTGTCCACACGGAAAGACTGGGAAAGCGCTGGTTAGCAAGGGTTTTCGGTCCGTACACGAATGCAGCTATCGATTACAGATTCCTGCCGGATTGGACTGGACATTCTAATCAGGATTCTCTATATTTCGTCACTTTATTCTCAGGAGGCGGTATGCGTTGGTGGTCAGCACCCTGGATGTTACTGCTTGCGGTCAGCGCCTGGGCCTACAGTCCCTTGCCTGTGACCCACTCGGCGGCGGAGACGGCCCTCGCGAAAGCCCTGGCGGAAGCGAAAACCGATTCGGCCAAACTACAGATCGCGCTGCATGCGCTGGACGCCGCTGCGGAGGATATTCCCGCCGGACGCGCGGCACAGGACGTGATCTTCAAGCTCAAGGATGATCCCGAAGGCTTCTTTAAAGCGCGCGCTGAGGGCAACGGCTCTCCCGCCGCGCATTATCTCTATGGCCGGGCCACGGAAGACACCCTCGTCATGGTGCGTGAGGCGGAATGGCTGCTGGCTAAAGACCCGCAGAGTTACTGGGGACTACAACTGGCCGGCGATGCGGAATGGTCGAAAGCCCAGCCCGATCTTGAGCGCGTCCAAAAGCAGCTTGAAGCCTCCATTGCAATCGATCCCTCGCGGCCCGAAGGTTATTTGAACCTCGGTTACCTTTATGAGGACCGCGACAACTGGCCCAAGGCGCGGGAAGTGTTTGAGGCCGGGGCGGTCTGCGATCCGAAGTCCACCGGCATCCGTGACGCGCGCCTTACGACCTATGCCGAACTGCGCGACGCCGACGGCTTTTTTAAACTCATCGAGGGCGTGTACAGCGATAAGCCGCTGGAAGCGGACATGCCCTTCGCCAACAAAGCGGGGCATCTGACGACGGCCGAGCTGCGCGGTCAGCCGACTGTGCTCGAATACTGGGCCTTCACGTGAGGAACCTGTGTGCAGCGGTCGCTGCCCGAAATGAACGCCGCCCGGCGTGACAATAAGCTTCCCTTCCGCGCCTTCGCCCTCCATCGCGGCGGCGAAAAGCCCCAAGCCCGGAAGATCATCGACAACAAGAATGCCAAAGGCGAAGATTGGGTGCTCGAATTCGTGTGGAGCACGCCGGAGTTTGAACAGCAACTCGGTGGCGTGAAGGGATTGCCCAGTTATTACGTCCTCGACAGCGCGGGCCGCATCCGCGCCGTGATCAAGGGCCATTCCAAGGATACGCTGGAAACACTCGCGTGGCTGATTGACGAGATCGCCCAGCGCGACAAAAAAATATAGACGCCGGCATTCCTCGTTCTTCGTTCTTCGTTCTTCGTTCTTCGTTCTTCGTAAAACTGTACGCGGGGGTCGGCGGTATCGCCGGCCCTTTCTATAGACCGTTCCTTAATAATGAGGTTAGCTATGGAAAGACGAAATTCGAGCCGTGTGTTGCGCTGGCTCAGCCTCGCACTCGGCGGGTTGGTTGTTTTGCTGTTGATCGTGGTCGCGGTGATCTACATCGCCTCGGGCCGCATTATGAATCGCAAGGTCGAACTGGCTGAGACGCGGCCGCTCTATGTTCCCGCCGACAGCATCACCCTCGCGCGCGGAGAACACTTGACAAACGCGGTGCTGGGCTGCATGGATTGTCACGGCAGCCGCCTCGAAGGGAAGGTCTTCTTTGACGATCCGGCCTTTGGCCGTCTGTACGCGCCCAACATTACGCCGGGGAAGGGCGGGCTGGCGGCGGATTATGGCATCGCGCAGTTCGAACACACGCTGCGCCACGGTGTGCGGCGCGACGGCAAACCGGCGTGGATCATGCCCGCGCATCATTATTGTTACATCGCCGACGAAGATCTCGCCGCCGTTTACCGTTATGTGCGGAGCGTGCCACCTGTCGATGCGCAGCAGCCCGCGCGCACCCTCGGCCCCATTGGCCGCATGCTGCTGGTCCGGAACAAACTGCCGCTGGAACCCGAGCGGTTGATCGATCACACCGCCGGACGCCCGGCGCGCCCGCAGCCGGGTCCGACTGTGGACTATGGCCATTACCTCGCGCGCGTCTCCTGCATCGGTTGTCACGGGCCGGACCTCGCCGGCGGGCCGATCTTCGGCGGCCCGCCCGATTGGCCGCCCGCGGCGAATCTGACCAAGGGCGGGATTGCCGCGACCTATACCGAAGCCGACTTTTTTCACGCGCTGCGCGATGGTGTGCGGCCCGGCGGAGCCAAGCTGGATACGATTATGCCCTCGCGGCTGTTGCGCGACATGAACGATGACGAAATCCGCGCGCTCTGGGCGTATATCCAGACCGTGCCGCCACGGCCGATGGGCGACGGCAACTGGTCGTTCGCGTCCCGTGTGCCCTGAGACGACGCGGATGACCACACTCTGAACAGGATTGGCCGCATTGGCCCAAATTTATTTGAGCGGAGACTTTTGATGAAACGTACTCAACTCATGATGATTGTCTGGCATTATCTGCCGGTGATTCCCGTGGCGCTGTATCACATCGTCGCGGAACTGATTAGCGATTTTGCGCACTACTTCCTGGGCCGCCGCCGCGCCGTCCGCTGGCCGGAACCTACATCGGCCTCGAGCTTGTTGCCTTCTACGTACTGAATTCGTATACATCCCAAATGCAACACACGCCCCGCAGCAACCCTGCGGGGCGTGTGACTACAATTCCCCCCCGCTGGCGGGGGGGTTAGGGGGGGGTGGGTCGGGGGTCCTCCGCCGAGCGGTGTCTGTGACTTCGCCGGAATCCGTCTCTGTTAGGGGCGGTCTGCGACCGCCCGCGGGCCGATGTCCGACGAAGTCGAGATCTCGTCGCAGACGGACAATCGGCCCCTACAGAAGGACACGGCAAGCCGTGTCCCTACCGCACCACCCCCGACGCGAGCCCCCGCCCCTCAAACGCTGCGCGCATCCGTTCCGCGGTAGGGGCGGGTCTAAGACCCACCCGCGGGCCGATGCAATCGGCCCCTGCAGAAGGACACGGCAAGCCGTGTCCCTACCGCACCAACAACACCTTCCGCGTCACCCTCATCTCCCCGGCATCCGACCGCACAAAATAAATCCCCGACGCGATCCCCCGCGCGTCAAACGCCACCCGCTGTTCCCCCGCCACCATCACCGCATCCACGAGCACACTCACCTCCGCCCCAACACATCAAACACCTTGAGCGCGACATACCCCGCACGCGGCAGCGCATAGCGAATCTCCGTCGCGCTGTTAAAGGGATTGGGAAAGCAGGACAGGCTGAAGTTGGACGGCGGACGATGGAATGGATCGGTGTTGCTCGTGTCGCCGGTGTCTGCAGGTAGCTCCAGCAAAGCTAAAAATGCATCGCCAGTGCCGTGCGGCTGCGGTTGATACGCATCTGCCGTGATTGGAAAATCCTCAGATTCGGTATAGCCACCGATCCAGAGATGCCGTGTATCCACCAACGCAAGCCCACGCACCCCGTCCACATAACTGCCGCCAAGGTAGCTTCCATACAGCAACTGCTGCAGATTAGACGAGAAGCAGGCTACGAAACCCTCCCCGCGCCATGGATCCGGTGGATCGGTGTATACGGAATCCACGGCATCATGGGTGTAGGGGAGGTCGGCGCTCCATGTGTAGCCGCCAATCCAGATGCTGCCCGTCACCGGGTCAATCGCGAGTTGTGAGCCGCGAGTCGTGCTGCCTGTGGGTGAACCGAACAGCGTCGAGTGCCATATTGTGGCCGGCAGTTCAAGTTCGGTAATAAACGCCTTTTCCCCCCAGCGGACGGTGTCAAAGGCATCCGGTGTAACCGGGAAGTCGGCATAGGAATAACTGTTACAGGATCCAACCAGCCGGATTCGGTTGCTGTTGAGAGGGACCAAATGGTACAAGGAAACCCGCTCCGAACCACCGAAGTATGAACTATATTCCACCGCGCCAGTGGTGAAGTTAAGGCGTGACAGGAATGCTGTATAGGGTGTCTGCCCGATCTGACTCTGAAGGGCGTTCGCCGTAATGGTAATCCCGCCTTGCGTTGATCCTGCTATCCACACGTACATTGGAGCCAATACGGCAAGCGAGTTCGGATAAACATCAGTAGATCCCGGGAAGAATGTAGAATATAAGAGTATTGTTCCGGTTGAATCGAAAACGGAAATAAAGGCAGGTTCAAAACCCTGGGACACCGGATACAACGCATCGGCGGTGACCGCCAGATCCGTTGAACCGGACCGGCCTACAAGATAGAGTCGTCCATCGAGATCACGCTGGATATCATTGATATAATCTACACCAGCCCCGCCCCAGTAGCTGCTCTGCAAGAGTTCGGTGCCATCATTGGACAATCGCCAGAAGGCACCTTCGCCGTTACCTGCATACACCGTATCAATCGCGTTCGGCGTCAATGGCCAATCCGGGCTGTGAACAATCCCGGCGCATCCCAAAATCGCATTGGGCTGCAGCAGGAGTTTGCATGTTATGTCCGTGCTCGCGCCACCTAAGAAAGTGGAAAAAATCGGGAGATGATCGTCAGTGGAAATTCGACGGATAAACAGGTCATCGTTCCAATCGGCACCCCCTTGTGTCTGATACGCACCTGGGGTAGTAGGGAAATCACTGGAAGCCGTCGTCCCGCCCATCCATACAGAATGACGGGTTGAATCGTAAACCAGGTCATCGATCTCGTCCTCTAGCCAACCGCCCAGATACGTGCTATACAGCAGTGGATCAATCACCAGCTCCTGCGTGGAATTGTAATTGTTGAGGGCGAACGAATACGTGGAATCACTTATCAGGCGGTAATGGCAGGGGATAGAATGTCCCTGCTGGAAAGCAGAAGGTGCTTGTTCGGTCAGCGGACCGAGGGACGTGGGAAGAATCAGATTGCCCGAAGCATCGGGAGAAAGCGGTGAAGACAGTCCTTCGATCTGAATTTCTATGTCTTGCGGATTCGCTCCGGGATGCAGTTGATACACCAATTCCACGCCTGCTTCGGTCAGCACATATTCCACATCAATCTTCGGCCACACTTCCTGTGACAACACGCGCTGATAATGTCCCACTCGGCTCTTCCACCGGCTGCTGTCGCGCCCGAGGAAGTAGTTGCTATAGCTCACCAGCTTGTCCAATCCCAGCATTTCCGGGCAAGGGCTCGCATCCAAAAATGTCAGACGCAGCACGTGCCCACGGACGGAGACCGGCTCAGGGAGGCGGTCTTGTCCCCCGTCCTCCCACGGCTCCCGCAAATGCTCCCGGGCCATGCCTCTCCCCTTATCCCGGCTTTGCAAGTCGAGGACGAGGCCACTTTCCGTCACAAACGCAGCCCCATTCCCCAATGCGGCACGGTAGCGAAACTCGCCTTGCCACTGGCCGAGGTTCTCGACGAAGAACACAGACGATGGAACGGCGGCAAAGGCCGCGGTGATGAAGGCGAGCAGCAAAAGTGCGAGCAGCCGGATCCGCATGAAAATCTCTCGGGGTGAAGAGCACGGCAACAGAGGGTATGCAGAAAGGTCGGCAAATACTCGGTCACAAGCAAGGGGTCGCGGTACGATTTCTACAAATTGCCCCAATTTCACACGCAATGGACAATGGTGTCGGCAATAACCCGCACCAGTGATTTTGTGATCTGGCCGCATATCCGGCACTTGACCCCTTTGCAACACCCCTCCACTGGCGGATTTTTGGTGAGGCTCTCTCAATTTTCGATCTGCCCGCCGCGCGGCCATTTGTTCCTTTTCGCCCCAATAAAAAAAGCGCGGGGTGAGGACACCCCGCGCGGCGATTGTGAACTCCGCCGAGCCGGGTAACGCGGCTCGGGATATCGATTCCTGCGAACAGTTTGCTCCGCGTTACCCGGCCCGGAACCGTTGATTTCACATTCCGACCGGGTTGCGCGGATTCGTGGATCGACTTGAACACGGAAATTGTCGTCCGCTTAACCCGGCTCGGCGGATGTGGATAATCCGCCTTCATCCTTCATACTTCATCCTTCTCTTCGACAGCGCCTTCGCGGATGCCGAATTTGCGGAGGCGGTAGCGCAGCGTTTCGCGCGTCATGCGCAGGAAGCGGGCGGCGGCGGACGCATTGTTGTTGCAGTGCCGCATGGCGATGCGGATGAGCTGCTGCTCCACTTCCTCGAAGTTCACGCCATGCGACGGAACCTTGATTTCGAGGCCCGCGCTTTCACCCGCGCCCATTTCGGTCGTGATCCCCACACCGGCAGAAGCCGCCGCCGGACGGAGCCGCCCGCGAATCGCCAGATCCTGCGGCCGGATTTCCGTTTCCGGTCCGATCAGCACCGCGCGCTCGATGGCGTTGCGCAGTTCGCGGATATTGCCCGGCCAATCGTAGGACAGCATGAGCTGCTGCGCCTCGGGACTGATGCCCTGCATGTTCTTGCCGAATTCGCGGTTGAAATGGCGCATGAAATGCAGGGCGATCTCGATCACGTCGCGGCCGCGCTCGCGCAGCGGCGGCAGATGAATCGTAAACACATTCAGCCGGTAATAGAGATCGCGGCGGAACGCGCCCGTCGCCATCTTATCGTGCAGGTCGGCATTGGTCGCGGTGATCAAGCGCAACTGCACAGGAATCGGCGTGGTGCCGCCAAGGCGGCGGAAGCTGCGCTCTTCGAGCACCTTCAACAGCTTGACCTGCAAATTGAGCGGCATGTCCCCCATTTCGTCGAGGAAGAAGGTGCCCGGGCCGGCCATTTCGAACAAGCCCCGTTTGCGCTGCTTGGCGTCGGTGAACGCGCCCTTTTCGTAGCCGAAGAGTTCGGCTTCCAGGAGCGTTTCGGGCATGGCCGCGCAGTTGACTTCGACGAACGGCTCCTTGGCGTTGGCGCTGGCGAGGTGAATCGCGTGGGCCACGAGTTCCTTGCCCGTGCCCGAGTCGCCGGTCAAGAGCACGGTGGCGAAGGGCACCGTGGCGACCTTGCGGGCGGTGCTGATCACCTCCTGCATCGGCGGACAGGTGCCGATCGAGACGGTCGAAACCGAAGGTGGCTTTCTGCGTTTCGCTGACGCGTTCGAGTTCGTTGTCCTTGCGCACGCTGGCCAGCGCCCGCTCGATGAGCACGTAGAAGCTTTTCGAGATTCAGCGGCTTGCCGAGATAATCGAACGCCCCCTGCTTCATCGCTTCCACGGCCTTTTCGGGCGAGGCCTGGCCGCTGATGATGAGCACGGGATGGTCCGGATGGGTCTCGTGGATCTTGCGCAAGAGTTCCACGCCGTCGAAGCGCCGGGCAGGCCGACATCGAGGATCGAGAGATCGGGCAGCACGCTGACAAATTGCGCCAGACCGGCTTCGCCGTCGTCGGCGTCGATGATTTCGTAGCCGCGCTCTTCCAGGGCCAGGCGGATGACGTCGCGGATATCGCGGTCGTCATCCACGACCAGAATTGTACCCGGCATAAGCAGGTGGGTCCTGAATTATTGGGGGAGAAGGATAACTCAGTCTCTTATCGGCATTCTTGACCCAAAGTTGAGTCATTTGAACCACCAGCACGCGGTGCTGGACCCGGATGCCTGACCCGTAGATTTCCGCGCGCGCAGACGCGCAGGCTGGGTTGTACTGCTGCGTACCCTTGCCCATCTTGCGATACTGACCCGTTGGCTCGGCCTATTGATTCCGTGCGCGAACGTGACGTTCGATCCGCGGCGCTGGCGCCCATGATTGCCGCGCGCGCAGACGCGCATGCTGATTCGGCAGTTAGCCGTAATGCGGCACTTTTCGGATATTTTTCGGCAGGACGAGGAATGTCTTGATACATTCGCATTTCCTGTGTATTTTGATGCACCTTTCGCAACTTTTCTTATTTGGAGGTGCGGTATGAACAGGGTAATGCTTTTGGTGTGTGCCGCAATTATGTTACTGACCCTTTCGGTTGGCGATGCGCTGGGGCAAACATACTATGTTGATTTTGGCATTGGCATGGATGTCAATTGGACAACGATTGGACTGACAGACAACTGTACTCCGAGTGGCAGTCCCCTTCCCGATGGCCGTACCATTCGGATTTTCTGGGATGAAAACGCGAATGGGCCGGATGCCGCTGATCAACCGTGGCCGCTTTCCAATTGCAATTTCAATCAGGAGACTTCGAATGGAACGTGGTCAGGGTGTTTAGATATCCCTGGAACGTTTCATACATGGTGCAGTACTCAGTGGATTGTTCCCAGTGCGCCGGCCGCATGAGCTAATCGCTACTATTTGAAAGTGTATTGTGACAATGGTGAAACACCGCAATATATCAGTACGGTACGATCCGTTGAGGGAAGTTATTGGAGTGGCAACTACTACCAAGAGGATTACTTTCCTTTCTTCGGATTTCACCTGTGTGGAATGCGGCACGTTTCGGGTGACGGTGCCCAATGGAGGCGAAGTGTGGCGGAGGGGAGAGACAGCTACGGTGCAGTGGCAGGCCTTGGGGTATGAGGGGCTGCTGAAGCTTGAATTGAATCGCAATTATCCGGGCGGGGCGTGGGAGTTGCTGGCGGACAGCACCGTCAATGACGGAACAGAAACCGTGTTGGTCACGGGGCCAAGTACCGGATCGTGCCGGGTGCGGGTGAGCAGTATCCCGGATACGTTGACGGATGTATCCGACGCGGACTTCCGGATTGAATGCGGGCCGACAGCGATTCCGTTTGTCGACAATTTCGATAGTCCGATATTGGATTCATGCTGGTCGTGGGTGCGGGAAGACACAAGTCGCTGGAGTCTGACGGAACAGCCGGGGTGGATGCGGATCCGGACGCAGGACGGGCATACCTCCTATAGCACATCGCGGAATTTGCTGCTGGCACCGCAACCGGAGGGAAATTGTCAGATAGAAACGCATCTGCAAATTACTCCGTTCATTGATCATCATTCCGGAGGACTTCCTTCTGTGGCGCGATGACGCCCACTATCTGATGTTTCATCGCCATTACTCCACGGGGCAACGCATCGCATTTCAGGCTATCAGTGGGAGTATCACTCCCGATGTCAATTTTACGATGTCCTGCGAGGCAACAGATCTCTATCTGCGGCTGCGGCTTGAGGGAACAGAAGCAGTTGCCGAATGGTCTGCGGACGGTATCACCTGGATCTACGCCGCGAGTTATTCGAATGCATGGTTGGGGGAGTCCTCCGTGCAAGCCGGATTGATTGCCACTCACTATCAGAGCACTGCGCCGGAAATCGCCGTAGACTTCGACTATTTCCGCGTGGATTCGCTGGCGACGGTGGAGGTGCAGGTTCCGAATGGCGGCGAGGTGTGGAATACGCAGTCGATGAATACTGTGCGGTGGGCGAGCACGGGTTTGAGCACGGGAGTGAAGATCGAGATCGACCGGCATTACCCGAACGGCCCATGGGAAGTTTTAGCCGATAGCACGGCGAACGACGGCGAGGAACTGGTGTGGGTGCCGGGGACCGGCCTCTGGCCGCGTGCCGCATCCGGGTGAGCGCCGTGGACGGCGCGGCAGCAGACACGTCAGATGCCGATTTCTCGGTCCTCTGTCACGGCGCCGAGACGCCGTTTGTGGACAATTTCGACGGTCCGGCTTTAGATTCATGCTGGTATTGGATCCGTGAAGACACGAGCCGCTGGAGCTTGACAGAGCGGCCGGGGTGGATGCGGATACAAACACACTATGGAGATGTGGGGTGTCCCAATCAAGGAAGTAATTTGCTTGTTCGCAGACGTCCGGCCAGCGCTTTCAGCGTGGAGAGCCACATTCAGCTCAACCCAACACTGGATTATCAGGAGGCAGGCATAACGGTTCGCCGCGGAGAATCGGATATCTTCTTCTGGAGCGCGTCGTCTCGGGAATGACCCATAGCGTCTATCAGCAAGCGACAGAGAACAGTTATTGCGGTCTACCCACATATGGGGCGCAACAAGCCTGTGCCGCAACGGACTTTTATCTACGTGTCCGGATTTTAGGAACGGTGGCGACAGGTGAGTGGTCGACAGATCAGTTAAATTGGACTGTGGTTGGTGTCTATTCTGGCGCCTGGCTCAGTGACAGCACTGTTACCGTCGGTTTGTTTGCGTCCAACGGCGGCGCATATCCGCCTGAAATTCCCGCCGATTTCGACTATTTCCGGGTAGATTCGCTGCCGACGGTGTGCGGGAGTGTGTCGGGAGTGTGGGATGCGGCGCATTCGCCGTATTATGTCACCTGTGATGTGACCGTGCCCGCCGGGGACACGCTGCGGATTGAGCCGGGCGTGCGAGTCGAATTCCTGGGGCCGTACTCGCTGACGGCGTACGGCACACTACTGGCCGAAGGGACAGAGCAGGATTCGATCGCCTTCACAACAGATTTGACGGACGGGAACCGATGGCAAGGACTACGGTTTTGGAACAGTGGCAGCACGGGCAGCGAACTGGCACACTGTGTGATCGAAAAGGCGAGTTCTCCGCTGGGCGGCGGGGGCATCCACTGCAACGGCGCGTCACCCAGTTTCCGGCATTGTCTGATCACAGAGAATTATTCCAGCAATAACGGAAATGACGGCGGCGGCGGCGGCATCGAACTCCGCAATTTATCCAACGCGATTTTCACAAACTGTTTGATCCGCGGCAATACCGCGTTCAACACGGGTGGTGGAGTCAACATTGCCACTGCGGACGGGATTTTCGACCATTGCGTCTTCGATCAAAATGCGGCCGGTTGGGGCGGAGGAGGATTATTCGTCTATGTCGGATGTGCGCCACAGATCATCAATTGCACCTTCTGGGGAACAATTCGGTGGAGTGGGTGGAGGCATCCGTTTTCAGTTTGGCGCGCGAGCCGTGCTGAAAAACCTCATCATTGCAAATTCCGGCGGCACAGGTATTCAGTACGATCTTAATTCCGAAACGACAGCGGTGACCCATCATTGCGCTCTGTGGGAAAACCGGGATGGAGCATTGGGAGGAACGCTCTCCGGCATGGGTCAGCTTACGACGACAAATGCAAATGGTGACTCGTGCGATGGTTACCAGAATCTGCTCCAAGATCCGCAGTTTGTCGATGCCGAAGCCGGTGACTTTCACTTGCTCATGAATTCTCCGTGCGTAGATGCTCGGAGATCCGACTTCACCGCTGGATGCAGATAGTACCGTTGCTGAGATGGGGGCGTTTCCCTATCCCGGACCGAAACTGCGGCTGCTATCGCCGAATGGCGGCGAAAGAGTGGCACGTCTTCCAAAATGATACCGTACGGTGGTCGGGCTATGGAGTGACAACAACGCTGCGGATTGAGCTCAACCGGCACTATCCGCTGAATGCGTGGGAAGTCCTGCGGGACAGCACCGTCAACGACGGTGTGGAGGCGATTTTTGTGACGGATCCGATTTCGGACAGTTGCCGGGTGCGGATCCGCAGCGTGGACGACGTGTACCGCGACAGTTCCAGCGCTAATTTCTCAATCTCCGCGTCGCAGGGATACCTGGCGCTGGCGCGTGTGAGTCAGCCGGGCACGCCGGTATTATCGTGGAACGCGGGGACGGTGGCGTGTCCGCAGACGGTGGTACTGAATGTCCGACTGAAAAATTTCGGTAGCGAGAACCTGGTGGCGTTCGCGCCGCAGTTGACCGGCGGCACGCACTTTCACGCTGCAAGCGAATTGCGCCGCGTTCTTTGCACTGAGTCCCGGACAGATGAGCACGTGCAGCTTGCGGGTGACGTACAACGGACAGGCGGAAGGCAGCCACCGCGATACCATCCGGATTCAAACGGACGCGGTGAACGCCGTGGGCGGGTATGTGTCGATTCCGCTATCGGGCGCGCAGACGCGCGTGCCTGCCGCGCCGCAAGTGGTGATTGACATCGTGGGCTCCGACGCGCGGCTGACATGGACCGCGATTACGGGCTCGGTGGGCGGGTGTCCGGTAACGGTGACGGCGTACCTCGTATTCTATTCGCCGACGGCGGGCGGACCGTTCTACTATCACGGGTTCACGACCGCGACCAGTTATCTGCATCCGCGGGCGGTGCAGTTTGCCGGCGGGATGTATTATCAGGTAGTGGCCTATACCGGAACGCTGGCAAGGGCGGCGGCGATGGCGCCGGGGACACCGGAAGGCGACGTGCGGACGCTGTTAGAGAGTGAGGGCGAATGGATACCAGTTGGGAGATAGGATAGGATTGGATTGGATGCTATGACGACGCGGAGGCGGCCCGGATGGGGCCGCCTCTGCTGTTCTGGCCGGGGAGAATCTTTGGAGTTGTAGAATATTTCTTGATTGTTTGCGCGTCCGTGTTTAGATTATTTACAGAAGACAGGCAATTCCCACTCGGGAGTCCAGTTTGGACGGCACCCGTGACAAAACCGAAGGAGTCCCCTCATGACGTGCAGGCAAAGGTTGTGGCTGCTGGCGGGGCTGTGTGTGATCCTGACCGTAATCCCGCTGTTGGGCAAATACGCCATCGGACCCGGCGGCCTCGAAGGCGCATTTACAGGTGGAACGGTTGAGCGCGGCGCGCACGGCGGTCCGGCTGGCGGGGCCGGAGGTCACGCAGGGCGAGCAGTGGGTGGACTACCGGCGGCTGGTGGGCTATGCGATTGAGGGCGAAGAGCCGCTGCCCGCCGAAGGCCAACCCGACGGTGCCGCAGGTATCGCGCTTTTACCAGATTCCGAACCGGGGCGCAGTACGGCTGGAGCTGGGGACGCTCGAGTATGATGTGGTAGAGGACATTGACGCGCTGCCTTTCATGACGGAGGAGCCGGCGTTTGGGCAGATGACGCGGGACGCGGCGGTGTATAGCAAAGATGCGTGGTATCCCCCCGAGGTGGCGGTGCTTTCAGAGCCCGCCATTTTTCGTGACCTGCGGGTGGCGCAGCTTGTGCTCTATCCGGTGCAGGTGAACCCGGTAACGCGGCAGGCGCGGATCTATCGCAATCTGGAAGCGGAAATTGTGACGACGGCGGAGGCGGGGGAGAATGAACTCTTGAATCCGCGGCCGCTCTCGGGGGCGTATGTGCCGCTCTATCGCAGTCTGGTGGCGAACCTTGACGAGACGCTACTGGCAGGAGCGACGACGGCGCCGGGAAGTTATCTGATTATCAGCTCCACCAATCCCGTGTTACTTCCATATGTGGACAGCCTGGCGGAGTGGAAGACACGCAAGGGGTTTCGGGTTGTGGCGGACTCGCGGAACGACTGGACGGTTACATCGATCAGGGCGGCCATCCAGAGCGCCTATGACACGTGGGACCCACCGCTGGAGTACGTGTGCTTGATGGGCGATCCACAGGCGGGTGGCTTCGGCCTGCCGACGGACAACATCGCCTATGACCACGGGTTTGCTCTGGTGGCGGGAAATGACGAATTGGAAGATATCGGCGTGGGACGGTTGAGTGGAGCAGACGGTTCGCAGATGGCGGTGATCAACGCCAAGCTGATGCGCTATGAGCGTGATCCATACGTGGCTGACACCACGTGGTTCACGCGGGCGTTCTTCTATGCGGGAGTGAATAATGCGGTCGCTTCCAATTGGACGTTAATGCAGTGGGCGGCGCAGCAGTTCCGCAGTTGGACGGGTGTCACGAATATCAATGTTCAGTGGCACACCGGCGCCGCGAATGAGGATGTCGTCCGCACCGAGGCCGACAGTGTGGCGTTTTTTTTCTGGCGGGGCACATGGCTCAGTCAAATGCAGAACACACTGGCCGGGACGTTGACACCCGGTTGGCAGTTACCGGTGGTCGTGTGTATAACGTGCGGTACAGGCAACTTTAGCTCAGGGCTTCGCAACTTCCGAATCGTATCTGGTTGCCGGCAGCGTTAATAATCCGCGCGGAGGGGTGGCTGCTATCGGCTCGGCGACTTCAGGCAACCACGCGCCGCAATTGGTTACGTTTACCGGTGGGTTAATTTTCGCGATTGCCAATCAGGGATTCGAACATCTGGGGACTTGCCTGACGCAGGGTAAGGCGTGGCTATTCCGGACCTACGGGCTAACAGACTCCCGGTCGCGAGATCATGCCCGTTGGATCAATTTGATGGGCGATCCGTCGCTGTCGATGTGGACGGATGTCCCCGAGCAACTGACGGTGCTGCATCCGTCAACCCTCGTGGTGGGCACTCGCAGTGTGACGGTGGACGTGCGACGCAGCGCTGACAACGCGCCGGTTGCCGACGCGCTGGTGGTGCTGTGGAAGCGCGGTGCGGATTCGACGTGGGTGCGCGGAATGACCGACGCGCAGGGAAACGTGACGCTGCCGGTCGACATTCGCGAAAGCGGCGAGTTGCTGGTGACGGTGACGAAACAGAATCACCAGCCGTATCTCTGGACGATTCCCTGCGTGACGGACGGGCTGGCGGTGATGTACAGCACGTACCTGCTGGACGACAACGACACGGGCGGGACGAGCGGCAACAGCAATGGACGATCTTGAAGGCGGCGAAACCGCGGATTTAGCCGTTTATCTCCAGAATTTCGGAACGAGCCGCGCAAGCGGTCTGACGGCGCATCTGGTCAGCGGGAATCCGCACGTTACAGTAACCCAGAACCCCGTAATGTATCCGGAAACTTGGCTCCGGGCGATTCGGCGCAGAGCGGGGTACCATTCCGGCTCACTGCCGCGCCGCAGTTGCAAAGCGGCGAGGCGGTGGAACTCGGGCTGACGATTCAATCGGCAGCGAGAACCGCGACGGGGACGATTTTCCTGACGGCCTCGGGGGCCGCCCTGGATTATTACGGACAGGCGTTCAGCGGGGCGCTGACTCCGGGCATGACGCGGACTTTGGCGGTGACACTCCTGAATCGCGGGCTGCAGACATTGACGGGAGTCACCGCAAGTTTGATCAGCCTCAGCCCCTTTGTGGTGGTGACCGATTCGGCGGGCGCATATCTGCCGATTCCGGCCGGCGAATTCCGGGCCAACGAACCCGATCTCTTCACGGTGCACGCGCATCCCGCGACGTATCGCGGGCACATGGCGCCGATGCTGCTGATCGCGCGCTCGGTGGAAGGGTGGAGCGACACGGTGCAGTTCACGCTGACGGTGGGCCTGCGGGACTCGACCGATCCGGTAGGGCCGGACGGCTACGGCTACTATGCCTATGACAACAGCGACACGGCCTACGGGCTGCACCCGACGTTCAACTATCTGGACATTTCGAGCGGGCTGGGAACGAATCTCAATTTGAACGATGTGGGCGAGAAGAACGACATCACTCAGTTGACTTCGACGGCGCGGGCGCTGCCGTTCCCATTCAAGTTTTACGGGCAGGTGTATGACACGATTACGATCTGCTCGAATGGCTGGTGCGCCTTTGGGGACCAGTCGTGGAACGACGCATTCCGCAACTATGCGATACCCGCGATGCAGGCTCCACAGGCGATGATCTCACCTTTCTGGCAGGATCTCTGCACTGTCGGCACGGGCAATGGCGTCTGGGCCTACTTTCAGGCGGCCAGCCATCGCTATGTAATTCAGTGGAAAGCGGCGCAGATGAGATGCCAGTGCCAACTGTCAAAGCCAGTCGGTGAACTGTGAGGTGATCCTCTACGACACCACCTTCTATCCCACCTTCGACGGCAACGGCAAGGTGCTGATACAGTATCAGCGGGGATCGACCGCTACCACGACGGACATCATCCAGGAAACGCCGGGCGCGGGGATCGGGATTCAGGACCGACGCGGTCTGGTGGGGATCGGTTATTACAATTACAGTTCCGGCTACGCGCCGGGAGCGACGGCGATTGACAGCGGGCGGGCGATCCTGTTCACGACGGAAGCGCTGGTGGTTTCGGGAGCCGTGGACGTGACCGTGCTCGATTCGACCACGATGGCGGCGGTGCCGGGAGCGACGGTGACGATTGTGGATTGTAACCAAACGGCCGTCACGGATGGCGAGGGCATCAGCTATTTTCTGGACGTGCCCGCCGGTTATCACTCGGTGCGGGTGACGCGGCGCGGATACAATCCGGCGGAGCAGACGGGATTGTATGTTATCCCCGACCAGCCGACGAGCTTCGAAATCCATTTGGTGCATCCAGCCATTGCGATTGATCCCGAAGTGCTGCTGATCCGCGCGTCCGAGCCGGTGGACAGCACGTTTACGCTGGCGAATCCGGGCACCGGGCCGCTGGATTATCGTGTCGAAGCGTTGCTGCCGGGCGACGCGCGGCTTACGCCATGGGACTCCGTCGGCGCAGTCGGTGTCAGCAGCCTGACCGGCGACACGCAGATTCGGGGCTGCGAGTTTGCCGCAAATCGCTGGTGGGTGACGGGCAACGACGGTGTGGCGGGTCAAAATGTGCTCTACCAGTTCAGCCGTGCGGGTGCGCTTCTGGGGCAGATTCCGCAGTATTCGACGGGGAGCGGCTGGTCGGATCTGGCGTGGGACGGAGTACGGCTTTACGGCTCGGACGGCGCACAGATTTTCGGCGTCGATCCGGAGGGCGAGCTGCCGGTAGACACGATTTACGGGCCGCTGAATCCCTGCCGCGCGCTGGCTTACGATGCGGCGACGGAACATTTTTGGGTGGCGGATTTGACGTCAGAGATCTTTGAAATCGACCGCGCAGGCACAGTGATTCACCAGTTGAGCAACCAAGGCTCAGCGGCGTTGGCGATCACGGGTCTGGCTTGGAACGCGGCGGACTCGCTGGGATATTCACTGTATCTCTTTGGCCGAGGCAGCTCCGGGGAACGGCGGGTGATGCGCATGGATCCAATCACTGGACAGCGGCTGACGGTGGCAAATCTACCGGGCGCCACCGGCGAAACAGCCGGGGGTTTGGCGATTACAAGTGAATGGACGCCACTGGCGCTCGTCGCGGGCGTGATCGTGCAAAGCACGCTCGGCGACCGGCTGGAAATCCGCGAACTGCAAATGCAGCATTCGTGGATTCGCTTCACTCCGGCAGCGGGCGAGCTGGCGGCTGGAGGCCAGCAGCAGATAATGGTGCACATTGAGCCGTCGTATCTACCGGCGGACATGTACACGTTCGATGTGCGCGTGTTCAGCGCTGTGCTGGATACCTCGCAGGCATTGCCCGTGGCGCTGGCGGTCGTCTCGGATGCGGAAGAACCAATCGCTTCGCGGCCAACGGCTTACCGGCTGCATCCGAACTATCCGAATCCCTTCAATCCCGTAACGACGATTGCCTATGAACTGACGGGCGAGGCGCTGACGCGGTTGCGGGTGTACAATCTGCTGGGTGAATGCGTGGCGGAGTTGGTCAACACGCGGCAGGGAGCGGGAGCGTATCGGGTAGCATTTGACGCGGCGGCGCTGCCTTCGGGGATGTATTTCTACCGTCTCGAAAGCGGCAGCTTTGTGAAGACGCGGAAAATGATCCTGCTCAAATGACCGGCAGACGCTCAGAGCGGTCTCGTCTGTATCTGAATACCTCACAAAATCGCGGGAACCAATCTCCAACCGGACGGTACAAAAAAAAGGAACGGTTGTGCTTCGCAGTGGGCGGGCCATCGTTCCGTGAGGGCAGTGGAGTTTCGCCGCCCGAATCATCTGCGGAGCCTGATCGACTATCACACGAGTGATCCCGGTCTGCCGTGCACTCAGACAACCATTCTCTTGACTGAGTCTTGCAGTTGCCGGTCCTAAAGGCAAGCGTACTGAAAGTGTTTCGTGGACCGCTTTCGGACGCCGATATGTCGCGGCGCGCATGATACGTTCGGTGCGGCGAAAGATGGCAACGGGCGCACCCGTAGGGGGTGCGCCCGTTTTGTATGCGATGCTGAACCCGGCCGCGTGGCCCGTTGATTACCGCGCTTCGCTGGCTAGACTATTTTCTTTGCCGGGCAAACCTTTACGGGTTTGCCTTTTTTGTCTCGGGTCTGGCGACAGCGCGATGCAAAGCCAGCACGCGGGAGCGTGCTGGCTAGTAGAGAGACGTCAACGGTGGGTACGGAATTCACTCTTCGGGAATGCGGGCAGAAAGGTCTTTGCGAAATGCGGTGACGTCGTGGAAGGTGACGCCGAGGCCGCAGCGCTCGAGCATTTGGCGGCTGCGGTCTTCGCCGGGATAGGTGTCGAAGACGTGAACGTGCTTAATGCCGGAGTTGGCGATCATGCGGGCGCAGATGGGGCAGGGAAAGTTGGTGACGTAGATTTCCGCGCCCTCGATGGAGACGCCGTTGCGCGCGGCCTGCAAGAGCGCGTTCTGCTCAGCGTGCAGGCAATAGCAGAGTTCGAGGCGTTCGCCGGACTTGATGCCTTCGATGTCGCGCTCGCAGCCGCCGAGATCGATGGGGTGCGGATGCCCGGCGGGGGGACCGTTGTAGCCCGTGCAGAGAATCTGGTGATTGCGTACGATGAGGCTGCCGACCTTGCGGCGCAGACAGACGCTGCGCTGCGCGATCAGATGCACGATGCCGTAAAAATACTCGTCCCAGGAGATGCGGTCGGTCATGTGAAGCCCAGTGGAGAATGGGTCAGAAAGAGGACACGGCATGCCGTGTCCGTACAAGAGAGAGGCGGAGTTTGCACGTGGCCAGGCAATCAGGGTTGCTGGGCTTCGCGGGCCGTGGGTTCCCAGGCGCTGGAGGTGATCCCTTTGCGATAGACGAAGAAGCCGAGGAAGAGCGCGATATTCAGAGCAATAAAATGATACAGTGTGGAAACGCCGGGAATCCGCAGGCCGAGTTTGTCACCGAGATAGCCCAGCCCCGCGGCGCCATAGCCGATAAGCTGCACGAGCAATGCCAGGCGATAGAACGGCTGACCAATCAGCGCGAGGTTGGTGAGCAGCGCGCCAAGCATGAGGAAGGGGAAAATCCAGCGCAGGGCCTTGTGCGAAAAGTAGGTGTAGGCGGCAATGCCGTAGCGGGGGTGCAGAATTTTACGGTAACGGAAGAGCGTCTGGAAATTGCCGGCGCCGATGCGGATGCGGCGGCGGAATTCCTCGGCCACGCTGAACCCGGATTCCTCGTAAGCTTTGGCCGCGGGATCGTAGACATTGCGCAGGCCCGCGAGCGTGGCCCAGATGGTGGGCACGGTGTCGTCGTTTGTGGAGCCGCGCGTGAAGGGCTGATAGAGTTCGCGGCGCATCGCCATGAGCGAGCCGAACACGCCGGACATGCCGCCGATCTCGCTTTCGCGGGCGCGCAGCGCGTTTTCCATGTTGCCGTAAGTGGCCTCGGCCCGGACGGCTTCCGCGCCTTTGGGAATCAGGATGTACTTGCCGCCGCCGGCGACGCCCACCCGCGGATCGGCAAAGTGGCGCAGCAGCGTGCGCAGCGCGTCCTTGTCGATCATCACGTTGGCGTCGGTGAAGATGATAATCTCGGCGCGGGTTTCCTCGACGAGGCGGTTCAGCACGCCGGTCTTGCCGCTGCGGCCGGGGAGCTGGATCAGGCGCAGGCGGGCATCGAGAAAGCAACTCACAATTTCGTTGGTGCGATCGGTAGAACCGTCCGAGCCGATGAGGATCTCGAGCTTGCCCGGTTCGTAGTCAAGATCCAGAGCGTTGGCGAGCTTTTCGCCGATCACCTTCTCTTCGTTATAGGCGGGAATGAGGATGGCAACCGTGGGCCAGGCATCGGCGGGCATGACGGGCGGCACGGCAAAGCGGCGGCGGAAGAAACGCAGCGTGAGCGGGTAGAGCAAATAGGCATGCAGCATGCCTAACAAGCACAGCCAGAAGAGGACGGCGATGAGGTTCGTAAGAAGAAAATTCAAAATTCGAAATCCAAAATTCGAGTCGGACAACGGAACGGCCGGCGGGCTTAGCGGGCGAGGCGGTTGAAGTACCGCTTGCCCGGCCGGACCAGCGGCTGCAATTCGCGGGCAACCGCGACGTAGGGTTCACCCTTCTCAAGCCGGAGAAACGCATGGCGGAAGGTTTCGAGCGCTTTCTCCAGCGAGCGGTTGAGGTCGTACACGCGGATGAGTCCCTGCAAGCCGCAGAGGAAAACTTCTGTCGGCAAGCCGCCGGTCTGATCGAGCGTCTTCTGCAGCGCATTCGTGGCCGGATTGACCTCGGCGAAGAGGCGCGGCAGGCGTTTGTTGCTCATGAACTGCTGGGGACTGACGCCATTGCAGACGTGTTCGCAGGCTTCGGTGAGCGGCAGGCGCAGATCCGGGCGAGTCTCGATCTTCAGCAGGTAATCGACAAAGAAGTCGCTGTGCCGGGGACAGAGTTCACGGCCGTTTACGGTAACATAGAGACGATATTCGGGTTCCGGGGACAAGAGCGGATGCCGCGTGCCCAGGTTGCGGAGCTCGATCCGGCCATCGGCTAGATCATAAAGGACATGTTTGCCGACGGAAGAGTGCGGCAGTATGCGTGACCAGATCGGAATAGTGCATGGACGCCACAGGGAAAATGAAAAATTACAAATGAAAAACTGGCTGCGGGAGGGTTGCGGCAGACCCCTTCCTTCGTCAGGGCATGTTTAATCCTCCCCTACACCGACACGGATTTCGGCAGGTTTTTGGCTTCGCCCCTCATCCCTCATCCCTCCGCCCTCATCCCTACTGGTGCTGGTGTTGCCAGCAGTACTTGGAATCGGGTTTGGCTTTGCGCGAACAGCGGGCACCCTTTTGCGTCATAGCCTGACACTGGGGGCGATCGGCGGTTTTGGTCGAAATCCCGAGCTGCGCCGGGCTGGGGGTGGCGCTTTCCTGCCGCAGACGGTCGATGACAGCGTCGACCGGAACCCAGCCTTCGATACGGATGCGGGCCCAACCGGCGATGGTATCGTCAACGGTGAGGCGGGAGGCCGGAGTAAAACTGCCCGCCACCGGCCCGGCCGGTATCACGAACAGCGTTTCGGCCTGTGCCACCGCCAGTGAGTCGGCGGCAGGCGGTTGCGCCCAAGCCGCTACGGCGACGGCCAGAATTCCGAGAATCCAGAGTGCCACGCGCATGACAATGGCCTCCTGAGGAACGATTTAACCCCGGCAAAATGGGGGCCGCCCGAGAGTTGGGGAGAATAGCCTCCGGGGCGACACTCGGACCTCGAGTTTAACTCGTTAAATATATGGATTCTTTACCAAAAAGCAACTCGTAAGCCCTGCGAGGACGGCTGCTACCGCCGAAATCAGGCTCAATCTTGCGCTACGGCAGAGAGTTTAGTATATTGTTTCTGAACGTGATGAGTGGGCGATGCCGGGACGGGGGAAGCGGATTCCGGCCGGATTTCTGACTGATTACAGGCAGGCCGGTCCTCGCGGGCACTTCTGGCAACCCCACAACGCTTCACCCTCCAAACCTCCCTGCTGACGCTGGGGGTACAAATTGCAGAAAATGGCTTGGTTCGGGATCCGGGGCGAGGGTGGGCGCGTGAGAGAGATGCGGGTGGTAGATTTGCAGTGTGAACGGATGATGACGGCGTTTCGAGTACTTTCATGGATTTAGAGACCCTTAAAAAATATTCCCACGGCGAACTGACCCCGAAGCAGTTTCTCGCGGTCCACCGCGAGGCCGGCGAGTTGCTCGATCTGTTGAACGAGCACTTGCACAAAGGGGAAGACGTGGTGACGCTGGCCGACTGGCCCGCGGTGCGGCGGCGTGCGCCGCGGCAGTACGTCGTCTTGAAAACGATGATGCTGATTCTGCCGCTTGTGCTGGTGGGCGGGCTGGGATTCGCGCTCCAGTCGCCCTTGACCGTGTTGCTGTCCGGGATCGTGTGCATGGCGATGTTTACGATCATCGCCGGCGTGCAACTGTTGCATCGCGAGCGGGCTAAGCGCTCGCCCGCGGGACGCAGCGTCCTGGTAGTCACGGACCGGCGGCTGATGCGCCTGTGGCTTGACGGTTCCGGTGAGGTGCAGTCGTTCGCGCTGGCTGATGAGAAAAATACCGAGGTTGTGGATCCGGTGCCCGAGACGGTGAAGGTGCTGCTACAGATCGATCTCGGCAAAACCTCGCTGAACTGATTGAGACGCGCGCGAAACGCAGCGGCGCAGAACGAGGCGGCGGCGCTTTCCCGAAACGTCGTGCGGAAGCTGGTGACCTGGTTTCAGAAGCATCAGCGCGATTTGCCGTGGCGGCAAACGCGCGCCCCGTATGCCATCTGGATCAGCGAAATACTGTTGCAGCAGACACAGGTCGACACGGTTCGGCCTTATTTTATGCGCTTTTTGAAACGGTTTCCGACGGTAGAGACCCTGGCGGCCGCCCCCGTGGATGCCGTGCTGAAGGTGTGGGAAGGGTGCGGCTATTATGCGCGGGCGCGGCATCTGCACCGCGCGGCCCGCATCATTGTGGAGCAGGGCGGTTTTCCGCGGACGACGGCGGAATGGCGCGAATTGCCGGGGATCGGGGCGTATACGGCGGCGGCGATCGCTTCAATCGCCTACGGCGAAGCCTCGGCGGTGGTGGACGGCAACGTCAAGCGAGTCCTGGCGCGGGTGTTGTGTGAAGACCGCGAGATTCGCAGCCCGCAGGCGTTGGCGCGAATTCAAACGGCGGCGGACGCGATCATGGCGGTGGGGGCCGCGGCGAAGCTCCCGCCGGGAGACATCAATCAAGGCTTGATGGAAATCGGCGCGACGCTGTGCCTGCCGCGACGCGCGCTCTGTCGGCAATGTCCGCTGCAAAGCGAGTGCGGCGCGACGCAAACATTGGAAGACGTGACTCTGCTGCCCATCAGAACTCCGTCCAAATCCATTCCGCATTACGACATCGGCGCGGCGATTATTCGCAAGCGGGGAAAGATCCTGATTACGCAGCGGCCCCATGAAGGTTTACTGGGCGGATTGTGGGAATTTCCGGGCGGCAAACGCGACGGGAAGGAGACGCTGGAAGAGTGTGTGGCGCGGGAGATCGACGAAGAACTGGGAATTGAGATTGCCGTGGGCGAGTTGTTTGCCAAAGTCAAGCACGCATACAGCCACTTCAAAATTACGCTGTATGCATACGACTGCCGCTTCGTGGCGGGGCGGATTCGGAAAATCGGAATCGCGGATTTTCGCTGGGTCACGACGGAAGAACTTGCAGAGTACGCGTTTCCCAAGGCAGACCGGGTGATTATAGAGAGGCTCAGAGAAGAAAATTAGACGATGGAGGACATGGCAAGCCATGTCCCTACAGGAGACGGATTGCTCAGATCCCTGGACGGAATTCCGGGGATTTTTGTGGTCGGTTGATACCGAATTCGGACAAATTGCCGGGATAGATCGGGCATACGATCCACGCACAAGAGAATGCAACGTAACGGCTGCCATCGTCGTATAATGAGGTGATACGGCGGGAACGGAGGTGTGTCGTCCGTTGCGATATGGATTTTCAGAGTAGTCTTTTCGATGCATAGCCGATATAGGTAATAGTGATGCGATTACTGATCATTTTATTTGCGGCCATACTGGCGACCAGTGGATTTGTGATTGCCGATGATACACCGGTTCCCGATGGTGAGACCACGCCCAGCATACCGGTGATGGTGATTGGCGAGATTACGATTCGTGAATTTCCGGCGATGATCGCGGCGACCGTGATGGAAGAGGCCAAGACGTATCTTGCGGAAGGCAGTTCCCCCACGGCGAGTTCCAAGAATGCGCTGACCGCGCGCGAGCGGATGCTGTTTCGCGGCTATGAAAAGCTGGCCCGCTGGATGAAGAACGGCGGCAATCCTACCGGGCCGACATTCATCGTGTATTACGAGGATCCGCGGACGGTGCTCACGGAACAATTGCGGTTCAAGATCGGTTATCCCGCGCCCCAGAACGCGAAGGGGCGGGATTCGGTGAAGATCGAAGAGTTCCCAGCCACAACCGCCGCTGTGGCGCGCTTCGCGGGACGCTTCCGTGACAGCGGTATCATCTGGGATTCGCTGGCCACATGGATGACTGTTCACGGCTACGAACCGGCGGGGCCGCTGATGGAAGTCTATCTGCGCGGCATGTATGACAACAGTGATCCCATCAACAACTTTGCCGAAGTGCGCTGGCCGGTGCGGCTGATCAACAGTCCCATCTCGCAGGAGAGCGTCCTGCCGGCGCGAGGATCGAAGTAACTGCGGAGTGGATAGCGAAGTAAGGAACAAGGACACCGCCGGGGGGCTGTGTCCTTGTTTTTTGCGTGCGGCAGTTAATCAGACCCTGAAACTACCCAACATTGGCATAAGCCTGCCGATAATAAACGATCACGCCGCCCTTGAAAAAGTCATGGAAATTCGTGACATTTAGGGAAAGCACCTGTCCGTGAGGGAGAAACCTTGCGACTTTGGCCGTTCGGAGTGATTTTACTGGGATTTGCTCTGATTATTACCGTCGGAGGCTGCGTTAGCGATAAACTGGCCGAGGAGATCGCCGCGCAGCGAAAAGCGGGCGATGCCGCCGGGGCACGGCAGAAAGCGCTGGCCACACTGACAGATAAAGCCAATCAGGCAGAGATCTGGCGTGAGCTGGCATTTTGTGACGAGGCCCTTTATCGTGATCCGGGTAGCGATGAAGATGCGCGGCAGCGAATGCTGGTGGAAGCGGCCCTCCTCTGCGCCGGGGTTTGCGGACGGAACAACGGCACGCCTCCGGATCCGCGCTGGGGCGCCATCTGCACGCTGGTGGCGGGTCATTTGCAAACTTGCCGGAAATACACGCTGGACATCGTGAAATTGCGCCCGGCGGAGCGGCGCGAGCCGCCGATCAGGAATTTGCAGGAATGGCGCGAACATCTGGCCGAAATCAACGATCCATTGTACCTTCCGGAGTCTCCCCACGTGGAATATATGTACGAAGTCGAGCCCGCCGAGGCACAGGCGGCGGTTTACCGTTATGCGTGCCTGCAATCCCTGGCGTGGCGGTTACCGCATACCACGCGGGCCGAGACGGCTTCGCGCGAAGTGGTCATGGATGATGTGCGACGGTGGGCGGAGAGCAGAAACTTGTCCGCGAGCCTGATCCTCAGTGGTTACGAAGCCGGCGAACAGGTAGTGACGACGGCTTATACCCGGACGGTGGAAGATTTGCAGGATCCGGGCAATTTCCAAGTATCGACGATTGTGAACAATGGTATCCTGGAGCGATAGCGTGAACCGCATGCGCGGTCTCTTTGCCGTGATCCTGATGGCATTGGCGCTCGGCCTGACAGTGGGCTGTGGCGGCAGCCGTGAAGCCGAAACGGTTCGCGGCCTGCGGCTGTCGGGATCGCCCGATTCGGCGCGGGCGCTGGCGATTTCCGTGCTTTCCGCGCGGGCTGCGCGGATGGACGTGTGGCGCGAGTTCGCCTCTGCCGCGCTGGACCTGGCGCGGCGCACCGACGAGGATGAGGGCGGTGGACCGCTCGCGAATTTGATTGAAGCGGGCTTGCTCTGCGGGGCGATCAATCTGCATGCGCAGCAGAAACCCGACCGCGACTGGCATACATTGGGGCGACTGACGGCAGTGGAAGTGGGGCGGCGCATCAACCGGCTGACGGGTCTGCTGGGGACACAAGCACAAGCCGGCGAGTATCTGCAGCAGGCTGAGCAGAATGCCAATCGGGGCACATTACCGGGTTTGGACCCCAATGCTCCGGATCCGGCGGCACGCTTGCGACGGGCAGTGATCGATTATCGGGATGGCGCCCGGCCGCTGCTGATTCAAGCGGTCATTCTGCGGCGGCTGGTGGAGGTGTTGCCGGAGTCCAATCCGGGCAGCGGCGCGGTGCTGTCGGGGCAATTGGCGGATGCGGTGAGCGGCTGGTCCAAGGCGCTGGAATTGGAGCCGGGATTACTCGGACCCATTCAGCTTCACGAGCGCGAGGCGCTGGACGCCGCATTTGGACAGGCGGAAACGGATTTGAACGAGCTGGGATATTGGCTTCCGAAAACGATTCTGGAAAATGGAGTGCTGCCATGACTGTGCTGATCGTGGATGGCGGAGGAACAAAAACCCGGGCGTGGCTGGTGGATACCGGCACGCCGAGCACGATGAGCATCGTCGAGGCCGGGCCCTCCAATTTCGGGGCGGTGGGCGCGGCCGGACTCGCCGCCGTGTTGCAGGAACTGCTGGCTAAACTGCCGGGAGCGGGGCGTCCAGAAACGGTGGTACTGGGGCTGGCGGGTGTGGGGCGCGCGCCGGAGCGCGAGGCCGCCGAAGAAGCGGCGCGAGGCGTCTTTCCGGAGGCGGATCGGTATGTGATCACCGATGCCGAACTGGCCTATCGCGGCGCGTTCGCGGGCGGCAAACACGGCATTCTATTGATCACGGGGACTGGGACGATCGGCCTCTACCGCACGCCGATCAGTCACGAATTCACGCGCGCGGGCGGTTGGGGACCGCTGCTCGGCGACGAGGGCGGCGGCGCGTGGCTGGGCCGCGAGGCGCTGCGCCATTGCCTGCTGGAATGGGAACGCGACGAACTTTCACCGCTGCATGCGGCGGTGCTGGAACAGCTTGAAATCGAACTGGCCTCACAGATTTTGACGAAGGTGTATAAGGAGGGCTTCGGGCCGACGCAGTGGGCGAAGCTGGCGCCGCTGGTGTTTAAGTACGCGCGCGAAGACATGGGAGCGCTGAAGATTTTAAACAACGCGGCGATTGAGCTGGTCGCGCTGGCCGAGCAGTTACAGGAAATACAACTTCCCGAGGCCAAGCAGGTGCCGCTGGTCGTGATTGGCGGCATCTGGGAACATCGCTACCACATGCAGCCGCTCATGGAGGAAGAAATCCGGCTGCGCAATCTGCCGCTGGTGTTCGAGGAACCGGCCGGGGGTCCGATGGAGGGCGGGCTGATGTTCCTACAGGAGCAGGGTAAGATAGTCTATCCGATGGCATAAAAGAAAGGGCGCGAGGGGCGCCCTTTCTGCTTTTGATAGTGGCTGCGTTGCCGGTAATCAGTTGTAGAGCACGACCTGCGTCAGATCGCGGCGGGTGCGGTTGCCGTTCAGCCATTCATCCTCGCGGACGATACCGATTCCGGGTTTGATGAAATACTGGATGCTGTGCTGTCCGGCGAAAAAGCGCTGGTAACCGACGACGTGATCATAGACAGTTCCGTTCGTCAGCACGACGGAGGTGTTGGGATTGGTGACGATGACGCAGTCGCCGAGGGCAAACCAGAAGGCCTGATTCGGGGGATAACGAAACAGCAGTTGTGGATCGGGGGCAATCCCCAGCGGGTGGCGCAGGATCAGCGTGCCGAGGTTGTCGTTGTTGCGGAGGTAGTGGAGGCTGTCGATGGGATCGCTGTCACCCTTATACTGACCGATAAGATAGTAGTCGATGCTGTCGACAAAGGCATAGTTCAGCACTTTACGGTTCAACGAATACGATTGCGCGCCGGAAGAGTCAACGAAGTACTTCCACGCATTGTCGAGGCAAAGCGGGATGAGGCCCGGCGAGCAGTAGCGGTAGTCGATCGTGGCCCGGGCGCACCAGGCGGAAGTGCCGGTGTCGTTGAAGGCGCGCACATAGTAATTGTAACGATCCATATCCGCGCCAAGGCTGTCGAAATAGCTGACGACATCGGCGGCCACGCTGTCAATCACCGCCGGAATATGGCCGACGAGGCTGCGGCCAATGGCGAAGCCGGATTCGTTCATGGAGCGGTCGAGCCAATCCACGCGCACGCCGAGGCCGAGCACGGCGGTGGCGGTGAGGCTGTCGGGGGGCAGCGGCACACCGGCCAGCGGCGTGACGATGGCGACGGAATCGGCGCTCCACGCCAACCCGCCCTCGCCGGCGGCGCCGACACGATAGTAATACTGGGTCTCGACAGCCACGAGGGAATCGTGGAAGAGGTAGATGTCGCCGAGCGTCACTCCCAGCGGCTGCCAGACTTCGGCGGCGGTGCGGCGTTCGATGAGGAAGCTGTCGACGGCGACGGAATCCTGCCAACTGACGCGCACCACGCGTTCGCCGACCATCGCGCCGCGAGGTCGGTGGGGCGCGGCGGGCGGCGCGACGCCGACGGTGGTGACCTCGAGGTCGTCGCTCGGATCCGATTCACCATTCTCGTTGTAGGCGGTGACGTGGAAGTGGTAGATCCGTTGCAAACTGCACCAGCTGTCAATGCGGACCTGCCCGACGTTGCGGCCCACGGTATCGACGCGCGTCCAGAGCGTGTCGATTCCGTCGCGGAGATAGATGAAGAAGCCGTCTTCATCGTCCGAGCGGTCGTTCCAGCGCATCGTGACGCTGTGGCTGCTTTGTGCGCAGACCTGCACAAATCGAGCGTCCGGTTGGGCGGCGATTGGGTGCAGCGGATCGGGACCCGGCCCCTTATTGTTACAGGAGATGAGCAGTCCCGCCAACAAGGCGAGCAGCGCAAAGCAACCGAGGCGGGTTGGCGTCACGGCCGGATCCCTCCCTATGAATGATCGTTACTGCGGATCGGTGGTGGAGCGAAAGCCGAAGCCGCCGGGCTGGCCCTGGGGCGCGCCGTGCAGCTTGATTTCGCCGAACTGCTTTTCGTAGCGCTCCACGTTCTCCTTGAGCGCATTCATCAGAAATTTGACGTGGGCGGGAGTCATGATAATGCGCGCGTGGATGCTGGCCTTGGCGGTGCCGGGGACCATGCGGGCGAAATCAAGGAAGAATTCGGCGGGGCTGTGGGCGATGAGGGCCAGGTTGGAATAGATGCCTTCGGCCACCTTTTCGTCCAGTTGTACGTTGATTTGCTGAGGTTTAGGTTCGTTGGTCATGGATCTTGGGGTCCGGATAGATACGGCGGCAAGTCCGCCAAGGGTGGATTCTAACGAATAAAAGGAATACATTTCTATATTCAAAGTCAACCGAACGTGACGTTCGATCCTGGCGAGGAGCACCCGATCGGGTGCGCGGCCCAAATGCTGCCCATTACAAAGAACCTTCCCGTCATCCCCGGACCTGGATCCGCGATTCGCCGGGTAACGCGGAATCACAGGTTGGCCTTGGATGCATCGGAGCCGCGTTAGCCCGCTCGCCGAATCGTCTGCTGCTTGAGCATAAAGATTCTCACGCAACTTTTGGAGGCTGACATGCGCGGTTTGATTCTGTTGCTGGTGGTTGCCTTCACGCTGCCCTGTCTGGCGCAGCCCACCCCGCAGACCCAGTGGTCGCACGTGTATGGGACGGACTAACCGGACATCGCCTCCGAACCTCATCCAGTCCGCCAGCGGTAATTTTCTGGCGGTGGGCTACATTCAGCCGGGGGATCGTGGAGTGACAATTGTCCCACGCTGATGAAAATTTCACCGGCGGGGGCCTGGTTGGGAGCCTATACCTTCCCCAATTTCGGCGATGGCATCTTCGGACGTCATTGAATTGCCTGATCGGGGGTGTGCGATGTTGGGTCACATCGGCAGCCGGGACATAGCGACTTGGACATTCTACTATTGGGAGCGGATTCTAACGGTACCTATCAATGGTCACGTATTCTGGGAACGGTCAATGCCTCTGATCAGGCTATATCCTTTGTACGCACGGCTGAAGGCGGGTATTTAATAACGGGCGCAACCGGGCCCAGCTTTTTGGATGTGGACGTGATGGTCTGGCTCACCGACAGCGTAGGGCAGATCATCTCGCAACATATGTACGGAGGCGATTCCACGGACTACGGGGCACAGATTCGGAGGAGCGCCGATGGCAACTACGTCATTGCGGGAAGCACGGGCTCGTTCGGCGCCGGCGGCCATGATGCCTATTTGTTAAAAGTGAACAGCGATGGCGACACACTGTGGGGCCGGACCTTTGGTGGCACCGGCGATGATTCCTTCAGCGATGTGATATGCCTTGCTGACGGCAGCATGTTTTGCGTCGGCGGGACGAAGTCCTTCGGCGAGGGTCATGTTTATCTTGTACAGGTTGACTCCGCAGGCAATGAACTCTGGTCGCAGCATGTGGGCGGCGAACCCGGTGAAATTGGCAGTTCCGTCGTGCCCGCGGCCCAAGGGGGCTATGCGATCAGCGGCCAAATTTCCATGGGCGAGATGACCTCCGACGGCTATCTGCTGCGGGTGACGGATGATGGAGAGTTGCTCTGGCGCTGCCGTTACGACCGGACGGAAATTGACTGGTTCAGCTCAATCCTGCAGACACCTGATGGTTGTTTTGTGATGGCTGGCTCGACGATTGAAACACACGGCACAGCGACATCGAACGATTGGTGGGTGGTGAAGACCGGTCCGGACCCGATTCTCGACGTGCTGGTGGCCGGTGCGGCCATGCCGACGAAGTTTGCGCTGAGCGCGTATCCCAATCCCTTCAACGCCTCGACCACGCTGGCGCTCGATCTGCCGCTAACGGGGCCGGTGACGGTGACGCTGGTGGATGCGCTGGGGCGGCAGGCGCAGACGTTTGACTTCCCCACGCTCACGGCGGGACGGCATGAGTTGCGCGTGGACGGCACGCCTCTCGCTTCGGGTGTTTATTTTGTGCGGGTGACGGCGGGGTCGTTTTCGGCGACGCGGAAGTTGGTGCTCTTAAAATAAGCGGGGAACTTGGGCGGACACATGGGTCCGCCCCTACGGGGTGAACCTTTCGGTGAAGCGGGGGTTCGATGAAAATGTGGTGGATTATCGTGCTGGTGTGGGTGGCGGAAGCGGGGGCGCAGACGGGCAGCGACTCGGCGTGGGTGCGGCCCTTTGGCGGGCGGGATGAGGATGCCGCGCGCGTCATCCGCGCCGTGCCGGAGGGCGGGTATCTACTGGCCGGGACGGTGACGGATGTGTTTGCCGGGGCGATTCTGCTGGTGCGCATCGACAGCGCGGGGCGCGTGCTGTGGCGGCGGCGGATTGACGAGCCGCGATCTGTGGACGTGCGCGACGTGCAAGTCCTTGCGGATGGCTATATCGTGGCGGGCATCGCGCGCGCTTCCACGGAGAACGAGTATCCGTTTCTGCTGCGGCTGGACGGGCAGGGCCAGACGGTGTGGACGCAGGTGTACGCGGACGGCGCGCACGGCGGAGTCTATGCCGTGCGCGCGCTGGAAGACGGCGGTTTTGCGCTGGCGGGCTGGGCCATGTCAGCCGAAAAGCCGCAGATGGACGTGCTGCTGATGCAGACCGACTCCGCCGGAGGGCGGCTCTGGTCGCGGACTTACGGCGGTGAGGACGATGAATGGGCCGCGGATCTGTGCGTAACGGCGGACGGCTTCGCGCTGGCGGTGCAGGTGGCACGGCCGATGGGCATACCGGACGAGGTCGGGCTGCTGCGCTCCGACACGCTGGGCACGCTGGTGGGTCTGCGCCGCCATGCCGTGGAGAATCTTGGCTGGGTACAGGCCATCGTTCCGGCGCCAACCGGCGGCTTCGCCATCGCCTGGTCGCGTCGCTATATTGGCTGGTGGGAGGACGAAACGGCCGGTCTCGACCGGCTGGACAGCGCGGGTGAACTGCTGTGGCGCGAGGTCTATCTGGCCGCTGACCACGTGGAGTCGCGGTTGATGCTGCGGCCCGTGGAATTCGGGTTCGTCCTGATGGGGTACGCGGTCTCACTGGGCGGCGGCGCGCGGTCGATGCACACGCTGCGGATTGATCCGGATGGCGGGCTGCGTTCGACCCACGCCTTTGACGGTCTCGGTTACGCACGTTGGAAGCGCAAGCGCTATTACTGGCATTACGAGGTGGCGGATGCGTTCGGCCCGGGGCTGACGGATTATTTTACCGTGTCGTGGGATCCGCCCAAGGCCGCCATCGCCGTGCTGCCCGACGCGCCCGTGCCGGAACGGCCCCGCCGCCACGCGCGCTTTGATTCCTTCAGTAATGTGTATCAAGTACGATTTCAGCTGACCGCGCGGGAGCAAGTGACCATCCGACTGCTCGACACCGCCGGGCGATTGGTGAAGATCTTTGCCTGCGGCGATTATCCGTCGGGCGACCATTTTGAGGTTATCGACGGCTGGGCCCTGCCCTCTGGAATCTACTTCCTGCATGTGGACACGGGGGAAGCGCAATTGACGCGGAAAGTGGTGTTTGTGCGGTAGGGCGGGGAAGGAATGAACGGCGGATTTGCAACATTGACGGCCAGGATCATCTGGATTCTGGACGCCCGCGCAGTGCGCGGTGTCCAGAATGACAGCCTATTCTATCAAGTTCATTAGCGAGGCAGGATAGCGGGAAATTATGAGTGATCAGCGGTTGTTTTTGATTGACGGCTCGGCGCAGATGTACCGGGCGCATTTCGCGTTTATCCGCAATCCGTTGCGTACCAGCCGGGGCGAAATCACGTCGGCGATCTACGGCTTTATGAGCATGCTCCTGAACCTGCTCGAAAAGGAGCACCCGACGCATCTGGCGATTGTCTTTGACACGCCCGAGCCGACCTTCCGCCACCGCACGTACCCGGACTACAAGGCCACCCGGCAAAAGATGTCGGAGGATTTGCAGGGGCAGTTGCCGCGCCTCTTTCAGGTGCTGGAGGCGACGGGCATCCCCAATCTGCGGCTGCCGGGCTGGGAGGCCGATGACGTGATCGGGACGCTCGCCACCGCGGCCGAGGCGCAGGGCTACGACGTGATCATGGTCACGGGGGACAAGGATTACCAGCAGCTCGTCACGCCGCGCGTGCGCATGTACAACCCCAAGAGCGACGGCCCGGCGATTCTCGGTCCTGAAGAGGTCAAGGCGCATTTCGGCGTGTTGCCGGAACGCGTGGTGGACGTGCTGGCGCTGACCGGCGACACATCCGACAACGTCCCCGGCGCGGAAGGCATCGGCCCGAAGACGGCCGTGAAGCTGATCGACGAATACGGCTCGCTGGACGGGGTACTGGCGGCGGCAGCGGGTATGAAACCCTCGAAGATGCGCGAGGCATTGATCCGCGACCGCGAACAGGTGCTGCGGGCCCGGGAACTGGTGACGATTGACCGGCACGCGCCGATTGCCTTTGAACCCGAAGCGCTGCACCTGGGCACGATTCATAATGCGGAAGCTCGAGCGGCTGCTTGTTGACCTCGAACTCTTCATCCTGGTTGAACGGGTGCGAAACCGTTTCGGCGGATTGCCATTGGCCGCGGCAGACGATGTAACCACGACCACCGCCTCGGGGAGGCATTACCGGTTGATCACCGAAGCCACGGAGCTGGAGGCCATCGTGGCGCGCTGGATGGCGGCAAAACCGCTGCTCGCCATCGACACCGAAACCACGGGGCTTCGACCCGCTGCGCGACGACCTGGTGGGCGCGAGCTTCAGCGACACCGAAGGCGAGGCGATTTATGTGTCGCTGGAGCATTTGACGGGCGCGGCAACCTTGCGGCGGCAATTCCAGCGGTTCGGCCAGCCGGTGCGGGGCGGCACGGCCACATTTCTGGCGATTGTGGCCGACCTGCTGGAATCTCCGGCGGTTCACAAGACAGGCCAGAACGTCAAGTTTGACGGATTGGTTTATTTCAGCCACGGAATCGAGGTCCGCGGGGTCGACTTCGACACGATCCTCGCGGCCTATCTGTTGAACCCCGGCGACCGCACACTCAGCCTCCACAACCTCGCCCGCGACTATCTGAAGCTGCCCAAGATTCCCACAGGAGACCTGCTCGGCAAAGGTCGCGGGCAGATCACGATGCGCGAGGTCGAACTCGAACGGATCACGGAATATGCCTGCGAGGACGCGGACTACGCGCTGCGTTTGACCCATGTGCTGCAGCCGCTGTTGGGTTCGCAGGAGAAGATCCTCAGCGGCATCGAATTGCCGCTGTTGCCGGTACTGATGCGGATGGAAGCCACGGGCGTGAAGCTCGATGTGGAGTTGCTTGCGCAGATGAGCAAGGAACTCGAGCGCGATCTGGGCCGTATTGAAGAGGACTGCTACCGGTTGGCGGGGCAGCAGTTCAATCTGAATTCGCCGAAGCAACTGGCGGCGATCCTCTTTGACAAACTGAAACTGCCGGTGCAGAGAAAGCTGAAGAGCGGGCCTTCGACCGACGTCGACACGCTGGAAGCGCTGGCTCCACACCACGATTTGCCGGCGAAGCTGCTGGAATACCGGACACTGTCGAAGCTGAAGGGCACCTACGTGGATACCCTGCCCCAGCTCGTGAATCCCCACACGGGACGGATTCACACGACCTTCAGCCAGACCGTAGCGGCCACGGGACGCCTCTCGTCGATCAATCCGAATTTGCAGAATATTCCGATTCGCACCGAAATCGGGCGGCGGATCCGCGAGGCGTTTGTGGCGGGGGATCGCGACTGGTTGATTATTTCGGCGGACTACAGCCAGATCGAACTGCGGATCATGGCGCATCTGTCGGGCGATGAGCGGCTGGTGGCGGCGTTCCGCAGCGGCGGGGACATCCACGTTGAGACCGCGGCGCTGATCTTCAACCTGCCGGTGGAGCAGGTGGCGGCGGACATGCGGCGCATGGCTAAGACGGTCAATTTCGGGATTATCTACGGGCAAACGGACTTCGGACTGGCCCAGGAGCTGGGGATTCCACGTTTCGAGGCTCACACCTTCCGCGAGAATTATTTCAAGCTCTACCCGGGGGTTGCGGAGTTCATGCGGCAGACGATTCAGAGCTGCCGCGAGCGCGGCACCGTGGAAACGATCCTCGGGCGGCAGCGGAAGATCCCCGACATCGAGGCCCGGGACCGGCAACTGCGGGAATTTGCCGAGCGCACGGCGATCAATACACCGGTGCAGGGTTCAGCGGCGGACATGATCAAACTTGCGATGATTGCCATTGACCGCCGCCTGCGCGAGGAAAAATTTGCCGCGCGGATGCTCTTACAGGTCCATGATGAACTCGTATTTGAGGCCCCGGCTGACGAAAGCGAGCGCTTGCGAGAGATGGTGGGCGAAGAAATGCGCGGCGCCTTGCCACTCTGCGGTGCCGATTGTGGTGGAAACAGGCGTTGCTGCCAACTGGTTAGCGGCTCACTCGTGACTTTTTTTGGCGAAGCACTTGCATTTTGATATTTAGTATTATATATTCCCATCGTTAGCTATCGGGGGCGATTGCCACTTGGTTTTCGCATACCCGGGTTCTTTGAAGGCATACCCGCTTTAATCGCCGCGCGCTTTCGTGTCTGTGACTCCCACACAACGAGCAACAGCCATCAGACACAGGGTTCGCATCCGGCTCGCCGCATGGGTTCAGCATCCTGCCACCGCATTTCGAGCGGTTTTCACGGCACGAAATTTCCGTGCGCGAATCCCGCGCGAGCCAATGACAGGCGCTTGCTGAAAAATATTTTTTCGGCGCGGCTGAACCGCTGCCAGCCCCTCATTGGGCCTGGCGTGTTAATGAGAAGATGCCTTCGGTCGGGCGCTTAGAGCGCCACAGGGACATGGGATGCGGGCCGCCGGGCCATGGGATGCGGTCACTATTGCACCGTTTACGGGCAATGATGGTGGTCAATCGGCCCGAAAGTTGCTGCATCTATCCCACTGAAAACGGACCGTCTACAACGCGCATCCGTTCCGTTCGAGAACGAGACTGATGGTCTTCACGAGAAGGCCTGATGATAGAGATGTCGGCCGGTCAAGGAACCTTGCCCCGGCCCGCAATCCGCAAGTCCGCCGCACGGACTTGCTACTTGGCCAAGTGGGAAGCCCGCGATGAGGGTAGAGCGCGGTTTCCGGCCCGAAAATCATCCTTCGTTCCCGAACGAGTCCCTGCCCTCAAGATCAGTTAAGGAGATCGACAGATGCCGGTTAAGAAGAAAGCCGCCAAAAAGGCCGCCCCGAAGAAGGCCGTGAAGAAAGCCGCTCCGAAGAAGGCCACCGCGAAGAAGGCCGTCAAGAAGGCCGTCAAGAAGGCCGCCCCGAAGAAGGCCACCGTGAAGAAGGTCGTGAAGAAGGCCGCCCCGAAGAAGGCCACGGCGAAGAAGGTCGTCAAGAAGGTCGCGAAGAAGGCCGTCAAGAAGGCCGCTCCGAAGAAGGCCACGGCGAAGAAGGCCGTCAAGAAGGCCGCCCCGAAGAAAGCCAAGAAGAGAGTCGCGAAGAAGGCCGCCCCGAAGAAGGCCGTCAAGAAAGCTGCTCCCAAGAAGGCTACGGCAAAGAAGGCCGCTCCGAAGAAAGCCAAGAAGAGAGTCGCGAAGAAGGCCGCTCCGAAGAAGGCGATGGCCGGCGGCATGTAGTCTTGCTATAGCCTTGCTTTCTCGGCGAACCATTTGCCGGCCCGTGGATTTTCGCGTGGCCGGCTTTTGTTTGACCCCCCCACGACCGAAGCCGGAGGATTCCCGGGCATGCCTTCTTTTCGGGCCCTTCTCAGTGAGCTGGATCGTCGTCCCGACCCGACCCGCACGCGGGAGCTTTTAGCGACACTCTGTGCCCTGCCCGCGCTGCATCCGCGCGCGCTGCTGGCCCTGCACGAGCGGCTGCTGTTCGCGCGGGCCTATCCACGTTCACGCGCGATTTACGACCTGTGCACCGGCGAGCTGGAGGGCTTTGCCGCGCGCGTGGCGGCACTGGATGAGGACGGACGGGAGGAGCTGGCGCAGACAGGGGTGGCCGGGACCCGTATCACTTACCCCTACGATCTGCCCATGGCGCGCTGGCTGATTTCGCGGCTCAGGGAACACATCGAGATCGACTGGGACACCTACGAAGAACGCGAGACGGACCCGCTGGGTGAACTGCTGCCACTGCTCCTTTCGAAATCCGAGCAGGACGCGCTGGACGACGTGGAGATCTCGACGCGGACGCTGGTGGAGGCGGCGCGGCCCGCTTCGCAGACAGCCTTAAGCTGGCTGCTGGAGCGGCTGGAGACCGTAGGGGATGTGGCGCTGCAACAGAAGGTCTATAACGATCTGGAGCTGGCCCTGGACGTGGAATTGGCCCCCTCCGGAAGCCCGGCGCGGACGACGTGGGATGATGGCGCGCCAGCACGGCTGTTTCTGTGGGATCCCGTCCGGGCGCGCGCGCCGTTTGATCTGCGGGCCGAGGTCAAACGACCCCTGCGCCTGCCGCCGCCGGTGGCTCCGGCGCGGGGGCGCGAGCTGCTGGAACTCTGTTGGGGCACGCTGTTACCCCGCTTGCGGGAACTCTACCCGGCGATTCACGGCAACCCGGCCGAAGTCTATGACATCGGCCTCGAATGCGGGGTGCGGGTGATTCTCTGGTTCATGGACACAGCCCACCGGCTGCCGCTCGAGGCGGGCTGGGGGATCCTGCTGCTCAAGAACCACGTCCCCATCGGCTACGGAGCCGGGGCCATGCTGGCGGATCGGGCGGAGATCGCGATCAACGTGTTTGACACCTTTCGCGGGGGTGAGGCGGCGTGGCTGTATGCGCAATATGCGCGCATCTTCTACGCCGTCAGCAAAGTGCCGTGGCTGGTGACGCGCAAATATCAGGTGGGTTACGAGAATGAGGAGGGGCTGGGTTCGGGCAGCTTCTGGTTTTATGACAAGCTCGGCTTTCGGTCGGTCGATCCGGAAATCCGCGTGTTGGCCGACGTGGAACGCGCCCACATCCGGAAGGAGCCTGGCTACCGCTCGCCGAAGCGGGTGTTACGGAAGCTCAGTGAAGCCGACGTAGTGCTGTCCCTGGAGGGCCAAAACGCCGGCAAATACCGGGAGTTTCCACTGGGAGCGGCAGGACTGGCAGCGGCACAGTCCATTGCGACCCAGTTTGCGGGCGAGCGCAACGGGCTCGAAACCCGGGTGCTGCGCGTTCTCAAAGAGCGCCTCGGCTGGCAGGCAGCGGGGCTAACGGCTGCGGAGAAAGCCGCCGTCGCGCAAATGGGGCTGCTGGTATTGAACCTGAAGAAGATTGACAACTGGCCACGGTGCGAACTCGCGCAACTGTTCGAATTCTGCCGCCTGAAGGGCAGCCCGCGCGAGACCGATTACGCCCGCGCCTTCGCGACACAGCGTCGCTTCTTCACGGAATTGCGGCAAGCGGCGGAAACGATAACCGATGAACGATGAACGATGAACGGGCCGCCGTAGAGCCCGTGCGCGATATCTTCGAATTCGTCATCCCTTCCGGTTACCGCGTCCGTCTTAGTCCCCGTTCATCGTTCATCGTTCTTAGTTCATCGTTTCAAACTCTTCCGTGCATCCTATTTTCCGCGCGTTTGCGCTCCGCAACTACCGCATTTATTGGACCGGCTTCACATTGTCGCTGGTTGGCTCGTGGATGCAGACGCTGGCCCAGAGCTGGCTGGTGTGGGACCTGACGCGTTCGCCGTTCTGGCTGGGGATCGTGGGGGCGATGCCGCAATTGCCGTCACTGATCCTCGGTTCCATCGGCGGTGTGCTCGTGGACCGGGCGCCGAAACGGACACTGCTGATCATCACACAGGCGGGATTGGGGCTGTCGGCGCTGGCGCTGGCGGCGGTGACGCTGACGGGTGTCGTGCGCGTGGAACATGTGATCATCATCGCGGCAATTACCGGACTGTTCACGGCCGTTGACACTCCGGCGCGGCTCTCGTTTGTCACCGATATCGTGGGTAAGGAATATTTGAGCAACGCGATCGCTCTGAATTCGACAACCTTTAACGCCACACGGCTGATCGGGCCGGCGATCGCCGGACTCCTGGTGCCGCTGATCGGCACGGGCGGCTGCTTTTTGATCAACGGAATCTCCTTCGTGGCGATGATCGTGGCGCTGTCCGCCATCCGCAATCTGCCGCCGCCGTCGTTTGACCGCAGTTTGTCGGTGGCGGCGCAGTGGCGCGAGTCGTTCCGCTACATTTTGCACACCAAGGTGCCGCGGGCTTTGATTTTGAATGTGGTCGTTTTTTCCGCCTTCGGCTTTTCGTATGTAGTCCTGATGCCGATGTTCGCCGATGAGATTCTCGAATCGGGCGTGCGCGGCCTCGGGCTCCTGATGGGCTCCGTCGGTGTGGGGGCACTGGCGGGCGGGGTGTGGCAGGCGTCGCTGCCGCGGCGGGCGCGGCGCGGGCGGGTGGTGATTTTCGGCGCGATTGGCCTGTCGATCGGGATTCTGCTGTTTTCGCTGTCGCACACATTCTGGATCTCGCTGTGCATTCTACCACTCGTGGGCCTCTCAAGCATTGCCATGCTGGCCTCGACGAACACGCTCCTGCAAACGCTGGCGCCCGATCATCTGCGGGGGGGCGTGTTGGGATTTTATACCACCAGCTTTCTCGGGGTGATGCCCATCGGCAGCTTAATCCTCGGAGCGGTGGCGGCGGAGTACGGGGCCTCGCTGACGGTGATGGGTGGGGGAATCGTGTGCCTCACGGTGGCGCTCTTGACCCTGGCGCGCAATAAACGATTGATAGCGGTTCGATGAGACTGTTCGACGCCCGCACAGTGACCGGCGAGATCCGGCTCCGCGAACTTCGGCTGCTCCTGCACAGTACGCACCTATACACGAATCTGCCGTTGATTCTCCGCGACCGCATGCTGTACACGGCGGGGAAACTGCGCGAGGCATTTGGTGCGGCGGAGGCGGCGCGGCTGCTCCATGATCCGAACCGCTACGAACACTTTGCCGTGGGCCTCGACTATCTGAACGCCTCGCTGACACTGCCCAACGCGCCGCTGTTGTACCGGCGCTCGGGCAGTGACTGGAAAAACGACTGGGTGCATCTGGTACTGGATCCGGACCTGCTCAAGGATAACCATACGCTCTTCTGCCCGGTCTCGGCGGCGGCGGGCCGCGGCAAGTATTTGCACGGCGGGCTGCTCGGTTTGCGCTCGATGTTCGCGTCCGAGGTGCAGGGGCAGACGCGCCAGAAACTGCCCGATAACGTGCCCACACATCCGCAGGCGGAGGTGTTGCTGCACGGATCGCTGCCACTGGAGCGGATCACGGCGATTTTCGTCCCCGTGACCGGCGTAGCCCGGGAGGTCGAGCGCCTCGCGGAGCAGCAGGGCTTGAAAATGCGCGTGGAGGTCATGCCGCACCTCTTCGTCTGGCCGGAGCGCCTGATCAGGAAGTAAGTATGAAGCCCTCTCCTCCGGCCGAGCCGGGTTGGGCACACCCACAAACTCAGGCCAACGCGAGAACAAAAACCCGGCCCGGAACCTGTCGCTTATAGCGCAGACGGGCGCCTCTGGAGAAACACCACGGCGGATCGAGATAAACAACGAGGGTGACCAATTGGCCACCCTCGCGCATTTCATTTCCACAGGCGCTATGCTTAATGCCCGTGACCGTCGCCCGGTCCGTGACCGGAGGCACTGCCTTCCTTGACTTTGGCGCGCTTGATGAAGCCGCGGATTTTGGCTTCATTGGCGGCGATGGTCTTCTGCGGACCGACGGCCTTGATGAACCAGTTGCCCGACGGCGTTTCGATGACCGAGGCGATCATGCGGTAGTTGGGCAGATCTTTCGTGGCCGCGCTGCCCATCATCGCCCCCTGCGCAAGTTGTGTCCCGCTGACATCGGTGGTGATCACCGTGAGCAGATTCACCATCGCCGTATCAGTCCTGGCGACTTCGGAACCGGGCTGACCCTTGGGACCCGTGTATTGGTTTTGCCAGCGCTCGATGTTGGCCGCCGCCGAACCGCCGGAACCGGGGAAATGGAAGATCGCGATTTCCGCCGCGGCGTCGCCCTTGACGGGCGCGATGGCGATCTGCGCGACACGCATCGACGATGTCGGTTCGCTCTTGCTCCACCCCTCCGGCAGGCCGGCCATCATGGCCTCAAGATCCAGCGCTCCGGGGCCACCGTTCATCTCCATTCCGGCATGGGGATTTTTCATATCCATGCCCGCATGCGGATTATTGGACATATCCATGCCGGCGTGAGGATTGTCGGCATCAGCCTGTGGCTCGGCTTTCTTACGGGCACAACCAGCCGACAGCAGCACCGCGAGCACGAGCAGTGAGGTAATGAGTTTCATGGCTTTAAATGTACACTCCCAAAATGGAAACCGGACATATTTTACCCGCAAGGTAAGATATTTCCGATGAAAACGCAAGCGTTCACGCAGATCCGCCGGGCGAATCTCGCCGAAGCACTACTATTCAGCCGGGCACAAGAAGCAAAACTATATATTTATAGAGATTTAGCGCATTCAAGCGATACAGATTAAGCAGCTTCGCGCGCGGATTCAATACAAGACTTCGTCGTCACAGGCGAGCAAAACGGGCGCACCGTGTGGTCCGCCCGTTCTGGCTGCGAGTGGTCCGATTGCCTCCGGACTCAGAGCATTGACAGAATTTCGTCGGTAATGCGGGTGATAGGCGCGATCCGTTCCACCGCGCCGGCAGCGACGGCTTCCTTCGGCATCCCATAGACGACGCAGGTTGCCTCGTCCTGGGCGACGGTGCGGGCGCCGGCCTGGCGCATCTCGAGCATACCCGCGGCGCCATCGGAACCCATACCCGTCAGGATCGCGCCGACGGCGTTGGCGCCGGCAAAACGCGCCACGGAACGGAAGAGGACGTCCACCGCCGGACGCTGGTGATGGACGCGTGGACCGTCCTTGACCGCGACGGAATACACGGCGCCCACGCGTTGCAGCAGCATATGAAAATTTCCCGGCGCGAGCAGCGCGAGACCGGGTCGCAATGTGTCGCCGTCCTGGGCTTCACGCACTTCGATCATGCACAAATCATTCAGCCGCTGGGCAAAACTCGTGGTAAACTGGGCCGGCATATGCTGCACGACCAGCGTCGGCGGCGCGTTGACCGGAAAGCGCGTCAGCACCGTTTTCAGAGCTTCGGTGCCGCCGGTGGACGCGCCAATGGCGACGATCTTGAGCGTGGTGCGCTTGAGGACCGGGGCAGGTTCGGGGAGAGGCGGCACGTACCCGTTGCCATTGGCCGCCGGTTGGCGAAAGCGGATGCGCGAAGCGGCCTTGATGCGCATGATCAAGTCGTGCGACATATCGCCCACGGTATAGGCGCCGGCGGGTTTGCACATCACTTCGACGGCCCCGATTTCCAGCGCTTCCATCGCCATCTCGCCGCCATGGACGGTGAGCGAACTGACGACGATCACCGGCATCGGATGATACTTCATCAGCTTGCGCAGGAACGAGAGCCCGTCCATGCGCGGCATTTCCACGTCCAGCGTGACCACGTCGGGCGAGAGCTGCACGATCTTATCGCGGGCGACATACGGATCGGGGGCGGTGCCCACGACCTGAATTTCAGGATCGCGGGCCAGTTCCTCGGAGAGGATCTTGCGCACCAGCGCCGAGTCGTCAACGATCAGGACACGAATCACGCGTGGAGTTCCAGACTGACTTCGGCCAGCGTTGCTTCGACGCAAAACGGAACGGTCGCGAGCGCGGCGTAGCTGACGCCGGCGGAGTCGAGGATTTCGGGGGGGCTGAGGTCGAAGATGGTCTCCTCGCCCTGCCAGGCGGTGAGCACATTGCCGCAGATCATATTCAGCAGTTCGCGCAGCGCGTCCTGGCCCTTTTCGCGGGCGTCGTCCGCGTCGGATTCGCCGAGCATGTTGTCGGCCAGCACTGGCAGCATGGATGAGGCGACGCGCAGCGTGAGTGTGCCCGTGCGGGGGCCGCGGAAACCCATGCGCGCGGCCACGTCAGGCGGCGCGAGTTCGCCGTCGCTTTCCGTGGCCGGCCAGATGGACATGAACGCCGCGGTTTCAAATACGAGGATGGCGGCTTCGACCACGGCCTGTTCGAGGCTTTCAGTCATGCGCCGCCTCCCCCATCACCTGGCCGATCATAGCGGCCACCTGCTCCGGCGTGAACGGCTTGCGAATGTAGCCGCGCACGCCCAGTTTCTGCAGCTCTTCGATACGGCTCTTGCTGCCTTCGGTGGAGACGATAATTACCGGCAGGCGCTCCCATTCGTCGCGGCGCTGCAGGCGGTCGACGAGTTCGAGTCCGTCCATGACCGGCATGTTGATGTCGCTGAAGACCATGTCAATCCAGCAGCTGTCAAGCACCGTCAGCGCCTCGGCGCCGTTGACGGCCTGATGGATCTCGCCCAACGGGATTCCGGTGAGACGCAACGTGCGGGCCAGCACTTCGCGGGTGACCTTGGAGTCGTCAACGATGAGAATGTTGTAAGCCATAGGCGGACACTTGAGAGTAAAACAAAAAGCAAAAAGCGAAAATGATGAACCACAATGTTCACGGGTTCAGGCGGACTACTCCGCCATCCCCGGTAATCTATCAGAGGTCGACGTCCTCGCCGCCGATCTGCATCCACGTGCGCCCGGTGCCGATTTCGAGGAAGAGCGTCCGCGAGATCGTGCCGCCCACGTCCTCGGCCTTCGTGAGGATTCCATTTTGCCAGAACAGTTTGCGCAGCATCGTGTGGTTGCGCTTGCCGATGGCGAAATATTCGGCGTCGTCCAGCAGCTTGGCCCCGCCCGCGACTTTGACGATCAGGCGGGACTTGACCGCGCCGAGTTCGTAGGCGGCGCGGAAGAACTGCGGGATGGCGACGTTGGCGAACATCCACGGGCTTTCGACGGCGCGCTGCGGATTGACGCTGGAATCGGGGAGCATAAAATGCAGTATGCCACCGACGACCGCCACCGGGTCGTAGAGCGCGACGCCCAGGCACGAGCCGAGCGCATGCGTGATGAGCACGTCACCCGGCGAACGGCTGAGTTTCATGTCGCTGACGCCGACGGTAATCCGTTTTCCCGTGATCACATGCACGCTTACACCTTCTCGTAGATCGTGGGACGCACGTAACGGAAACCGTGATCGATGCCGGTCAGGCTCTCCGAATGACCGATGAAGAGCGTGCCGCCGGGCTTCAGCAACTCGTGGAAGCGGCTTACCAGCCGCGTTTGCGTCGGCTTGTCAAAATAGATCATCACATTGCGGCAGAAAATGAAATCCATGGGGCCCCTCATCGGCCAGGATTCCATTAAATTGAGGCGCGCAAAGCTGACGCAGGCGCGCACCGGCTCGGCGACGCGATGCTGCTTGCCGCGGGATGTGCGCTCGTTGACGAAGTAGGCGTGGCGGAGGGCGGGGGGGACCGTTTTCAGCCGCTCCGCGCTGTACACACCGGCGCGGGCGGTGGCCAGCACGCGCGTCGAGAGGTCGGTGGCGAGGATCTTCAGGTCCCAGCGGTCGGCGTCGGGAAGCGTGTGCAGGGCGAGCATGGCGAGACTGTAAGGCTCTTCGCCGGACGAGCAGCCGGCGCTCCAGGCGCGCAGCCGGTAGAAGCCGTTCCGCTGAGCCCGGGCGGCCAAAGCGGGCAGCGTCTGCTGTCCGAGGTAATCGAAATGCTGCGCTTCGCGCCAGAAGCTCGTGAGGTTGGTCGAGAGCGCGTCGAGCATTGTGATCAGTTCATCCTGGGACTTCTGCTCACGCACATACGTCAAGTACTGGCCGACGCTTTTCAAGCCAAGCTGACGGATGCGTTTGGAAAGCCGCGCCACGACCAATTCACGTTTGCCGTCATTGAGGGAGATCCCCGCGAGTTCGTGGACAAGCTCGCGGACGTGCTGATAATCGCGGTCGCTGAGTTCAATCGACGGCGAATTTGCAGGTATCGAAAACTCGGTAGCCGGGGCCATAAGTTCCTATCCGTTATCGCTCAAGCTCATCAAACCTTCCACATCGAGAATCAGGCGGACGCGGCCATCGCCGAGAATCGCGCCACCGTTGACGCCGTCGACATGGCCGAAGAGTTTGCCGAGACTCTTGATCACCACCTGCTGCTGGCCGAGCAATTCATCGACCACCAGCGCCAGCCGGCGTTCCTTACTTTCCACCACAACGAGAATGCTCTCCGTCAGCTCCGTGCCCGCGTCGGCGACGCCGAGGCGGTGGCCGAGGCGGCAAACGGGCAACAGACTGCCACGCAGCATCACCAGTTCGCTCACGCCCTGCACTGTGGTGATGTCCTCGGGGCGCGGGCGGAAGGTCTCCGTGATCGCGATAATGGGCAGAATAAAACGCTCGCTGCCGACGCGAATCACCATCCCGTCAATGATCGCCAGCGTCAGCGGCAAGCGGAAGCTGAAGGTGCTGCCGCCGCCGGGCCGGGAATTAATGCCGATCGTCCCGCGCAGCGCTTCGATATTCGTGCGCACGACGTCCATGCCCACACCGCGTCCCGAGACGTCCGTAACCTTGTCGGCGGTGGAGAATCCGGGCAGGAAAATCAGCCGCTGGATTTCGGCCTCGGAGAGCGTCGCGCCGGGTTCGACGAGGCCGCGTTCGACGGCTTTGGCGATGATCTTCTCCGTGTTCAGGCCGCGTCCGTCGTCGGAGATCGTAATAATGACGCTGCCGCCTTCGTGGGCTGCCCGCAGGAAGATCCGGCCCTGGCGCGGCTTGCCCGCCCGCTCACGCTCGTCGGGGGATTCAATCCCGTGATCGGCGGAATTGCGCACCATATGCACCAGCGGATCGGCGATGGCCTCGACCATGTTCCGGTCGAGTTCCGTGTCTTCCCCTTCCGTTTCGAGGATGATTTCCTTGCCGGACTTGCGCGCCAGGTCACGCACGAGGCGCGACATTTTCTGGAAGGTGGCGCGCACGCTGACCATGCGCATCGAGAGCGCCAGTTCCTGCAGCGCGCGCGTGATCTTGCTGAGTTGCGAGACATTGCGCGCCAGGCGCGGATTGGAAAGCTCGACGAGCGCCGGATCCTGACTGACCATCAACTGCGCGATGACAAGTTCACCCACCATATTGATGAGATTGTCGAGGCGGGCGGTGCTGACCTTGATGGTGGCGTCGGCTTCCGTGCCGCCGGCCTGCGCGGCACGCGGCGCGGCGGAGGTCTGCGGCGGGGGCGCGGCCTCATCGGCGGCCTCCACATCGCTGGCCACCGGCGTGGCTTTTTCCCGCGCGGCCGACGCGGGCGCGGCGGCGGCGGCCTCCGGATGCTCGAGACGGCGGATGAGATCGGCATATACCGGGGGCACGTCGATGTAACCCACAGCCACGGCGCTCTCGAGCGCGCCCAGCAACACTTTTAAGAGGTCGAGGGCTTCGAACGCGAGGTCCGTGTAAGCGCCCTGCATAACCAGCTGGCCCTTGCGGAAACGGTCGAAGAAGGTCTCCGCTTTATGGGCAAGGTCGGTCACGCAGGAAATGCCGACGAAACCCGCCACGCCCTTCACCGTATGGAAGGCGCGGAACACGACATTAACCGCTTCGCTGTCGGCGGGATTGCTTTCCAGAGCAAGCAGCGCCGCCTCAGCCTGCTGGAAGTGCTCGACAGACTCGGTACGGAATTCCTGCAGCAGATCCGTGTCGATTTCCGCCGGGAGTTCGAAGCGCAGCACCGCCGTCGGAGGCATGGCAGGTAAGGCGAGCGCGGGACCGGCTGGCGGCAGAGGCATTTCCGGTATCGCGGGCGACGCGGGAGCGCGCCGGCGATCCGGGCTGGAGCGACTGGAGCACCGGCGCGACCGAGAAGCTGGTTGCCTGGTCATCGCGCAGGGCACGGAAGTAAGCGGTGACGATGTCGCCCAGTTGCAGCAGAGCGTCGGAGACAACATCGGGCGGAAGGCGATCCGCCGCACCGAGCGCCTCCTCGACCTCATGCATCGCCGCCGACAGGGGTTTCAATCCGAGAATCCCGGCTTCGCCCTTCCACGTATGGATTTGCCGACGCAGAAACGCCAGCGGCGCGACGCCGTCGCCCGCCGTAAATTCGAGACATGCGGCTTCGAAATCCTGCAGGGTCGATTCCTGGCTGGCCAGAAATTCGTGAATGAGTGGATCGTCGATAACGCCTCCGGCCTCAGTCATCGAACCCGCCTCGGCCTCGGCCCGGACCATGGCCTCCAGCAGATCGCCCATCCGTTTCAGGCTGGCGTCGGGATTAGACGCCTGCACGAGCCCCTGCACCACCACCAGCGCTTGCCAGGCCAATTCGCTGACGGCGGGAGGCGTCGTTTCGGCCTGGGCGATTTCGCGCAGCAGTTTTTCGATACGCAGGCGCGAGGCGGAGTCGTCCGGCGCAAGCAGGACGATTTCGCTGGCGATCTGTTCAATCTTCGGTAACGTGGGTTCCATCAGATCTTTCCGGTAACGATGGCGCCGTAGACGCACTCAGCACGGGATGGCGGCGCCAGAAGCAGCGCGAGCAAAAAAGCCCTGGACGAAGGACCGCAAGTCTTCGCTGTGAATCGGTTTTTCAAACACCTTCATGACGCCGAGCCCTTCCAGTTCGCGCAGCTTGTCCGGCTGCGTCGCGGCGGTAACGACAGCGAAGGGAACCCGTAAATTGGCTTCATGAAGCTGTTGTACGAGCTGAACTCCGTCGATACCGGGCAGAATCAGATCGAGCAGCATCAATTCGGGCGGGGACTGGCGGATGAGGCCGAGGGCGTCTTCGGCACTGCGCGCTTGTCTTACCTGATAGCCATCTTCCTCAAGCAGCGCTGCGAGCATCTTCGCCACCAGAGCGGCGTCCTCGACCAGCAGCACGGACTTTCCGGTGGCGGCGCAGGCGCAGGGCACAGCGGGAAGCAACCGCCCCACCGCGCGCCATAGCCTCCCCAGCGGAACCGGGGTCACCATAATGCCGCGCACACCGAGGCGCGTGAGGCGCACAAATGTTTCCGGGCGCAAGACCCCGGCCACGGCGAGAACAGGGATGCGGAGGGTACCCTCCGTGGCCAGCGATTCAATCAACGGCAGAGCATCCGCCAGATCACCCTGCGAGGCGACGATGAGCGCTTCAGGACGCAATGTGTCGAGCAGCGGGCGGGCCATGGCCAGATTATCCACCCAGAGCGACTGGCAACCGGCTGTCTGGAATACGGTTTCCAGAAGCCGGCGGGGCAGATTACTGTCATCGACTACCAGCACATAGCGTTTGACCTGCGCGGCCTCAACTTGAGTAAAAATCCGTGACACCAGATCGCGCAGATCAGCCTCGGCAACAGGTTTGCGCAAGATGCCGGCGACATTCAAGCTGGAAAGCCGCGCTTCCACGGATTCGGTAGAGGCGGTGCTACTGAGCACAATGACGGGAATGCCGGCTGTTCTTTCCATCTGCCGCAGCTTGCGCAACACGGCAAGTCCATCCACATCGGGAAAAAGCAGGCTGAGCAGAATCAGATCCGGGCGACCGGATTCCGCCAACTCGAGCGTTTCTTTCCCAGAAAAGGCGCTTTGTGTTTGACAACCCAGTACACTGAGCTGACCCACTAAATGTGCATGGACCTCGCGATGACTTTCGCAAATAAGCACTTGGCGAGAAATCATGACTAAAAATGTCCCTATCGAATACTCTTTGACAAGCGTATCAGCACCCGATTCAGAGCAACTTCCAAGCCACGCACTGATGGGCAGGGCAACAGGCACGCACTTGTTTGCCACGAAAGAATTTACTAAGTTGCATCGCAAATCTGTTCGTCCGCGCCGTCGTAACCGCCGCACCTCGCCGCCCATGCCCTCGCCCGAGCTTTCGATTATTATTGTTAACTACAATGGCAAGCTGGACTTACCGCGCTGCCTCGAATCCCTAATGGCGGCAGGTAAGGAACTCGCGCTGGACGTGATTGTGGTCGATAACGGCTCCACCGACGGCAGTCTGGACGATGCGGAAGCGCGATTTCCCCTGTTTCGCTACCTGCGCGCCGGGCAAAATCTGGGGTTTGCCGGGGGGTGTAACCGGGGGCTCTCCCTGGCTACCGGCCGACATGCCATGCTCTTGAATCCCGACACCGAAGTGCTGCCGGGCGCGCTGCCAACTCTGGTGCAAGCTCTGGACCGGCATCCGGCGTGGGGCATTGTCGGACCGCGGCTGCTGGACGGAAAGGACCAGCCGTATCCCGCGGCGCGGCGCTTTCCCACGCCCTGCTATCTCTTCTGCGAGAGCACGCGATTGGCATTTTTCTTTCCGCACACGCGGCTGTTTGCAGGATATTATTACGGCGAGCGCGATCCACTCACGCTGGACCGCGTCGAGCAGATCGAGGGCAGCGCGCTGGTCATCAGCCAGGCCGCGCGGCAGGCTGTGGGTGAATTGGATGAGCGCTTCTTTTTGTTCTTTGAAGAAGTGGACTGGTGCAAGCGGGTCTCAGACTCCGGACTGGAGATTCATGTGGTTCAGAATGCAGCGGTGCGGCATCACCTGTCCACAACGATGTCCCGCTTTTATCTGACCGCGCGCGAGGCCCATGCAAAAAGCGCGATGGCGTATTTTCGAAAACACCACGGGACAGCCGGACTCACGCGGCTGCGGCGTTGGATGATCGCGGCGCTCCTGATCCGCGAAGCGGGAATGTGGGCGGCGGCGCTGTTCGGCAGTGACCGGGCAAAATTGCGGGCCAAGGGCGCCCGCGCGGAGCGGGCGGTTTACCGGCAAGGGTTGGCGGATTGACGCCGCGCCTGCTGCACGTGCTCCCCAGTCCGCATCCGGGCGGAGCGGAGCGCATGGCGCTCTCGCTGGCGGCGGCGCATTGCGCGCGGGGGCTGGACGTTTCGCTGCTCACATTCGCCGAGGGCGAGGTCAGCCGGGTGGCGCGGGAGCTAGGCCTGCCGGTGATCATTACGGAATTGAATCCGCGGCTATCCGTCCGCGCCGGTGTGGCCGAGGCAATCCGGGAGACGGTGCTGCGAGAACGACCCGCGCTGGTGCATTCGCACGTGCCGCTGACGCATTTGATCTGCAACCGCGAACTGCCGCCGTTGGGTGTGCCGTGGATCGCCACCGTACACGGCTCATGGAAGCAATTCGGCTATGCGCCACAGACCGCCGGCAAGCCGTGGCTTATACCTTATCTGCTGCTGCGGCACGCGGCCGGAGATTATTGGTCGACGCGCCGCGCGGCAAAGATTGTGGCGATCTCCGATTATGTGCGGCGGCAACTGCAAGCGGTGGGTGTGCGCGGGCCGCGGGTGGTAACGATTCACAACGGACTGGCCGAAAATCCCGCGCCGCTTTCGTCCGCAGATGGACGGGCGCGGCTGGGCATCGACCCAGAGTCGCTCGTCATCGGTTCGCTCGGGTATTTCGCGCCGGTCAAAGGGTTTGACCTGCTGATCCGCGCATTCGCCCTTTTGGCGCCGCGTTATCCGCAACTTTCACTGCTGATCGCGGGCGGTGACGTGCTGGGCGCGAGGCATGTGCGGCAGGTCATTGGAATGCCTCCTCGCGAGTTGAATATCACAGGGCGCGCGCAATTGCTGGGGCCGCTCGATCCGCGCGCGGGCTTTCTGGCGGCGCTGGATATTTTCGCGGTCTCGTCACGCACCGAGGGCTTTTCACTGGCGCTGGCCGACGCTATGCAGCACGGCAAGCCCAGCGTCGTGACGTCCGAAGGCGGCTGCACGGAAGTGGCCCGCCCCGGAGTTGAAGGGCTGGTGTTCCGCTCCGGCAGCGCCGCAAGCCTCGCGCGCGAACTGGAAACGCTGATTACGGACCCGGCACTCCGCGAGCGTTTTGGACGGGCGGCTCGGGAGCGGGCCATGACCAATCTGACACTGGAGCGTTGCGCCGCGGAATACACCGCTGTGTATCAAGGCATTCTCGGGAACGGTTGACGCGCGCGGGTTGCGGAAGACCTTAACCCACCCCTACCAAACAAGATTCCGACGTCATCCTTCATCCTTCATCCTTTATTTCCATGCCGTACCGCCATCCATACTCGATCGCCCTTTACGACACCGACGCCGCGGGCGTAATTTTTTCCGCGAACATCATCCGCATCTGCCACCACGCGTGGGAGGCAATGATGGCCGCCGCGGGCTGGCCAATCGACCGCTTTTTCCGCGAGCGGACGGTCAATCTGCCCGTGGTGCATATTGAGGCCGATTTGAAGAAGCCGTTGACCGTGGGTCTGCGCGTGGTCATCGAGGCGAGGATCACCGCCATCGGCACCAGTTCCTTCCGCACAGACTATCAGGTGTTTGCGGAAGCGGGCGACCTCTGCGCCACCGCCGCCATCATTCAGGTGTGCGTGAACCCGCGCAACTTTGAGACGATGGATTTGCCGGAAGATTTCCGGCGGGCGCTTGAATCACAGCAGTAATTTCTGTCGCCTACGCAGAACAAACGGACGGCCCATGGGGCCGCCCGTTTGTTTATTGGCGGAATCCGAAATGCGGGAAGCGGGCGGGGCTTAGACCCGCCCCTACTTTGCGTCGGCGAGGCGCTTGCGAATGGTAGCCAGATCCGGCTTGCCGTTGGAAAGCAGTGGCAATTCCTCCGCAAAGACCAGTATCCGGGGGAATTTGTGCCGGGCCAAGCGGCTTTCGAGGTGCTGGAAGATGTGAATATTGGTAAGCGGCCGGCCGGGCGCAAGGACGATGAAAGCCGCCGGCACCTGGCCCCACTCCGCGTTCTCGATCGGCAACACCACCGCGTGGGTGATTCGCGCGTGCTCTTTAAGGGCCTCCTCAATCTCGGCGGGATAAATATTTTCTCCGCCCGACAGCACAAGATCCTCGCGCCGCGCATGTACATGCAGAAAGCCCTTGGCATCGCGTAAACCGAGGTCACCGGTGTGAATCCAGCCGCCCTTAAATGTGAGCGCGCTGGCCTCGCTGTCGCCGCTGTAGCTCTGGGCCATGCCGGGTCCGCGCACGAGAATCCGGCCTTCGATCCCGGCCTTGACCTCCTTGCCATGCTCGTCGACAATGCGCACGTCGGTGCCCGGCAGCGGCGGACCGGCGCTCGCGCGTTCTTCATCGCCGCAACCCGGACGCGCGCAGGTGACCATCGAGCCCGCCTCGGTCAGGCCGTAGGTGGCATACGCCTGGTCGCAGCGCATCAGCAGCGGCGCGGGGACGGGGCCGCCGCCGACGATGATGGCGCGCAGCGTCTTCGGATACTCCTTGCCGAGGTGGCGGTTCAGCATCCGTTCGAAGACCGTGCCCACCACCGAATGAGCGTCGCGCCCTCGACGTCGATCAGGCGGTTCAGGTCGTCGGGATCGGCGCTGCGGGAGACGATCAGCGTGGCGCCGGAGAGAAAGCAGCGGAAGGAAATCGTCAATCCGCCGATATGATAAAACGGCAGACAGGCAATCCACTGGTCGCGCCACGTGACTTTCAGATGGCCGCACACCGCCTGCGCGTGGTCGAACATGCTGCGCAGCGTATAGGGCACGAGCCGGGGGCGGCCGCTGCTGCCCGAGGTGCAGAGCAGAATTGCGACCGCCCGCTCACTGATGGCGCGCAACCGCACACCGGCAGAGCCTTCCGCCGTTTCGATCCGCGGCGTGAACGCGTAGGTGGGCACGCCGGGCAGGGCGGCGCGTAAACTATCGGGATAGTCGCGGGCGACGAGCATGCCGCGGATGTCGGCGGCGAGGCTGATGTCCTTCACCTCGCGCGCCGTGAGGCGCGTATTCAGTGGCACGGCGACGTGACCCGCGCGCAGCACGGCAAAGAGCGCGATCAGATACTCGAGACTGTTCTCGCCCCACAGGCCGATGCGCGTTTCGGGCTCGGGAAAGCGCGTGGTGAGCACTTCCGCGAGCCGTTGTGTGCGGATGTTGAATTCGCCGTCGGGCAACGCTCCGCCGGCGTCGACGAATCCGCAGCGTCCGTCCTGTGCGCGGCTGTGAAACCAATCGGTTTGACTCATGGCTCTGTGATTTCCAGGGATTGTGCCAGATGGTGTTGCAGGCGGTCCGCGAATTGCCGCGGATCGGTCAGCCGCCGCTCGCCGCCTGATGCCAATTGCGCATCACATAAGGTGTCGCGCGTGAAGTGTGCGTTTGTGCCCAGGCCGTGGGCGCGGCGCGGATCGCCACAGACCGCCGCGCAGTGCGCCGCGTAGTTCAGACCGAGGGAAGACTCGATCACGTTGGAGATGACGACGCCGATCCGCCGGCGGCGCGCGGCGCGGGCCATTTCGAACAGGCGCGCGAACGACCCGATGACGGCGGGTTTCAGGACGACTACGTCACAGAGGCGCTCGGCGACGATCTGCGCGAAACGTTCGTCGTCCTGCAGCGACTCGTCGAGCGCGAGCGGCACACGCATCGCCTCCCGCAACAGCCGCAGGGACTCCGGCGCGGGATGCGCGAGCGGCTCTTCAAGATACTCGATGCCGCTCGAAGTGACAGCATGGGCCAGTTGCCGCGCCTCGTCGAAGGATAGCGCGCCGTTGGCGTCGAGCCGCAATGCCGTCAGCGGAAAGGCTTCGCGCAGGCGGCGCACGGTCTCGATTTCCGCGCGCAGCGGCGCCACGCCCACCTTCAGCTTCAGCGTGCGATAGCCGTCCGTCACCGCGCGCGAGGCCGCCGCCAGCACGCGCTCCGCTTCGCCGCCGCCAAGCAGAGCATTCACGGCAATAGATTCCGTTTCCGCGCCCAGCCACTGCGCCAGCGATGCGCCCTGGTCCCACGCGGCGAGCGTTGCCAGCGCGCATTCCAGCGCCCAGCACGGAAGCGGGAGCGAAGTCGCGGGCAAGGCCGATGGCGTGCAGCCAATCTCCAAAGGCGCTCAGATCGGGCTGCAACTCAGGATAATCCGTCCGCGCAGCAACCCGCGTAGAGCACGTCGAAGGCAATATCGAAACTTTCCGTGCCATGCTCGGGCAGCGGCGCGGCTTCGCCGATAGCCACGCGGCCGCGGTCATCCCACAGCGCCACCAGCAGCACGGGCCGCGTCTCATCTCGCCGCGCGCCGTGCGCAGCGGTGCTGACCAGCGGCAGCTCATCCTGCGCCAGCGTGATGCGCGTGATTTTCACAGCGCGAGGCCCAGCGCGAAGAGCAAACCGAAAAGCAGTTGCAGCCGCGCCGTGCCGGCCAGCGCCTGAATCAGACCCGGGCCGTCGGTGCGCGTGTAAACCAGCGACAGCGGCGTCAGCGTCAACGGCAGCGTCGCCAGCGGCAACAGTACGAAGCCCTCGAAATGCAGCGCGAAATAAAGGACGATGGGCACGGCATAGGGCAGCAGCAGCAGCGCCGCATATTCCGCGCGGCCGAAGTCGCGCCCGAAGCGCGCGGCGAGGGTGCGCTTGCCCACCTGCCGGTCGGTGTCGATGTCGCGCACATTGTTCACGGCCAAGAGCGCCGAGGCGTGCAGGCCGGGGGCGATGCCGATGAAGAGCGCGATCTTGCTCCAGTATTCCCACGTCAGCACATAGTGCGTGCCCGCCACCGCCGCGAGGCCGAAGAAGAGAAACACAAACAGCTCGCCAAGGCCGTTGTAGCCCAGCGGATACGGCCCGCTGGTGTAGGCCCAGCCGCAGAGAATCGACAGCCCGCCGATGATGAGAATCGGCAGCCCTCCGCGCACAATCAGCGGCACGCCAAACGCCACCGCCGCCGCAAACGCCAGCATCGCCCCGCGCTTCACGGTTCCGGTGCAATCAGCCCCGCCTGCGTGACACGCGTGGGGCCGAGACGGTGTTCCGTATCCGCGCCGGATTTGAAATCGGCATAGTCATTAGCAAAGTTCGTCCCGATCTGAATGCACAGCGCGCTGCACAGGGCGCACAGCGTCAGCGGCCAATGTTCGATGGCCGCCCCCCGCGCATACGCCGCGCCAATAATGACCGGGCACAATCGCAGCGACAAGGGTTTTGGGACGGGAGGCGAAGAGCCAGGGATTGGGCATAAAGCTGAATTCTAAACGGTCGGGAGTATGTTTCCGGTATGACGCATCCCTTGACGCGTGTCATCCTCAAGCCCGTCTGCGGGCTGAAGGATACTCAGCTCGAGGCTACGCCCGGACACTCTATCTGTTCTCCAAAGGGAATGCCCACGTGAGCCCCGGCGAAGAAGCCAACTCCTTCCGCGGGGCATCTAGCCAGCAGACGGAACCGAGAGACCATCCGGGTGGACAGACAATGAAGTCAGCGCACCTTATTCGGGATTCCACTGCGTCGGCGGATGCACCTCGACATACGGTCCCAGCGTTCGCACCAACCGCCCCATCGCCTCAATCATCGCCACTTGGAGCACGCGCCGCTCTGCCGGATCTGCGGGCACAGGCTCAGCGCCGAGCCAGGAGCGGATCCCGGAGCGCGGTCGGGTTGTGCTCGCGCGTCCTCGTTCCAGTCCAATGCCGCGCCGAAGGCCGCCTCGATCTCCGCGCGCTGCTTTTCCAGAAGCTGCACGAGCCGCTGGTTCGCCACGGAATCCGCGCGCGTCAATCTGCAACTCCACCGCCGCCGTGTTGCCCTCGCGGATCACGTAGCGATAGCGCACGCCGCTGTAGTCCGCTGCTCGCCGCGAGCGCCCGCTTCTTCCCGCCCTTGACGCTCCACACCTGCCCCGGCAGCACGTCAGCAAACCCCTCGCGCCTTGAAGCTTCCACGTCTTGCCAAGCGATCCGTTCGATATTTGCTTGCCGGCTGCCAGATCTGACTTTTCCAGGTTCGCCTTGCGCGGTGTCCACCCTTCATCTACGGAAGCCGCTTGAACTTGGAGAAGTCCGGCGGGCGCTTTTCCTTGAAGGCGTTGCGGCCTTCCTGCGCTTCCTCGCTCATGTAATAGAGCAGCGTGGCGTTGCCGGCCAGTTCCTGGATGCCGGCCTCGCCGTCGGTCTCGGCATTGAAGGCGGCCTTCAAGCAGCGCAGCGCCATGGGCGAGAGCTGCAGCATTTCGTGGCACCACTCCACCGTGGTTTCCTCGAGATCAGCCAGCGGCACGACGGTGTTGACGAGGCCCATGTCGAGCGCCTCCTGCGCGTCGTACTGGCGGCACAGGAACCAGATCTCCTTGGCCTTCTTGTGGCCGACGATGCGCGCGAGATAGCCCGCGCCGAAGCCGCCGTCGAAGGAGCCCACGCGCGGCCCGGTCTGGCCGAAGCGCGCGTTGTCGGCGGCGATGGTCAGGTCGCAGACGACGTGCAGCACGTGGCCGCCGCCGATGGCATAGCCCGCCACCATCGCCACCACCGGCTTGGGCAGGCTGCGGATCTGCCTCTGCAAATCGAGCACGTTCAGGCGCGGCACCTTGTCCTCGCCGACGTAGCCCTGATCGCCGCGGATCTTCTGATCGCCGCCCGAGCAGAACGCCTTGTCGCCCGCGCCGGTCAGAATGATCACGCCGATGTCCGGCGTCTTCGCGCGCGTCCAGAAACGCCGTCTGCAGTTCGAACACGGTCTGCGGGCGGAAGGCGTTGCGCACCTCGGGACGGTTGATCGTGATCTTCGCGATGCCGTCCCATTTTTCATAGAGGATGTCGGAGAATTTGCCGGCGGTCTGCCAGGGAAAGGAAGTCATGGGGTCACGCGGGGGTTAGAGGCGGGTTCGAAAAAATGAATGAGTTCGCGGGCGACGGCGTGCGGCGCTTCGATGTGCGCGGCGTGGCCCGCATCGGCGATCTCCACGCGGCGGACCAGCGGCGCGGCCGTGGCGCGCGCTTCCAGCTCGCGGTTGGATTCGCAATATTTGCTGTCGAGCGCCCCGGCCAGCAGCAGCAGCGGCATCTTCAGTTCGCCCAGGCGCGGGCTGAGATACTCCTGCGTGCCGGTGCCGAGGTGTTCGAGACACCAGGCGAGGGCGTCGGGATCGTTTTCCAGCCGCGAGCGATAGAGCCGCTCCTGCACGTCGGCGGGCAGGCGCTTCTGCGATTTGAAGAACGGCAGATTGCCCCAGTACTCGGCGAACCAGGCGATGCGCTTTTCGCGGATCCGCGCGGCCAGTTCGTTGTCGGCCTCGCGGCGGATCTTCGCGCTCCGTGAGATCTTCAATGCCGGGCGACGCGCCGATCAATCCCAGCGCCGTCACATATTCGGGAGCGAAGAGCGCGGTGTGCAGCGCCACACGTCCGCCCATGCTGTAGCCGCAGAGCATGGCCGGACCTTCGGCGGCGTTGCGGATGAGCTGGCCAAGCGCGATGCCCAGCCGTTCGAGATTCAGATCGGCCTCGGGCGGCAGCGGCGTCTGGCCGTGGCCCGGCAGATCCACCAGCAAGAGACGGAAATGCGTCGACAAGCTCGGGCAGCAGTTCCGCCCACGTGTGCCGGTTGCCGGCAAAGCCGTGCACGAGGCACAGGACCGGCAGGCCGTGCGGGCCATGCCAGTCCACGTGCCAGTCGATGCTGCTGGCGGCAATCGTGGTCATTGGCGGGCGGCCTCCGCGGCGAGGCGCAGCGTCAGCGCGGCATAGGCGCGATGATTGGCGGCGCGGTCGGTGCGCACTTCGACGACATGCCCTGCGAGGTCGGCCGGCGGAGTTGCAGAAGGGCGGCGGCGACATCCCGCGGTGCGTTGACTTGCTGCCATGCCACGCCAAACAAGTCCCGCGCCGCTTCCAGATTGACATTCGGCGGCGTGGCGTGGATGCGCTCGAAGGCGTCCCGGTATTCGTGGACATTCAGAAAGTGGAAGATGCCGCCGCCGTTGTTGTTAAGCAGCAGAATCGTCAAATTCGGCGCGCAGCGCGCGACGCCGTAGCAGACCGCCGAGGTCGTGGAGAAACGCGAGGTCGCCCGTGATGAGCAGCGTGGGCGCGCCCGATGGCGGCGGCGACGCCGGCGGCGTGCGAAAGCGTGCCGTCGATGCCGTTCGCGCCGCGCATGACAAAGCGCGTGTACTTCGCTTGCCCTCGGCGGCGGCCAGCGCGTCGGCATAGCGGATGGAGAGGCTGTTGGCCAAAACGAGGTTCGCGCCGTCGGGCAGCGCGCGCACGGCGGCGAAGACGTACAGCGCCTCGCAGGCGGCGTCCGTCAGCGGAGCGCGGTCGAGTTCCATGCGCACCGTGTTCGAGGCCCGCTGGAACGCGTCCCACAAGAGCGAATCGCGCGACACTTTCACGCGGCGCGACAGCTCGCGGCAGAAGGGCGCGACATCGGTTACAATCCGTTCGCGTGCCAGCGCCAGCGGATCCTGCCCCAGTTCGTGCGGCTGAATGCGGATCGTGTGCGCGGCGCGGTGGCGCTCGAGGTAGCGATTCAGAGCTCTGCGATGTCGGCAGCGCGCCGAAAGCCAGCACCACGTCGGGCGCGAGATCGAACAGCCCCGGCTCGCGCAGGAACACGTCGTAGTGGGCCATCACCGGAAAGCGGTAGAAACGCAGGCCCGAGGCAATGTCTGCCAGCAGCGGCCAGCCAAGTTGCTTGGCGAGTTCAAAGATCGCTTCGGCCTCTGCGGTCGTACGCGCGGCATTCGGCCCGGCCACGATCAGCCCGCAGAGCGAATCACGCAGCGTGGCGGCCATACGAGTGATGACTTCCTCCGGAACGTCTGGCGCGGCAGGCTGTGCGACACTATCAAAGCCTTCGCGCTGCAATTCAGCCCACAGCGTTTCGCAGCGTTCGCTTCGCTTGCGGAATGGGGGCCAGCGGTTCGTCCAGCGGCACGTTGATCTGCACGGGGCCACGCGGCTTGCTGATGGCGGCGGCAAACGCCGCCGCCGCCGTCTGGCGCACGCCGCGCAGGTGCTCGAGGTCGGCGCGGGCCGGGGCAGCTCGGCAAAATAGCGGGCGTATTTGCCGTAGAGCTGCGTTTGGTCGATCGTCTGGGCGGCACCGGTGTGGCGGAGCGCGGCGGGGCGGTCGGCGCTGAGCACGATCAGCGGCACGCCCGACTGCGCGGCCTCGATCACCGCCGGAAAATAGTTGGCGGCGGCAGTGCCCGAGGTGCAGATCAGAATCGGCGGCACGCCGTCGGCCTTGGCAAGACCCAGCGCAAAGAACACGGCGGAACGCTCGTCGATCAACACGTAGCTATCGAAACCCATCTGCACGGCATTGAGCGACAAGGGCGTGGAACGCGCGCCCGGCGAGAGCACCACGCGGCGCACGCCACAGGCCGCAAACTGCGCCAGCAGCGCGGCGGTGTGCAGGTAGTTGGGATTGGCGATGTTCATTGTGGGCCGCATCCCAGGGCGTTCAACAGCGGACGCATCTTCCACGAAGTTTCGTTCCATTCCTCGAGGGGGTCGGAGTCTTCCAAAATGCCCGCGCCGCCATAGACCACGGCGCGCGAGCCGGTGATGTGCGCGGAGCGGATCGATACCGCAAATTCGGCCGTGCGGGTGTCGACAAAACCGAGCGCCCCCGCATACAGGCCGCGCGGAACGGGTTCAAGACGCGCGATGGTTTCCCGCGCGGCAACACGCGGCACACCGCAAACGGCGGGCGTAGGATGCAGCGCGGCCAGAATTGCATCCGGCGAGATACCCCCGCGCAACCGGCCCCGCGCGGGCGTGACCAGGTGCTGCACGCTGGCGAGCTGGCGGATCTCCGGCGCGGGCGCGATCTCCCGCTCGTCGCAGAGCGCGGCGAGGGCGGCGGACAGAAATTCGGTGACAATCCGCTGCTCACGCGCGTCTTTGCCCGAGCGCAGCAATTCGTCCGCCAGCGCAGCGTCTTCGGCGGGAGTCTGGCCGCGCATACGCGTACCCGCGAGGCTTTCGGTGAGCAACTGGTCGCCGTCGAGACGGAAGAGTTGTTCGGGCGACGCGCCCAAAAACGTGCCACCGTCTGCGGTCGTCATCGCAAACAGATAGCAGCCGGGCGTCGTGACGCTCAGCCGCTCGAGGACCGTGGAAACGGGAATTGGCAGAACGGAGTCGCGAACCGAGTCGCGGGCCAGCACCAACTTTTGCAGCGTCCCTGCACGGATCGCGTCGCGGGCGGCGTTGACGGCCTCGATCCACGCGCTTCGCGAGAAGCGCCGCCCCCCATCGACCATCAGCGGCAACCGCAGCGGCGGCGGATTGACCAGCGCTTCGATGACGGATTCCGCCACGTCCTCGCCGGAGGCGGCAACCGCCAGTTGCGCGAGTCCATCCTGCCAGCGAAGCAGGATCTCGGGCAGAATCACGGCCGTGCTGGCGCTTTCAAACGGAACAATCACAAAACCTCGCAGCGGCAGCTCCCCCCGCCCGCCTTCCACTTCCAGCGCGGCCAGGGTGTCGCGACATTCCACGAGCGATCCGAACCGGCAGCGTTCGCCCAGCCCCAGCCAGACCACGTCGGCCGCTCGATCCCGCCAGAGGAACGCGGGAGGCCGCAGCGCCGCCAGCGCTTCCCACGCCCGCCAGGGCGGCGGACAGGGAAATGCGGGAGTATGCAGTAAATAGCGCATGTTACCGGCAATAGCCATGCGCTTAGTTTAATAAATTGTTTTCACAGTTGCAATTGTAGCTTTTAATTCGTCGTGGGGAACTCTCCGCGATCCCCCGTCCGGTCTTTGAACAGACGGGCGGGTCTGGAGACCCACCACGACGTAAGCGGGGGGTGCCAAGGGGGTCAGAATTAACGATTCGAGCTGGAAGAATTGATCCCTACCAAATTTCTTCGTATATTAAAGGTTCTGTAAATTAAAGGGAAAGACACTGTGCAGTACCGGGACGACCTCCGCAATATCGCCATCATTGCCCACGTAGACCACGGCAAAACCACCTTAGTTGACGGCATGCTTCATCAGGCCGGTGTGTTCCGCACGGGACAGGCCGTGGTGGAGCGTGTTCTGGATAAGCTCGACCTCGAACGCGAAAAAGGCATCACCATCCTCTCGAAAAATACGGCGGTGCACTGGCGCGGCAAGATGGTCAATATCGTCGATACTCCCGGCCACGCCGATTTCGGCGGGCAGGTGCAGCGCGTTTTGAAAATGGTGGACGGCTGCCTGCTGCTGGTGGACGCTTCGGAAGGGCCGCTGCCGCAAACGCGCTACGTGCTCTCGAACGCGCTCGAAGCCGGGCTCTCGCCGATCGTTGTCATTAACAAGATCGACCGCCCCGACGCGCGCATCGCCGAAGTGCTGGACGAAGTGCTGGAGCTGTTCCTCGACCTCGACGCCTCGGAAGAACAGTGCCACTTTCCCGTCATCTACACCAACGCCCGCGCGGGCACGGCGACGCTCGATCTGGCGAAGCCCGAGTGAAAATCTCGAGCCGCTGTTCGAGCTGATTTTCGCGAAAGTGCCGCCACCCGCGCACGATCCGGATCACAGCCTGCAACTGCAGATCACGACTCTCGACTATAACGACTACGTGGGCCGCATCGGCATCGGGCGCATCAGCCACGGCAAGATCAAGGTTGGCGATACGGTGGTGCTGGTGAAGTCCGCCGAGGAGCATATCACCACCAAGATCACGCAGCTTTACGGCTTTGACGGTCTGGCGCGCACGCCGATCCCCGAAGCGGGCGCCGGGGACATCGTAGCGCTGGCGGGAATCGAAGGTATTTTCATCGGCGACACCATCACCGCCGCGGACGATCCGCGCCCCCTGCCGCCGCTGAAGATCGACGAACCCACGCTGGAGATGGTGTTCAGCGTCAATAATTCGCCCTTTGCCGGACGCGAAGGCAAATACGTGACGACGCGCCAGATCCGCGACCGGCTGTTCAAGGAGCTGCGCGGCAACCCGGCGCTGCGCGTGGAAGACGCCGACACCACCGACAGCTATCGCGTCTACGGACGCGGCGAATTGCAGATGGCGATCCTGATCGAGATGATGCGGCGCGAAGGCTTTGAAATGTGCGTCGGCAAACCGCGCGTGCTCTTCAAGCGCGAACACGACAAACTCCTGGAACCGTTCGAAGACGTGATGGTGGACTGCCCCGAGGAATACGTGGGCGTGATTACCAGCACGCTGGGCATCCGCCGCGGGATCATGACGCGCATGACGAATCACGCCACCGGCTGGGTGCGCATGACGTTTGACATTCCCATGCGCGGCCTGATCGGCCTGCGGCCCATCCTCATGACGACGACACGCGGCACGGTGATCATGCACAGCCAGTTTGCGGGCTACCGCCCCTTTGAAGGCGAGATCGCGCACCGGCCCTCGGGCGTGCTCGTCGCCGACCGCGAAGGCCGTGTGACCGGCTATGCGCTGGCCAACTTACAGGACCGCGGCGAGCTGTTCGTGGCTCCCGGCACGCAGGTCTACGAGGGCATGGTGGTGGGCGAAAACTCGCGCGACACCGACCTCGTGGTGAACATCGTGCGCGAGAAGAAACTGACCAACATGCGCGCCTCGGGTTCGGACGACGCCTACCAGATCGCCCCGCCGCGGGTACAGTCGCTCGAGGAAGCCATCGCCTTCATCAACGAGGACGAATTGGTGGAAGTCACGCCGCAGTCGCTGCGCCTCCGCAAGACGATCCTCAACGCCGAAGAGCGCAAGCGGGCCGAAAAAGTGAAAAGCATGGCATAACCAGCGCGCGGCGCTGGACCCGGTGATAGCCGGATGTCATTCCCATTCCTGGGCAACGGGCTCTGTCCCGTTGCTCTTTCTGGAGATTGCGGCGGGACGGAGCCCGCCGCCCAGGCAGAAATGAATCGCCGCGCGAGGTTTCCTTACCCCGCGCGTTTGTTTTGACTCCTTTACAACGCCACGCGGGCGGCCCTTTCGGGCCGCCCGCGTTTTTCATTTACCAACAGCGCGCCGCCTACTTCAAAAAGAGCAGTTTCGCGGTCTGCGTGGAATTCGCGCCCGAGACGCGCACGAGGTAGAGACCGGCCGCGCCTTCGGGCGACCAGGTGTAGCTGTGCGTGCCGGGGGTGAGGCCGGTCAGCATTTCATGCGCGACTTCGCGGCCCAGCAGGTCGTAAATCGCGAGCGTCAGCGTGCGCGCCGAACCGACTTCAAAACGGATCGCAGTGGCCGGGTTGAAGGGATTGGGGTACGCGCCCGCGAGCGAAAACTCGCGCGTCAGCGGCGCCGCCGTGGGATCTTCCGCACCCGCCGTGACGATGTCGGCGGTGCTGCGCGGCATGATCTGGTAATAATCGTCGTAGGGCGAGGTGTTGTCATACTGGCTGAGAATACCGATCACCGTGAACGCTCCGACGGGCGCGGGGCTGCCGTCAATGTCGGTCCACTTGACAATATTGAGGCCGATGAAGCCGTCGCCGTCGGTCACCGTCAGATTGCCATACTGGCCTTCAGTGGGCCAGGCGCCGTTGGTGATCGTCACGTTGTCCATTCGCACCAGCATGCCTTCCTTGGATTCGAGGTCCGAGGTCGTGGTGATCAGTTCGGGCGAGGGCAAATCGGCATGGCCGATGGTGTCGACGTTGAAGACGCAGTTGCCCGCGCCGCTGGCCGCGATCTCCGTTAGGCCGCGGTAGCCGGAGACCCAGCCCGAAACTTCGACGCAGTCGCCCGCCATGATGCCCTGCGGAACGGTTCCCCACAATACGCACACGCCGGCGTCGTCATCCTGAAAGAAGAAGCGGCTGATCGAGGTGCTGTCAAACACATAGTTGTCGACATTGACGATGCCGCGCGTCACCACAAAGGTGCCGTTCATGGCCGGAAAGCCATCGATGTCGTTTTCGCGGATATCGAGCAGGCTGGCAATCGTCGGCTTGCACGGCGTGCCGCTGTTGGGCGTGCCGGGCGTGAGATCGGTTCCACTTACGGTCACCCAGTCTGTACCGTTATTGTCCGTATCTGAGTGGTCGGGAATACGGGCGATGGCCACGTGGGGATTGGAGGTTGAGGGAAACGGATCGGGAGCATTTGCGCCGCCTTCGCCGTTACAGGTCTCATTGGTCGCACACTCACCGTAGCACAGGTGGTCCACCAATGTCGCGCCGTTCATCAGGTCGAGACCGTCACACTGCGGGCCAGACGAACTGCCGGCGTTCTGAAAATCCGCCGTCACCACCTGGTCGACATTCAACACTGAGGCGCCGCCCACCACGTAATAGCCGTCGTCGGGAATGGTGCCCGTCAGCGGCACTGTCAGATAAACGGCGGTGCCGTTGCCGTTAATCCCCACCAGACTCCAGCCCGCGAGGCTCGTGCCCGCCGGACCAAAAATCTCGACGAACATGATGGCCGGATCGTCAGTACCCTGAGTGTCGTATACGAATTCGTTCATCATCACCTGGGCTGAGGCCGCGAAGGCCATACCCATGATCAGAATCGCCAAGCCAATGACGCGCAACATAATGGTCTCCTTTGAGAGAAATTTGTCTACTGTATTCTGGATTTCGGAATGTGCGATTGCGCGGCTGGATCTCAGTTCTGGACCTGCCAGCGGCCGTCGAGTTTCGGGCGCAGGGGCGAATGCTCGCGGATATACTCGATCACCGCGTCGCGCATGAAAACGCCACTCTCCACCGCCGACTGGTCACGGAGCTGCACCAGCTTTTCCATGCCCGAGTTGCCTTCGAGCAGGTAGTCCGTCGTCACGAGCCGGTAGCTCTTTTCCGGTTCGTAGGGCTTGCCGGCGATTTCGAGGCTCGTAACGCGCTCGCCGCGCGGCCGGGCGCGATCGATCGTCACGCGCATTCCACTGGCGTAGAGGCCGCTGCCGCCGTAAGCCACCTTGTCTTCAATCAGGTCCTTCATGAAGCGGCCCGTGACCGTAACCGCGCCCAGCGTGTTGTCGAAAGGCAGCACGTTGAAGACGTCGCGCGGGGTGATGTTGCCGGCGGGCAGATCGGTGCGCACGCCGCCCTTGTTCGTCAGCGCGAGGTCACCCTTCAGTTTCCAGCACATGGCGTCGGCGATCAGATTTCCCAGCAGGGATTCGCCCTCGCCCGTGCGCGTCACCGGAATTACGGCCTCGCCAATGCGTTCGTTGTAGCCCTGCTCCACGCGGGCCGCCACCGTATCGATGGAGAGCGCCACGTTGCGCTCGCGGGGGAAGCGGTCGGACATGAGTGTGATCAGCGTGCCGTCGTCCTGAAAGTTCTTCCAGCCGAGCAGCTTCTTCGTGGCGAGATCGAACTGGAATTCCACGGCCAGCAGATTGGTGCCGCGCCCATAGCCCTGGAAGCAGGGCGTGTGATTCACCGGATCGACCCACGGCACCTGATAGCCGACGTGGATATCGCCCGCGAACAGGATGTCGATTCCCGGCACGCGGCGGATAAGTTCCATCGCATTCTGGACGAAGGGCGATTTCCAGCCTTCCCGTTCGCGGCGGTCCACGTCGGCGGCGGCTTCCCAGCGGTCGAACGGCAACCCGAGGTGGCAGGCGGCGATGACGACGTCGCAACCCAGCGCGCGCAACGTGTCGCGGTAGGCAGCCAGGGTGGGCACTTCCGGCTCAAACACGAGGTTCCTCACGTTTTCCTCGAATGAGGCGCGCGTGGTACCGCTGGTGGTGATACCCACGATCCCGACCTTCATCACTCCGAAATCACGGATCAAATAGGGCCGGGCGAAATTCCGGCGCACGCCGCCGGTGGTGTCGATGACGTTGGCCGAAAGCACGGCGAAATCGGCCTGCTGCATCAGGCCCTCGGGCACGGCGCGCCCCAAGTCAAATTCGTGATTGCCCAGCACCCAGGCGTCGTAGCCAACCTCGTTCATGTAACGCACCACGGCGTCACCCTTCGACTTGGTGCCGACCAGCGTGCCCTGAAAAATATCGCCGGTATCGAGCAGCAGAAACCCTCCGTGGTCCCGCTTCGCGATGGCCCTGAGTTGGTTGATGAGCCGCGCCGCTGAAGCGCCGCCGCCAAGCTGCGGCGGGAACTCGGGATTCATGAACGTCGCTTCGGACGAGTCGACGCCGCCGTGGACGTCGTTAGTGTGGCCGACCACCAGTGACCACGTGGCGCCGGGTGCGGCGCCGGCGGTGGCCAGGCAGAGGCAGAAGCAGATAAACAGCAGCGCGTATTTCATGGTCGCGGTCGTTTCCTTGCGGCTTGGGGGATAGCGCCGGGGAACCACCAGCGCGTGTCGCGCGCGCGCTCGGCGGCATTCTCAATCGAATCATCCAGCGTATTGAAGAAATCCAGGCCCGTCACGGCTTCCACAGAATCGACGGGCACGGCAAACTTGGTGAAATCTTCCGTCCGAAATTCGTTCGGCATCAGAAAGCCGATGGCGCGCACGCCGCCGGCGCGGCAGAGCAGTACCTTGAAGAAGCGGCGCGGCACGGAGACGCCTTCGCGACCGATCTTCGGCAAACCCGCTTCGAGCACCGGACCGGTCACAATGTCTACTGTGCTCCGCCGCACCGCAACCGCGCGCACGGCGCTTTCCAGATCTTCCCAGATTCCAGCGTTGAATTCGTGCCGCTGGGGACTGATGTTGCTGAGCAGAAAGCACTCGCGCATCGCCTTCACGCTCCACTTCATGTCGGCGGCCGGAGCGAGGTGGCCTTTGTCGAATCCGGTATTGCGGTAATCGTCCTTCGTCGCCGAGCCCGTGGGCACATCCTTGTCGTCGGCGAATTGCATGTCCTTGCGGCTGGCCTTCTGGCTCTGGACTTCGCCGCGCGTCAGTTGATACGCCACCCATGCCGCCTGTTCGTGCGGTTCGCTGTAGCAGAGGGTGAAGCCGGTGTGGTAAATCCGAGCGCAGCCGCTGTGCGATGGACTGCCGAGGTCAACGCCTTCGGGATTGGTTTGAGCGCGGCCACAAGCGGCGAGCGCGAATAGCAGGACAAAGGCGAAACGTACGCGCATTCTACAGTTCGTAGCTCAGCGTGATCAGGCCGCGGAAGAGGGCGGTTTCCACGCGGTCGAGGTCGGTCCGGTCGGTGTCGCCGTAGTACGATTGCGGGAACAGGTCCCGCGCCTGGTAGTTCATCTTGCCCAGTTCCACGCTCAGATCGCCGTGAAACTTCTGCAGCGTGAAACCGATGCCCGCCGTAAACAGCGTGCTGGCGCGCTCTTTGTCGCCTGCCGAGGTGGTGTAGACAAAGCCGAAACGCACGGGTGTGCCGGGCACGAGTTCCTGCTCGGCGCCCGCGCGAATCTCAAAGGTGTCGTCGAGATCCGGGGCGAGGTCGCTGGTGGTATGCAGCTCGCCTTCGAGCATCAACTTCGGCCGGTACTCGCCGCGCGGCTGGTACATCACGCCCAGCGCATAGTGGCTGGGATAGGTGACGGTGGTCGCCTGCGAGCCGCGCAGCATCGTGCTGTCACCGAGGTCATAGCGATAATCGCGGTTCACGGTGTAGTCGCCGAGGGGCAGCAGTGCCCGCCCGCCGATGGTCAGGCGGGAACTGACGACGTAGGTCATCCCGAGCGCGGTTTCGGCAAGTGTGCCATCCGGCGAATAGTCGGTCTGGTTGAGGATGTCGGCGGAGTCGGGACTGGCGTAATCCACGCTCTTGGTGTACGTCCAGTCGCCCACGACCGTGGCGAAACTGGCGCCCACCGACAGCGGACCGTGCAGCTTGGTCGCTGCGCCTACGGACAGCGAGCGCAGGTCGCCGTCCACTTCGAGTTTGTTTTCGCCGAGGCGGCGGTCCTGAATGCCGCCCGCGCTGTAGCGGTCGCGCACTTCCTCACGATAGAGGTAATCGAAGCGGTACAGCGCGTAGCTGCCAGCCGACAGCACCAGCGATTCCACGGGTTTCAGCGGCACGCGCGCGCTGACTCCGCCTTCGAGTTTGGAAAACAGGTGGTCGTTGAGCGCGTAGTTGTTATAGGCCAGCACGCCGTCGAACGCGTCATAGAAGGGATACTTCCGCGCTTCCTTGACGCGCGAGACATCGCCGTTCAATTCGAAATGCCAGCGCGTGGTCTGCGACGTGAGCGTGGCCGGATTGCCGGCGAGCGCGGCGGGACCGGCCTGGTCGGTGAGATACGTGTGCCCCAGACTGAGGCTGCGCGCGGAAAACACGCCGGGGCGAGCGCCGAGCACCGGGTCGGGAAACGGCGACTGGGCGAGAGCCGCGGTGGTGAGAGCGAGCACGAACAGACAGAGGATCAGGGAACGCATGGCATGTCCTTGGCTATGAGCGAGCACGGCGAAGCCGGGGAAAATTCGAACGCGAATGGAATGAGAATAAACTATGGCGCCGTTAAACGGCGCACCCAGCGGTAATGCGAATAGAAGAGCAGCATGAAGACGGCATAGGCCAGCACGCGGCTCCAGCGCAGCGGCGAGCCGTTGAAATTGCCGTAGTAGAGATCCGCGCGCGACAGATAGTAGTTGATCTGCAACCGGCGCAAATCCGAATGGAATGAGGGCCGCGACGTGTTGAGGCCGGGCGACGCGTAGATCTGCTTGCCGTCGAGACGGGCGAGCACGGCGGTGCGGTAGGAAAAGCGGCCCTGCTCCGCCTGCACCAGGTGGCGCACGAGGCGCGTCACGGCACGGTCCGGCAGTGCGGGCGCGCGGTCGAGATCCTTGAAGAATGCCTGCCAGGCGTCGAACCACGAAAGCACCACACCCCAGCGCAAAGTGTCGCCCATGCGGCTCACCACCCAAAGCTGGCTGGCGGTGCTGTCGTCGGCCTCGCGTTTGAGACCAACCGTTTCGATCACCATCGCGCCCAGGGTATCGACACGCCCTTGCAGCGAATCCCCCGCGTGCGGCGTGAGCGCCCGCAGCGCCTGCGGCAGCGCGGGAGCCAGCGAGGCCGGGTGCGAAAGCCACTGGATGTCGGTTCCGCGTTGCAGGAACACCGCCGCACTCTGGCCGAGTTGCTCCTGCACGCGCATGGCCCAGGCGGTGCGGGCCGCGGCATCGGCAGGCGGCCGAAACGCCGGCAGCTCACGCTGGCGCGTTTCGTTGAACGCGCTGAAGGCGTCCATCACCGCCATGGAGGTCGCGCCCAGTCGCGCCTGTGCGTAATTCTCGCTGATCACCCGCATGCCGAAGATCGTGTACAGGATCAGCAGAAACAGATAACCCTGGGCCGCCCAGTGGACGATCCCCGCCTTGCGGCGCAGCTTCTGGCGTTCGGATTCGGTCATGCGCTCAAGCATTCATGGATTCGGGATGGGATACAGGTTCGGCCGGCTCGGATGCGGTCAGCAGCCGCACCTGGCGGTACCAGCGATAGATCGGCACGATCAAGAGCACGGGGAAGATCACAATGAACCACGGGAGGCGATTGCGCGCCACGGCTTGGTCGTGCAGCGCGTCCAGCCGGGACTGGTGGAAGTCCACCACGCGCCCGTCCTTGGAATCGCTGCGGTAAAAAACGCGGGTGGTATCGAGGCCGGGACTCGTAAAGATCACGCGCCCCCTCTCGTCGAACGCGCGGAGTGTAGTCAGAAACTTTCCCGCCTCCGCGGACGACGGCAGGGCCAGTTCGTTTTTCAACACCCACGCAGGATCGTTGAAGTCCAGCGGCTTGGGCCACGAAGCGGCGGGCCGTGACAGCCGCTTGAAGAACAGCGGCCACACATCGCGCTGCCGCAGCACCACGCCCCAGCGCACGCTGTCGGCGACGAGGCCGACCATCCAGATTTGCCAGTCGGGGTTAGCCGAATTCTGCGGCACGCTCCAGTGACTCACCAGCATCATGCCGCGCCGGTCGGGACGGTCGCGATTACCCAGAACAGAATCGGCGGTGAAGCTCGCTTCGGCAAAGGCCACGCCGTCCTGCAGTTCGTCCGGCGCCGCCACCCAGATGGTCGCCCGTCCCAGCCGCAGAAACACCGCCACCGGCTGTTCGAGCGCTTTCTGCACGGTCGTCGTCCACGCCGCAAGGTTGCCGGTGCGGTCCGGCGGCGGGCACTCGATCAGCAGCCGCGGCCGGTCCATATAGAAGCGCGCGAGTTCGGTGCTGAGCTGCGTCGCCTTGCCTTCCAGCGCCAGTCGCGTCAGGTCGCGGTTGTCCGTCCAGTACCGCTGCAAATACCGCTCTCCGGCAAACAACGCGGACAGCATACAGAGCGCAATCACGCTGCGCACAAACCGCGCTTTGGCCTTCTTGCGGATTTTCGCCCGGGATGCTTCGTCCATGAACGCGGTTTCCCTTCGCTCTTAGCCATGCCTGCGGTCATGCATCGGCTCAAGCGCTTCGCCCAACACTGCTTATGTGGGCTTGCAACATTTTGTAACGAGCATCGAATGCAGATATTTTCTGCTCAATATAATAACGGCTTGCTGGTCGACATTTCTGTTGGAGGACATCTTGTAGCTGGTCCGTCACGTCACATAGTGCAATCTCCTCGATTGCATCAGGCACAAACGAAGAAAACAGTTGATTTCGTATGCCAGTATGCGCAAACACCCCTGTCGCTTCGTCGATCAAAATCCATGCAATCGCTCGGATGTTTCCCTCCCCATCAGTCCCCACAACAACAGACGGAGAGAAGTCTCTACAGCGGCCCTCCTCGTGAAGTTTTCTAACGGCGTCAATGCCCTGACGGGATAGCATTAGTGGGAACCTTCGTTTGACCCCTTTCACTTCGTAGGATAGAAATATTGGATCAAACGGTTCGTCCCACGGAATATGACCACCTTGCTAAGCTTCATAAAAGCCCTGTTCCAAAAACCACGCATCGACCAACCAAGTAAGCAGGCTCATCTGCCGATACTGCTTCAGCATATAATTCGAGTTGATCCGAAGTATCGGAAACTCAAACTGCAAGCAAAGAGAATTCTTCTTTCGGTCACGCGCTATTTGGTCGGCACGCTGGTGAGAGGCACCGTCAAATTCTACGCAGAATTGCGGATTGTGATCGCAATCACACACCACGAAATCGAAGTGGGCCATCAAGGCATATCGGTACAAGCTATGATCGAGGCCGGACCTATCAATAGGCAAAACATCGGCCAACCGTACTTTAGGGCACACTCGGGCACCCCAACGTTCGCACGCTTCAGACAAACTCTCGTGTGTAAGACGCTCTGACCGATCAAGGAGTCTCTTGAATGGCGGCATTGCTCTCCCACAAGCATGAGGGTTTTCGTATTTTCGTCGAGAGATCGCGTGAAAGGCGCAAGACCTTTCATTGGGCTCGATCTCTTACTTCGCCTGCTTGGCCAACTCCACCGCCCGCTGGCTGATATCCTCAATCGGCGTCTCGATGCCGTGGAATTCGAGCTGCTTGAAGAGCGCGGGCGCGTCCTTGCGGGCCTGCGTCGAAGATCGCGAGCCCTTCCTGCCACTTGTTGCCCGTCATCCGCACCACCATCGGCTTACTGAGGCCGTGCTCCTTCAGGAACTGCACCACGCCCTTGGCAAAGTCGTCGCAGCGCGAAATGCCGCCGAAGCGCGCGCCGAAAATCGCCTTCACCTGCGGATTGTCGTCCAGCAGCACCAGCATCTTCGCGATCCGCTCGGGGGCGGGACCGCCGCCGCTGTCCATGAAGTTCGCCGGCTTGCCGCCGTAGTAATGGATGAAATCGTTGCCCACAATCCCGAAGCCCGCGCCGCCGGGAAACATGCCGATGTCGCCGTCAAGATCCACGTAGGGAATGCCCCACTCGCGGGCCTGCTGTTCGCGCGGCGTCAGTTCGCCTTCTTCGTGGCGCTCGCTGATCCCCATCTCCGCGACTTCCGGATGGCGGAACATCGCGTCGTCGTCGAGCGCCATGCGCGCGTCGGCGGCGATCCACTTGCCCTCTTTGGTCTTGACGAGCGGATTGATCTCCACCACCTTGGCGTCGAGCTTCTTGAACATATTGAAGAGCTTGACGGCGATGGCCGCCACGTCCTTCAGGTCGTTGCCCGAAAGGCCCAGCTTCTGCGCCATCTGAATGCCGTGGTAGCCGTAGCAGGGTTCGTCGATCTCAAACGGCATCTTGATGATTTTTTCGGGATGCGTCTTGGCGGTCTCTTCGATCTCCACGCCGCCTTCGGCGCAGCCGATGAGCACGATCTTGTAGTTCGCGCGGTCGATGGTCACGCCGAGATAAATCTCGCGTGCGATGTCGAGTGCGGGCTCGATCAGCAGTTTTTCGACGGGATAGCCCTTGATGGTGAGGGCGAGAATGTTCTGCGCGTGGCGCGCGCTTCGGCTTCGCTCTTCGCCACCTTCACGCCGCCGGCCTTGCCGCGGCCGCCGGTCAGCACCTGGGCCTTGATGACGACGGGATAGCCGATGGCATTCGCGGCGGCTACCGCGTCGTTAACGGTGGTAACAACCTTGCCCTGGGAAACCGGAATCTTGTCTTTGGCAAAGAAGGTCTTGCCTTCGTGTTCGTAAAGTCGCATGGGGGGAAATGAAAAATGAGAAATTAGAAATGAAAAAGGGGAGTGGTGAGATTGATCGCCGTGGCGACTCTCCAGAGTCGCCCGTCCGTCTGTAGTGCCGCACGGCAGTGCGCTCTGGAGCCGTTCGGAATCTGCACCGTGAAAAAGGTCTATTTCAACCTGTCTTCCACCGCGCGGATCTTGCCTTCCATGCTGTGCGGGCGGTCGCGGCGGTCGTCGATCTTGATCACCGTGCCGACGCGCTGCGATCCCGCGGCAAAGACGGCTTCCTGCATCTTGCGGATGATCTCAAAGATCACATCGAGATCGCCCTCGAGCGTCGTGAACATCGGGTCGAGCCGGTATTGCACGCGCCCGTCATCGCGCAGCACGCGCTCGGCGGCGGCAACGTATTTGGAAAGGCTGATCCCTACGTCGGCGGGAGCAATGGAAACGGCGACGATAGCCATGGATTAAACGCCGAACTGCGTCAAGTGATGATGCATGTGCTTGTAGTTCAGCTTGGCCCATTGCTGCGGCGTCAGCGCACCGAAGGCCGGGCTCTGGCCGAATTTCTGATTCTCGCCCGGCGAAGCGCTCGAGGTACGTCAGCACGCGCGCCTTGTCGCGTTCGAATTCGCCGGGCTGCGTCACTAAAAATTCCGGCGCGGTGGGCAGGTTCTTCGGAACGGGCATGGGCGCATCGACAAACAGCCACCGGCCCAGCGCGGTATTTAGAAAACTCTGGCTTCACGTCCACGGGCCGCTCGGCGAAAGCGACCTCAAAGCTGTCGATAAGGTGCGTGGAGCATCGCCGGAGCCGTAAACTTGCCCCAGCGGGCCGTGCTGTCGGGCGTGAGCCGCAGCAGCCGGGACTGGATCGCGGAGCGCGCCGCGTCGTAAAGAGTGATTTCATGGGAGTCGAGTTACCTTGAAGACGGCGCGCGGGAGGCACGCGGATGATCGAGGGGAAACCGGCTATGGTTGCAGCGAATCCGCCTGCGTCGGCAGCAAACGCCCAGGGGCCGCGTGGGAGCCGCGGCGGACTTCGGGATGGTTGATCCGCCCGCCCAGCAGACTCGTGCGCAGCACGAGATTTCGGCGGCCATCGCGAGCGCCAGAATGAAAATCAGGAAACTGGGATTGATGAGCCGCACACGGCGATGGAAGTAATAGCCGCCAAGGGAAATCAAACCCACGGCGAGCAGCGTGATCAGCGTGAACAGCGCCGAACGCTGATGCGCTTCGATCAGTTCCTGCTGCACATCAGGCAGCCCCGTCACGATATGCTCCGCGCCGAGACCGGTTAAATATACGGGGATGGTAACGGCGGCGATGATGATGAACGTCAGCAGACCGGTGCGCACAATCTCGGGTTTGCGCCGCCGCCGAGCCGAAAATGGCCAGGATAATGCCGAACGCCAGCCCAATGGAAGGAATGGTGTTCAGAATCAAATGCACGTGGGCAACATTTTGCGGAAGCATCTCCGGCCTCCTCCGAGGTTCGAATAATCACGTACGTTGCGCGGGTGCGCGGAACGGCTCCCCCGCGTTCGTCAGGCCGGAATCCCCTGCGCCTTGTCTTCAAAGCCCTCCCGCCCCATCAGGCCATACGTCAAGACCTTGCCCAGTTCCACGCCGGGCTGGTCGAAGGGATTGATCCGGTAGAGGTGCCCGGCGATGGCCGTCGTGACTTCTAACAGCATGAAGAATTCGCCGACGCTGTGAGCGTCGATCGCGGGAAACTTGATCGTCAGCGAAGGCCGCCCCTGTCGCGCCAGCGCCTCGCGCGTGGCCGTCAGCTCCGCGGCCATCAGCTTGTTCAGCGACGTCCCGCCAGGTAATTCAGCGAGGAAGACGTCGCCGTACAGCTTGGGCAAGGGCAGGATTTTACGGAAGCGTTCGGCCTCGAGGAAGATCAGCACCTTGTCGTATGCGCCTTCGATGTAAAGCTGCACCTGCGAATGCTGATCGGTGGTGCCGAGCGCCTTGACCGGCGTCGGGCCGACGTTCACGGTGTTGCCGGCCAGGTCGTGCGCCTTGCCCAGGGACTCGGCCCAAAGCTGGCGGAACCAGTCGGCCAGGCCATACAGCGAGTTGGCGTAGGCCATCATCACGTGAATGGGCTTCTTGTGCTGCGTGTCGAAGAGATAGAGCAGCCCGGCCAGTCTGTGCCGCGGGATTCTCGTCCAGATCGTCGCACACGCAGCGCTCGGCCATGTCCGCCGCGCCGTCGAGCATCGCCGGCCACGTCGAACCCCAGACGCGGCGGGAAACAGGCCGACCGGAGACAGCACGCTGAACTCGCCGCCCACCGCGCTCGGCAGAGCCAGAGTGGGCACGTGTTCGCGTTCGCAAGCGTCCGCAGGTCTCCGCTCTTGGGATCGGTGGTGCAAATGACGTGATCCTTCCAGCCGCGTCCCGAGCGCTTTTTTCAAACGGTCGAAAATGAGCAGTGTGGCGGCGGCGGTTTCCGCCGTAGCGCCGCTCTTGGAAACGATGTTGTAGACGGTCTCGCGCGGATCGCAAAAATCCAGTTGCGCCGTGCGAAATCGGGATCGACGTTGTCCAGCACAAAGAAGCGGCCGGCCCGTCGCGCTCCTCGGGCGAACGCAGATTGTGCAGCGGATGGGCCAGCGCGCTGAAGATCGCCATCGGACCCAATGCCGAGCCGCCGATACCCGCCAGCACAAAATTGTCCGCGCCCTGAAAATCCGCCGCCGCCGCGCGGCTGGTCGTATACGCTTCGGCGTCGTAGGGCAAATCAAGAAACGCGCGCTTCCCTTCGGTCCACCGTTCGCGCTGCCGGACAATCGCCGCGCGCAGTTTCTTTTCGACGAGGTCGAAATCCTTGGGACGCAGGCCGTGCGGACCGACGTGATCCGCGTAGCTGTACAGAGTGTTGAGGGTAAGGGGCATAATTAATGGGGAATGTGTGGATTCAGCCGGAATTCAAACGTAACGGGTGCGGATTTCAGTGGGGAGGGGCGGAGCCGTTTATTTCACCGCGCCCAGCGGACAGACGGTACGGCCATAAACTTCGTTCAGCACCTGCGCCAGGCCGGTGTACATGGCGGTAGCGCCGCAGATAATGCCTTCCTAGCCGGCCGAAGCGGATCATGCCCGGCGCTCCAAGCCGTGGCCCAGCGGCGAGCAGGAAGAAGAGCACGGTCAAGCGAGCCGAAACGAACTGCAGCGCGCGGTTCAACCGCAGCGTGCCGATGAACATGACCAGCGTGAACACGCCCCACACGGCAAGGTAGGCCGCCAGCGCCACTGGCTCGGTCGTCTGTCGCTAAGCCCAATCTCCGGCATGTACCATCAGCGCCACCAGCGTCAGCCAGAACACGCCGTACGAGGTAAAGGCCGTGGTGGCAAAGGTGTTGCCCTTCTTCCATTCCATGATCCCGGCGATGATCTGCGCAGGCCGCCGTAAAAAATCCCCATCGCCAGAATCATGGACCCTAATCCGTAAAACCCGGCATTGTGCAGGTTCAACAGCACCGTGGTCATTCCGAAGCCCAGCAGTCCGAGAGGGGCGGGATTGGCGGTTGCCTGCTTCAGCTCTAAGGTCGTGGCGGAAAGTTTGCATGCGGCAGAGGTGCTCGCGGTTGTTAAAGTGACCGGGATTGACAGGTGCGAAACGGCACGCACGGAGGCAGAAAGTCGGGATTACGAATGCCTATGCTTAACTCTGCAATATAAGAAACCCTGTGGACTGAGGCAACCGGTGAAAACGCTGAAACTCTGAATCTCTGAAACACCAAAATTCAGAGATCGCGGGGCTTCCGGATCCCTCAATTCTGTCGAACCGACATCCCAAGCGTCGTTTCAGCGTTTCCGCGTTTCCGCGTTTCAGCATTTCAGCGTTTTGAACGTTTGGGGCCGGTACCGATTGGAGCGGGGTTTGCAGAATCCCCCACTATTCCGCACCCAGAATGCTGGTGGTGGAAAACTAAGTACTTGCATGGCGGTTTGGGCTTGACAAACTGGAAAGTTTTTCCTATTTTGCATCGAATTTCAGGGAGTCTGCTTTATAGCAAGTTCGCTAAGCTGTTTGTCCCGTCCGTGAGCTTCCGTAAAAACCAGGCATCTGCCGCCAGGCGGGTTGCGTGTGGGAGTGCTCTCATGGCGGTGCCAAGAGCTTTCTGCGAACTTTTTTCATATCCGGAGCGCTATGCCATCGCGCACACGTAACCTCATCATTCTCCTGAGCTTGCTCACCGTCATCGGGAGCAGCTTCTCGGCTCTCACCAAGTCAAATCCCGCCGCAAAGACTCCCTCGTCAAAGCTCGCGGCCCAAACCCTCAGCCGGGCCACCGTCCAGCTTCTGAAGCAAGAGGACGGTGAACTGCTTCTGGAATGGGAGTGCCCGGACATCGTCCTCGACCGGGACAGCGCCCGAGGCCGGATTGTGGGGATTGACCTCGCCGGCGCGATTCCCATGTCCCGCCAGGGAGTGCCACGCTTGCCGCAGCTCGTTCAGCTACTGGACGGTCTGCCCGGGACTGCCTCTGTGGAGATCGTTGACGCGGACATCGACACCCGCAATCTGGGGGCTTTTGCGGCTTCGCCAGCCGATTTCCCCGTGGACTCGTGGGTCGAGAAAGCGGAACCGGGACGTGTACCGGAGGCCACCGGTCCGACAGCAGCGGCGATTTCCTGGGCCGAACGCAGCGATTTGACGCCTCTTTTAAGTGGTCTCTGGCCTCCGCAAATGGTGACGCTCGCGGAAAGCGGCATTTTCCGCGGCCATCGTATTCTCGCCCTGCAATTCAATCCCGTCCAGGTCGACGCCGCACGCGGCCTCGCGCGGGTAGCCCGGCGCGTGAAAATCCGGGTGCGGTTGCCGCGCTCCGGATCGGCGGCGACCAACCGCCTCCCCGACCGGCCGGCGGAAACCGACCTCATGCGGCGGATGCTCGGACCTCTGGCCGCGACCACGCTCACAACGCGCATGCCGGAGGCCTCCGCAGCGAGTTCCCACGGCTCGGCGGCGGGCACGCTGGACGAAGGCAATGAGCCTGTCGGCGGGCGCTGGAAACTGATCGTGCGGGATCGCAGCGTCGTCCGCGTGATGGCCGCCGATCTACGCTTTGCCGGATGTCCGGTCGAACAGATTTCCGCGTTTGACACGCACATCCGCCATCGCGGCCGGGAACTGCCGGTCTACTTCGCAGGCGGCGCCGATGGCCGGTTTGATGACGAAGATTATATCGAATTTTACGGCACGCCCAACGAGTTAACCTACCAGCAGTTTTCGCCGGCTTACCACAACGACCGCTGGACCGACGATAATGTCTACTGGTTATCGTGGGGCAACGGAGTGCCGGGACTGCGCCTCGGCGACGAGGACGGTTCATTCCACAGCGAATGGCCGTCTCAGAACCAGACGACGGTCAGCCGCGTCCGGACCTCGCTGCATTTCGAGAAGGACTCGAAATTCGAGCGCCTCGGGCATAGCGGTGAGCAGTTCAGCGGCCAGATGGAACTGGTCGGGCCACTGGGCATCAACCAGGACCAATTCTTCTGGGGTGCGCAAATCGACGGCTTGACGACCCGCGAATTCGTGATCGGCCTGCCTTCTCCCGACACGCGCTCGCCCAGTGGCGTCACCGTGCGGGCGGCGCTGGAAGGTTTCAGTTGGGACGCGGCCGGCCACCATCGCGCCATCGTTTATTTGAACGGCAAGACCGCGCCGGGACTGACGGTCGGCAAGATCACCTCCAGCGACAACAATTTCGACTGGCAGGGGCAGACGGCGGTGGTCCTCGAATCGAAACCCGTCGACACCACGCTGACGGGTATCCTCACCAGCGACTTGCTTACCGGCGCGAATATCATTTCGGTGTCGCTTCCGGGGGACGGCCTCTCGGGGGCCAATGATAAAATTTACGCCAACTGGTTTGACGTCGAGTACGACCGCTTGCTGCGAATCTCCGGCGCGAATCTTCAATTCACCTTCGACAAGGCGCGCGGCGACACGTTTATCTTCGACGTCCGCGGCTTTGCCAACCGCAATATCAGCGTCTGGAAGCAGGGGCAGTCACGCCTCACCAATCTTTCCGTGCGGCGCGTGACGGCGGCCGACGAGGGCACGAGCTATGCCGTACGCTTCCAGCTCATCAGCGACGGCGCGTACGATATGCTGCTGTTCGACGACCGCTATTCGCGGCCGCCGGCGGCAATTCTGCCCGAAACCTCGACTCGCGACCTGCGCGCGCTGCCGGGGGCCGAGTATCTGCTCATCTACCACGATCAGTTCGCCGACGATCCTCTCTCTCAGCCGTGGCTGTTGCGGCTCGACAGCCTGCGGCGCGCCAGCTTCAACGGCTCGGTGGATACGATCCGCCTCTCCACGATCTACGAACAGTTCAGCGGCGGCATCGCCACCCCCATGGCCGTGCATGACTTTCTGCAATATGCCTACGACTATTGGCCGGTGCGGCCCACGCACGCCTGCCTCGTCGGCGACGGGCTAATGGAAATTCGCGGCCACTCACAAACCGGCAACCTGATCTCAAGCCTCTACCCCATCACCCTCGACTTCGGCGCGTCGGCGTCCGACGTTTTGTTCGGCTGCGTCTCGGGTCCGCAGTGGGACATCCTCCCCGACATCGCCGTTGGCCGTATCTCCTGCCGCGCACCCGTCGAACTGCAAACCTACGTGGAAAAACTGGTGCGCTTCCAGGATCCCGCGCGGCGCGCCTACAATACGCTCTATCACAGCGTGGCGCTGTTCATCTCGGATGAGCGCGACAGCCGCTTCAATTTCGACCGCGACTATTCCGAGCCGTCGATCAGTCTGCTGCCCGACCACGTGAACGTCAAACGCATCTACCTCGACAGCCTGGACGGCGGCGCCGGGCAGTCCGTCTTGCGTGATCAGTTGCGGCGCGGCGCGCTCCTCGTCACCTATAACGGCCACGGCGGCGGCGGCGTGTGGAGCGGTACGGAATTGATGAGCGTCCCCGGTGTCAGTCAGATCCGCAACGCCGGCGCCTATCCCTTTATCTCCAATTTCACCTGCTTCGTGGGCGCCTTCGACGACCGGGACCAGTCGGCGGTGCTCGGCGAGGCTTTCCTCTTTGCCCGCAACGTCGGAGGTGACCCGGTGGGCGCGGTGGGCGTCTACAGCTCCAGCGGCCCCGGCTGGGCCATCGCTGGCAAGCTGATGCAGTACAACCTTTTTAACTTCATCGCCGAACCGCCGGGATTGACGATGGGCGAGGTTGTGCAGCAGAATAAAATCCGCTTCTGGTCGGGCTACAGCGGCACTTCGCTGCAGGTCGATCCGCCGTTCTCCATGATGATGATGATGACGCTGCTCGGTGATCCGGGCGCGCGCCTGCCGCTGCCGCAACTGATGAACGACCTCACCGCGAACACCGTCGTCGTCTCCCGCGGCGATTCGCTCCGCATCAGCGGCACACTGCCGTGGGAACCCTCGGCGACGGGCAGCGACCTCTTCCTCGTCCCCTACAACGATAATGTCGTCACCCGCGAGAATGACGGCTACACGGCGCGGACGCGCCTCCCGGCCGTAGACATGGACGACCTTGAGGCCGTGCAGGTCTTCACCAATCCGTACAGCGTGGCGATGGCGATTCCGCCGGAATTCATCGCCCGCAACGGGCACGTCGTCGTCTATGCGACGGATCCCGGCACGGCCGGCGTGCGACTGCCGCAGGATGCCGTCGGCACACTCCCGATTTACCTTGCCGACAGCCTGGCGACGCTGCGCGCGCAACAGGTACATGTGCTGCCGCACGACTATGTATTCTCGGATTCGACGTTCCAGATCGAGGCGACGGTTCTCTTCGCCGGAGGCATCGAACGCGTGCGCATGCGCGGCTCCTTCCGCCCGGCACAGGGGCAGGTGGTCATCGACTCCGCCGAGATGACTCAGGTCCGGCCCGGCGTCTGGCAATCGCCGTCGCTCGGACCCTATGACGTCAGCGGCGGCAGTTATCACGTGCAGTTTTTTGCGCAACCCCCCGGCGGCGAATTCTTGCCGACGGCGGATTTTGCGCTGCCACTGGAAGGGCTGTCCGACCTGCGCATTATCCGCGAGGTCGGTTTCGAGTCCGCCGGTCCGCGACCCGGCTCCCAGCCGCTCTTCCGCGTGCCGATTTACTTCTCGCATCCGGTAAATTCCGTCAACGTACCCGGAGTGGACGTGCGGCTGACGGCGCGACATGACACGACGATCATGATCCCCCGGCCGGGAATGCCCGACTCGAGTGCATTGGCGGCCGTGGATTCGTTCGTCTCCACCATCACGCTGCCGGATCCGGGGCAGTTCACGAATCGTATTGAGGCCTGGCTCCCCGCAAACTTCCGGCCCATGTCCTATCGCGTGTTCATCGAACTCGATCCGGACAACCGCATTCACCAAAGTCAGCAGTCGAATGATACACTGTCCCAATTCCTGACGCTGCCCAATCTCTATCCGGCGACGAACGTCGCAGGCACGACGCTGCCACGCAGCGGCAGCGCGCCGCCCGTGGCGCACACGTTCTGGAAGCCGGGGCAGAAAGACTCCCTGTGGCTCACACTGCCGCCGGGCGCCTTGCCCGTCGACAGCACGACACTGATTTACAGCGGACCGGACACGCTCTCCGCCGCGGAGTTGCAAACCCTCGCGCCGGCCGGGCTGGTGGCGCCGGACACCGGGCTGCCCGTGAAGACCTTCCGCGTGCTGCTGGCTGATTCCAGCGACGGACTGGCCGCCGCCGGACAGGCACATGTGGCCATGACCTTCAGCGGCGTGCGCGATACGGCGCGCGTGGCGGGTCTCGCGCTGTTTGAAAAGCGCGCGGCGGCGGGCGGGTGGCGCAAAGTCGACAACTTCCAAATCGAACGGCTGCGCCGCGATACGACCTTCATTCCTGGCGTCGGCATCCGCTACAGTTACTCGGGCCGCCTTGCCGGCGATGCGCCGGACCTCGGTCGCTTTGCGATTTTCCATTTTTCCGACACGCAAGGGCCGGCGATCGAAATTTCCGTCGGCGGATTGCGCTTCACGCGCAATTCACTGGTGCCGCGGCATCCCGAAATCTGGGTGAACCTTTCCGATCTGAATGGCATCGACCGCTCGGCGGGTAAATTCCGGGTAGAGCTGGACGGCGATACCATTCCCGCCGCCGAGTTCGCCTGGTCTGACACGTTGCTCTCCAGTGGCCGCATGAGCGCCGTCTTCCGCCCCGACCTCGAACCCGGCCACCATGTGCTCACGGTGCGGGCCACCGACAACACCGGCATGGCCGACAGCATCACCACAGAGTTCGACGTCCGCGGCGAGTTCGGCATCGAATGGGCGATCAATTACCCCAATCCGTTCCGCCGCACGACGATCATCTCGTACCTGCTTTCCGATGTGACCGACGATTTCGTGGAAATCAAGATCTTCACGGTCTCCGGTCGCTACATCCGCACGCTGCGCGAGATCGACCGCGCGGTAGCCAACTATCGCGAAATCACCTGGGACGGCGCCGACGAGAAGGGCGAAGAAGTGGCCAACGGCGTCTACTTTGCCCGCATCAAGGCCAAACAGGGCAAACTGGAAGTGGAGAAGATGGTTAAGCTGGCAAAGGTGCGCTGATGCTGAAAAAACTGCTCTTCGTGGCCATGGCCAGCCTTGCTCTGATCCCCTCCGCGTGGGCGGCCAAATACGCGGGGGAATTTCTGGAAATCGGCGTCGGCGCGCGCGCGGTGGCCATGGGCGGCGCGGTCACGGCCTTCACGGATGACGCCCTCGGCTTCTACTGGAATCCGGCCGCCATCGGCCACGTCTCCGGATTGCAGGTCAGCGCGATGTACGCCGACCTGTGGGACGGCCTCGCCAACTATTCCGTCGCCGGGATCACGCTGCCCGCCAGTGGCGCGGTCCTCGCGATCAACTATGTGCGCCTCGGCGTGCCCGACATCGGCGAGCATCCCGACTACACCCTGCTCCAGAACCGCATCATCGACGGCGACACGCTTTCCGTGCAGGAATACCTGCTGGCGACGGGCGCCGAACCGCGGGGCGTGTTCGGCGATAATGAATCGGCGGTCTTCTTCACCTTCGCCAAGAACAATCATTGGACGCTCGACTTTGGCTGGTCGTATTTTCAGATCCCGCTCGAGATCCCGCTCGGCGCAAGCATCAAGCTCATCAACCAAAAACTGGGCGGGGCGTCCGGCTCGGGCATGGGCGCGGATTTCGGCGGCCAGATCAAAGTCAAGCTGAGCGACATCTTCTTTGAGCGCTGGCAGGCGGCCGTGGCGTTCGGCGTCAACTATCAGGACGCGACGCGCACCGCCGTCGACTGGGGATCCGGCAACAAGGACGCGATCCCCGCCAACTTCCGCCGCGGCCTGGCCTTTATCCAGAAGCTACCCGGCAAAGACAGTAAGGTGACCGCCAGTTTCGACGCCGAGAAACGCTGGGACTACACCGACCACTGGGGCCTCGAATACCAGTACGAACGCGTGCTCGCGCTGCGCGGCGGGCTGTGGGGCAACGAATGGACGGCCGGCGCGGGGCTGTCGCTCTGGCGGGCAACCGTCGATTACGCCTACCTCTCGCGCGAACTGGGCGCAACCCACCGGGTTAGTGTCGCCTTCCGTTTACGATGAGGAGCTTCCCTATGAAAGCGATCTCGGGTGGACTGCTGCTCACGGCAGCCCTCGTCATCATCGGCTGCGGCGAAAACCAGAAGCACCCGCGACGACCTGCCGCCGTCGCAGCCCCGGCTCGTGGCCCGCTCCGCCGACAGCACCTACCCGCAGACCGGGCTGCACCCCGAGCCGGTGTCGTCGGAGTTGCAACACTGGGTGCGCGTGCAGTGGCTCGCCAATACCGAAGACGATGTCGCCGGCTATCGCGTCTATCGCGCCTCCGAGTTCGATCTTGCGCACCGCTACATGGTGCGTGACCTCCGCCTCGACGTCGATTTGCCGCGCGGCCAGTCCAGCTACGACTGGGTTGACGAGGGTGATTCCACCGGCAGCGGCGGCAGTGGCAACATGCTGGGACCGGACGAGGACGGCGAATCGCGCGGTTACTTCTGGTACGTGCGCGCTTACGATGAAGGCAACAACCTCTCGGAATTTTCCGTGCCGCAGTATTACCGGCTGATTAAGAATCCCTTCAACCTGACGGTCGCGCGCCTCGAAACGAACCGCTACAATCTGAGCTGGCTGTACGCGCTCGGGACTGAAACCGACCGGCCCTCGTACTACGCGATCCGCGTCTACAGTCAGCAGCGGGGTCCGGCCGATGTCGCCCTCTTCCGCATCGAACGCCGCTACCAATCGAGCGAAACGGTGACGCTCGATTTTTCCACGCCCGCCAATCCGATGACGCCGGGCGCTGTCTATGTCTGCCAGTTGAATGCAATTTGTGACCGCCGCAACGCCGACCACGCCGACACCGTGGCCGGCGCGGCGGTCTATACGACTTTTACCTTTACCAATTAGTGGCCTGTGGAGGATCGCATGGGGACTCGCCGAGGACTTTGGTATCCCGTGGCTGTTACGCTGCTCACATTACACGTCGCGCTGTTCATGCCGCTCGTGGCGCTCGCCCAGCAAAGCCCCTACCAGCAGGGGCAGACGACCCAGACCCCCGCGGTCATCCAGAGCGTGGGTGAAGGCAACCAGTATTACCTGGGCCAGGCGAACGAACTGCTGATGCGCGTCAACGTCTGGGGGCGGGTGCTGCGACCGGGGCAGTATTTCGTGCCCGCCACCACCGATTTAATCACGCTGATTTCCGCCGCCGGCGGCCCGATTCCCAAATCGCGGATCTCCGATGTCGCGCTGGTGCGCGGCACGCCCGGCGGCGAGAACGAGGTCATCCAGGTCAATATCAAGCGCTTCCTGAAGACCGGCGACAAACGCCTCATCCCCAGCCTCAAGCCCGAAGACACGGTCATCGTCAGCGGCTCCACCTGGCAGCTCTTCGCCGACGTCATGCAGGTCGTGGGCAACCTCGCCCTCGTCGCCAACGTCTACTATTTGTTCGTCATTCGCAAATAAAACGCGCCTGGCGCCAACACACGAAAAGCGGTGAACCTCTCCGGGGCTCGCCGCTTTTTGCCGGTGACAGATCGCGCCATTTCAATCGCGCGAGCTTGCGGCTGATCGCCGTCGCGGCCTTCAAGGCCGCGATGCTCCCACCGCTATAGAACCTCCGGTCACCAATGACAAGCGGCGGACCGTTATGGTCCGCCGCTTGATTTCGGCCTATCCCCGGTGTATGGTGACGCGGCCGTTATTTCATGAACATCATCTTGCGGCTGTCGCTGCCTTCGGGCGTCGTGATCGTATAGAAATACAGCCCGGTGGCAAGTTCGTTGGCATTGAACGTGACCGTGTAGGTGCCGGGCGTGCGCTCGCCGTCCACTAATCTCGCGACCTCGCGGCCCATGATATCAAACACCCGTAACGTCACATGCCCCGCCTTCGCCAATCCGAAACGCAGTTCCGTCAGCGGATTGAACGGATTCGGGTAATTCTGCGCGAGGAAGAAGCGGTCGGGAATGGCACCGTCCAGTGGCCGGTCGCACGGTAGATGTATCCTGGCGCTTGACGAACGGGAACGCAGTATGGATGCAAATGGCCGTGTCAGCGTCACTGACGCGAGCCAGTAGGTAGTACGGCGTGTTGAGCGCCATCAAGCGGATGTTCCAGAACAGCGAATCCGGGCCGTCGTGTTCGGGCCGGTTGGTGCCGCCGATGATGCTGCTCGCCGTGCAGCCCAGCGTGTCCGCGTCATAGTAAAGCGTAATGTGCGCCTGCTCTTGCGTGTCGTAGGCTTCCCAGCGCAGCACCAGATTGTCGGTCGTCACCTCCAGCGTGTCGTCCTGCGCCATCAGCCACACAAAAGTCGGCGGCGGATTCGGCGGCAACACGGTGAACCCACCCGCGGCCCGGTTGTTGGTCTCGTTGTTTTCCACGACGACGTTGGCGCTGTCGACGTAGATCTTTAAGTAATGGCTGTCGGCGCTGACGATCGTCCACGGGATGGTCACGATCGGCAGGCTGGACGCCGGCTCAATGCCCGTATAAGTGGAATCGTACACCATCAGCGTGTCGTTCAACCAGGCACGCACGTTGAACGCCGGATAGCGGCTGAGACCGCCGCCACTGCACGTGGAGACGTTGAACGCAGCATAGATCTGATCGCCGATTCGCGCCTGTGTTAACACCTGAGTACGTGGTGTCGACGATCTCGTAAAACACCGGGGCCGTGGTTTTGATGTCGCGCTGCCCGTCGTCCCAGGCAACGGTAACGTTGTCGACAAACGGACCCATGTCATGATCGTCCAACGACTGCTGGCTGCCGTCAGCTTTCAACCGCCAGAAAAAATACACCGTCGACAACCCGAGCATCGATACGCTGTCACCGTTGGTGGCGCGCATGTTGGTCAGGTCCATGAGCTGCATTTCCCATTCCGTTGTCCGCATTAGCCGGCTGCCGCCGATGCGCGGGTTCGTGTTCGGATTCGTCGTCTGGCACGCGCCCCAGTACACCGAATCGCCCAAACCGCAACGGCTGTAAAGCCAGAACGACACTTGCGCCGCCGTGGCAATCGACAAATTCACCGGCCCCCACACCATGAAGACGTCGGTATTCGGCGGATAGACGTTGAAATCCGGATCCTGTCCGCGTTCCGGACAGCCAAGGCACCACGCCGACTGTGTATTGGCCACGCAGCCCGGTGTCGAGGGGTGGTATACGCGGTCTGTAATTCCCCAAGTGATGTAGGGGCTAAGGTTGCCCCCCGACGACCAGCCGCGCTGCGGGGTGGTGGTCTGCGTCTGCCATCCGCAGATCCCCAGGGCCCACCCCACATTCCACACGGTCGGAAAACGGTCGAAACATTCGATCAGCTCGGTTCTCCAACAGGCGCGGGCCGGCTGCGCCGGGAACACCGTCAGCGCCACCGCCCCCATCAGCGTCAGCGAGAGTAGTAAGGTCCCACGGGTCCCTCCCCGGAGGATGCGTCGAAGTAGCAACATCAGAGTTCCCCTCCCGATTAATACTCGTCCTTACCGCGCTCCCGACGGGGGCGCGGACAGCCGACCGTCAGTTCGTTACGCCAGCAGCGCTAAAACACGCCCGGCGGCATTGGTAGCAACCGGCTACCGAAGTCGTAAAATACATTGGCAGAGGTTACACCGCAACCCCTTTCGCACGCCGTGAATTTCCGGCTGCGTTGCCAACTGCCCGTGTCATGGCAGGAACCGTCGCAATCGGTCGTCTGGCCTGCCGCATGCCTCTTCGCGCGCCAAGGCGAGTCGGTCGTCCATTAAAGACAAGCGGCGGACCTTTATGGTCCGCCGCTTGATTTCGGCCTATCCCCGGTGTATGGCGACGCGGCCGTTATTTCATGAACATCATCTTGCGGCTGTCGCTGCCTTCGGGCGTCGTGATCGTGTAGAAATACAGCCCGGTGGCAAGTTGGCCGGCATTGAACGTGACGGTGTACGCGCCGGGCGTGCGCTCGCCGTCCACTAATCTCGCGACTTCGCGGCCCATGATATCAAACACCCGTAACGTCACATGCCCCGCCTTCGCCAATCCGAACCGCAGTTCCGTCTGCGGATTGAACGGATTCGGGTAATTCTGCGCGAGGTAAGAAGCGGTCGGGTATCACGCCGTCCAGCGGTCGGTCTACGGTAGATGGATTCTGGTGCTTGACGAACGGGAACGCGGTATGGATACATAGTGTTGTGTCGGCGTCACTGACGCGGGCCAGCAGGTAGTACGGCGTGTTGAGCGCCATCAAGCGGATGTTCCAGAACAGCGAATCCGGGCCGTCGCGTTCGGGCCGGTTGGTGCCGCCGATGATGCTGCTCGCCGTGCAGCCCAGCGTGTCCGCGTCATAGTAAAGCGTAATGTGCGCCTGCTCCTGCGTGTCGTAGGCTTCCCAGCGCAGCACCAGATTGTCGGTCGTCACCTCCAGCGTGTCGTCCTGCGCCATCAGCCACACGAAAGTCGGCGGCGGATTCGGCGGCAACACGGTGAACCCATTCGAGGCCCGGTTGTTGGTCTCGTTGTTTTCCACGACGACGTTGGCGCTGTCGACGTAGATCTTTAAGTAATGGCTGTCGGCGCTGACGATCGTCCACGGGATGGTCACGATCGGCAGGCTGGACGCCGGCTCAATGCCCGTATAGGTCGAATCGTACACCTTCAACGTGTCGTTCAACCAGGCACGCACGTTGAACGCCGGATAGCGGCTGAGACCGCCGCCACTGCACGTGGAGACGTTGAACGCAGCATAGATCTGATCGCCGATCCGCGCCTGTGTTAAGACCTGGTACGTGGTGTCGACGATCTCGTAAAACACCGGGGCCGTGGTCTTGATGTCGCGCTGCCCGTCGTCCCAGGCAACGGTAACGTTGTCGACGAACGGACCCATGTCATGATCCGCCGTCTGTGTCTGGCCGGGGTCGGCCCGCAACCGCCAAAAAATAAAAATGGTCTGAAATCCAAGTACCGAAACGCTGTCGCCCACCGAGTTGCGCAGGTTGGTCAAGTTCATCAACTGCATTTCCCAGTCGCTCGTCCGCATCAGCCGGCTCCCGCCGACGTAGACCTTAGTCGGCGTATTGAAATTCGGTTCGTCTTTCAAGACGCCCCAGTAAACCGAGTCACCCATCCCGCAGCGGCTGTAAAGCCAGAACGACACTTGCGCCGCCGTCGCAATCGACAGATTCACCGGCCCCCAGATCATCCATGTGTTCCAGTTCGCGCCGTAGACGTCGAAATCGGGATCCTGGCCCAGATCGGGTTTTCCCATGCACCACGCCGACTGCGCGTTCGCGTTGCAGCCGGGTGCGGACGTGCAGAAAACCCGGTCATTGATGCCCCAGGTGATGGGACTCACGTTTGTCCCCGTGGTCCAGGCGCGGACGGGATTTGAGGTCGGATGCGTGGCCCACGGCCATTGCGTCGGAAAACGGTCGAAACACTCGATCAGCTCGGTTCTCCAGCAGGCGCGGGCCGGCTGCGCCGATACGAGCGCGAGCACGGCAACCGCGGCGATCAAAAACGAGAGTCCTAACGTCCTGCGGGTCCCTCCCCGGAGGATTCGTCGAAGTAGCAACATCATGGTTCCCCTCCCGATTAAACTTCCTCACCGCGCCCCCGCTGGGGCGCGAATCGCCAACCGTTGTTAATCCTGTAAGCCGTACCCGGATGTTTGGTTACTTGAGCAGCATCAGCTTGCGCGTCGCGTGGTAGCTGGCCGCACCGGCGAGTACATCCAGCCGGTAGAAATACAGCCCGCTGGCCATATGACCGGCGTTCCACGCCACCGCATGTGCGCCGGCCTCTTGCGGCCCGCTCACCAGCGTCGTCACCTCTCGGCCCAGCAAATCGTAAACCGACAACGTCACTTGCCCCCGCGCCGGCAGCGTGTAGGGAATTACCGTCTCCGGGTTGAACGGATTCGGATAGTTCTGGCCCAGCATGAATTCATGCGGTGTGGCGGCCACCGGCTGCGGCTCCGCTGTCAGCGTGCCCAGCAGCCAGCCCAGCGCGCGCCCCATCACGTCGTCGCGGGTTTCGGACGAACTGATCGCCTCGAAACCGAACGGCAGGAACACCAGCGCATAATTGTCCGCGGCAACCTTCAGTCCGGCGCAGGAATCCAGTGTCTGGTTCGGGTAGCGCCAGATCGGCTCCGCTCCCGCCAGGGCGCGAATCGAATTCTGCCGCGACTGGTTGTTGGCGCCGTCGCCGCCCGAAATCGACAACGTCAGACCCTCGCTCATCGATTCGCCGGCGATGCCATTGACCGTGCGATTCGTGGGCACCGTGGCGAGGAGTGCGGCGTGCAGTTTCTCGGCCATGAAGACCGAGGCGCGAATATCAAAAGCGATGCCCTGGCCGCTGAGGAACAACCGGCCACCGGCGTCCAGATAATTTGTCAACAGCGTCTGTTCGTCCGTGGTTAACGTCTGCCCGTTCTGGCAGCGGCCCGTGAACCACACCACCAACGGAATGTCGGCCAGTAGTTCGGCGTCCAGCGATCCCGCCTGCGCATCCCACCAGCCCCAACTGTGGTCCGTCACCACCGACTCGGCGCAATCGCTGAAAAAGCGCTCGATATTGCCATAGCTCGCGCCGCCGTCGTCATCCACCAGCAGTATGTCCGGCTGGCTCATCAACCGGAAGCGCTTGTTCATCGAGCAGGAGGGCAGGTTGTCCGACTGCACCATCGCCTGAAAGTCCAGGCTCCCGGGATAACCGTTGGGATTCACGCGCACGGTGACCGTTGCTGTCGCGCCGCCGTCGAGTTGAATGAACACGTTGTCTGGGTCGGGCGGCACATTGTCGGCCTCAATCGTATGCGTCCAACCAGTGGGGAAGTGGCCGATCAGCGTCGCCAGGTACGAATCTGTCATCGATCCCACATTCGCCAGGTCGATCGTATAGCTGATCTCGCCACCGTCCGGCGCCACCAGCCGCTGCGACGGATCGTCGCAGGTCGCGGTCATGCCGTAACCGGCGACGACATCGGTATAGGCGGCCTGATAAATCTCCGCCGAGGCCTCATCCTGCAAAAAGGCGATCACCGTCAGGTCGTCCGTATCCCACGCGGACAGCTTGTTCAGCGTGCCGCCGAAGGAATATGTTTCGCCCAGCGGCAGCGAGCTGATCAGTTCGCCCGCCGCGTCGGGATAGACGTCGCGGAAAATGTTGTCAAAGCTGCGCTCGCCGTTGGAGCCCGGAGCCGAGCCGTACGTCACGTTATTGGTGATCAATACGACGCGCAAACGCGACGGCGGCAAGTCCAATTCCGCCGATAACGTGCCGCAGAATGCAATCTCCGTCGTCCCCACCGGGTAAGCCGACATCTCAATGCTGCACGGCGCGGGCATTTCATACCGGGTATAAATCGCATTCCGGACGCGCGTCCGCGATCCGTTCAAGTCACCGGCGTTGACATTCGGATCCACCACGCCGTCGATGCGCACATCGGGCACGGCGTTGATGCTGTAATAGTTGATGCGGGCGGCATTCTCCGCGGTGTTGTAAAGGTAGAAAGCGTCATTGTTGCTGCCCGGCCACCAGCCGTGATATTTGATCGCCAGCACGGTGTCGCGCGTTAACGCGGTGAGGAGCGGTGTTTCCGTCGGATTCCACAGCGCACAAGGCCCGCAGTTCCATTGCGTAAACCCTTCCAATAAAACGATCCGCGTCGCTCCCTGAGCGCAAACCGCCAGCGACAGAATCGTCGTGAACAGGATTATTCCTCGAAAAACTCGGCGCAAATTCATGGGATTCTCCAGAAGAGCTACTGCGGTTGCCGGACACTTTCGTTCAGATACCTAAATATAATACAGCAAAGCAAGTTATCAAGACCCCTCACGAAATTCTTTGCAGCTTCCGCACGCCCCAATTCTACTCGCGAGGAGCCCCATTCGCTGCGTAATAGCCGGGCCTCCTCTTTGATTATGCCAAACTTAGATGCACTTCCGGACCCACATGTCCCCGTTGTATCCCGTCCGGGGTAGACCAAATCAGTGCTCGCGGCGCAAAAAGAAGAGGCAAGCGGCCATTGCGAACCCGGAAAATCCGGGTCTGCAGAGGTCGCTTGCCTCGTCGAGGATAGCTGCCGGGCGGTCAGTGGACTGTGGGCGCGGCGCTCAGCGTAAAGCCTTCATTGGCCAATAGTTCACGGAATTCGGACGCGATGTGCGACAAGCCGGGTTCGGAATTGGCCTCAAAGCGCAGCACCAGCGTCGGCTGCGTGTTGGAGGCGCGCACGAGGCCCCAGCCGTTCTCGAATTTCACGCGCACGCCGTCGAGGTCGATGGTCTCGTAGCCCTTTTTCTTAAACTGCGCCTTGACCTTGTCGACGAGGTTGAACTTCACTTCGTCCGGGCAATCCACGCGGATCTCGGGGGTCGAAAACGTCGGCGGCAGATCGGCCAGTTCCACCGACAGCGGATGCGGCAGGCGGCTCGCGATCTCCACCAGGCGGCAGGCCGAATAGATGCCGTCGTCGTAGCCGAAGTAGCGGTCGGCGAAGAAGAAGTGGCCGCTCATCTCGCCCGCCAGCGGCGCGGTTTCTTCCCACAGCTTGTTCTTGATATTGGCGTGCCCCGTCTTCCACATGATCGGGTTTCCGCCGTGCTTGCGGACGTCGGCGAAGAAATTCTCGCTGCACTTGACGTCGGCGATGATCGTCGCGCCGGGATTCTTGCGCAGCACGTCGCGCGCGAACAGCACCATCAGCTGATCGCCCCAGATCACCTTCGCGTGTTCGTCCACCGCGCCCAGGCGGTCGGCGTCGCCGTCAAAACCCACGCCGACTTCGAGGCTCTTTTCTTTCACGGCCTTTTTCAGATCGGCGAGGTTCTTCTCCACCGTCGGATCGGGGTGGTGATTGGGGAAGCGGCCGTCGACTTCGCTGAAAAGGTCGGTCACCGTCGCCCCGAGCGCGCGGAAAATCTGCGGCGCGACGAGGCCGCCCACGCCGTTGCCGCTGTCCATGGCGATGCGCACGCCGCGCTCGAAGTGGATGTTCTGCGACAGCCACGCGATGTAGGGTTCGAGGATCGCGTATTTCTGGACCGGAACGGCTGCCGCCTTTTTCGAGGTCGTCGGCTTCGATCAGGCGGCGGATCTCCTGGATCTGCGCGCCGTAGATCGCGGTCTTGCCCAGCGCCATCTTGATGCCGTTGAACTCGGGCGGGTTGTGCGAGCCGGTGATCATGATCCCGCCGTCGACGGACAGATGCGGAATCGAGAAATAAAGCACGGGCGTGGGGCACATGCCGACGTCGGTAATTTCGAGGCCCGTGCTCACCAGCCCGGCCTTCAGGTCGGTAACGATCCGCTCGCTCGAGGTCCGTCCGTCGCGCCCGATCGTGAACCGCTTCGCGCCCTTGCGCCGGATGTACGTGCCGATGCCTTTGCCGAGGGCCACCACGACGTCCGAGGGCAGATCCTCGACCACGACGCCGCGAATGTCATACTCGCGAAAAATGTTGGGATTGATGGTCATAGTTCTTTAAGAAAGTATGAAGGATGAAGGATGAACGGAAGACGGGGAACACTTAGGCCGAAATAGTGCAAGGGCACAAGGCCGAGACTCGGCGCGATGAATATTTTTTTGACGAAACGGAAGTGGGCAAACGAAGAACGAAGAACGCAGAACGAAGAAGTGTGATATGATCGCCGTGGTGACTCTCCCGAGTCACCCGTCCGCCCCCTGCCGAAATGCGGGGGGTTGGGGTGCTAACACGTGTCAGGAAGTATTGTACTTTCATGGCGGTGCAACTTTTTTGACGGAACGGAAGTGGGCAAACGAAGAACGAAGAACGCAGAACGAAGAAGTGTGATATAATCGCCGTGGTGACTCTCCTCAGTCACCCGTCCGCGCCCTGCCGAAATGCGGGCGGTTGGGGTGATAACACGGGTCAGGAAGTATTGTATTTTCATGGCGGTGCAACTTTTTTGACGGAACGAAATTTCCTTGGCTTTCGGGCCGCACATCTTCATACCTCGTGTGATGATCCGGAATCCCAAAACTCTTGGCCGACATGCTGCGCATCATTCTGGCCGCAGCTTGACGATACTCTCTGAAGCGATATCACAGGCTCACGCGCTAATGCAGTCCGAAGACTGTCAAGTGAAGGCAATCCAAGAGTCCGGCTAATGATCTTGTCAATTTTTATACGAATGGGATCATCTGCCATTTGTCCGAGCGATTGGAGGGCTTCTACTGAGAGTTCGTCGAATGCTACAGCCATTGACATCAACTGTGCTTCAGTTAAGCGCCAAATGTCCAATACAGGCATGGTTTCATACAGGGGCTTCTTAAATTTGACCCATGCACCTTGTGTTGTTACTCGGTGCGATAGTTGAATCATAAGCCCAAGCGTACTGTTCATCCAAAGGACGAGCGCCTTTTCCAAAATTGGATCAGGATTATTCAGACGGAATGGCCACCACGAATTAGAGAGGCAAGCGTGAGGTAGTTTTATCGCAACAAGTTTTTGCGAGTTCAGCCGCATTCGCTCTACCAGCATCACTCGGCCCGCACGTGGCCAAAGAAGCTCGACACGCCGTAAAGGCCGTCCTGCTTTTGCTTTATTCAGGGGACGTAAATATGCGTTGGGTTTCATCGCCATTGTGAGAACGTGCTTTGCATCATGGCTCCATAGGGCAGGGAAGCTTGTTGCATTCAAGGATGTTTCAAAGCCATCATGGATATCCCGTGTATCAGGACCGAGTTCACCTAAACTTCCAAGATGAGCCAGAGGGATATCGCCAACAATACCTTTAGGCGAAATATATAGTTGACCTTCTCGCAGATAATATGCTGTACGAACCAATTCAGTTTGAGCAAAATTGCATGGGTGCCATTGCCCATTCTGAATTTTTGACCACGGCACGCTTACAACCTCTCCAGCAGTCTGTCCTCGCGTTAAAACCACCTCAACACCATGTCCGTCATCTACCCGCGCCGGCACCGCAAGCAAAATGCCGTTTGCGATGGACAATGCCTCGAGTACCGATGTGGGGTTTCGCCAGAGGTTAATAAATCGCGTAAAGCTATCCATGCAAAGTTCATCATCATATAGCTTGCGAGCTACAGACGAGGATTTCACTCAATTCGGTACTATCAAGAAGTTCCAGCGTAGCGGATCATGACTTACAACGACCGTCTCGAGAACATACTTTTTACCAAACAAGTTTCGAGTTGGCTCCCATGCGACGCCCGTGGCCAAGGCTGCCGGTAAAACCAGTGCCATGCGTCCACCCTGCTTCAAATGCCTATCCGCCACGGCAACAAAAACCGCCCCAAGACCAACCGTGGAATTTGCCTGCAAGCGTTCTCCATTGGGTGCCCGTTTCAGGAGATCGGCCAATTTTGACTGCATTAACTTACGTTCCTTTGCAGGCAATGACCCAAAAAGCAGATTCCCACCGACACTTCGGGTAAAAGGTGGATTCATCACACATAGGTCAAGTTTTGATTCCGGAAGCGGCGCGCTGGATTCAACATTCCCCCTTCCCGTTGTGGCCGCACCCGCCTTTTCCGGTTTCATCATATCAACTTGAACATGCAAGTTCCTGCCAGTTGCAAAGTCGATGCTGCCCAAAAATACGCGGTCCGGGTGGCTCCCTTCCAATGGCAACGTATAGAGATTCATTTTGTCAAACGCGATCTCCGGAGCAAGGATCGCGATAGTGCTCGCAGTTAAGTGGATTGCTGATGCCAATACATCGTACCCGTGCAATACATCTTGTATCAATACCCGATGCAAGTCACGCAGGTCTTCGGTGCTGACTTTGCTTCCAACATCAACCTTCGCCTGAATAAAATTATCTGTTATTGCCTGCTGCGTTGCCATAAGTAATGTGCCTGTTCCACAGGCTAAGTCAGCAACTTTGAATTTTGGGAGCGCATCTAAATCAACCCAATCAATGTTCCACTGCGAATGATCCATTGCAAGCTTCAATAAAAGCGTCGCTGCGGAAACCGAAGTATAGTATGTTCCAAGAAATTTCGCTTCAAGGAGGAGCGTATGATAGATCCGACCCATCAAGTCATGGCGTAGTGCCGCACGTTCCTGAACGACATGAAGCACGTGCCCGGCCAGTTCGCGTAGGGCTGTTTGTGTTTCCTTCCTGGTAGGAAGGTTAACAAGAACTTGCTCGGCAATACCGAAGATTGGTACATAATCTGTTGTTTGGATCTTCGCCCATTGCCTTTGTAAAGCTGTCCAGAAATCCTCATCTTGTAAAAGGATTCGGAGTGGGACAACGTCAGACTTGCTGGCCGAGAGCACTTCGTGAAATATCATTGCATTCGCCAACACGAGCGAAGCAATTTTGAGCGGCTGTGTGCCGACGCAAAATCTCACTCATTGGCATCCTCGGCAGTCTCTTTCGACGGTTGGTCAGACACCGAGCAGATCCGCATTACGCTCGGCGACAGCGGGAATTTCGGTAATTATAAATACGAGCCCATACATACCGGCACGAAGTCGCGCCACTGACCGCTCAACAACATCATTTTTTAAGAGTTCCTCATGACATCTGCGAAGTGCCCCCATCATTTCGCCTACATTTCCTTCTCCCCCAATCCGGTTTCAGGAAATCATTTTCTGTGCAGATGCAAAAGGCCAGTCGCTCGCTTTGCAACACGTCCTTGATTTGATCTGGGTTTACACCTCGAAAGCGAGAAGGATAGACGACACCTATAGCGATATGTGCTATACCGTCAGCCACACGTCCTGAAGCGTTTTCAAATACCTCTTGGCGTGCACTTGTATGATCGGCAAATTTCCCTTCAATCATACAACGCAAACCCATGTATCCAATCATTACATCTGGCATGGATCTCCTGCCCGGCTCTGAACTTCATTTGCTCTCCGCTGGCACGGACTCCCATATCGCGGAGGCATTCCGCCAGATAGACATTTATGACTTCTTCTTCTATGTCTTGTCATTGATCCATTCCTCTGCGGTGGAACGTCAGTTCATGCGAAACGCGGTGCTGACCGAGGCGGCTGCGATGCTCGTAGTATTCCTTGATCGCGCGGTGAGTGGGCTTAATCATGGGCGAGGGGGTCGGCGAGTTGCAGATTACGGGCGGATCTGGAAGATCCGCCGCAGTGGACAGAGCCCGGCAAGCCGGGCGCTACCGTCGTATTCAGAATTCTGGCAGGGCGAAGACGATCCGACGAAGTCGAGACCTCGACAAGGTCGGGCCTGCCTCGGCGGACAAAAATTCAGACGGCGGACCCATTCTTTGCGTTCAGGGCAGGCTTCGGGAGAGTCCGCACGGCGAACGAAGACACGGTTTCCGGGCAGGGCGAAGACGATCCGACGAAGTCAAGAACCTCGACAAGGTCGGGCCTGCCTCGGCGGAAGAACAGCGGCAAACTGCCGTTTGCATCTACATTGAAAATTCCGGCGGGGGGCGGAATTCCGGATCACGTCCGGGACCGCGCGGCGATGCTGGGAAGACTCCGGCGGGGTCACAGACCCCGCTCGGCGGATTCGGGCGGACGGGTGGGTCTGGAGACCCACCACGGCGAAGCATTTGGGCGCGGGCGGGCGGCCTTGGGGCAGACGGAGGGGTCGGATCTGGAGACCTGCGGCGGCGGAGCCCGGCAAGCCGGGCGCTACAGGGCGTGGTCCGGTTGCGGGCGCGACGGGCCGAGGCCGAATCAGCCGCAGATTAAAATACGCCGGAAATGGCAAAATGTCAAGGAAGAGTTCAGTAAATGTCGCATCTTGATTAATATGAACGACATATGTTGCGCATGCGTGCAGTATATCTTCTCGCGGGCGACGGCGGTTACGAGTTTGTGACAGTGGGGTGCGTTCACATGGAAACGAGGGGGAAGAGGGAAATTCGAGTCCGAGGGACGGCGAAGATTCCGGTTGGGTTTCTGTCGGTGGGGATGCGAATGTCTGTGCGCATGCCCAACCCCGGCTCGTCCGGTATTTTTCAGAAGATTCCGGCTGGTTTCCGTTGGTGGGGATGCGAATGTCTGTGCGCATGCCCAACCCGGCTCGTCCGGTATTTTTCAGAAGATTCCGGCTGGGTTTCTGTTGGTGGGGATGCGAATGTCTGTGCGCATGCCCAACCCGGCTCGTCCGGTATTTTTCAGAAGATTCCGGCTGGGTTTTTGTTGGTGGGGATGCGAATGTCTGTGCGCATGCCCAATCCGGCTCGTCCAGTATTTTTTCATCGGCGCGGGCGATGGACGGGCGATGCAATCAGCCCCTACACGACCATTTCGCGCGGGGAGCGGAATCCCCGGCGCGGCGGGCGGGCGGAAGACGGGGAGGGTTGCGGAAGATCCTTCCTTCGTCAGGACAGGCTCTTAACCCTCCCCTACAAAAATGGGCCGACCCTCATCCCTCCACCCTCTCCCCTCATCCCTACGCCGAGAGCTTCGCTTCCATCGTGATTTTGGCGCCGGGGGAGAGCAGGCGGGAGATCGGGCAGCTTGTTTTGGCCGACTCTGCCACCTTCATAAAGGCGTCGCGGTCCACGCCGGGGACGCCGGCCAGTACGTCGAGGTGAATCTCCGTCACCGTCGGACCTTTTTCCAGCATCTCGAACTTGGTACTCGCGGTGGTGTGGATGCTCTCCGGCGTCATTCCCGCCTTATTCAATTCGGCCGAAAAGGCCATGGAAAAGCAACCGGCGAGGGCCGCGCCGATCAGTTCCTCGGGATTGCAGCCGGGCACGGATTCGAAGCGGGTGCCGAAACTGTAGGGCGTATCTTTGAGCGCGCCGCTTTCGGTGGAGACCGTGCCCTTCCCGCTTTTCAAATCGCCCCGCCATACGGCCGATGCTTTGCGAATCATGAGTGCCTCCTCGATTAAGTTAATACCAAAATTAAGCGATTGCGCCACGGTAGACCGCCTCATATTGATTGACGATCAAATCGATGGGAAATAATTCCAGCGCGCGGGCCCGGGCCGCGCGGCCCATGCGCCGCGCCTTGGGCTCGTCCTGCGCCAGTTCCCACAGGCGCGCGGCCATGGCGTCGGTATCGCCCACGGGCACCAGATAGCCGGTCTCGCCGTTGGCCACCACCTCGGGCAGGCCGCCCACGTCGGTCGCGACGACCGGCACTTCGCAGGCCATCGCTTCGAGGGCCGAGAGGCCGAAAGATTCCGTTTCCGAGGGCAGGAAATAAATATCGGCGATTTCCAGCACGTCGCTGACGGCCACCTGATTGCCGAGGAACATCACGTCATCGAACACGCCGCCGTCGCGGGCGTCCATTTCGGCGCGGGCGCGCTCGGGGCCGTCGCCCACCAGCACCAGCTTACAGCGGCACTGGCGGCGCAGTTTGATGAAGGCCGCAATCAGATCGCGAATGCGTTTGACGGGCCGGAAATTCGAGATGTGGACGATGAGCGGCTCGCAGTCGGGCGCGAAATAGCGTTTGGCGATGCAACCGCCGCGCCGCTGGTAGAGTGTGCCGTCGACGAAATTGGGAATCACCTCGATCGCGCGTTCCACGCCGAGCAGCTCGCGCGTTTCGTCCGCGAGGTGGCGCGAGACCGCCGTCACGCGGTCGGACTGGTCGATGGTGAACTTCACCACCGGCGCGTAGGCCGGGTGCGAACCGACGAGGGTGATGTCGGTGCCATGCAGCGTGGTGACGATGGGCAGCGCGCCGCCGGTCATCTGCTTGGCCATGTAGGCCGCCGCCGCGTGCGGAATCGCGTAATGCGCGTGGACCAGGTCGAGTTGATGCAGCGCGAACGCTTCGTAGAGCGTCGAGGCCAGCGTCAGCGTATAGGGCGTGTGCTCAAACAGCGAATAGTGGACCACCGGCACTTCGTGGAAAAAGACGCCCGCGTGGAAACCCTGCAAGCGGAAGGGCCGCGCCGAACTGAAGATGTGAATCTCGTGCCCGCGCTCGGCCAGCGCCAGCCCCAGCTCCGTCGCCACCACCCCCGACCCGCCAAAGGTCGGATAACAGACAATGCCGATTTTCATAAGGGCTCACGTTCCACAGAAAAAGTTCACGGGATCGTCAATTTTAAGCTTTTCACGCACCAGAAACGCCTCGGCGTATTTGACGCCGATCTGGTAGCCGTTGTAGCGGTGGCGCGCCTCAAGATCGGCCCAGAATTCGGGGCGCGAGATGAACGTCTTCGGCTCGGCGGAAGCGGGATTGTGGAACTGCGACGCAAAGCAGCGCGCGGCCCGCAGTTTCTGCTCATAAAAATCGGTGATGTCCACGAAAATGTTACTCTCGATTTCCCAGCGCGCGGGGAAGTACATGAGCCGCGCGGGCGTGTGCGGCTCGCCCGCCGCCTCGAAATTGGCCGCGCCGGCGAGGAACATGGCCTGCTTCACGAGCGCCCCCGCGCCTTCATGATCGGGATGGCGATCGCTGGTCCAGTGGGTGAGCACGAGCCGCGGCGTGTGGCGGCGGATGCACTCCACCACCGCCTTCCGCTTTTCCAGCGTGTCCTGCAACTGCATGTCGCCGAGGTCGAGGTTTTCGCGGAAGTCCATGCCCAGCACCTGGAACGCTGCGGCGGCTTCGGCGGCGCGAATTTCGGCGGTGCCGCGCGTGCCGCGCTCGCCGCGGGTCATGTCCACCATGCCCACGGAATAGCCGAGCGCTTTCAGCCGCAGCAGCGTGCCGCTGCAAATGAGTTCGAGATCGTCCGGATGCGCTCCCAAAGCGAGCACGTCCACATGCTGATGGTTAATGCCGGTCATCTGCGCTGTTCCTAATCCATTTCAATGATAAAATGCTCCCGTGCATCCGCGGGAAGTTCGTCCAGCGCTTCCAGCAATCCCTCCGGCCCGAACTTTGCCAGATAATAGCCCGTTGAGAACACCCGTTCGGCCAGTTGGCCCTGGGGACGGAGGAATGCCAGCGCCTTGTCGAGCCGCGCGAGTCCCGTGCCGTGCTGCTGTTTCAGCGCGCGCTCGCTTTTCTGCCGCAGTTCCGACAACACGTGCAGGCATTTGCCCGCCGCGCCATGAGCCGCGCCTTCCAGCGTGGGATCGATTGCCGCGATATCCGGTGTAAGCCGCTCAAACAGCGCCTCAATCTCGCCGCGAGCTTGATCAAAGACCGCTGCTGTACGGCCGTCGTCTTCTTCGCGCACGAGATCGCGGATCAGAACATCGCGTTCCTCACCCAGCAGCCGCTCGAAGGATAGTCCCACTTTGCCGGCGATTTTCGCCACCCGCGCATCCAGCAGCGATACCGAGAGCCGGGGAAAGAGCGACGGCGCGACCACGCCCAGTGTCCCGTAAAACGGCGTGAGCTGCGCGTGATAATCCAGCTCCCCCGGCCCGCCCACGTAAGCCACGGTGGGCAGCACAAAGTCCTGATAGAGCGGCCGCAGCGCGGCCTTGGGGCTGACGCACAGCTCGCCACTTTGAATCAGCCGCTCGGCGGTTTCCCGCGTCAGTGTCTGCGCTCCCCCACGTGGATGCAGCAGCTTGCCATCGTAGGTATACGCGGAGCGCACGTGGTCCGCACCCACGAGGTAGAAGAGATGCGCCTCCGGCGTCGGCGTCAGCGGGCTCGCCCAGCCCTGCGATTGCAACTCGGATGAGCGCGCGGCGAGCCGCTCGCCCAGGCCGCGCCCCGCGTGCAGCACGCGTTCCCACAGCGGGAGGGCCATTTGTTTCAAGCCCGCATCCATGCCTTCCACCACCAGCAAGCCGCGCGGCCCGAGCACGCGCGCCAGCAATCTTCCCATTCCGCCGGAAAGCGTCGTGTCGCTGTAGCACTCGCGCAAAAGCGCGAGGCCGTCCTCGTGTGGCAGATCCAGTGACGCGGCCATTTCCTGAAGATGCAGCGCGGCATCGACCGGATAGCGCCCGACTTCCAACCCTGCGACTTCCTCGCGCGGCGCGTAGCGCAGGCTCCGCAGTTCGCCCGCGCGATCGGCATAATACGCCGTGCGCACTTCCTCGAGGTCGTGGTCTTCGCCCTCGAGCCAGAACAGCGGCAGCACCGCGCAGTTCAGGTCGCGCTCCAGTTCCGCCGCGAGCCGCACCGTGTGATACGCTTTCAGCAGTGTGTACAGCGGCCCGCCGAGATACCCTACCTGCTGTCCGGTCACCACCATCACGGCCCGGCCTTGCGCCAGCGCCGCGAGCCGCGCCAGGGTTTTGTCCGGAACGCCATATTCCGTACCACGCACGCGCAGCACGTCGGCCAGTTCCGCCCACGGACGCGGAAAGGCCAACTGTTCGGCGGCGGCCTCGCGGCAGGCCTGCATACTCAGCGGCACGCGCGCGTACAGCGCTTGAGGAACATCGCCCGCAATGGCTGCGTGCCAGGAACGGGAGAAGCTGGGCAAATGGCGATAGTCGATGGCGTGCCGTTGGATCGTGGAGACACTCATTTCTTGGCAAACAGGATCAGACGCGGGCTTTTGGCGGTGAACGGCGAGCCGTCGTAATCGCCCCAGAAATCCACCGGTGTGAGCCGCTGCTCCCGGGCCAGGCGGACGAGCTGTTCCCGGTCATAGAGCCGTACGGATTCGCAAATCGTCCGCGTTTCGCCGTCGCGGCAAATCTCGATGCGTTTGGTCACGCGGTTTCGGTCCCGGTCGAGTTCGCGCCACTCAAAGACTTTACTGGCGGTGGTGTCGCGGCGGGTTTCGGCCACGAAATTGGCGCGCAGGTACGGCGGATTGATCACATCGACAATCAGCACACCCTGCGGACAAAGCAGCCGCGCGAATTCCGCGAAGACCGCGCGGTTATCACACTCATCCTCGAAATAGCCGAGGCTGGAAAACACGTTCGCCACCACGTGAAATCCCGCGCGCAGCGGCATGTGTCGCAGATCGCCGCGCACGAACAGCGGTTCGACGCCGAGGTCGGCCGCATCGGCCACGGCCCGCGCCAGCATGACCGCGGACAGATCCACGCTCACCACGTGAGCTCCGCGTTCGGCAAAGGCAAAGCTGTAGCGGCCCGCTCCGCAGGGCACGTCTGCCACGCGCACGCCGGGTTTCAGTTCGAGGTGGTTCCATAGCCGGCGCACGAAGCGCCGCGCTTCCAAAGCGTCACGGTGCGCATACAGGGCCAGGTAGTCTTCATCAAACCAGTCCTGAAACCATTCCTTCGAGTCGCGGGCATCCATTTTCGTCGTGCTTCAGTTTGTGCTTGGGATTACAACCGCTTGCAAAATACGAATCCCCGACCTGATTGTCAACGCAGTAATTACCACTACGGTCAACCGGAGTCCGCTAGTACCGGAATTACCAGCCAACCCGCTCCTGCGGGTTGGATTTACACAGACTGGGCGACTCCGTGAATCAAATCCGGCACGCAGGAGCGTGCCGGCTAGTATGGAAGGGGCGGTATTGGGCGTGGAAACCACTTCGCCGGCGCAGCGCGGCGATCAACGGGCCACGCCACCGAGTCCAGCGCCGGGGCGCTGGGTTGCGAATTAGACGGAGATGTTTATATTATAGGATTATGCGCTTTGGACTGTGGCTCATGGGCGGGCTGATTTTAGCCATGGCGGGCCTGCTCATCCAACAACAATGGAGACCTCTGGGACGGGGCTCGTTGGTGGTGCTGTCCGCGCCCCCAGGAGGTAGCATCTGGCTCGATCTGAAGCCCACGAACAGGGTTACGGATGGGCGGCTCGACCGTGTCCGTCCCGGACGCCACTCTGTCACGGTGCATGCGACCGGCATGCAGCCCGATCCGGTTGCGCAGGTGGTCGATGTTCGGGCCGGGCACACCGATACGGTGCGTTTTCGGCTGTTCCGGCAGGGAACGACATTGATTCCATCCGCGACTGGATCGACCCAGACGGATCTCGGCCTGCCCCTTTCGACCTTCAACGATTCGGACGACCTCGACTCGTCTTCCCTGAGTGCCCCGACGGGCGATCAGTTGCGGCGGAGCGCGGAATATGGCGACAGCGTTATCGGCCGTCGCCAACCGCTCTTGCCGATTCATAAAGAGCCGGCTCCGCTCCAGACACCTCTGGAGGCCCGGCCCAGATCCGCCGATGGGAAAGGTGGCGTGGATGTCTCCACCTCCGAACCGGGCGCACGGATCTATGTGGATGAGATCGAACAGGCTGGCACCAGTCCCCTGCGGCTCAGCCTCGAAGCCGGTACGCATGTGATCCGTGTCGAGCGCGAGGGTTACGAAGCCGATCCAACTTTGGATACGGTCATTGTCCGCGCCGGATCTGCATCGCAGTCGATCTTTTTCAATCTCTCGCCGAAGAACCAGACGGTTTGGCAGCTTGTCATCGACACCAAACCTATCGCTGGATCGATTTTTGTGGATGATCAGTCGGTCGGCAGAGGCAGGGCCGTAGTGAATCGCGATCCGGGCCTCTACGCGATCTCCTTCGGGCCGGTAACCGGCTGGATCACGCCGCAACCGGTGCGCGTTTCGATCACTCCCACACAGCCCCAGCCCAGCGTCAGCGGAGTCTATGTTCCGGCGGTGCATATCTTGGCGGAAGTTGCAGACAAGGAACAGATTCTCAAAGAAGGCAGTATCCGGTGGAGTGTGGGGATCTACTCGACTATGGACGGCGCAGAACCGAGCACTGTGCTGGGCGCGAAAGTGCGCGAGATTCCGAATTCGCGCAAGCTCGGCTGGGAGCTGGGGATCGGTGATCTCAATCGCAACCCGACGGGCGGGGATTATATTGCCTTTACCTTTGAATTACCCAGTGAAGTGGACCCGGCCTCGTCCCTGAATCTCCGGCTCTATCTTTACCGCTCGGACAAACGCTATCCGCTGGTGTTTACGGGTGGGCGGAGCGAAATTGTGGTTCAACTCAATGACCGGACATTTCTCGATAACTATCGCCCGACCTACACGACCATTGATGCCGAGGCCGGACGTTACGAAGAATGGTCGCTGCAGGGAATGCTGGTTCCCGGCGAAAACCGATTGCTGATTCGCGCCGGGGAGCGGAATACGGTCTTCAACTATTTGTGGAAGCTGGAGGTGCTATGAATGAGACACTGACGGCTCCGGCTCTGCCGAAGTCCCTCACCACTGCGGAACGGATTGATGATTTTCTGGCGCAGAACCGAATCGCCCTGATCGGCGTTTCAAGAGTAAGCCGGGAGTATTCGCGCACTCTGTTTCGCGAATTGCGGCTGCGGGGGTATGACGTGGTACCGGTCAATCCCCAGGCCAGCGAAATCGAGAGTGCGCCTTGTTTTGCCAGCGTGCGCGGACTGGAGCCGTGTCCCAAAGGCGCCCTGATTGTTTTGCCCGAGGCGCCGATGTTCGCGGCGTTGGATGATTGCATTCAGGCCGGCATCACCCGCGTGTGGGTGCCGTTTCCGCCGCGCCGCTCGCGGCCGCGTCTACTGGAAAAAGCGGTGGACAACAATTTGCAGTTGATACTCGGCTTCTGCCCGATGATGTTCCTCGCCGGCACGGGTTTTATGCACCGCTTCCACGGCTTTATCGAAACCCACAGCCGGGCGTATCGAAATTAGAGCGGCAGTGACACGGCAGCCGTGTCCCTACAAGAGTTGGGTGTCGGATTTTTGCCGTGTTTATGGTCTTAACTTGAGACGTGATCTGTGCAGCAGCAACGCCTAAAATTCGCGTATATTGAGATGGGGATGGGGTGGACGGAAGTCGTCCGCTTCCTCATCCTTTCGAACGTGACGATCTTTGCCGTGCAGGAGATTTTTCACCTGCAACCCCTGTTGGCCTACAACTTCGGGCTGGTGCCGCAGGACTTCTTTTCCGGCAAAGTCTGGCAGCTCTTCACCTACATGTTCCTGCACGGCGGGCTCGGGCATATCTTCTTCAACATGCTGGCGCTGTGGATGTTCGGCTCGATTCTCGAACGCACCTGGGGTTCGCGCGAGTTTTTGAAATATTACCTGCTTACCGGCCTCGGCGGCGGCTTGAGCTACGCGCTCTTCAATATGGGGTCGCCGGTTCCCACCGTGGGCGCGTCGGGCGCGATTTACGGTCTGCTGACGGCCTATGCGGTGCTCTTTCCGGATAATATCATTTATGTCTGGTTCATCATTCCGCTGCAGAGCCAAGTGGTTCGCGCTGATTTTCGGCGCGGTGGAACTGTGGTTCAGTCTCACCAGCGGCTCGGGCGGCGTGGCCCATCTCGCGCACCTTGGCGGCATGGCCGTGGGCTATGTGTATCTCAAGCGCGGTCGCATCTGGCCGCGCCGCTTCAACGCGCTCGGCAACTGGAAGGAACAGCGCGAGGAGGCCGCCCGCCGCCGCGAGGAAGAGGATCTCGACAAAGTACGCCGCGAGGTCGATGAGCTGCTCGATAAGATTAACCGCGTCGGCTTCGAAGGCTTGACGAAGGCCGAGCAGAAGCGTCTCGAAAAAGCGAGCAAGATTTTGCGCGAGCGCGAGAAGCAGATGTAAGCGCGGCATGTGATGACAATGCAAAAGCGGCGAACCTGAAGGGGTTCGCCGCTTTGCTAATGGGTGCTTGCTTCGCGGTGCTCAGGATTTCGCGCCGGGTTTTTGTCTGGGCGCACGCCTTTGTCTTGACCCACGCCCAACCCGGCTCGGCCAGTATCAGATAGTGGCCGTTCATCCTTAATACTTCATCCCTTCTTGAGGGCGCGGACTTTGACGGAGACGACGGCTTCAAGGGCTTCGCGGTAGAGGTCTTCGTGGATGTCGCCGAGGCCGATGTCGTAGACGTTTTCGGAGACGATTTTCACGTCGGCAAAGCCCGCGTCGCGCATGAGCTGGAGGTACTCCTCTTTCATCGACGCGCCGGAGACGCAGCCGACGTAGGCTTCGACGGAGTTCTTCAGCTTTTCCGAGAGCGGGCGGCGCAGCACGAGATCCGAAACCAGCATGCGGCCGCCGGGTTTTAATACGCGCAGGGCCTCGCGCGAAGACCTGCGGCTTGTCGGGCGAGAGGTTGATGACGCAGTTGGAGATGATGACGTCGACGGAGTTGTCGGCGATGGGCAGATGCTCGATTTCGCCGAGGCGGAAGTCGACATCGGTGATGCCGGCCTCGCGCGCGTTCTTCCGCGCCTTCTCGATCATCTGCGGGGTCATGTCGACGCCGATGGCCTTGCCCGCGCCCATGGCGCGCACGGCGATGAAGCAGTCGATGCCCGCGCCGCTGCCGAGGTCGAGCACGACCTCGCCGGGCTGAATCTGCGCCGCGTCGAACGGATTGCCGCAGCCGAGGCCGAGGTTGGCGCCGGCGGGAATATTTTTCAGATCTTCGAGATTGTAGCCGATCTGCTGGGAGATCGCTCTCGGCGTCGCCCGCGCCGCCGCAGCACGTTCCTCCGCCGCAGCAACTGCTGCGCGGTTTCTGCCGTCTTGCCGTAGCGTTCACGCACAACCGTGCGAATGTCTTCGGGGGTATTCATGGGAGTGTACCTCAAGTGGGTCAGAGTGGCAACCAACGTACGAAATTTATCGAAACTGTCGGGATGAATACAGTAGCAGGTGCGCGGCCCTTCGATCTCGCCGGTGATCCAGCCGGCCTCTTTCAGCTTTTTCAGATGCTGCGAAACGGTCGATTGAGCCACCGGCAGCCGGTCCACGATATCGCCGCAAATGCAGGCCGCGCGGTCCTTTAGAAACCGCAAAATAGCCACACGGTGGGGGTGTCCGAGGGCGCGGGCGAGCGTCGACAGTTCCGTGTCGAACGCGTCCTCATCCCGTGTGGCGGCGGTTTTGCGTCAAAATCGGCAGGGCATCCATGGCAACGGGACTCCTTGTAAATCGTTCATCGTAAATATACGATAAAGAATAACCATTGTCAAGTTCGAGGCTGCGAATTTTTTATTTTTTTCGGCAACGGCCCGGAGTCCGGGGCCATGGAACGCACCCTGCACGGCGGAATGCTTAGCGGCCAATGATCTGTGAACTATTGGTTTAAATTTTGTGAAAGCTCTACTTCCGGCTTGCACTCGGGCGGTTTCGAGGCTATATTGGATATAGATGGACTCCGTATAAGCGGCATTTTTACAGAGGTCACCGCGTCCCCTTTGCGTACCTGGGTTTTCATCGGAATCGGCCTGCTGCTGGCGGGATTTGCCCTCGCCCAGGCGGTCGTGGCCGTTCGACGAGGCGCCGCCTCCAGCCAGCCCGGCGGAGTTCCATGCCCAGGAACTTGCGCGGTTGCGCGCCGGATTTGAAGCCGAGCGGCCCACGGCGCGTTCGACGCAGGCCGATTACGACGTCGCTCTTTTACCAGCTTACGGTCGATTTACGCGGCTACTCCACGCGCACGATTGTGGGAGCGACACGGATCCTCGCGCGCAGCCTGGCGCCGGACCTTGACGAACTGGTGCTCGATCTGTGCGATACGCTGACCGTCGACAGCATTCGCTCGGCGAGCGGGGCGAGCCTTGCCTTCACACGGCAGAACCAACAGCTCACGGTGGCGCTGGGCCAGGTGTATGGGGTGAACGATACGCTCTCGGTGCGCGTGCATTATCACGGCACGCCCTGCCAATCGACCTCCGACCAATCCGTCCTCTACTACAACCGGCCGGTATCAACGTATTTCGTGCCCACGATCGCGACGCTATCGGAACCTTACGGCGCGCGCGACTGGTGGCCGTCGAAGAACGATCCCGGCGACAAGGCCGACAGCGCGCGGATTGCGATCATCGTCGCCGACACGCTGACCGCCACGTCGAACGGCGTGCTTGAGTCGGTCACGCCGCTGGCGCCGTCCGCGCGCACCTTCACGTGGTTCGAGGGTTATCCCATTTCCACGTATTTGATCAGCGCGAGCGCTACGAACTACGCGCATTACACGAACTGGTACGTTTCGCTGGCGGGCGACAGCATGCCGATCGAGCATTATCCGTATCCCGAGCGGCTGAGCCAGGCGCTGATCAGTTGGAACGCGCTGCCGGCGATGCTGCATCTACTGCGCCACGATGTTCGGCGAGTATCCGTTCCTGGACGAAAAGTACGGGCACACGATGTTCAGTTTCGGCGGGGCGATGGAGCACCAGTGCAACACCTCCTACGGCCGCAACATCACCACCAGCACGCACACCTACGACTATATCGTGCTGCACGAAGCCGCGCACATGTGGTTTGGCGACGAGGTGACGCTGGCTTCGTGGCCGGACATCTGGCTGAACGAGGGCTTCGCGTCGTATGCCGAGGCGCTGTGGTTCGAGCACTTGAACGGTTTCGCCGCCTACCGCAGCTACATGACGTCGCTTTCCGATCTCGGCGTGACCGATCCTTCCGGTCCGGTCTATAATCCCACAGTTCTTTTCAGTTCCAACACGGTCTACAACAAGGGCGCGTGGCTGCTGCACATGCTGCGCGGCGTGCTGGATAACGATTCGCTGTTTTTCGCGGCGCTGCGCGAGTACCGCGTGCGCCACAGCTACGGCAACGCGACGACGGTGCAGTTTTTAAGCGACGTGGCCGACGTTACGGGCATTAACGTCAGCCCGTACCTCGGGTCGTTTCTCTACGGGCGGAATCGTCCGCATTATGCCGCTTCTGTCGGCAGTGGCTGGCTGGACGGGCAGTGGCAGAGCGTGGTGCGCATTCGCCAGACGCAGACCTCGCCGGACACGCTCTTTACCACGCGGCTGGAACTGCGGCTCGCAGGCGGCCCGGACACGCTGCGCGTGCGCGTGGAGAACGCGGCCCGTGACGAGCGCTACTATTTTACTCCCGGCTTCGCGGCCGCAAGTCTCGTGGTGGACCCGGACGACTGGGTGCTGAAAACGGCTATCACTGAACCGCTGCCGCTGACGGTGTTGAATGTGGCCGCGGCGGGCGGTTTGGCGAACACACCCTATATCGATACGCTGGTGGCCCTCGGGGCGCAGGGCGCGACGACCTGGTCGCTGGCGGGCGGCGCGCTGCCGCCGGGGATTACGCTGTCCGCGAGCGGCGTCCTTGCCGGCACGCCCACCACACAGGGGCATTACGAGTTTCGCGCGCGTGTGAGCGACGCGCTGAGTGGCGTCGACACGGCGGCGCTGGCGATGGAGATCATCCTGCCGCTGGCGGCGCCCTTTCCCGTCACGCTTTACCGCGTCGACGCCTCGCACGTGGAACTGCGCTGGCCGGCGGTGGCCAATGCCGATAGCTATCGTGTCTATCGCTCTGTCTCCGACGATGTTCCCGGCGAGTTGCGGCTGACGACGGCGGACACGGTGGTACGCGACACGCTGCTGCCCGCGGTAGCGGATACCACCATTGTGCGCATTTATACCGTTACGGCGGTGGCGGGGGAATAGGGAAGGGTGAGGAATGAGGGATGATATGCGAAAAAGCAGCCGCGGGGGCTGCTTTTGCGTTATCATGGTTCGAGGGCGGGGGTGATTGTACGATGATATCAGCATCACCTTCCGCGCCAGACATTGACCCGCTCAAGAAGATCCTTTATCAGTTTTTCTGGCTCTCCGTAAGAATACTCTTGATACTTGACGACGGATAGGTCAAATGGTAATCTTTCCTTCATTCGCGATTTGAAATATCCCGCTTCAACAAACAGAAGCGTTGGCTTTTGACGCGCAAGAGCATAGCCAATTTCGATGTAGCAACTTGGCCTTTCCCAAGTGATGTCGGCGATCACGATTTCACTTGTATCTATGTAATCAAAGATGTCTACATAGATGTTCTTGTGCGGTTCCTCATGTTCTTGAAACTTTGGATCATATCCAGCGCCACTTAATGTGCTCTTGAATAGCTCCAGTACTTTCAGATGCGAGGCCTCTTTCCCCTCAACGATTGCACCTTCCGGATCGTAGGCGTGACATGCGGCAATGATGAAGGCGACACCGGTGCGGCGATGTAGGCTTTTTTCGTAGTACTCACGCCCGCCATTGTCAAGAAGATGTCGGCATGATCGTCGTGGATGCTTGATGCATGCATATGACCCAGAAATTGTGAACCGCCAAGCCCATTAAGTTCATCCTGTACGGATCGCTCTGGCATATGCACTATCTTAAGAAGACTTTTGCGATTTACAATGCCAGCGTGATACAATTCGAATATGATCGCTCGCCGGCACAACTGACTTTCGCGTACTGGCAAATCAATAAGTGGCGGATAATTTAAAACGAGCTTTCCGTTACGATCAGCCTGATAACTTATATTGCCTTGAGCGCCTTCCTCGATCAATAGCAGATTGCTATTATTGCGATAGGTACCATTAATTACTGTCCATTTGACAAACTCACCCATCTCTTTTTCACTGATTACATATGGCTCTTTCACGCCAAGCATTGCAAGCTTCAAAGGAGAAAAGACCAAACTGGTATGAAAGCTCGTCCGTTCGTCGATAGACTCGAATGCCAATTGCACAACCAACTCATCAAAGCTATTACTCTCTATCGGATCGGACACTGAGATCTGGATACGCCGAAGAAGCGAATCGCGATAATTGAACTTATCACTCATGTTCTTAGAAACCTCCGGTTTCGCAGCAGATTAATACAGACGGGTGCCTCTGGAGAGACACCACGGCGAGCGGAAAATGCGGATTCCGGCCGGGTTTTTGTCTATGCCGCTGCAATTGTTTCGCGTCATGCCCAACCCGGCTCGGCAGGAACAGAGAATGCGCGGCGATCAGGGCGGGAGGGTTGCGGAAGACCTTAACCCTCCCCTACATTGCATCGTCGTGGATCACCGGCGCAAGGTGATTCGGGGTCTGACGTAGCGCCCAGCTTGCTGGGCTCCGTCACACGCGCAGAGTGGGATGGGGTGATAAGTCAGCCCAGTCCGACTTCGTCGAAGGTCTCGCTCAGCGGACAAGCTGGGCGCTACAGGAGCGTTTGTAATTGACTGTGCGGGTAGTAGTGCTCCAATATTCGCTCTGTGCTCCAGCCGGCTTTGGCCATGGCGGCGGCACCGAGTTGGCAGAGGCCGACGCCGTGACCCCAGCCGCCGCCGGTGAGCGTGATCTCGTCCGCGTCCGCGTCGATGACGAAATAGGACGAGGGCAGATGCGAAGGCGAAAGCGCGCGGCGGATGTGCAGCTCGCCGTTCACGCGCAGCAGGCCGTCGCTGCCCACGATATCGAGCGCGAGAATCCGTCCCGACGCGCCGCGCCGCGCCACGTGCAGCGCCGCCACGTCGCCGATGCGCGCGCCGGTTTTGGATTCGATGAGCGCGCCCAGGTCCGCGCGCGTGAAGCGGAACTGCCAGCGGAAGAGCGGATCCTTGTCCCACGGATCGGGATAGGGATGCAACTCGCCGTTGCAGTAAGCGGGCGGCGGATTCATGAGAAACGCGCGCGCTTCGTCCTCGCGCGTGAGATCGGGCAACAGGTAATCGCCGCAGGGCCGCACGGCGAAATAATCCGGGCCTTCTTCGCCCCAGGCCGCTTCGTAGCGCTCGCTGGCGCCGCCGCAGGACTTGGCGTAACGGGCATCGACGACGCGCAGGGATGAGGGATAGAGGGATGAGGGATGAGACCAGAATTTGCCCGGCAGTTTCGCGGACGGGGGCGATCACTGCGCCGGCTTCGCGTTTTGTGCCCTGGTAGCACTGGCAATGGTCGTCGTTGCAGACGTCGAAGCCGTCGGCGTAGTGGTGGCGGCCCGCCGTGGCGAGCACCGTCGAGCGCGCGGCGATGGCCTGCGCCTGCGAGAACGCCGCGGGGAGATCGCTGCGCATTTCGCTGCCCACGGCGCTCTCGAGATACGTTTCCAGCGACAGCCGGTTCGTCGCCGTCAGCCCGCCGCCGGGCGAAAACAGGCGCAGGCCGCCGCGGTATTCGAGCTGCTCCTTGCGCTCCCAGTGGAAGCCGCGCCCGATGGGCACGTCGTAAAGCCAGAACACCGAGACATCCTGCACGGGCTCGGTGATGACTTCCAAGACGCGTGCCGAAAAATCACCCAGCGTGAATTCGAAGGGCGCGTTGGCGGCGGCGCGGTCGAGACGGACAAGGAAAAGGCCGACGGGATCGACCTCGGGCAGGCGCGACAGTTCTTGCAGCACAACTTCGGCGTCAGCCCGCGAAGCGGCTTTGACCACCGGCCACCAGACGCGATTTTCGAGTGTGCCCGCGGTGCGATGACCACGCGCGACCGGCTTCGATGACGTCAACATCGAATTCGTGATGCGCCGACAGCGGCGCGAGCACGGCGGCGGCATGCGCGGGCGAAAACGATTCGGCGAGGCGCACGCCCCACTGCGCGGCGCGTTCGCCGCCGGCAAAGCGGGCGCGGAACGACCCGGCGCGGACGCCGAGATCCAGCTCGCGGCAGCAGTCCACGCGGCAACGCACGCGGTGCTCGCAGATCAGCTCGCCGCGAATCTCCGCTTCATCCCATAAGAGGCCAATAGCGACAGACAGATTCATATGCATGTATCGGCTATTTCTGCGCCGTGTTGAGGAAATGACGCGCGGCGAAGTCTGGAGATTCGCCACCGCGCAGTTTGGGGCGGGTTCTGAGACCCGCCCTTTTCATTTCATTGTTGTTTCACGGGCGGGTCTGAGACCCGCCTACAGCCGCCTCCCACATCAGAAGGCTTCGTTGATGGACAGGTAGGTTCCGGTCGAGCCTTTGCCGAAGCCGGCATCGAGGCGAATGCTGATCTTTTCCTTCGGGATCAGAAGAAAACGCAAGCCGCCGCCGACGGAGTGTTTGAATTCACGTCCGGCGAAGCGCGGCAGCTCATCGGAGACGTCTCCCGCGCCGGCGAAGACCGCGCCGCGGAATCGCCAGACGATGGGGAAGCGGTATTCGGCCTGCGCCATGACGTATTGATTGTCGCGATAGCGGCCTTCGTTGTAGCCGCGCAGGCGCGTTTCGCCACCGAGGAGCGCGAGCGTGGAGAAGATGCGGCGTGCCTTCGGTAAACGCGCCGAAGCCCTGCACGGCGAGGGTGTGCGTGCCTCCCAGCGGCAGGTAGCGGCGCAAATCGATCCAGTAGCGGTTGTAGGTATAGTCGCTGCCCAGGCCGCGCCGGAAAACATACATGGAAAGCTGGTGGTAGCTGCCGGAGTGCGGGAAGAAATTATTGTCGCGCGTATCCCACGCCCCGCCCGCGCCGAGGCCGGAAATCGTTTTCATTCCGCGCGGCCCGGCTGTCTCCAGCCGTTTGCCAACCTCCACCTTTGTGATTTTGATCTGCTTGAACTTTTCGCCAAGGCCAAGGTACAGGTGCGGCCGCACTTGCTTACTGACTCCGAGTTCAAAGCGGAAACTTTGCGCGGTGAATTGCTCTTCCTGCCCGTCACGCGTGGCGTTGCCGATCCCCCAGAAGGTGCTGGGCCAACGCTGGTATTCGGTTTCGTTCTTCACCCGCCAGTTGCGACTCATGAGTTCCGGCTCGATGCTGGCCACCAGCTGCTTTCGCTCGCTGTAAATAATTTTCAGCGGCAGCGTGGAGGGTTGCTTCGCGCCGCGCAGATGCGTGATGGCGGCGACGTAGACTCCGCCCAGCCAGCCTGTGTCCGGCGTGTAGGCCACTACCGGAGCGGGAATGACGTAGAATCGCCGCTCGCGCTGCGGCATTGCGGCGGGATGATAGATTCCCAGCGAATCGGGACGCAGCAGCGAATCGGGCAAGAGCAATTGAGCAAACGCTGAAACGCTGAAACACTGAAACGCTGAAAGCAGAAAAACGAAAAGCAGAACAGACTTCATGCGGTCCCAACGGTTACAGAAGCGGCGGATTTTTATGATGTCAGGATCGAGTGAAGCGGACGGGTGACTCTGGAGAGTCACCACGGCGACGATAGAAAAATACGGAGCGCACAGCCGTGCGGCACTACAGGCAGAGGCGCGGGCGCGGTTAACTCAGCGCATACGCGAAGACAGCGGCGGCGGTGACGAGGTTCAGACTCTCGGCCTCGCCGGTGGGGGCGAGCGTCGAGTTGATGCGTGCAAAGGGCGGCGAGTTCCGGCGAGAGGCCGCGTGTTTCGTGACCCAGCACCAACAGCACCGGACCGGGCAGCGATGGCTTGCCGCGCAGCGCGTGGCCGCCGTGCGAGACCGTGGCGACGCTCGCTCCCGGCCAGTATTTTATCACCTCGGCAAGGTCCGCGTCTGCGCGCACGGGTTGATGAAAGATGGAGCCCATGCTGCCGCGCACGACCTTGGGATTCCAGATCTCCGCCGAATCGCGCCCGAGATAGAGTTCGCTCGCGCCGAAGAAATCCGCCACGCGCAGCAGCCCGCCGCAGTTGCCGGGATCGCTCACCTGCTCGCAGGCGATGGCGAGGGTGCCTTCGCGAGCAGGCAAACGGAACACGCCACCCACGGCGACGATCCCCTGGCTACTCTCGACTTTGGCGAAGCGGTCGAAGATGTCACTGTTGACCACGAACACCCGCGCGGCACGACCGTGCGCGATCTCCTGCCAGGCGGGGAGCTCGCTTTGCAGCACGAGGATCGCTTCGAGGTCGGCGTGGGCGGCCAGCGCCTCGGCAACACAGATCCGGCCCTCGATCAGAAAGCGCCCGGCTTCGCGGCGGTATTTCTTCTGCGTGAGCCGCGACCAGTCGCTGATCTGCCGCTTGGTGGGAAGCTGCGGTTCGACCACTGTCACTCCACGTTCTCAACATTCTTTTCCGGCACCCAGCCGCTTTCGCCGTGGGCGTTCGTGCACCACAGCCAGTAGCTTTCCTCGTCTTCTACCGTCAGCTCGTCGCCGACGCTTACCGACAACTCGCGGCCCGTGTAGTCGCGGACCATGTGGCCGGTGGCGCCGAACACCTGCATATAGCTCTCGGGCGCCCAACCGGCGTTGCCGCGTCTGTCGGTCGACCAGACCCAACCCGGCCATTCCATGTCGTGCTGCCCGAGCGCCACTTCGTCGCCCGTTTGCACCGTCAGCGGAATCCGATACATCGCCTCGTAAGGCGAGATCACCCGTACTTTGCGGCCCATGTGCGAAGCCTCCTAAGAAGGAAATTCGAAATCCAAAATCCAAAATCCGAGTCAGAACGAAGCGAGAAATCCGAGTCAGAAGGGGAAGGCATCGATTCCGGCCGGGTTTTTGTCGGTGCGCAGGCGATTGGTCTGCACCATGCCCAACCCGGCTCGTCCGGGATTAGGGTGCCGTTCATCCTTCATACTTCATACTGCTCTTAGCTCGTGCGCAGAAACTTTGCTTTCCAGAGGCCAATCAGACCGATGATGGAGACGCCGTACCAGATCATCGCCGGGACGGGATTCAGCAGCACGGAATAGCCGATGCCGAGGGTGAGGCCGAAGACCAGAGCGAGACCCCAGACGAAGCCCATGAACGGCGCGCCCGCCGGCACGGCCTTGGGTGTTACCAAACCCTGCGAGCGCGACCAGCGCCGCACGGGACCCCAGACGCCCACCGGGCGCGTGCGGCGGTAGAACTCCGCCAGGGCTTCCAGCGGCGCGGGTTTGGTGAGGAAGGTCACCAGCAGCCACACGGCCATCGAACCGAAGGTGATGATCAGCAGCCGCTGCCCGAAGGCGAGCGGGTATCCCGTCAGCGAAAGGGTAATCACGCTGGAGGCGATCATCGCCGAAATTTCGCTCCAGGCGTTGATCCGCCACCAGAACCAGCGCAGGATGTACACCGGCCCGGTGCCCGCGCCGAAGGCGATCACGAACTGGAAGGCGGTGGTCACGCTGGTGGTGTAATAAGCCGCAAGGCCCGCGCCGATCATGACGATGAAGGTTGCCACCATGCTGGCGCGGACGTAATGCTTGTCGGGGGCGTTCTTCTTGATGTTGGTGCGGTAGAAGTCGTGCACGAGGTAGCTCGCGCCCCAGTTGAGCTGGGACGAGACCGTGCTCATGAAGGCCGCCACGAGGCTCGCCAGCATGAGGCCCTTCAAGCCATAGGGCAGGATCTCCATCATCATTCGCGGGTAGGCCATCTCGTGGTCGTCGATCACGGGATACAACACCAGCGAGCACGAGCGCCGACGAGCACCCACGGCCAGGTGCGGAAGGCGAGGTTGGTGAGGCTGTACCAGAGCGTCGCCAGCAGCGCGTGCTGCTCGTTTTTGCAACTGTTCTGCTTCTGGATGATCTTGCCGCCGCCGTCGCTGTTGACATTGGCCCACCAGGTGACGGCGATGAAGGTGATGAACCCGGTGAAGGCCGGCGTCCAGAAACTGGCGCTGAAAATGCCGCCCGGCCCCGGCGGCGGCGTCATGGCGAGCTGCGCGGGTTGGATGACGCTGCCGACACTGGCGAGCAGCGCGGACAGGCCGCCGACGTGGTTGACGGCATAGACCGCAAAGATAATCGCCCCGCCCTGCATGATGACGTACTGCACGAGGTCCGTCAGCGCCACGCCCCACTGGCCCGAGACCAGCGTGTAGACGAAGGCGAGGCCCGTGAACAGCAGGACACTGGTCGGCTTGTCCCAGCCCACGGCGACGTTGGTGATTTTGTACATGGCGAGGATCACCCAGCCCATGGCGATGACGTTGATGGGCAGCGCGAGCCACAGCGCGCGGAAGGCGCGCAAGCCCTTGGCGGCCTTCGTCGGGCCGTAGCGCAAGAGCGTCAGCTCCACGTCAGTCAGCACCTTCGCCCGCCGCCACAGGGGCGCGAGGAAGAAGGTGGCGAACAGACTGCCGATGCCGAAGCACCACCACTGCCAGTTTTCGTAAATCCCCGCCGTGCGCACGAGCCGCGTGACATAGAGCGGCGTGTCGCAGGAAAACGAGGTCGCCACCATCGTCGTCCCGGCAATCCACCACGGCAGCGCCCGCCCCGCAAGGAAATATTCCTCGGTGGACGTGTGCGCCCGCTTCGCCATGATCAGTCCGACGGCGAGGCTGAGGACGTTGTAGGCGATGATAATCGCCCAGTCAAGATTGTTTAGGTTGCCGATGAGAACCTCAGGGTATATTGTGAATCCCGAGTAGATAATTCTGCTAAGTCAGACTCAATTCGAACTTCATCGGTGAATCACGCAACCTTATAAGAATTCAAAACGGCAGAGTTGATAATCTGCGTGCGGAAATCTTCCATAATGGCCATGATCTCATTATAAAGAAGATAGAAGTCAGCACGGTCAATAAGAGATGCCTCTCCGTGTGCGATTTCATTTCTGTTCTTAAGCAACCTGTAGTCAATGAGTTTCTCTTTCAGCTCATAGTCCTTGTAATTCAGACCTAGCGTATTGACGATTTCCTTGAAGACATCAGAATTCAGGTTAGCCTGCGTATTGACAGTGCAGTAGTTTTCCAAAGGTGCCGTATCTGACATTCTCTGCCGGAGAAACTTAAAGAACTCAACATGAAAGGTCGCCTTCTTTGACTCATAAAACTGCACGATACGCCCGTGCATAACATGAGCAAGAAAATTTTCTTGCAAGTCTTTGTACTGAAGTCTCTGTGCCGCTACATATTCAAGATAATATTGGGCGGTCTGCTTCACAAATCCTTCCCAATGCGCATATAAAAGCAGAACTCCTGCGCGAAGCACAAGCGGAAGTTCGTGGTCACGTGCGTTTTCAACTGTTTGCCTTAACGTAACGAGTTCTCTACGCCGCCAACTCATCTCATTATCAAGAAGATCAGAAAGCTGATTAGTTGTGCGCGGTTTCATTATGAAACCACCTCTTTCCGAAAGGTACTAAGTGAGAGATGCGAGTAGACGCACGCACGCCCATGCCATAATGCCCTTGTATCGAGAGATCGCCCCAAAATGTGTTTATCAAGGTTCTGAGTCGTTCCATATTGCCAATATCATCCCGCCGAGCGTACCAATAATCAATATTGGTGGCAAGCCCGACCGCTATTACCTCGAATGCTGAGATCGTAAAAGCGCCAATATACTTATCACGAGTCGCATCATACCGTTTGAAACAGTTGTCGCCCATCAGGCTATCTAATAGTTCAAACGTTTTTGCAAATACTACTTGTTTGGCGGGGAAATCGTATTCAGCATTCTCGGCTATCCTTTGTACGGCATTGGTAAGAAAGTCAGAGAAATCGTTAATGCGCCGCAGTTGTTCCGCATCTGTTTCTAAGAGTACAAGAAAGCGGAGCACGAGTTCCCAGTCGTATTTCTCATCAAAGAGCCTTTCTGACAAAGAAATGCAGGAGCGAAAACTTGTCGTCTCGGCGCGATCTTTCAACCAAGTGAACATTCCTCGATTAATCATCACTAAGAGACAATTGCGAACTTCTTGATCGGACAACCTGCTTCCCAGTGTATTCAATCGTTGAAACATGTCGAATTTCGAATTGGGTTCACTCTCTTTCTTAATCATCACAATATCCAGCTTACCCCGCTTGAATATTAGGCGCAGCGCTTGGGAGAATGCATGCTCAGGATCCTCGTCATTTTGCCAACGGATACCATCCAAACTCGGCAGATATTGGGTTGCAGTCAGTGCGCTACCTTCGAGCGGTCTTCCTGCTTCATCAATATACAGGCCGACAAACTCGAAAATCGTACCCAAGCGTTGGACACCGTCAATAACATCCCAGACCCCGTCTTCACGTTGGGAGACAAATATCGGAGGGATTGGGATGCCAAGTAGAATTGACTCAATCAGCTTGGATTTTTGTGTTTCATTCCATCTGTAAAGCCTCTGAAATTCGGGATGAATATCAAGTTCTTCTGCTTGATACATGCTCATCAATTCGCCGATTGACATCGGATAACTATCCGAATGGATTGTCATTTTCCGAGCATCGATTTCAGTCTGAAGGGACATTGTTTCTCCCGTGAAACGCTTTATCAGTGGTTGACGTGAATTGCCGCATTCGATCCATAGTCCAAGGAAGGGTCAAGTCTTATAAAGGAGGGGGGTTGCATCAATTAGTTTCTCTTACGGGTCGCGGGGGTCTCACGGACCTAACCTGAATCAATCGAAATTCAAATGGGTGCATTCCCTTGGCGGGCGATGCAATCAGCCCCTACGCGCTCAACTCGGGCAAGCGAAAACGAAAGACGCCTGCCTCGATGGAACTACCCACGCAAGCCCGGCGAGAAGCTGAGATCCTTCCCGCGGACGGTCAGGATGACGACGCGATGGGGGCGTAGCCAGCGATAATAGAGGTGGTCGCCGCTGGAGATCCTTCCCGAAGACGGTCAGGATGACGAGCAGTACAGACGGTCAGGATAACGGCCGAAGAACAGACGCTACGATGAATGGGATTCCGGATCGCGGCGAGGCGCATGCACGGCGTTGATGCAGATTGCGGCCGGGTTTTTGTCTGTGATCGCGCGGGGAGCGGGATCCCCGCGCGGCAATATGGCGGGGGTGGCGCTTTCCGAAAGGCGGCCGGAGGCCGCCGGAAGTAGGATTTGGGGTTCCGCCGCCGATCATCCTTCATCGTTGGTCAGGGCGCAAGCTGGACGCGGGTGGTGTCGCGGGTGGGGTTGATGGTCCAGGCGGCGACGCGGGCGACGCGCTTGGGGATGCCCATGCCTTTTTTGTGTTCGACGACGACGAGCGAATCCTGGCCGGTGACGCATTTTTCGGTGGAGTCGTGGGCGACGAGGCGGACGCAGAGCTTGGCCGCTTTCACGCGCTCTTTGCTTTCGCGGGTCTTGGTTAGGTAGGCGCGGCCGACGGATTTCTGCCAGAACCAGCCGTAGCTCGTTTCGACATCCACATGCAGCCACGCGCCAGCCCCGGTGGAATCGCCCGCGCCGCCTTCGACGCGCTTCACCAGCGTGTCCGCCGGTTCCTCTTTGGTGGTCATTTGCGCATGGGAACTGCGGGCGCTGAACGCGGCGGCGATAAGTAGCCCCAGCACGCAGAGCACGGGCAATAGATAACGAAGACGTGAATTCATGGCGGTATCCTTATGAGTAAGTCGACCCGTTCCGAGCGGGATTCCGAGCATGCATCCTTCAAAGATACACTATTCCGTAACAAAGGCAACGCGCCACCGCAAAGCGCTCACAATCCGCAGATTAGCCGCCCTCCGGGTTGCCTTTCACGGGGGAATTTGTTACTTTTTGAACGTAACCGTAGCCGCCTGTGCTCACGATTGCAAGCCTAACAAAAACAAACCCTTTATAACTTTGAGCTGACCATGCACGACAAATTATTTATCCCGGGACCCTCCGAAGTCCGGCCCGAACTCCTCCAGGCTGTGGCCACCCCGCAAATCGGCCATCGCACGCAGAAGTACAAGGATCTGCATGCGGCGCTGATCCCCCTGCTGAAATCGATTCTCTACACCGAACAGGATGTGATTCTCTTTACCTGCTCGGCGACGGGAGTAATGGAGGGTTCGATCCGCAATCTGTGCCAGAAGAAGGTGCTGACCACCGTGAACGGCGCGTTTTCCAAGCGCTGGTTTGAAATCGCCGGTTACAATGGCATTCCCGCCGACAAGCTGGAAGTGCCCTGGGGCAAGGCGGTCACCGCCGAGATGATCGACAAGGCCCTCGCCACCGGGCAGTATGACGTGCTGTGCATGGTCTTCAACGAGACCTCCACCGGCGTGCGCGCGCCCATCGAGCAGGTTTCGCAGGTGCTGAAGAAATATCCCGACGTGATGTTCTGCGTCGACGCCGTTTCCGCCATGGCGGGCGACAAGATCGAGTGCGACAAGCTCGGCCTCGACGTTTGCCTCGCCGGCACGCAGAAGTGCTGGGGCCTGCCCACCGGCCTGTGCGTGACGATGATTTCGAACAAGGCGATGGCCCGCGCCGCGCAAGCCAAAGCCCCCGGCTACTACGTCAACTTCGTGGACGCCAAGAAGTACAACGATAAGGCCCAGACGCCGCACACCCCGGCGATTCCGCTCATCTTCGGATTGATGTCGCAGGCCAATCATATCGTCAATGAGGAAGGCCTCGAAAACCGCTGGAACCGCCACATCGAGATGGCAAAGCTCGTGCGCGCGTGGGCCGTCAAGCGCGGTTTTGAACTCTTCCCCGAGAAGGGCTACGAGTCCAACACGCTCACGTGCATCAACAACACCAAGGGCATCTCCATCGCCGATTTGAACAAGGCGCTGTCCAAGGCGCATCATGCCATTATTTCCAACGGCTACGGCGATCTGAAAGAGAAGACCTTCCGCATCGCCCACATGGGCGACGTGACGATGGCCGAGATGAAAGAGTTGCTGGGCTGGCTGGACGAACTGATCCCGGCCGCCTAAGTTGGACCGATGACGCAACAGGGGCACGGATTAATCCGTGCCCCTGTTTGCATCCGCATTATCCGCAATCCGGAGGAACGATCATGCGCTGCTGTGTTCTGGCGGTTCTGTTCCTGGCTGTGGCGGTGGGTTGGGGGCAACCTTTGCAAGGGCCGTTTACGGTGGCGGAGTTCCCGGATGGTGCGCCGGTGAATCATCCGCGTGTGGTGATGCGGGGTGACACGGCCGCGACCGTATTTCTCAGTATCCATGACACGCTTTTCTCTGCACCTATAGCTGCGGCAATGGATTGGACGGCGGATACTCTGTCGCCGTTGACTTTCGCCCCCGGTTGGCCGCTCGAGATTTGCGATCTGGCAAGCCATGGTCCTGAGTGGACGGGCCTGATCTATGGTTCCCAGAATGGCCTCAATCGCACCTGGCTTTTATCCGGCGGGCGGTACGTGGAATCTGTGAACCAAATCGACGAAGGCGCGAATCCGAGTGGCATTCCGGGCGGCAGTTCCAGTGTCAACGTTTCGCCGCGCCTCAGTCCGCTCGCCACCGGCGGTTACTGGCTCAGTTGGATTGATGAGTGGACGCAGGATTTCGGCCCGTGGTCCTGCGGCGGTTCCAGTTTATTTGCGCTGGAGATCACCTCCATCGACACCATCGGCTGGCCGGTGGTCGGCGAGCAGATCAATATCTCTGGGGGAAATCTGGCGCTGGCCGCGCTGGGGCCGGATACGCTGGTTACCGTATTGGGTGAGGGGGGGACCTTCACCGGCATCATCTACGCAATCCGCCGCGACGGCGGATGGGTTGCCGAAGCCATGGCCAGCCTGTGCTGTTACGGACGGCCGCGCGAGTTGCTGCTGAATCCGAATGGCGGTGGCATACTGCTCACCAGCGGCACGGAAACGCGGCTCTGGGGGTTTGAAGGCGCACAAGAGTGTACGACGCTTTTTTCTTCGCCCGCCCCACCGCTGGAGTCCGTCGTGCACTCGAGCATACGGCATCGCTTGGCTTTCCGGCGGTCCCACCGAGCGTTATTTGATCCGGGCGAACACGAATGGAGTCGTGAGTCTATCTCCCGGATTGGTCGCACAGCCTGCACCCGGCTACCGGATCACGGGTGCAGACATTACTGCTGCTGACAGCGGAGTCCTGGTTGTGTTATGGATTGAGACTGGGCTCGCAGACGGCAGCGGCTCGCGGCTGCGAATGGTTACTCTGGGCTGGGATACACCGTTGAACTCGCGGGAGCCAATGGCGACTTCATCCGCCTTCATCTTTCAGCCTTGCCGCGTATCCCAATCCCTTCAACAGCGCGCTGCGCCTGCGCTATGAATTATCCGCGCCGCAGCCCGTTACGCTCGCGGTCTACAACTTGCTGGGACAGGAAGTAGCGCGGCTGCATGACGACTTGCAGACCGCGGGATCGCACGAGGCGCTGTGGCAGCCTACGGGCGCGACAGGCATCTACCTCGTCCGCTTGACCGCCGGTTCGGAATCGCGTATGCAGAAGGTCGTCTACCTGAAATAACGCTGATGCGGCCCAGCAAGCTGGGCGCTACATTTTGCTTCCCTTCCGCAATCCGGAGGAACGATCATGCGCTGCTGTCTTCTGGCGGTTCTGTTACTGGCTGTGGCGGTGGGTTGGGCGCAGCCTCTGCAAGGGCCTTCTGTCTTGCTCGCCTTCCCGGACACAGTGACGGCGGAAAATCTGTTCGTCACGCTCCGTGAAGACAGCATGGCCGATCTCTTCTATCAGGTCGGCAATAGCGTCTTTCACGCGGTGGCCTCGCTGGAAAGTGGATCGTCTGATCTTGGAACCGCAGGCGCTCCCGGGGCCCGACGTGGGCTGGGGCCGGTTGCTGTGCGGGGCGGTGTGGAGTGGTTCGGAAATGGGTTGGTCGGTGCTGGTGCATGATACCACCGCTACCGGCAATGTCACCCGCGTGTTCCACGGGTTTGATGCGCCGGACACGGCCGTGGTAATTGATTCGTCGGAGGATTGGTACAGCGGCGATTGGTTCAGCACCAGCCGCAATTCCTGCCTGACATTAGCCGATATGTTTCGGAGGCGGCTTCATTTCCGCCTGGGAAAACGAATGGACAATCGGTAATCCCTGGCATCAGGAAGGCGGCAACAGTCTCTTCTCGAGAATCTGCTCGCCGCAAGCCGCGGAGTGCCTAACGTCCCTGCTTTTACCCCTGGTCGGCGATGCGTCACTCATCCACTCGGTCAGTGACAGCCTGGTCTTGATGCTCAGATGTGCAATATGGCGTGCTGGTATTGGACACTCTTCATCCCCTTGTGGCACCCGGTTTCCCTCCCAATGGGTACTCGGGCGCGAACAATCTTGTAGCGTTTCTGGCGATGCCCAACGGCAGATTGTTTGCGATCTCCTGCGCCAATGGGACAACGCTGTTTGAATTGCGGACGGACAAAGCTACGCGCACATCTCGCAGAACACACCGCCGGCGGCCACGGCCAAGCATCGTAATTGGGGTCTTGCGTGGCTGATGTGGGGCGATGACGGTCTGTACTGACGCGGGCCGATACCAGCGGCGCGTTGCACCAGTTTGCGGGTGAAGATTGACCGTCCGCCCACGGCGAACGACCTGCTTGCGGCGTCAATGGCCATCCACACCGACGGCCGCGTGGTGATGCTGTGGCTGGAATATGAAGCCGGGGAATCGCCGGCCCGCCTGCTGAAATTGGCCTCCGTCGGCTGGGACACGCCGCTTGCGATTCCGCAGTCATCCGTCAGCCTTTCGCCTTCATCCTTTGCATGGTCCGCGTATCCGAATCCGTTTAACAGCGAATTGCGGATTGACTATGTACTGCCGCAGTCGGGGGAGGTGGAACTGGCGGCGTACAATCTGCTGGGGCAGCGGGTGGCGGTGATTCATTCCGGCACGGTTACGGCGGGGGCGCATGTGGCCCGGTGGTCGCCGACAATCGCCGGCGGTGTTTACTTCATTGACGCTGCGCACCGCGGAGACGACGCGGGCCACGAAGGTTCTTTACCTCAAGTAAAAAGGGTTCCTGTTGATGCCACTGTGCTTCCTGCTACTGCTGGCCCTGTTCTCCGTCGCTTCCGCGAGCGAACCCGGACTCGATACCGTCAACTATATTCTGCCTGAGCAGACCGTGACGGGCACGCGCTCGGAATTTCGCTGGCTGGAAAACCCGTCGGCGATTACCACCTTGCGATCCGAGGATCAACCGGCGCATCGCGGCCTGGGCTTGTCGGACAATCTGCTACTCGTGCCCGGCCTCTCGGCAAACACGCGCTTTGGCACGGACGATATCCGCCTCGCGGTGCGCGGCCTCGGCGCGCGCTCGAACAGCGGCGTGCGCGGGGTGCGCGTACTCTACGACGGCATTCCCGAATCCGAACCCGACGGCCAGACGCGCCTTGAGGGTATCGAAGCCAGCAGCCTCGACCGCGTGGAAGTGCTGCGCGGCGCGGGCTCAGCGCTCTACGGCAATGCCGCCGGCGGCGTCGTCAATCTGCGCACGGCTTCAAGTTTCCCGACCGCCGGGATTCGCGCGGGCGTGCAGGGTGGCGGCTACGGCTTTTCGCGCGTGGACCTCGCCGCGGGCACCGGCCCCGGCCGTTCCGACAGCGCGATTACGGCCTCGTTCGATTTCCGCGAATTCACGCTCGACTTCGCGGAAGGCCGCGGCGGCGAAGGCGGCGCCATCAATCTTTCACAGACCCGCGCCGACGGCTGGCGCGAGCACAGCGCATATCAGGGCCAGATTGTTTCCGGCTCGTGGACAGTGTACGCCACGCCGCGCGCGAATTTGCGCAGCCTGTTCTACCTCACGCACGTGACGGCCGATTTGCCGGGCACGCTGACGGAAGCGCAGTTCAAGGCCGATCCGCTGCAGGCCGATTCGACGTACAAAGCCCTCGACGTGGGCCGCATCACGCGCAAGGGCCGCCTTGGTCTCGATTACTCGCGGGCTTTTGGCGCGGGTTTTCAACTGCGCCTGACGCCCTACGGCGCGATCAAAAAACTCGATCGCGCCCGCGAAAACGGCAAGTACCAGACGATCACGCGCTACATCCTTGGCGGCACGCTGCAGGGCGCAATGGCAGGGCGAAATCGCCGGCCGCTACGAAACCGAAGTCATCGTCGGGGCCGACCAGCAATTGCAGGATGGGCCGGTCGCATTCTACGATAACCTCGCCGGGCAGCGCGGCGACGTGCTGCGCTCGCAGGAACAGGAACGGCAATGGGGACAGGGCTACTTCGCGCAGTGGGAAGTCGAACGCAAAAATGTGTGGGGCGCGATGCTCGGCCTGCGCTATGACCACGTGTTCTTCTATGACGAGTTCTTGGATTCGCCCGATCCGACGGTCACCTACGATAAAGACGCCGTCACGCCGCGGCTCGCACTACGCTATCACCTGACGCCGGACGTCGTGGCTTTCGGTTCGCTCTGCGGCGGATTTGAAACGCCGACGCTGAGCGAAAGCGAGAACACGCTCGGCTATGACGTCAAGCCGCAGCGCACGCTCACCGTGGAGCTGGGGGTGCGCGGCGAGCAGCCGCTGGCGGGTTGCGCGGCGCGTTGGGAAGCCACGGTGTATCGCATGCGCATTACCGACGCGATTGTGCCCGACCGGCAGGCCGGCGAAAAACTCTTTACCAACGCCGCCGAAGCCGTGCATCAGGGCGTCGAACTATCGGCGCGGCTCACACGCGAGCGGCTGGGCTTCGCGGGTCTTGCCATCAGCGTCGCCGATTTTGCCTTCACCGATTATAAAACCGGCCTCGGCGACTTCACCGACAAGAAGCTGCCGGGCGTTTCGCCGAACACGGTCAGCGGCGTGGCACGATTTGAACCGCGCGAATTTTTCTTTGCCGAAGTGAACGCCCGCGCCTCGGGCGCCGCCTGGGCCAATATCGACAACACCGTCAAGGCCGACGGTTATATGGTGCTGGGCGCGGCCATCGGCGGAAAGTTGCCGGTTAAGTTCCTCAGCGCGTCCTGGCAGTGCGGCGTGCAGAACCTGACGGACGAAACCTATGTCACCTTCATTCAGGCCAACGATTCCGGCGGCCGCTATTTTGAGGCGGGCATGCCGCGCGCGATCTTTGGCGGCCTTTCCATCGGCACTGCGGGGCTCTAAATGTTACTTTGCCGTCTCCTGATTCTGCTGTGGAGCGCGCAACTCTGCACGGCGGAACCGCCGGCGGTGATTTCGCCGCGGCGGATCGTGCTGCCCGCGACCGAGTTCACACTGCGTCTCGGCATGCCGCTGGCCGCCGCGAAAACCGCGCTGCGCCCGCTGGAACTGGATGAGCGCGGCGAAGTCCACAATCGCATCGTCTACAGTACCGCTGTGGATGTGGGCCAAAGCGACTACACCGTCGATCTGACCGTTGCCGGCGATTCGCTGGTTGACATTGCGATTACCGCCATCGACAGCGGCCTCGTCGATCACTGGTTCCGCAGTCGCGTCGACAGCCTGCCACTGTCCGCCAGCTACGAGCGCACGTTCACGGCGGACGAGTTAATCCGTGAGACCTGGACGACCTTCGAGGCCGTGTGGCTGACCGAGCGCCCCGAGCATCCCCAGCCCGGCCGCGACATGACGTACTGGGAATTTCATTTGCGCTGACGAACGTGACGTTCGATCCGGGGCGCTGACGCCGGTGATTGGCGCGCGCTTCGCGCCTGCTGATTCCATCTGTTCCCCCCATTCTTCCCTTTCGGACTAATACTACTTCGCTGAAACGAAAATCGAGAACCCCCTCATGGCAAAAATTCTCATCACGGACGGCATGGACAAGAACGCCATCGCCGATCTGAAGAAGCTCGGACATGACGTTACCGAGCAGTTCTATCCCGAACCGGAACTGATCGCCAATATCAGCAAGTTCGACTGCGTGGTCGTGCGCAGCGCCACCAAGGTTACCAAGCCGGTGATCGACGCAGCGGGCGGCCTGAAGCTGATCATTCGCGGCGGCGTGGGCGTCGACAACATCGAGAAGGCATACGCCGAGAGCAAGGGCATCAAGGTGATGAACACGCCGGCCGCCGCCTCGGACAGCGTGGCGGAACTGGCGCTCGGTCTGATGTTCGCCCTCGCCCGCGAGATTCCCAAGGCCAGCGGCTCGATGAAGGCCGGGCAGTGGGAAAAGAAAGCCTTCTCCAAAGGCACCGAACTGGGCGGCAAGACGCTGGGGCTGATCGGCCTCGGACGGATCGGTCTCAGCCTCGCGCAGAAGGCGGCGGGCATCGGCATGCACGTGATGGCGTATGACAAGTTCCCGCAGAACGTCAAGGCCCACGACTTCCCGCTGGTTTCCAAGGCCGCCGTCCTCGAGCAGGCCGATTTCATCAGCCTCCACATTCCGTTTGACAAAGTGGCCGGGCCGGAAGATCGGCGAGGCCGAATTTCGGATGATGAAAGACGGCGTGATGATTGTCAACTGTGCACGGGGCGGGACAGTGGATGAAGACGCGCTGCTATCCGCGCTGAATTCCGGAAAGGTCCGGGCGGCGGGTCTGGATGTGTTCGTCGGCGAGCCCAATCCGCGCCGCGACGTGATTGACCACCCGAAGGTCATTTGCACCCCGCACATTGGCGCGGCGACCGTAGAGGGCCAGGGGCGAGTGGGCGGCGAGGTAGTGGCGGTGGTGCGCGGTTTCTTCAAATAGTCCGCGCCACATCTTTCATTCGTTAGAAGGAATTGCTTATCTTCCTTTCCGGAGCAAGCGGCATAGGGGTTGCTCCGTTCCTACCTTGACCGCGAATCGCGGTGCTGTCCATGGAAACGATGAACCGCTCGGGAGGATTCCTGTGGGGGGTCCTCTCCAGCGGCTCTGTTAAGCTGTCCTGTATCGGGCAGTTTTGGGCGGCTTCGTCGGCGGATTCTGGCATGCGGGATGCTGTTCAGAAGATGATTCTGCGCATCCCTTGTTTGGCAGCATGTCGAACCCAGCGAGGAAGCTATTGTAAAACAGAGCCTTCTAACGGAAGAGCCGGTCTCTCCTTCCGTTGGGAGGCTTTGTCATTTCCGTGCACTTTTATAACTTTCGTGCAAAGGCTGCGTAACGAGGGAGAGGCATATGCCGCGACCATCATTTTTGACTCTGCTATCCGTTGTGGTACTCTGTGGGCTGATGGCCACGCTGGGGTTCGCGCTGAACTACCAGTACTTCTCGAACGACGAGACCACGCGCCTCGGCGGCCGCATCAATTTCTGGCACGGGGACACGTTGACCGGGCCAATCCGGTCGAACGACACTCTATCCGTCGTGACCTTTCCCGTGTTGTATGATTATGTGATCTCGTGCGCCTCGGCGCTTCTGAACAATCCGCCGTGGCCCGATTTAGAGTATCCGTTGCATTGCTACTTCAACGCGGATTCGCTTCATCTGCTCACCACCGCCGCCCACCTACGCGAGCAGGCACTGGCCCAGAACCATTTCTATGTGGGGGATGATTCGCTGCGGGCGCGCGTCCGGCTCGAGGACCATAACCTCCACGTGTGGTGGCTTGACCGCTATCCCCCCGTCGACACACTGCTCGAAACGGACTATCCGCTCGCGGATTCGGCGGTCGTCTTTTTCGACTTTCCAGAAGTCGACCTCTATGGGACGGTCAATTCGGTATTAGTGCTGGGCGCAAGTGGACGGATCGGGCTCGCGGACAATGTCCTCTATGCCAGCGCGGACCCGTTGAGCGGACGCGCACCGGAAGGCCATACGGAAAAGCTCGCCGTGGTGGCCGAGGGCGAGATCAAGGTGCTCAACACTTGGGCTAACGGCCGAGAAAACTCCAACGGTTTAGGGCAAAATCAGACAAATCCCGACTCGACGAGCATTGTACTGGACGGTATCTATGCAGCACTGAACCGCAGTTTCACCTTTGAAAACCAGAATGACCCCGATAGTGGGTATGTCTGCGCCTGCCAACCAGATGATCGCGGCACGATCTTTCTTTATGGGTCGTTGATCCAACAGCAACGTAGTTACGTCCATCGCACAACACGCGGCTCCACCGGCTATGTCAAGAACTACCGCTACGACCCTGACTTGAAGTTCTGGAATCTGCCGCTCTTCACCGATGCCCGCGAAAACGAGCTGGACCGGGAATTCGTGGACTTCGGCGAGATAGCGCTGGGCGATACCGCGCGGGATACGCTGACGATTTATAACGACTATGTGCCACTCCAAGTGGACAGCATTCACGCAGCGCCATTCGCAGTGGGACCACGCTCGATCTGGGCCGTTGACTGGCACCCGCGTATTGCTGTGGCCTTTGCGCCGCAGTCGCCCGGAATCTACGAGACCGTGCTGGCTATTCCGATCCCGTATTACAACACGACCCTTGCGGTAACGCTGCGCGGCACCTGCACGGCCTCGGGGGTTACGCGACGCGCGGAAGTGCTGCCGCAGACGTTCACGCTCTCGGCTTCGCCGAATCCGTTCAATGCCACGACGCGGATTGCGTTCACGCTGCCCGTGGCGGGTTCGGTGAGGGTGACTGTCTATGACGTGACGGGGCACGAGATTGAGACACTGCTGAATCAACCGTTGGTAGCGGGGAGCCACGAGGCGCTGTGGGATGCCGCGGCCAATCCCACCGGTGTCTATTTTGTGAGGTTGACATCTTCGACAGAGACGCGCACGGCGAAACTTATGTTGCTAAAGTAACATTCCTCGGAGGAAATCAGCATGAAACCGCAACGGCATCACCTGTGGGCAGTCGCCTTTCTGTGCAGTCTGGCCTCGCTCGCGTGGGGGCTGAATTACCAGTATTTCTCGAACATCGAAACGACCCGCCTCGGAGGCCGCGTTAAATTCTGGCATCTCGACACGCTGGATGGACCGGTACGCTCTAACAGCGAGATCGCAATCATGCAAGACCCGGTGTTCAACGATTTCGTCATCTCCTGGGCCAGTGACTTCTGGCATGGCTCCAGTTTCAATCCGCAGTTCACCACTTACCCGCCGTATTTTAACGCCGACTCGGGGCTCATGCCCCCTAACGCCAACTGGATCCGCGACGCGGCACTGGCCCAGAACCATTGCTATGTTGGCGACGATTCCCTGCTGGCCCGCGTGCGGCTCGAAGACCACAACCTTCACGTCTGGTGGCTGCGCCGTTTCGCGCCGTTCGATACCCTCCTCGAGACCGACGTTCCGCTCAGCGATTCGGCCATCGTCTTCTTCGACTTCCCACAGGTCAACCTCTTTGGCACGCTGCACTCGATCCTCATTTTGGGCGCGCGTGGCCGCGTGGGACTGGAAGACAACGTGCTGTACGCCAGCGCCGACCCCGTCACCGGCCGCGCGCCGGCGGGCCATGCGGAGAAATTCTGCCTCGTGGCCGAGAACGATATCAAGGTGCTGAACACCGTGGCCAATGGCCTCGAAAACTCCGCGGGACTCGGGATGAACCAGACGAACCCCGACCTCACCGGCATCGTGCTCGACGGCTTCTATGTTTCGCTCCGCGGCAGTTTCACCTTTGAAAACCAGAACGATCCCGACAGCGGCTACGTCTGCACTTGCCAGCCTGACGACCGCGGTCAGCTCCATCTCTACGGCTCGCTCTATCAATACCAGCGCGGCTACACCCATCGCACCAATCGGGGCTCCACGGGCTATGTCCTGCACCATCGTTACGATCCGGATCTCAAGTTCTGGTTTGTACCGTTGGGAAACCTGTCAATGCCATATTCGGGCGACAGCCACGTCGACCGCACCCTCATCGACTTCGGCGCGGTTGCGCTCGGTGACACGGCCCGCGATACGCTTAGCTTTCATAACGGGTTTGTTCCAGTGTATTTCGCTTCGGATACCCTCGCCGTCGCGTCGCCTTTTATGGCCCTGCGCACGTCAGATCCATGGGGAGCGATTTCACCGTGGTCGATGCATGCCCGCTTCGCCCTGACTTTCGTCCCCACGGCCCCCGGCACCTTCGAAACGGCGCTGGTGATTCCATTGCCCTATTACGATACCACGCTCACCGTCACGCTGCGCGGGACCTGCACGGCGTCGGGGATTGCGCCACACGAGAATGTGCTGCCACAGGCGTTTACTCTATCGGCTTCGCCGAATCCGTTCAATGCCACGACGCAGATCGCGTTCACGCTGCCGGTGGGTGGGAATGTCTTGCTGCGCGTCTACGATCTGCTGGGACGGGAGCAGGCAACACTCGCGCAGGGCGGAATGGCAGCCGGGACACACGACCTGGTGTGGGATGCAAGCGCTTTGCCGGGGGGACTCTATTTTGTGCGGTTATCCACGTCATCTCAGGATAAAACTACGAAACTGCTGCTGCTTAAGTAAGGAGGCTGCCGATGAAACTGCTTGCTCATGATGTTCTGCTGACGGCGCTGCTGCTCCTCAGCCTCGCCTCGCTCGCCTTCGGTTTGAATTACATGTACTTTTCGGAGAACGAGATCACCCGCATCGGCTCGCACGCCTGCATCTGGCACGGTGACACGTTAAACGGACCGGTGCGCGCTAACAGCGGACTGTTCATCATTCAGGATCCCGTCTTTATGGATTGGTACATCACGGCGGCGGATACGTTTGAGCAGTGCGAGGGAATTCTGCCACAGCCACAGGTGTTCGGCCCGCCGCCGGTGTTCAACGCACCCGTCATCACACTGCCCGCGCAAGCGGTTTGGCTTCGCACGCAAGCGCTGGCGCAGGGACACTTCCTGAGCGGCGGCGACAGTCTGCGGGCGCGAGTCGTGCTCGATGGTCAGACGCTGCGTCTCTGGTGGCTGCGCTTCGGAACCATTGGCGACACCGTATCTTCTGCGGAGTACACGCTGCTCGATTCCGCCGTCTTTCTTCTTCGATTGCCCGCAGGTCGATCTCTCCGGCACGGTGGCCTCGACGCTGATCATCGGCGCGCGGGGCCGGATCGGACTGGCTGACAATGTGCGCTATGCCAGTTCGAGCCCGGGTAACGGCGCGCCGGTAGCAGGGCACACGGAGAAGCTTGCGGTGGTTGCCGAAGGCGAGATTAAAGTGCTGAACACGTGGGCCAACGGCCGCGAGAACTCGCATGGCCGCGGCAACTACCAGACGAATCCCGACTCCACGAACATTGTCCTCAACGGCGTTTACGTGGCGCTGAACGAAAGTTTCACCTTCGAACAGCAGAACGACGCCGACAGCGGCTACGTCTGCCCGTGCACGCCGGACGATCGCGGCACGGTCTACCTGCACGGCTCGCTGATCCAGAAGCGGCGCGGCCATCTGCACCGCTCCACGCTCAATTCCACCGGCTATCTGCGGTATCACCGCTATGACGAGGCGCTGCGCGATTGGGATCTGCACCTCTTCGACGCGAGAGAAAATAGCGCAACGCCCGAAAACCTCGACTTCGGCGAGGTGGCTGTGGGCGAAATCGTGATGGATACACTGGTCCTCGGTAACGACTACATTCCGATCCGTCCCGAGAGCCTACGGGTAGCGCCACCGTTTTCGGTGGTCGCTTTGACCGAAGACAGCTTTGCCTGGAACCATCGCTACATGGTGCAATTCCAACCCACCGAAGCGGGGGTCTATGCCGATACGCTTCGCTGGTGGGAGACGCAGTATGGGCGCTGGTACGGCGTCCCCGTCGCCGGGCAAGCGACGGTGGCTGCGGCCGGGTACACGCTCGCGCTGTTGCCGGGGACATATACGCTCTCAGCTTCGCCGAATCCCTTCAACGCGCAAACCCGCCTGAGTTTTACCGTGCCGCGGGCGGGGGTGGTTGCACTGAAGATTTACGACACACTGGGCCGCGAGGTGGCGACGCTGTGGGACGGCGCGCTGGAAGCGGGGACGCGCACGCTGAACTTTGACGGCGCGGCGCTGGGCACGGGGCTGTACTTCGCGCGCCTGCAAACGGATGAAGGCGCAATCACGCAAAAATTGTTACTGCTGAAATAGGAACATTTGACGCAACTCTGGGAGGGGGCATGCACCGCATTATTATTCGGCTTTTCATTCTTCTGGCATTGATTGCGGCCTTAGCGGGCGCGGCTTATGCCATGGAGTACTTCTGGTTCACGAACGAAGAAATGACTGTCTTTGGGGACCGCATAAAATTCTGGCACGGTGACACGTTGGATGGCCCGATCCGCACTAACAGCACGTTCGCGATCATGGAGGATCCGGTGTTCCTTGATCTCGTGATCAGTTGCGGCGGGGACTATTGGCATGGACCCGGTTACAATCCACAGTTCTTCGGCCCGCTGCCGATCTTTAATGCCGACTCGATGCACCTGCCCTTTCGCGCCGATCAAGTGCGAGAAGGAGCGGTGCGGCAAGGCCTCTACTTTGACGATTTCAATACCCAGTACCTCGCGCGGTTTCTGCCCGGGGTGATCGTTTTCTATTCGTGGCCGCTGGGCATTCCCTGCGACAGCAGCCAGTATACAACGATCAATCTTACAGATCCGGCATGTGTCTTCTGCGAAGGGCCGATCCGCGTGCTGCGGGCGCGTACAAGGACAGGCGACGCTGGGCAGCGCCAGCGACATTCTGATTGAAGACGACGTGCGCTACGTCGACGCCGATGTCCTGACGGGCCGGACGCCGACAACGAGCACCAACATGCTGGGCCTCATTGCCGAGCATGACATTAAAATTCGCAACACACCCGCCAATGGCCGCTGGAATTCCAACGGCCTCGGCTACAATCAGTCCAATCGCGATTTCGACGAGCGTCGTGATCACCGCCGCGCTGCATGCCCTCGGCGGCAGTTTCACCTTCGAGCAGCAGAACGACCCGGACAGCGGCTATGTCTGCTTCGATTGCCCCGGTGACGGGCGTGACGAACGCGGTACGATCTACGTTTATGGTTCGATCTGGCAGCGGCGGCGGGGCTACGCGCATCGCGCAACCCGCGGCTCCACCGGATACCTGAAAAACTACCGCTATGATCAGCGTTTCCGGCAGACGCGTCCCCCCTGCTTCCGCGACATGGAAGACTGGTACAGTGTCCAGGAAGACACGATCTACTTCGGCAATGTTCCCGTGAATTCGACCGTGTGGGACACGCTTCACGTTGACGTGATAGAGCCCACATTTTTAAGCGCGGTCTACGCTACATACCCGTTCTACGCCGTGCGCCAGCCGCCCTATAACGCCATGCACTATGCGATTCCTGTGAGCTTCAGCCCCCCGCATATTGCGCCGTTTTCGGGCGTGCTAAGCGTTGGAGTGGGCGATGCCTTATTACAGATTCCGCTGCGAGGCCGGGGCGTGGCGCCGGGCGCGCCGCTGGTGATGGCGCTGGCGCCGAATCCCTGCAATTTGTCGACGACGCTGCGCTACTCGCTGCCCGCCGCCGGACAGGTGAAGCTGACGCTCTACGATGTGTTGGGCCGCGTGGCGAAGCAGGTGGATGTGGAGATGCAGGTGACGGGGGAGCACGCGCTGCATCTCGATCTGGCAGGGCTGGCCTCGGGCGTTTACTTCACGCAGCTCGAAGCGGCCCATCAACGCGTAACGCAGAAACTGCTGCTGCTCAAGTGATGCGTTAAGAATCCTTGGAAATGAAAACGGGCAGGCGCAAAGCCTGCCCGTGCTTGATTTACTGTATTACCCTGCGAATGCCTACTGCTGCTTGTAACCCCCTTAGTCCCCCTACTGAAGTAGGGGGAGTCCCGAAACTCTCGTGTCTCCCCTACTTCAGTAGGGGGGTTAGGGGGGTTGATGACTTCACCACAAGCACACCGCCGAGACATAATAGAACTTCCGCAAGCCGACATAACCCGTGGAATCCGTGTAGTATGTGAAATAAGTCGTGCCCACGTGCTCCCATTCCGCACCCAGCGTCGCGCACTGCCAGACGACATAGTAAGCGGGACCATTGAGTTCCGGCCAATCGAGAGTCGGATAACCGCCGATGGTCGCGAGCACCACCGGTCCCGGCACGGGACAATCCGGCAAGTCGGCGGTGACTTCGAGACTGAACGCGCCGGCAGCCGCGGCCGTCGTGCCCTCCACGAGAATATTGTAATCGCCCTCCGGCAGATTGTATGTCATGAGCGTCGCGCCCAGGTCGCAGCCCGTGTCGGCGTCGTCCAGATATTGCAGGCAGCAACCCTGAACCACTTGCACGCGCGCGTTGAACTGGTTCGTACACACTTCGATGCGCAGCGTGCTCAGCGCCGGGTTTTGAAACCGGTAGAAGACATCGGGAGCGGCTGAGCCGCACTGGCTCGTCGCACCACGGGTGCTGCCGGTTTCGTCAAAATACGGAAAGCCGGGAATGATCCGCGGCGAGTTGCACAGGTCGTACGCTTCCGCGACAAACCGCGGACAGTCCACCAGCAGGCTGTAAGTGCAATCCGGCGTGGCCGGGTGACGGTAGACATACACGGTGTAATCGCCGCTCTCGGCAGCCAGCCAGCGCACACACGAAAACGCTTCCGGACCGCCGTTGTCATTCAGGACGAGGATCGAATCGCGCGGACTGTAGAGAATGAGCAACGTGTTCGTGTGGCTTCCGGCGCAAGCGAAGGTGGTGATGATCAACGAATCGTGCGCCGTTACCGCGAAGCGAAAGCCATCAGTATCCGTTCCGGGCAGCGTGCCGCAGAAAACAGTATCGCCACAGACGACCGGGTTTGCCTGCGCGGCAAGGTTATTCGGCTCCTGCTCCGAAACCAGTGCCAGGCAGAGACACGGGAGCAGAAGCACTATCCCGCGTGTGACCACGGCCCAACCTGAAAACCCCATGAGAAGACCCCCGTTATCAGATCGTGATTCACGCCATCACCATCCAAGGATAACCATAATCTCTCATATTGTCAATACCTGCACCGTAGTGCAATATAAATATTCCATTAGCCTCTGCCCGGGGTTCCAGTGGGTCGGGACCCCGGGGCAGCCAGTCCGGCAACGGCCGGACCGTTAAACCTCGACCGGGCGGGGAGCATCCAACGGGCAGAAGATGGAAGAATCCACGCGATGAGGTGAACCATGAAATCCCGGATTGTTTTCCTCCTGAGCCTGATCCTTGCCGGCACTCTGGTCACGGCGGCTCTGGCGGATCCCAAATACGTAGGCCAGAAAAAGAATGAGCCCGCGCGTAAAGAGGTAAAGCGCGCGCAACCCCCTCAACGGCAGCAAACGCCGCCGCCGGAGCCGGTCAAGCCGCGCGTTGTCGAAAAGTCCAAAAAGGACACGCCGCCGCCGGATCGGTTCAAGCAGTGGGATACTCCGCAGCGCAAGGACACACCGGCGCAAAAGCGCGTGCGCCCCGCGCCATCGCCATCGCAGACCCGTGAATCGCGCCGGGGCGGAGGTGTGATTGCGCCCAAGCCCGGCCCGGAACGCGAACCGACCGTCCGGAACGAGCGCGCGCCACAGCCGACCGGCCCGATGCCCACGTTCCTCAAAGGGCGGCCTGCCGAGTCGCTGAAAAAGCAATTGCCCAAGCAGAAGATCGAGGGCACAATTGAGTCGCTTGAGGACGAAAAAGCCATCGTCCGTACGCGGGACGGCCGCCGCGCGGTGGTGCAGATCGGACCGCAGTCCTATCGTGAGCAGAAGAATATCCGCCTGGCCACCGGTCAGCATGTTTCGGTCGACGGCTGGGGTGAGTGGTCGGGCGACAATGAAGGCTTTTTCTTCGCGGGCAGCCTTTATGGTCCGGGCTACCACTGTGAATTCGCGAACAACGACGGCTATCCCTATTGGGCGGATCGCGGCGACTACTGGGACGGCTGGTATCCGAGCTGGGACGCGTTCTATATCTACTTCTGGGGGCCGCCGCCGTGGTGGGCTTACGCGCCGCCGCCCTGGTATTACCGTCCGCCCTACTGGTGGCAGCGCCACTACAACGATCCCTATTACTACCCGCGTCATCCCCGCGGACCGCGGCACCATCATCCCCGCTGGTAACTTTGGCTCCAACGACCCTCCGTGAGCCAAAACGGGCAGGCCAACCTTGTTGTGCCTGCCCGTTTTTGTTGGCTATGCCTCTGCTCTCAAGTGCGGTTGCGGGGCCGCTGAAGCAGGGTGTCGAGACTCCAGATGCCGGAGCCGGCGGTGGCGATGTATAAAAATAAAAAGCAATAGAGCATCGCCATTTCACCATGATTCTCAATTGGCAGTATGGCTTTCAGCCCATGTACGGACCAGTAAGCATAGGCCATTTGCCCTGACGCGATGAACGCGGCCCACCGGGTGAGAAAACCGAGGAGGATGAGTAGGCCGCCGAAAAACTCAATCGTCCCGGCAATCACCACAATATGCAGCGGAATAGAGACACCCACCGCGGGAAATCCGAACAGTTTTTGCGAGCCGTGCCAGAGAAACAGAAATCCGGCAACAATTCGTAACAGGGCATAAACCTGCGGTTCATATTTCTGCAGGAACGTAGCCGTTCTCCCTTCAAACTTCAACCGCCCCGATCTCTTTCAACGGAGTTCATGGCGGAGGCTTACTATTTTTAACGGAAGCGGTCTATATTCGTTTCTAAAGGAGGATCAACGCAGCCAATATGTTTATTTTCAACTATTTCCAAACCTGCCCGGGACCGGGATTCGCCTCCTTGATTCAGAAATGTGCATCCGCCCGATTTTCGGCCTATCCAGCCGACAACTCGTAGTATTTCAGAGGCGGGGGATTTGGATTCGGTACGACTGGTTGGGATTTTCGTTGCATCTTAGCTGGGGAATTGCGATATTACTCGCGGTGGAAGAGCGGGCATAAGGCCCGCTCTTTCGGCAACAGGCCCGGATAGGTCTTCGTCTCACTTATTTGTAAAGTTCAAATAATCATGACTTTCGTAATCACAGAAAAATGTCTGGGAGAACGGTATGCCTCATGCATGCAGGTCTGCCCAGTGTACTGCATTTACCCCGGCGAGTACGAGGGACAGCCGTTTGCGGTGATCGACCCCAAGCTGTGCATCGACTGTGGCGCGTGTGTGCCAGAATGCCCGATGGAAGCAATCGTCGAAACGGTTTCAGAGGATCCGGAGTACGCAGCCATCAACGCGAAATTAGCGCCTCAATTCAAAGGCAATCCGATGCCGGAGATCCGCCCGGCGACGGACCCACCGCGGCGCGGCAATGTTTATTGAAATACAGAAGATCTATTCTTTGGTTTTTATTCAAGAGACTATAAATGAATCTTCGTCCCTTCGGTAAAACTGATCTTACGGTTTCCGAACTCTGCCTCGGGACGATGACCATGGGCTGGCAGACGGACGAGCGCGCGTCGCACCGGATTCTCGACCGCGCATTTGATGCCGGGATTAATTTCATCGATACCGCCGACGTCTACTCGAGTTGGGTGCCGGGCAATCCGGGCGGGGTTTCCGAGCAGATCATCGGCAACTGGTTGAAGAGCAAGCCGCGCCACCAAATCGTGCTCGCCACCAAGGTGCGCGGGCGGATGTGGGACGGCGCGGACGGCGAAGGCCTGTCGCGCGCGCACATCAAGCGGGCTTGCGACGATTCCCTGAAGCGGCTGAAGGTCGATTATTTCGACCTCTATCAATGTCATTCGCCGGACCCGGCGACGCCCATCGGCGAAACCGTGGACGCGCTGGCGGAACTCGTTGCCGCCGGCAAAGTGCGCTTCCTTGGGCTCTCGAACTTCGACGGCGACCAGACCAAAGCCGCAAACGACTACGCCGCTGACCACAAGCAACTGCGCTTCATTGCGACGCAGCCGAAATACAATCTGATCTGCCGCCAGGCCTTTGAAACCAGCCTGCAACCCGTCTGTGAACAGGCGGGGATGGCGGTGATTCCCTACTCGCCGCTCGAAGGCGGACTGCTCACCGGCAAGTACAAACCACACACGCCGCTGCCGGAAAATGCGCGGCACACGCTGAACGGCCGCGCCGAAATCAAGATGACGCCGCAGGTCGTTAAAGTCCTCGAAATGCTGGACGCGCTGGCCAAAGCGCGCGGCGAGACCATGACACAGACGGCGTTGGCGTGGATCCTTTCGAAGCCCGTCATCACGAGCCCGATTATCGGGGCGACCTCGCTGGCACAACTTGATGATTCGTTAGGCGCGGCGGGCAAACGGCTGTCGGCGGAAGAAATGGCGCGCCTCGACGACGTCAGCGCCGGTCTCTAAGACAAGGATGAGGGCGGAGGGATGAGGAACAGAGTTCATCCGCGACAGCATCTCCTGATGTTTGTAATTCCTGGGGCGGTTCAGGCCGCCATCGTATAGACCTTAACCAGAATACCATGCTCCATCATCAATCCGTGGGAAGCGGGCCGCCGGTCCTTCTGCTTCCCGGCATGTTAGGCACCGTCGAGACCCAGTGGCAGCGCTATCTGCAGCCCATCGCCGACATGGGCTACACCGCGATCGGCGCCGAACTTCCCGGCCACGGCCCGTCGGAAATGACCAAATCGCTGACGATGCGCGTGATTGTCGAAGAGATTGACCGTCTCTTGAACGGGATCCACGCCGAACCGGTGGTGATCCTCGGCTACAGCCTCGGCGGCTATGCGGGCCTCTCTTACGCGCTGAAGAATCCCAGCCGCGTGCTGGGTGTGTGGATGCACGCCAGCAAGTTCTACTGGTCGGGCGAAGAGGCCGAGAACCTCGCCACCGAACTGGACCTCGCGTTCCTCGAAGAGAACAAGCCCGAGCGGCTCGCGGAGCTGCGCACGCAGCACAGCGAGGAAAAGCTCGAAGCGATGCTGCCGTGGCTGAACAAGTTGGTCTCGAATCTGCCCGACACCGGGTTGACCGAGATGGAGCTGGAGGACCTGGAGACGCCGATCATGATTTCCGTGGGCGACCGCGACGAGTTGCTGCCGGTCTCCGAGGCCGTTGATCTCTACCGCGCGCTGCGCTTCGGCCAGCTGACGGTCTTCCCCGAGACCTATCATCCCATCGACAGCCTGCGCGACCACGTCTTCCTGCCGGTCTTCAAGGACTTCCTGAACCGCCTCGGCTGAGCAACACGCAACCATTTCATGCGCCACGAGCCTGAGGAATGCCCTCAGGCTCGTGTGTGTTATTCGGATCAGAAAGAGCGCACAGCTGTTCGGCACTACAGGTTGATTTACAATCCTCGTTCGGTCCAGCGGCGTGGATTCTCGCGGATGTAATGCCGGGCGAGGTCGAGTTTCTCGTATTCGCGGACGATATGCTCAAAAAACCGCGGCTGCCAAACCAGACGTTTCGGCGTTTCCCGTGCCTCATTGATGCGCCGCGTGGCGCTCGCTTTGAATTGCGCGATGAAACTGCTAAGTGATCGCGGCGCACGGTCCCGACTCCCACGAAGGGGCTGATCCGATTGTAGCGCCGCACAGCTGTGCGCTCTTCCTTCCTCGGCCTCATTGCAAAATAATCCAATCAACGCGTGCATGTGGTCTGGCATTATGATGAATGCATCGAGCCACAGTCCCGGCCGGAGATGCCGCGAGCGTTCCCATTCCTCAGCCACAATCCGGCCGTAATCGTCGAGCTGCATTTCCCCACCCGTCACGGTGCCAAACAACCGCTCCCGTCCAGCCGTGCAAATTGTCACGAAATACCAGCGCGCCGTCCGATAATCGAAATCCGGCAGGCGGATGGATTTAAAGGGCGGCGTTGGAGGGAAATCTGCCATAACGGTCTCCTTCGATTATGAAAGAGAAGAAGACAGAGCGCACAGCTGTGCGGCGCTACAGTTGCGGTATCGACTGGTCTCTACTTTAGCAAGACCAGCTTCTTCGTGGCGTGGCTGGTGGGCGTTGTGAGACGTGCGAAGTAGAGGCCCGAGGCCAGGGTTGTGCCGCCCAAGTGATCGTCGTATGTATCCCTATTCTGACTGGACGAAGACCACGACGAACCAAATTCATTCAGCCATTAACGCTTCGAACCAGACCGCGTTTGCGATGCCACCAACTCCCGCCAGAGGCATAGGATTGTGTTGTCGGATCTTTTCGTTCAGTATATGACAACACTGCGATACAAGCTTAGGTTCGTTGTAGATTGCAGCCTGCTTCAAGAAGGCACATGTGGAAATGGCGATGCACATTGGATGTATCATGGTTGGAAAAACCGTTTGGATAAGGCGAAGGCGTCCGCCCTTAGCGATGAAGACCCCGGACCATTTTCCTGATAGAGATAATAACCCGTCGGCGATAGACCAGTCGCAAGCCTTCGCCACAAAATCTTCTGGCACGAATTGCTCCCACTCTTTGTCCACAATATTCTTAGAATAGCTGGACAGAAGCTCTATCAGGTCGCGACAAGGTTCAGAGAACTCTTTGAAATTCGAATCAATATACCGTGTGGCTTTACAGTGGTATCCCAGCCAAAAGCGCAGTTCCTCGGTTGGTGGCGTCTTCGGTTTTGTGGAGTTTGTTGCAGACGGCAGTGCATAGCGGCAGGCACCAATGGCACTCTTCTCAACATCGGTCGTGCCCAGCGAACAGACAACCTTGAATTTGGCAACGCGTTGCCAACCCAATATCCATTCTGAAAGTAGGCTCATTTAATGTCCCTGTCCTGGATTTCACTCTTAGGGGTCCAAGGTCGTACAAAAGGGCGGACATTTCTGCCCGCCCTGCGTTGAATCGACTTACTTTTTAATCTTCAGCGGCATCATCACGAGGCCGGCCAGTAACTTTGGATAGAAGTCCGTGGATTTTTGCGGCATGCGCTCGCCAACGCTGGCGACATCCCGCACATCGCTGACGTCCGTCGGGTTGAGGATGAAGGCGGCTTGAATCTCGCCCTTGCCGACCTTGCCCACCGCCTCTTCGCGGGCGCGGACGTATTCGACGTTGGTGAAGGCCTCGAGCTTGGCCTTGTCAATCCCGAGTTCATTCTCCAGAATCAGCTTGTGGAGCACGGTGACATCGAGTCGGCGGCTGGCGGCGGACATATTTGGCAGCTCTTTGTCCATCACCTTGGGATCTTTGAGCTTGAGGAAGTAATAACGGGTTTGCGGGCCGGCGATGGCCATGCCGAAGGTGTTCTTTTCCAAGTGCCCGTCCATCATCTTGAAGAGATCCTCGGGAGTGGCCATGGGCTCGACCTGGAAGTGCTTGGAAAGGGCCTGGACCAGCTTGTTGCCGTCGAAATTCGGGACAGCTTTGACGAGGCGATGGGTGGGGAAGATCACCAAGACCCGGATCTTCCATCGGGAAAAGGGCCATCATGCGGTGGTCAAAGCCCTGATTTCCTTCAGGCTTCCAGCCCTTCTGCACGGCCTCATTCTGGAAATTGACGGCGGTTTCGAAGCGGTGATGGCCGTCGGCGATGAAGAGTTCGCGGAGGGCCACAATGGCTTGCAGCTTTTCGATGGCCTTGGCGTCGCGGAGTGCCCAGACGGTGTGGGTTTCGCCGTAGTCGTCTTTGCACTCCATCAGCGGCGGCTGGGCGAGGACGGCCTCGTCCATGAGCTTTACGGCCGTGTTCTGGGGGTCGGTGAAGAGCAGGAAGATGTTCTCGTCGTTGGTCTCGGTGGCGCGCAGGAGGCGCAGGCGGTCGGCCTTGGGGCCGGCCAGCGTATGCTCGTGGGCGCGTACGCCCTTCTCCTCGAGTTCGACGCTGGCGATGAATCCCTTGCGAGTATATTTCCGGCCCATGAAGGTGAAGGTCTGGTAATACACGTAGATGGCCGGCTGGTCATCCACCTTAAGCACGCCGCTTTTGATCCAATCGCGCAGGGTTTGGGCGGCTTCGGGATAGGGCGTTTCGGGATTGGTGACGTTTTCCTGAGAAAAGATCACGCGGACGATGTTGTGCGGGTGGCGGTCGTAATATTCCTGCTGCAGCTTGCGGTCAATCTTGTCGTAGGGCTGTGTGACGAGCTTGTCGAGGTCCCCGGCGACAAATTGATCATAGCGCAGGGCTTGGAAGGGAGCAATCTTAGCCATAAACGAGGGTTCCGATTGGTGGACTTTTGCGGGCAATTTGTACCAAAATACGCAAAGTCCCCCGAAAAATCAAGCCAGAGCGGTTGACTAACATAATGGAATTCTCTATGTTATTAGATTCGGTCGAAGGTTTAGCGGGAGAGCCTTCATGTCGACGCACGTGACGGAAGAACTTCATTTCCTGTCGTCATTTCTGGGGCGCCCGGCGCGCAGCCAGAAACTGGGGACCTCGATGGGGCGGATCTGGGACGCGATTGCCACCCTGACCGAACTTTACCCTCAATTACGCGGCCTGGTGCTGCGCCACCGCCAGCGCGACGTGCTTTATCCCGCGACCGCCGAAGAGTACTTTGCCATTCTGCGGACCGGGTATCTGACAGTGGACGAACGAAAAATATCGCCCCTGGAAATGGGACCGGAAGACGTCAGCGTGCGCGAACTGCTGTGGGACAAGCAGATCGTGGACGTGGAGGGGGCCAAGGTTGAACGCGTGAACGACATCCATCTGCTGATCGGCGAACGGCAGTGGGTGGTGCACGTGGACGTCGGCTTTACGGGGCTGCTGCGGCGGCTGGGATGGGAAGGAGTCGTGAAACCGTTTGCCCGCAGCGTGGGCCGGGGCCTGCAGGACGAACTGATCTCGTGGAAGTTTGTGCAGCCGGTGTCCTCGAATGCCAAACTGCTCGAGCCCGTGCGACTGACGGTGGGCGCGCAGCGATTAAACGAGCTGCATCCGGGCGAACTGGCGGACATCCTTGAAGAACTCGATCACCAGCAGCGGCAGGTGATGCTCGCCGCCCTCGATACGGAAACCGCCGCCGAAGCACTGCAGGAGACCGACGAGGACGTGCAGAAGTCGATCATCGAGGGCATGGACGAGGAGCTGGCGGCGGACATCCTCGAAGAGATGGAGCCTTCGGAAGCGGCGGACCTTTTGGCCAGCATCGACGAAGAGCATGCTTCGGACATCATCGAGGCCTTTGAAGGGGAAGAAGAGAAGGCCGAGCTGCAGGAGCTGATGACGTATTCCGAGGATACGGCGGGCTCGCTGATGACGACGGACTTCGTGGAGATCGCGGACCATCTGACCGTAGGCGACGCGATGGAGCTGGTGCGCGAGGCGGCGGGGGAGATCGAATCGATTTACTACGTCTACGTGCACGACGACGACGGCAAGCTGATCGGCGCGCTGAGTCTGCGGCACCTGCTGCAGGCGGACTCGCGCTTGCAGATGGGAAACATCATGCAGCCGCGCCTGGTGACGCTGCACACGGAGGCCCCCGTGGCCGAAGTGGCCGACACCTTCTTGCGCTACTTCTTTCTCGGCCTGCCGGTGGTCGACGACAACGGCATGATGCGCGGCGTAGTGACGTTTAAGCACAGCTTCGACCAGCTCATTCCGCATTTGTACCGGGCGTGGAAAGCGAATTAGATGTTTCAACATGTAAAACGATACGAGGCCGAGTATGACAGACGCTGAATTACTGGCTCTGCTGCAAGACATAGAATCTGATCGTGTTGAACGGAAAGCGACCCTTACCGCGGGCGGCACTAAAGAGAAAATCGCTCAGGCAATTTGCGCTTTCGCAAACGACCTTCCGAATCATCGACTCCCCGGCGTGATTTTCGTTGGTGCGAATGATGATGGATCGTGTGCGAACCTCTCGATAACCGATCAACTCCTTTTGAACCTTGCCGAGATGAAACAGAACGGGAACATATATCCGTTCCCTTCTATGCTAGTGCAGAAAAAAACTCTTCATGGTTGTGACGTTGCCGTTATTGAGGTTCAACCATCGGATTCACCCCCGGTTCGTTATAATGGCGTCACTTGGATTCGTGTGGGTCCACGCCGAGCCATTGCTACCCAAGAAGATGAGCGGCGTCTGAGTGAGAAGCGGAGAGCCGGAACATTGCCATTCGATGTGAGACCAATTCCAACGGCTACAAAAGACGATCTCGATTTGACGCTCTTTAGAACTATGTATTTGCCGCTCCTTATTGCGCCAGATATTTTGGAGGAAAATCAGCGTTCCATCGAACAGCAATTGGCCTCTGTGCGCATGGCCACTCCGGACAATCCCCCGATACCCACCGTTCTCGGAATAATCTCTATAGGGATAGATCCCTTAAGATATCTCCCTAATGCCTACGTACAATTCATACGATTTGATGGCGAAACGTTGGATTCCGCCATTAAGGATCAAAAATCAATATCAGGTCCTCTCCCCGAAGTGTTGCGGGTACTTATAGAGACTCTGCAAATAAACATCTCTCGTTGCTACAGATCTCACATCGACCGTTGAAGTAAAGACGCCGGATTATCCGTTTGAAGCACTCCGTCAGATTGCGTTAAATGCTCTTCTGCATCGAAACTATGAGGGTACAAACGCTCCTGTTCGAATATCGTGGTTCGCTGACCGAATAGAGATCCTCAGCCCTGGTGGAACATATGGTCAGGTTAACCTTCACAATTTTGGCGAACCGGGCATTACAGACTACCGTAATCCCAATTTGGCTGAGATAATGCGCGCGCTTGGTTATGTTCAACGCTTTGGGGTCGGAATCGCCCGCGCCCGCGCCGCCCTTGTAGCTAACGGCAATCCACCTTTGGAATTTGAGATCCAACCTTCTACCGTGCTTTCAATCATAAGGAAGCGTTCATGAGTACACCCATCATTGCCTTTTTTAATAATAAGGGCGGGGTCGGCAAGACATCACTTGTCTATCACCTTGCATGGATGTATTCAGATCTCGGGCTCCGTGTTGTTGCAGCAGATATAGACCCCCAGGCAAATCTAACGGCTGCTTTTCTAGAGGAAGATCGACTCGAACAGGTATGGGAAGGCAGTGAAAGGGTGACGACGGTTTTCGGGTGTGTTGAGCCGATTCGTTCTGGAACCGGCGGAATAGAGAAGCCCTGGCTGGAACCAATCTCAGACAACCTTTCCATTATCATTGGAGATTTGTCTCTCTCCCAATTTGAAGATGAGCTTTCTCGAAGTTGGTTGGAATGTGCTGGAGGTAATCCACGCGCTTTTCGAATAATGGCCGCCTTTTGGAGGATCTTACAGGACGCCGCACTTGACCATGAAGCTGATTTGATCCTCATGGATCTTGGCCCTAATCTTGGCGCAATTAATCGAGGGGCACTGATCGCGGCCGATCATGTGGTGATTCCACTTTCCGCAGATCTCTTTTCATTGCAAGGACTTCGAAATCTGGGCCCGACATTTCGAACGTGGCGCGAAGAATGGCGCGATCGTCTTGAAAAGAATCCTGACCCGAACCTTGACTTGCCGGTTGGTAAGATGGCTCCTATCGGGTATGTTGTGATGCAACACTTGCTACGCCTTGATCGACCAGCCGTTCATTATGGTAAATGGATCGCTAGAATTCCCGGTGAATACAGAGAGCATGTCTTGGGAATCGACAGTGCAGTTCACATACGATACTGATGAGCACCAACTCGCCCTGGTTAAACACTATCGGAGTTTGATGCCCATAGCCCAAGATGTCCATAAGCCCATTTTTCATCTAAGGCCTGCCGATGGCGCAATCGGGGCGCACGCGACAGCGGCGCGCGAGGCCGGCAAGGATTTTGAACGCCTCGCGAGGAATATCATCAGCAAGGCAAATCTCAATAGCGTCCTTCGCTCAAGTTACGAGTGAGCTCACAGAGACATTAGAGCGGCCCATGTCTGAACAGAATATCAAGTGCCCCAAGTGCGGGCATACGTTTGCGCCGACGGATGCGATGCGCGAGCAGATCGCCGAGGGGTTGCGCGCGGAATACAATTCCAAGTGGAAAGCCAAGGAATTGGAGTTCCGCGAGGACGAAGCGCGCAAGGCCAAGGAAGCCGCCGCCGTCGACGTCGCGAAGTTGCAGGGCGACCTCGAAGCCAGTCGCAAAGAACGTGTGACGCTGGAAGCGGCGATGCGTGAGAAGGTGGCCGCCGAAACCACGCGGGCGCGCGAAGCTGTGGCGCTGGAACTGAAAGACATGCAGGAGCAGATCGCGGAGAAAGCGCGCGAAGCTGGCCGCCGCGCAGGAGCAGGAATTGGCGCTGCGCAAGAAGGAGCGCGAACTTGTCGAGCGCGCGCAGAACATGGAACTGGAACTGACGCGGAAGCTGGCCGAAGAACGCGGCGAGATCGAACTGGCCGTGCGCAAGCGTGCCGACGAAGAGCACGGGCTCAAGCTCGCCGAAAAGGACAAGCAACTGGCCGACACGCTGAAGCAACTGGAAGAGACCAAGCGCAAACTCGAGCAGGGGTCACAGCAGGCGCAGGGCGAAGTACTGGAACTAGAACTCGAAGATCAGCTCCGCACGCATTTTCCCGAAGACGAGATTCAGCCGGTGGCGAAGGGCGTGCGCGGCGGCGACGTGATTCAGCGCGTGACTACGCCGAACGGGCCATGCGTCATCCTCTGGGAATTCAAGAATACCAAGAACTGGACCGAGGGCTGGATTTCCAAACTGAAGCAGGACCAGCGCGAAGGCAAGGCCGACATGGCGGTGCTGGTGACGCGCGCGCTGCCGAAGGAGATCGAGCGTTTCGGGCTGCGCGAGGGCGTGTGGGTGACGGATTTCGTCTCGGCCATCGGACTGGCCTGCGTGTTACGCGAGAGTCTCGTGCAAATTTCCTACGCGCGCACCGCCGCGGAAGGTATGAGCTACAAGATGGAACTGATCTACAAGTACCTCGCCGGGCCTGAATTCAAGCAGCGGGTGGAGGCCATTGTCGAAAAGCTCAGTGAAATGCAGAAGGATTTGAACGACGAGATGCGGCGCATCAGCAAGTTGTGGGAGAAGCGGCAGGCGCAGATCTATGTGATGCAGCAGTCGACCATCGCGATTCATGGCAAGCTGCACGCCATCATCGGCAACGCGCTCTCGGATATTCCGCTGCTTTCCGCCGCGACTGAGGAGAATAGCGATTCCGTGACGGTGGCGAACGGGGACGGCAGCTTGAATTTGTAGTGCCGTGCCGAGGGCGGATTACGGCCGGGTTGCGCGGATTTGACTATCGCGGTGGTCGGCAAGTGCGGTAGCCGCTTAACCCGGCTCGGCGGATCATTGACAGAAATGTTTCGGCAGGCGCATTTGCGCGGCCGTATTTGATTTTTTCATTTTATTCCGGAGTATTTCTTGACGACCAAACAGACAACGACGAAACCGGCGGCGACCAAGGCGGCAGCGGCCAAACCGGCGGCGCATCCCACCCCGACGGCCACGACAGCGCCGTCGAGCTTTGTCAAATTCGGGCTGGACGAGCGGCTGCTGAAAGCCATTACCGAACTCGGCTTCGAGCGCCCCACCCCGATTCAGGAGCAGGCGATCCCGCCGGTGCTGCAAGGCCGGGACGTGGTGGGTTCGGCACAGACCGGCACAGGCAAGACCGCCGCCTTCGGGCTGCCGATTATGCAGAAGCTGCTGGCGGAAGCGGCCGTGGCGGGACCGAGGCCGAAGCACGTGCTGCGGGCGCTAATCCTGTCGCCGACGCGCGAGCTGGCGGCGCAGATCGACGAAGCGCTGACGAGTTACGCCGTGCACACGAAGATCAAGGTCACCTCGGTGATCGGCGGCGTGGCCATCGGCCCGCAGCAGAAGCGGCTGAAGGACGGCATTGACATCCTCGTCGCCACGCCGGGACGGCTGCTGGACCACCTCGAACACGGCAACGTGCGTTTTGACACACTGCACACGTTCGTGCTCGACGAAGCCGACCGGATGCTGGACATGGGCTTTCTGCCGGACATCCGCCGCATCATGGCGATGCTGCCGCCGAAGCGGCAGACGATGCTGTTTTCGGCGACGATTCCGCCGGAGATCGCGCAGCTCATGGGCGCGCTGCTGCACAATCCCGAGCACATCCAGATCGGCCATCGCAGCTCGGCGGCGGTGGGGATCACGCACGCGGTCTATCCCGTGCCCTCGCACCTGAAACCCGATCTGCTGCCGGCGATCATTCGCGAAGTCGGCGCCACGAGTGTGCTGGTGTTCACGCGCACGAAGCGGCGGGCGGACAAGCTCTCGCGGGCGCTGGCGAAGTCGGGCTTGCGGATCGCGGTGATTCACGGCGACCGCACGCAGGCGCAGCGGACGGCGGCGCTGGACGGTTTCCGCCGCGGCAAGTATGAAGTGCTGGTGGCGACGGACATCGCGGCGCGCGGCCTCGACGTGGAAGGAATCACGCACGTTATCAACTTCGACGTGCCGGGCGCGCCCGAGGATTACATCCACCGCATTGGCCGCACGGCGCGCGCCGAGGCCGTAGGCGACGCCTTTACGCTGGTCGCCCCCGAGGAAGAGTACGAAATGCGCGAAATCGAAAAACATCTGGGCCGCGTGCTGCCGCGCGTGGCGCTGCGCGATTTCGATTACCAGATCGCGGCTCCGGAATTGAAGACCGGACTCCAGAAGGCAAGTCTTGACCGCAAGACGCTGCCGTCGAGCTTCCACTCGAAGAGCCGCCGCAAGATTCCGCGCAAACGATAGCCGGAATTTAGTGCGATTGTCCCGCTATCCCTGAAAGGACAACGTAAATGCTGTTTCCCTTCGCGCAAATGGCGCAGGCCGGGTCGCTGCCCAGCCTGCTCCTGAACATGCTGATTCGCACTGGGCTGCTCTTGGCCGTGGTCTGGTTCACGCTGCGCTGGCCGCAAGGTGAATTTGCGCTGGTTGCGCTGTGGGTGGTGGGCGCGACTATAGTCGGCACGCTGGCGGCAACGCTGCTGGCTCCGGCCCTGCACGCCTCGCTTTTGGCCATCGCACTGATCCGGGCCGGGGCGGAACTGGTGGTGCTGCTGGCGATGCTCAACTGGCGGAAGATGGGACCGAACTCCGCGCTCTCGCTGATCCCGGCGTATATTGTGGTGATTGCGCTGGCGGAATATTTTTTGTTCCGTTGAACAACACGCGGGCGGAAGTTGCCGCAGAAGGGATCAGGAATGGCCGTCGATCTCTCCCCCTTTGTACCTGGCATGGCCGACAATCCGCTGCCCCAGATAATTCTCAATACGATCATTCGTACGGCCGCCTTGATGCTGATCGCGTGGAGCCTTTTATGGTGGGATCGGAAGACGGATCCGAAGAAGGTTTTTCTTCTGGGTGCTGGGTGCGGTATTCGCGGGGGTGATGGTGGTTTTTGCACTTTCCACTATTGCTCATCCGACCCCATTGGTTGTAACTTCTGATTCAAGTGGCCGCCGAGATGTCCGTCATCACCATCATGCTGATCGCAGAAAAGATGGGGGCTAAAAACATACTGACTATCCTCCCGGCCTATGCCATTGCGGGTTGGATAATCGGTTTTCTGTAAGCAGATGGATGAAGTCAAAGCGGACATGGCCCGACTGCGTCGAAGCGGACATGGCAAGCCATGTCCATACAAGAGGTGATTTGATTCGGATTTTGGATTTCGAATTTCGGATTTTCTTCTTTGACCTTCCCCCCCACCATACATAAGCTGAAATCACGCGTGAGCCCGACGTGGGCGCGGATGGTGATCTTCCTTTCCATTATGGGGCCGGGGATCATCACCGCCAACGTGGACAACGACGCGGGCGGCATCACCACGTATTCGCAGGCCGGAGCGCACTTCGGCCTGACGACGCTGTGGATCTTTTTGCCGATGACCGTCGCCCTGATCATGATTCAGGAGATGGTCAACCGCATGGGGGTGGTGACGGGCAAAGGGTTGTCGGATCTGATCCGCGAGCGCTTCGGCGTGCGCTGGACCTTCTATTTAATGGCCGCGCTGCTGATTACGAACTTCGGCAACGTGCTGGCGGAGTTTTCGGGCGTGGCCGCGGCGAGCGAACTGCTGGGCGTGCCGCGCTGGATCAGCGTGCCGATTGCGGCGGGGCTGGTGTGGGCGCTGGTGATTGCCGGAACGTACGCGACGATCGAAAAGGTCTTTCTTGTCGCCACGCTGTTTTACGCGGCGTATATCATCACGGGCTTTCAGGTCAATCCGGACTGGGGCGCAGGTGGGACAGGCATTGGTGACGCCGCATTTGCCGCACGAACGCATGTATCTGATGATGCTGATCGGCCTGATCGGCACCACCATCGCGCCGTGGATGCAGTTTTACCAGCAGGCCTCGGTGGTGGAGAAGCACGTCTCCGTCCGCAACTACAATTATTCACGCATCGATACGATCTTCGGCGGGATCACCGTCAGCCTCGTGGCGCTGTTCATCGTCGTCGTGTGTTCGGAAACGTTGTTCGTGCACGCGGTGCGGATCGACATGGCGGACCAGGCGGCCAAGGCGCTGGCGCCGCTGGCGGGCCGGTTTGCCTCGCTCTTGTTTGCCGTGGGGCTGTTAAACGCGAGCCTCTTCGCGGCCTCGATTCTGCCGATTTCGACCTCCTATACGATTTGCGAGGCGATGGGCTGGGAATCGGGCCTCGACCGCAAGTTCGACGAGGCGAAGCAGTTTTACGTGCTGTATACGGCGCTGATCGTGCTGGGCGGGCTGATTTCGCTGCTGCCCAACTCTGCCGCTGATTCAGGTGATGTTCTTGTCGCAGGTGGTGAACGGGATCATGCTGCCGTTTACGCTGATTCCGATTCTGCTGATCGTCAACAACAAGCGGCTGATGGGGACATATGTCAACAGCCGTCTGTACAATATTTTCAGTTGGGGCTTTGTGATTGTGATTTCGGGAATGTCCCTCGTGTGGCTGGTGTTGCAGTTTACGGGGACGGAATAGGGTGTTTTTAGGGCGTTAGAAGGTCTGCCGCAGTCTGATCTAAAAGCCGCAGATGAACATAGGAGGTTATGTGTTCAGGAAGCCCTTACGTGACGTAACCATTGAAGACGTTCAGGAATTTGTGAAAGATCGGCATGAGCGGGAGGGGCACCATCTTGAATACAAGGCTAAAATCGACAACACTGATAAGGAGAAAGCAAAGCGTGAGCTTTTAAAAGACATCACCGGCATGGCAAATGCTGGCGGTGGCTTGCTAATAATTGGGATTACCGAAAACGACGAGGGGTTTCCAGAAGATATCTGCGGTACTGATGCGTCAGTCGGAACTCAGAAAGTTGACGAGTGGATTAACAACGTGCTGCTGGGGAATGTTGACGAACGCCTGTATTATGACTGTCATGTAGTACAAATGGCAGACAATCGGGTTGTTGTGATTCTTGATATTCCAGCGAGTCCAAAAAAGCCCCATATGGTGCCTTTTCAAGAATTATGATAGTATTGCCTTCCGTGATGCAACAAAGGACGGGCCACCGCCGCTTCAACCGGTAATGGCATTAGGAAGTACCGTAAAATACCTTTGGACACTCTTCGAATTCTCCAATAGGTACTTTGATTGGATTGACTATTCTGGTGAATGCTTGTTTCAGCTTAGTGTAGCAAATGTGAAGGGTTATACTCTTGGCGATTTTGGCAATAACTCTGCGAACACAAGGTGGGTAGAACCATTCACGCAAGAAGTGTATTATCCGAACCCTCCCAAATGTTTGCACGACCGATTCAAAATACAACGTCGTTTCCTTGCTTCGGAGCTAACAGGCGATTCAATCGAACAAATTGTGCGGCATTTAGCAGAAGAACTATCTCTTGCATTCGGACTTAACGTCGTTAAGTGTTTCGATGACAACGGTAAGTTTAGCTGCAGCTGATTCTGTGCTAGCAACCTACTTTTGAAAGTACTCAGAGGAGCACTTCGTGAACGACAAGCTGCGTGAGGCGCTGAAGCGCACGGTGATGGCGAGCGGCATGAAGCCGTTCGCGCGGCTGGAATACGTGAGCGCGCTGCTGCGTTTCCGGCAGTGGCTGCGGGCCAACGGGCGGGATTGTCCGCGCCTTGCGGGCCGGGCCGAGATTTATCAATACACTTTCGACGAGCTGCTGCGCGGACAGCCGATGGACTACCTCGAATTCGGCGTGTACCAGGGCGCGACGATGACCTTGCAGGCAAAGATCAACGCGCGGCCTGAGTCGCGGTTCTGGGGATTCGATTCGTTTGAGGGACTGCCCGAGGCATGGACGACCTTCAACCGCACGATGGAGAAGGGCGTGTTCTCGACACAGGGCCAGACACCCAAACTGAACGACCCGCGCGTGACGTTTGTCAAGGGCTGGTTTCAGGACACGCTGCCGGCGTTCTGCCGCGAATTCACACCGCGGGCGGGCAACCGGCTGGTCATTCACCTCGACGCGGATTTGTATTCTTCGACGCTGTATGTGCTCAGCCTGCTCGATCCATTCATGCCGAACGGCACAATCCTGCTGTTTGACGAATTCGATTCGGTGGAGCACGAGTTCCGCGCGATGCTGGACTATTGCAGCGCCTTCCGCCGCAAGCTCGTGCCGCGCGTCTTCGCCGGACCGTTCTATAATCAGGCGGCGCTTGAAGTCGTGGAGTAAGCTCGTTACCCCCCGACTGAAGTAGGGGGGACAGACAGAGGACACGGCCCGACTGCGTCGAGGTCTGCGACAAGCCGTGTCCCTACAAGAAAGAATCTCAATGCAAAACGGGCAGCCTTGGCAGGCTGCCCGTATGCATATTCTCCCGTAGCGCCCAGCTTGCTGGGCTTCTTCTTATATTATTTCAGCAAGAGAATTTTGTGGGCGGAGATGAAACGGTTATCGGCTTCGAGGCGCGCAAAGTAGACGCCGGTAGGAAGGCGATTCGCGTCGAAGCGCAGCGCGTTGACGCCCGCGCGGCACGAACCGTCGAAGACCACCGCCATCTGCTCACCGAGGGCGTTGAACAACACGAGTCGGACCGTGGCGGCGGCAGGCGCGATCCAGGTAAACACGGTGCTGCTGTTGAAGGGATTCGGGTAATTGGGCAGCAGTTCGAAATCGGCGGGATTGGGGAGCACGTTGCCGGTGATATTCGTAACGACTGCGTCAGCAGCCGGACCTGCGCTGACACAGGCACCGAATTCACCGAGGCGATCATCGGCAGGAATGGTGAAATTTCCGCGCAGGGCGCAGTGTTCCACCTCCACCGGCGAACGATTGACGGCGAGGCCACCGCCGGAGAGCCATTTGGCGGAATAGCCTTCGCTGGAGGCATGCTCGATCACGCAGTAACGAAACCGGCAGGTGTCTTCAGCCGGTGTCAGACGGATACCGTGCCAGCGATCCTGTTCCTCGGTGCCGGACGCGGTGAAGAAGATGCTGTCGACTTCTGTGCCAAGCGCGTACAACCGGCCGCATACGGTCAGAGCATAGGGACCGTCAAACATCACGCGGGTACCGGGGCAAACGGACAGAATCGCACCGGCCGGAATCCGGATGTTGCCCTGAACAAAGTACGGACTGCCGGCGGCATTCCAAAGGCCGGACACATTGCCCGCGGGAATAACAGTAGCGGTGGCGGCGGCGGTAAGTCCAAGCAGGGCGACCAAGAAAACAAGCGAGCGCTGGCGCATAGGTTACTCTCTGGGTCATCATTCGATCGCATCGCTATTTCATTCTGACAGCTGCCAATTTAGTCTGCTAACTATAGGAAGTCAACTCGGAGACCGAAAATAACGCACGCCATCGCGCCAAACATCCAACACGCGCTAAACACAACAGGGACACGGTATAGCCGGTCCCTGCTGTTATATCAAGTCCTGTTATCACTCAACATTTCAGACGAGCGCGGACTCCTGTTGCGGGCGGGAACGCGAGAGCGTGGTGGCCGAAACAATCATCCCGGCGAGAATGAAACCGGCGCCCCAAAGCGTGGTTTCAGGCGGCACAGTGCCGAGCAGCATCCACGATGACAGACCCGCGAAGACGGGTTCGCAGGCATAGATGACGGCGGCGGCGGCGGGTGAAATGCGCGGCTGATAGCGCATCTGCCCCCAGATGCCGAAAACACTGCCCAGCAGCGCGGTGACGAGCAGCGCGACGATGAGGAACGGCGAGTATTCGATGTGCGGCGGGGAGAAACGCATGGCGCTGACGGAGATCAACAGGACGACGAGAAATTGCAGCCACGTGAGCGGGATTTCATTGGCGCGATTCACCCAGCGGCTGACATAAACCACTTGCAGCGCAAAGGCGACGGAGCAGCCGATGGTCAGGATGTCGCCGCCATTCAGGCCGCCGGAATCGGGACGCGACATCAGAAACACGCCGGCGAAAGCGAATCCCACCGCGAGCCAGAGCCGTTTGGCGGTCTTCTGCCGGAAGAGCAGCCACGCAAAGACGGGTGTGAGCGGAACGAAAAGGCCGGTGAGAAAGCCCGAACGCGCCGCGCTGGTGTGGGCCAAACCCATCGTCTGCAGTGCGTAACCCGCCCACAGGAAGATTCCGAGGCCCATGCCTTTCCAGAGGGTCATGCCGTCAAAACGATGCGCGCGCGGCCAGGCAAGGACAACGAACACCGCCGTAGCCAAACCGAAACGGGCGGCGAGAAACGTCAATGGCGTGGTGTAGGCAAGCGCGCCCTGCACCAGCGGGAAGGTCACTCCCCAGATGACGGACAGCAGTGTGAGGATGGCGTAAGCGGCAAACATGAAGGAAGATACGAAGAAAAATTCCGAAATCCAAAACCCACAACCCGAGTCAGAATCGTCGGCCAATACAGAACCGCGCGGGGTGAGGGCACCCCGCGCGGCGATAGGTTGAGACGACGGTTTCTGGAGTGCCCGCACAGCCGACACAGCCAGCATTGGCACAGACAGTCCCACCCCCCCTAATCCCCCGTCAACGGGGGGAACAGAGATCACACGGAGGAGCGGTGCTCGTGGATGAAGCGGTCGAGTTCGACCGGTTCGAACAGGATTGCCTTGCGTGACAGGCGGACGCAACGCAGCTTGCCTTCTTTCACCCAGCGCATGACCGTAGTGCGATGCACGCGGCCGAGGCGGAAGGCCGCTTCCGTAAGTGTCAGGAGCCGCGTCGGATCATCGTTGTCGCCGCGATTTGCAACTTTCATGCTGGGCTTCCTCAGAGAAACAGATTCGGGGACCGCACCGTCACCCGTACAGGATATTTCAGTCGGGAAATTTCGTCCCGGTTCGGTAACAGGCAGATTCATCAGTGATCGTGTCATGGCGTCGTTTCCAGGCGTTGCATCCAGTCGTTGAAGAACGCCTTGTTGTGCGCGCCCCGGCTGCCGTCGCGTTCGAGCGCCACCTGCAATTCGCGGTAGCGGCGGTAGCTGTCGCTCGCCAGGTTCAGCGTTTTCAGGCGGGCCTTGACGCGGGCGGCCAGCGCATCGCCGCCCTGCTGCCAGGCACGCAACGAATCGGCGTAACTTGCATCGTGGCAGCCGACACACGCGTTGGCGTCCGCCCGGCGCACGCGGCCGCGTTCCATCGTATGGCAATTGTCGCAGGTTACATCGGCGGCGGCCATGTTGGAGGCGGCTGCATTGGGCAGATTCAACTTGCCCGAGTAAACCTGCTGCTGATAGTTGTGGCACGAACCGCAAGTGGCGGCGGGATTTTTGTGGTGACAGGCGTTGCAATCGTCACCCGTAATTTTCAGGTGGCCGTGGTGTTCGCGGCCTGCGGTATCGTGGCATTGCTCGCACTGTAATCCGGCCTCAGCGTGGGCGCGGTGCGGGACGGGATTGCCATTCCAGAGCGGCGTCGCCTCTGCCGCGGCGGGGTGACAGCTCGCGCACGCGCCCGCGGATTGCGCGCTGCCGCCGAGCCGCTCGCGCAGCACGAGGATCAGGTCGGGATCGTGCGCGGGATTGCCTTCGCGATAGAGCGCGAGCGCCTGACGGAGCGTGTCGCCGCCGGGCGTAGTGAGGCGGCGGGCGTCGGTCATCATGCCGTCCACGGCGCGCATGAGCGGCGCGTTCCACTGCGGCCAGAGGGCGTCGTAGCCGCCTTCGTGGCAGGGAGTGCAGACCGGTTTGGATTGGGGGCTGCGCGGATTGTGCAGCGGTTCCACGTGGCAGGACGTGCAATTCATCCCCACGCGGGCCATGCGCGACGGCGTTGTGGGCAGGCCGGGCAGTTCCCCCTTCCAGACGGCGGCTTCCGCCTGATGGCAGGCCGTACACTGGGCATTGGGAGTATTTTCGCCGGTCAGGGCTTCGCGTCCGTGGCGGATCGCAACATGGCAATTGAGGCAGTCCACCTTGTGTTCGGTGACATGCTTCTGATGCACAAAGTCGAGGTCGTCATAGCGCTGGATGTGTTCCAACTTGGCATGACAGCTATTGCAGCGCTCGGGAGCAACATAGCCGTCGCCGGCCACGGCAGTGGCGTGGCAATCGAGACAGTTGACGCCGCGCCCGAGGACCTGGGTGTGATCAAATGTGGAATCGGCGGCCACCGGGCCGGTGGGCGGCTGATGGCAATGGGTGCAACGCGCGAGGTCGGTGGGTTGGCCCTGCTTGTCAGGTTTGAAATGACACAGGAAGCACGTTCCTTCAGTCACAGTGATGTGCTGTCCCTGGACGATCTGGCCATGACACGAGGTGCAGCGCAATTGACGGTCGCGGCGCGACTGGGTGAGATGCGGCACATGATCGAAGGTCACGCTTTTGAAATCGACCTTGCCTTTGAGCAGCCGCGTTTCGTGGCAGCCGCCGCGCAGACACGAGGCGTCTTCAATTTCCGCCCACGGCTTGGAACGCTTGTAAACGCCCGTCCAGTAGTCCGTGACCATCGAGACCGCCATGAACTTGGCGCGGACGGTGCCGCCCAGGCCGGGCGGAATGTGACACTTGATACAGGGCACATCCTTGTGGTCGGAGATTTCCCAGCTATCGAAATAGGGTTTCATGAAGTGACAGGACACGCAAAAGCCGGGCTGGGAAGTGGCTTCGACGAAGGCCGTCAGCGCCACCACGGTGACGACAATCGCCGCGACGAAGAGGAGAATGACACGCCGCGTTCCCAACGCCCAGAAACGCTTCCAGCCCAGCCCGAACAGCCAGAACGGCAGCTTGATGACCTCCCAGGCCGCCGAGCTGAATTCGTGGAAATAGAAGCGAATGGTCTGTTTGAAACCGCGTGGCATATCAGAGTACCGTGGTCAGCAGAATAAATACCAGCAGGACCATTCCCAGCGTGAACGCGATCCAGCCGTAGGTCACAAGCATCCGGCGCAGCCAGTGCGGCATCGGCCGCAAGGTTATCGCGTCGATATCGCTCAGCGCCGCAAGCTGGTCCATCTGGCGGGGGCGTTCATGGGCGATTTCTTCGGTGGACTCGCGGCCGGTAAAGATCACGTCGTCGAGCGGGAATTTATCGGGGCGCAGATGGCCGTTGAAGAAGTGCACGGTGAAAATGAACGCCGTGGCGAGCAGGGCTTCCTCGCTGTGCACGACGTGGGCCAGGCTGATCAGCCAGCCCGGAAGCAGGCGCGTCGTCAGTTCGGGAAACCAGAGCACGAGGCCGCTGGAACCGATGACAAACACGCCCCAGAAGACGGCGAAATAATCGAATTTCTCCCAGTAGGTCCAGCGTCCGAAGCGCGGACGATCTCCGGCAAAGAGAAACCAGCGGAAGTGGCCGAACATTTCCTTGGCGTCCGTCCAGTTGGGCATGAGCGAATTGGGACCGCTGAAGACGCCCTTGCGGCGGCGGATCAGCGACAGATAAAGGAGCGTCAGCACATGCAGCACGAAAACCGAGATCATGATCGCCGCGCTGATGCGGTGAACGAGCGCCATGTGCCGCAGATCAAGCACATTCGCGGCGATCCAGTAGGCGGCTTTCGAGTGCGAAAATTTGAGCGGCAGTCCGGTGGACGCCTGCAAAAGGAACGTGGTGAAGAGCCCGATGTGCAGTATGCGCTGCCACGGGGTAAACCGGCGGATCCAGCGACGCTGCGACAGCGGCGAACGCACGCGCGGATGGCGGCGCTTTTCCACGGCAGAGCGGATGAACCAGAGCAATGTATGCACGCCGAAGAAACTGAAGACGAAGATCAACAGGGCGTTCATGAACCGTTCCGCCGTCGAGACGCGGCGATCGGCGGAAAGCGATCCCGTCGCGCCGCCGTGCGGATCGTAGTGCGACAGGAAGCCGACGAATTTCTCGTTGGCGTCTTTATGACAGCGGGCGCACGTCTTGACGATGTTCTGGCGGCTGACGAGGGATTCGGGGTCGTTTGTGGGCCGGATGTCGTGGTTGCCGTGGCAGTTGACGCAGGTGGCAAACTCTTCGCCCTGGTAGCCCAGGTTGTAAACCTGGCCGTGATACGTCTTCTTGTAGGATTGAACGACGTCCGGTTTGATCTGGAACTTGAGCGCGATTTCGCGGTTGCCGTGACAGCGGCTGCAGAGGTCAATGACGGCGCGCGGGCGCATGCCCACGGCGACTTTCTGAATATCGCGTTCGCCGTGGCAGGTCACGCAGGTGGGCGCTTCGAGGTGGCCCTTGGCGCGCGCCACCGCATGGCCGGAGCGCTCGTATTCCTGGGTTTCGCGGACGTGGCAGTTCTGGCACTGCATCTTGAGCGACGCTTCGCGGGTGCCGTTGTTGCGCCGCCAGTGATAGACGTGGCACTGGGTGCAATTAGCCTCGGCGCCGGTGGTGTTGATGAGCATCACCTTGCCGTGGGCGAGGGTTTCTTTTTTGTGCCGTTCGTCCGTGTGGCACTTGACACAGCTCGCGGGGACGGTTTCACGCTCGACACCCGCCGGGGTCGACACCATCTGCGTAGTGTGGCCCGTGTGGCAGGCGACGCAGGTCATCAGTTTCGGGTCGGCGTCGTCCTTTTTGTGCAACGTTTCGAAATAACCGCTGTGGCACTGCGCGCAGAGGTTATCGAGGCGTTCCACAGATGTGGGAGCGGCGGGATCGGTAGGCGCGAGTACCTCGTGGGAGCCGTGACAGTCGATACAGAGCGGGGCCAGCGAATCGCCGGCGGCCACCTGCTGGTAATGCCGCGACGCCGCATAGTCCTTGGATTCGTGACTGTGGCAGCTCATGCAACCCTTGACGAGCGACATGCGCCACTCGGCGGAGGTCATGGAGCCGCGCCGGGTTTTGAAATGGGGCTCGTGGCAGGACGTGCAGGAGAGCGGACGGCCATCCGCCGCGGCCTTCTGGCCGTGAACGCTGGCTTCAAGGGCCTTCAGTTCCGCGCGATGGCAGAGACCGCAAACCTTGCGCGTATCGGCGCGACGGGCAATCTTGTGCTGGCCGTGGCAATCGCTGCACGCGGGTATCGAGCGATAACCCATATCATTCAGCTTCTTGAAGAAGCCGGCCATGAACTGCTTGAGCTGATCCTCGTGACATTGTCCGCAGGCCACGCTCTTCACGGGGCCATGGGGAAAGTCGGTCACCGCGGCGAGGTCGGCGTGGCAGTCGGTGCAGGCGAAGCCCTCGTGGGGCGTGCCTTTCAGGCTGTCGGGAGTGACCGTCAGCGACTCCGTGCCGGTCATGCGCTCGACCGAGAGCTTGGGATCGGAGTGGCAATCCAGACACGCCTCCTGGGCCCATCCCGGAACGGTCAGGCCAAAGAGTAAAACGGCAACGGCGATGGATCGAAAAGACATCGAATCCTCAGTGCTTTTCGGAGGTCGCGTCGGAGGACGGCGTGGATGCTTCCTCGTGAACGAGGGTGCGATACCAGCGGCCGTGACGGTGTTTGACGTGTTCGAGGTTCATCTTGCCCGTCAGCCACGTCCAGCTCATCGGGTATTCTTCCGGGTGAAAGACGGTGAAGAAGAAGTGCCAGACTACGATGGCGAGCATGGCGAGCCACGCTTCATAAAGGTGGATGGTCTGGCTAGCGGCCACGGCCCAGCGCGGCAGCAACGGCGAGAGCTGGGCGGGGAACCAAAGCACGAAGCCCGTGATCACCATCAGAATCGTGCCCCAGACGAGAGCCCAGTACTCGGCCTTCTGTGAATAATCATACCGGCCGTATTCAGGCGGAACCTTGCTGAGGCGGAGGTGATACTTCATCGTCGTGATCATATCCGTCAAATCCTGCGGAACGGGAAGCATCGCCTTGAATTCAACCCAGCCGCGACGCGATGTGAAGAGGTAGATGACATGATAGATCGCGCACACAATCATCAGAATCGCCATGACGCGGTGCACGACGCGGCGCACGGGCTCGGTCTGGCCGAGAATCGCGAGGCCCTGCACCCACCAGGCGTTGGGGAATTTCAGACTGAAGCCGGTAATGACGAGCGAAATGAACGACAAGCTGAGCATGTGGTGCTGGATGAGCTGGTGCGTGTCAAACCGCGTCACCTTGCGACCGCTTCCCTGGCGCTCGCGCGCCTCGAGCATATGGTAGTTGACGATGATCAGGTTGTGGACGACCATGCCGCCGATCACGACGAGAATCATCAGCAAGTAGATGCGCGCAATCCAGAAATTAATTCCACCCTGGCGGGGCTGGAGCGCCTTGTGCGTATAGGACGCGGCGAAGCTGTCGTCGGCGCCGGGGTGGCACTTGGCGCACGTGAATTTGATATTGCCCGCGTGGATCGTGGAAAGCGAGTCGCGGGCGGTACGCACGGCATGCGCCCCGTGGCAGTCGGAACACGCCGGCGTCTTCTTGCTGCGCGCCAGCGTCGCCAGGCCGTGGTAGCTATCCTGATACGTCTCGACTACGTCGGGGGCGAGACCGTACTTGCGGATGATGGTCGGGTTATTATGGCACTGGCCACAAGTCTCCCTGGCCTGACGGGCATGGCTGACCTTGCTCTTCGGATCCTTAGGGCTGAGCATGATATGCTCGCCGTGGCAGCCGGTGCACGAAGGGCTGTCGGCGATGCCGAAGTTGAGCGCGCGGTAGTGGATCGACTCGCGGTAAAGGGTTTGCTCCTTTTCATGGCAGCGGCCGCAGGTTCTTTCGATGTTCCGCGGCGCGATGGTGGCAGCCGGATCGTTGCCGCCGCGAATCGCGTGACCGCCGTGGCAGTCGGTGCAGATCGGCACCTTGGTGTTGCCCTGCTTGAGCAGCTTCCCGTGAGTGCTTTCGAGGTAATTTTCAAAAGAACGCGGCAGGCGCACGTCGGGATCGGTGGTGATGCCGATCTGGCTGTGGCACTTGGCACAGGTCGCCAATTGACTGGCGCGATTCATCGGCGAGAGCGGATCCGACACACGGCGGATGTTATGGCCGCCGTGGCAGCTTTCGCAGCGCGGAGCGCGGGGGCTGCCGGTGGCGAGCGCCGCGGCGTGGAGGCTCTGGTTGTAGCGGGCGACACTTTCGGCGTGGCAACCGCCGCAGGTAGCCTCGGCGGGGGTTTCGTTCACGACGCGCAGCGTGGTGTCCGATGGGGCGCGGCTGCGGTGTTCGCCGTGACAGCCGAAGCAATGGCTGTTGGCGCGGCCGTTATTCAGATCGGCATGCACCGACTGTTTGAACTGCGCGTCGACATCCTTATGACAATTCAAACAGGCGGACTCGAGTTCGGCGGGCAGCTTGGGTTCGCTGGCGATGGTGTGCGTGCCATGACAGGTCGTGCAGCTCGGCCCGCCGGCGCCTTTGGCCACGGGATGGCTGCCGTGCATGCCGACGTCGTAATTGGCGTACATGGCGGTGCGGCCGCGCACCGGGGCGTGCTGCTTGTTATGGCAATCGGCGCAGGTCTGGTTGATGCGGCCCGTGGACATCGTCGAGCGCGGATTGGACGGGCTGAGAATGCCGTGAGAGCCGTGGCAGGACGCGCACTTGACGCGGGCCTCGTGCGAGCCGCGCACGATTTCCGCCGCCGGCTCCTGATGACAGGCGGCACAACTGACGGACCGCAGCTTTTCGGCGTGCGGGAAATCGGCAAAGCCCTTGAGGTCGGCATGACACGCAACGCACGCCAGGGTGGCGTGCCGCGACGCGGCCAGGGAGTCCGTCGTTATCGCCAGCGATTGCACCGTGCCGTCGGGGAGCGTGCGCGTCAGCGACGCGTCGCTGTGGCAGTCCATGCAGACGGCGTTGGGCGCATCGGCGGCGGATGCGGTCAGAGTGAAAAGCAGCGTGGTCAGCGCCAGCAGAAGTGCGCGGGTCATCCGGGGGTCTACCTCTTATAGCTTCCGGGCACGTTGGCGGGGAAGGCTTTCTCGTCGCCGTGGCAACCCGAACAATTGGGCTGGGCGGCGAAATCCTGATTCTGGTGGCACTCGCCGCAGCCGATCTCGCGATGGTTGTCGTCGAGGGTCAAGCCGGTCTTCGCATGGTTGAATTTGCTTTCCACGAATGTGGAATGGCAGGCGGTGCAGATCGGCGACGGCTTGGAAAAGTGATTGGGATTGCCGTGACAGGAGCGGCAGGCGAGGCGCGCATGGTGTTTGCTCAGCGGCCAGCCGGTGCGGTCGTGGCTGAATTCGGGAGCCTCGCTTTTCAGATGGCACTGGTTGCAGCTCATCTCGGCGTGGCAGTTGTTGCAGATCGCGTGCAGCGCTTCTTCGCTGTGGCGCACCTGCTGGGTGGTGGTCCCGCGCTGGTGGCAGCTCCCGCAGCCCTCGGCGTGATGGCAGGTCGAGCACTCGATGCCGTAGCGCTCGGAGTGCGCGGTGTGATGCAGCGTGACCACGGTGCCGCCGCCGTAGGTCGACTGCCAGACTTTCTTTGCGGGTTGCTCGAGCGGCTGCAGGATCCGGTGCGGCTGGGCGGTGGTTTCGCCGCCGGCGACCACGGAGGGACCGGGCACCGCTTTCTTCTCGTGACACATGTCGCAGTCGGAAGCGCCGCTCCATGTGTCGTGACAGCCCATGCACTGGCGGTGATACGCGCCCTTGAGACCGGGCTGCTGCAACGTTTCGGCGGCGCCGGCGGGGTGACATTCCTTGCAGGCAGTGATGCGGCCGCCTTCGCTGTAGTGGTGGCAGTTCGAGCATTCGTTGCCCATCGCCGACATCTGGGCGTGGCGGCGGTGCTCGAAGATGACCGCTTCGTAATCGTTTTCAAGTTCGTTGAGCGTCACCACGTCCGGGCCGCCGTTGATATCGGACGTGCTCGTGTGCGGGCGCGGACAGGTGCGTAGACAGGGATCGGAAGCCGTGGGGCTTTTACAGGAGTGGCACTCGGAGCAGACGACATTCTGCGTCTGCGGGTGCGAGCCCTGCGGCATGGCCGCCAGTCCCGCGGCAAACAGCAGGAGGGCGGCGAAGAGCAGCGCGCGGCGATAGTAGAGGGTAGACATGGCCGGAGAGTTTCTGGGATGAAAATACGGTTGCGGAGACCTACGCCGAGCGCCGCGGCGGCTTCATCAGAAGACGCCAGAACGGAATGAACAGCAACAGGCCCAGCAGCCCGATCAGGTATTCCCCGGCCTGCGTGGCCAGGGCGAATTCGTGGAGGTTATGCATGGGGGCGCGTCTTTTCGAAGGGTTAGTGTTCGTCGCCCGCGTAGTCGGGATGTTGCAGCAGAATGGGCATGCGGTTGACCATCCAGCGGAAGACGATCACGCCAATGGTTATAATCATCACGCTCACCCAGATCTCGGTCCAGCGCGGAACGTAGCGTTCAGCCTGCTGCCAGTTGAAGGCGATGAGCGAGACATTGAAGCGATTCAGGATCAGCCCGAGCACGGTCCAGACGCCGGCGACGCGGATCCAGAACGGCTTTTCGCGGCGCACACCGTAGAGGTAGATGAGCATGGGGACGCCGATGAAACCGACGACTTCCACCAGCCACCACGCGCCCCAACCGGTGCCGAGGTAGCTCCACTTATTGTCGTGGGCGAGGCCCAGCCAGCGAAGCATGAAGTTCATGTAAGCCACGAGCGCGCCGGCCTTGCCGAGGCCGAGCGTGAGGTGGTCGAGTTCGCCCGGCGCGTGATGCCGCGTCTGATCCTTGAAGTAGCCGTGCGAAAGCGTCGACTCGAAGATCACCATCCCGATGCCGCCGCCAATCGCCGATGCGATGAAGAACACCGGCAGGTACATGCTGTACCAGAGCGGGTGCAGCTTCGTCGGCGCGATGAGAAAGAGCGCGCCGAGGGACGACTGGTGCAACGTCGAGAGCACGACTGCCATCACGGTGGCGCCGACGGTGAGGGTCACGGCCCAGGCGCGCAGCCGCTTATAGCCCAGCCATTCGAAAACCGGGGGCAGCATTTCAACGGCCTGGCAGAGCAGATAGAGTGCCACGCACCAGCCGACTTCAAAGAGCACCGAGGTGGTGCCGAAACTGAGCACCATCGGATACGGCAGCCGCCAGGGGCGGCCCAGGTCGAAGAGCAACCCGACCACGACGAGCGCATAGCCCAGAAAGCCGGTGAGGATGGCGGGGCGGACGAGCGACCGGTATTCCTTCATCCCGAAAAGATGGACGGCGGAACCGGTGATGAAGCCGCCCGCGGCGAGGGCCACGCCGCAGAGTACGTCGAAGGCGATCCAGATGCCCCAGGGATTCGCGTCGGAGAGGTTCGAAACCGCGCCCATGCCCTGCGTGAAGCGCACGAAGGTGATCGGCAGGCCGACGGCGAGAATCAGCGCGGCCACGGCATTGCCGGGCGTGACCAGGCTGCGCGCGTAGGCGCCGGGCGTCTGGCCGAGGAAGATTTTCTCGCGCACCCATTCGCCGAGGGGCTGGTTGTTAATCGAGGGAGCCGCCATCAGTGCTGCTCCTTTCCCAACGCCTGCCGGTCTTTTTCCTGCTTGGCCAGCTCTTCACGGCGTTTGGTGAAGAGGTAGAGGCCGCTGAAGAAGACGGGCCACATGGCCATCACCAGCGGCGCGGCGGAGAGGTAGTTGCGGGTGTATTCCGGCAGCGGCGTGGGGCCGAGACCTTCGGGGAAACCGATTTTTTCAAACGGCGCGCCCGCCATGTACATCCAGCACGTGCCGCCGGCTTCGTGTTCGCCGTAGACCTGGTGCTGGTAGCGGTCGGGATTCGCCGAGATTTTGTCGTGGGCGAGAGCGATCAGATCCTCGCGCTTGCCGAAGGTGAGCGCTTCCTTGGGACAGGCCTGAACGCAGGCCGGACGCTCGCCGTGGGCCGTTTTGGACGCCCAGCACATGGTGCACTTGCGGACGCGGGGATGCAGCGCGCTGTAGTATTCGTAGGCAGGAATATCGAACGGGCAGGCGGTCATGCAGTAACGGCAGCCGACACAGAGGCTGGCGTCGTAGACCACCGGGCCTTCCTTGGTCTTGCGCAGAGCCTTGACGAAGCAGGCCGAGGCGCAGGCCGGTTCATCGCAGTGCATACACTGCTTCTTGACATAAATCGGATGCTTGTCCGGACCGTCGGGATGCGGAAAGCGGTTCACGACGGTGAACTGGCTTTCGTGGGGGCGGCGGAGATGCTCAAAGACGGTTTCGTCTTCGGGCGGCTGCGCGATGGGCGGTAGATTGTTTTCCTTGGCGCAAGCGATCTCGCAGCGGCGGCAGTTGAGGCCGATGCAGAGCGTGGTATCGGTGAGCACGCCGTAGCGCTCGGGGTAACCTTCGAAGTGTTCCGTGCTGGCCTCGGCGGTCAGCGGCGTCAGGGCCGTAGTGGCCGTCACGGCGGCGGCAGCGGTACCCGCAGTCTTGAGGAATTGTCGTCGGGTGAAATCCATCGTCGAGTCTCAGAATTGCACATCGCGCGGGATCATGGGAATCCCTTCACAAGTGCGCGTGGTGGAACGCGCCGGGCGCTCGCCCGTCCGTGCCGCCGATGGTTCGCATCGCGTCTGCCAGACGTTCAGAGGTGGCGCTTCATTCAGTTGCGGACCGTCGGGGGCTGCGCTGGAACCAGCGCAGGGGAGGTGGGGGAACTGCCGGAGCGGTTCCGCTGCCGGGGCGGCGCGCAATGGCCGCCCCGGCAGAGAGAACGGCACTACTTCGTGCTGTCGGCCTTCGGAACGTGGTGGGCGATCTTCGCTAACGCTTCCGCGTAGTCGAAGCTCTTGAACGTCGGCGATTCGGGATTGTGGCACTTCTTGCAGACGGCCTCGTTGGGAATAATCATCCCGGCGGCGATCGAGGCATCGCGGCTCTTCATCACCGTCATCGACTTGTAGTCCGCGCCCGGGCCGTGGCAGGATTCACAACCGACGGCGCCCAGGCCTTCGGGAGCCATCATCGCCGCGTCAAGGCCTTCCAGTTTGTAGCCACCCGGCAGTTCGTAACCGACCGTGTGGCACTTGAGGCACTTGGGATCCTTGGTCTCGCCCTTGGTGGAGTCGAGTACGGCCATCGACTTGGAGTGACCGGTGGACAGCCACTTCTCCCAGATGGCGCCCTTCTTTTCGCCCATGTGGCAGGTCTTGCAGGACTTGCTGCCGACGTACGCGTGGGTCTTCGCGGCGGGCGCATCTTCGGCCAGCGCCAGCAGCGCACCGAGTGTGAATACGGCCACCACGGCGGCCGCCGTGATGACGCGAACGAAACGTGAATTCACGAATCCTCCTTCAGGATTTGGGTTGATCAAACGCGGCGGCCCGTGATCAAGGGGTCGCTGTATGGTTGAGGTCTTCGATCAGTCGGTCGAGTTGGCGGGCGAAGAGCGCGCCCGTCTTCCGCGAGAGGCCCGTCAGGCGTACCTCGGCGTGTCCGGCGCCCGGCCATTCCACGTACAGGACGCGGTGGAAGAAGTAACTGGACAAGAGCAGGCCGAGGGTCCCAAAGAGGAATCCCGCCCAGAGAATCCAGCCGCCGTGAGTGTGCTTGATTTCAAAAATCGTGGCCACTTCCTGCGAGGCGCGCTGGTTTTCGAGCGCGGCCACGCGATAGGCGTAGCGGCCGGGGCCCTTGTCCATGGCGGGGAATTTGAGAAACGCCCACTGCGTCTTCTCGAAGCCGTGCGGGACCGTGGAAGGTGAGCCGCACGGCGGGATTGACGAACTCCGCCGATTCGCTGTAAGCGCCCTGCTGTCCGAGTTTGAAGTGCGGCAGCAGTTCGCCGGCGGTGACGCGCAGCGTGTCGCCGGGCACGCGCGGTTTCGACGCCGGGCGCGAGCGTCAGCGTGTCGAGGCCGCGGCCGGCGCTGTCGGTGAGAGCGAGGCGCAGCGCGTCGTACTGAGCGCGATGAAGCGCGGATTGTCGGGATCGTAGGAACTCTGGTAGAAACGGTAACCGCCGCACCGCAGCGGGCTGTTGACCGCCACTTCCTGCGAGCGGACTTCCCGGCCGTTTGTCGATCACCGTCACGTAGCTGGAATAGCGCTGGATATTGGCGCGGTCCATGTCATTGCTGAAGCGGTTGCGGATGCGCCCGGCATCGACGGGGACGATTTCGCCTTCGTCGTCGCGCTGCGCCATCTGGCGCACGAGCCAACTGCCGTTGGGCTGCTGCGTTTCGAGGCGGCCCACCCACTCGCCATCCACCTGCACCCACTGGCCGGGCTGAAGCGGATAGTAGTGGATGCGGAAGCTGTCGATGCGCACGATGAACGGCTGGCCCTCGATGCCCACGGTATCGCCGGAGAAGCCGCCCGCGCGTTCGGTAACGCCGCCGAAGGAACCGACCAGCGCGCCGACGCCGAGCAGCAGCAGGCCGGTATGCGTGAGCAGCGGACCCCACATGGCGATCGCGGCCATGTTCGCCGATCCAGAGCGTGTCGGTCTTCAGCCGCCAGTTCCAGCCGTGGAGATGGTGCGCCAGGGCGTCGCGGGGCGCGACGACGCTGCGTTCGATGCCGTGGTGAATGCTGCGCAGCCAGTCGGCGGTCTTGCGGCGGCTGTTTCGTCCACAGCCGCCAGATAATCGGCAGCCGCTCGAGAATGCAGGCTACAAGCGAAAGGCAAAGGACGCCGAGCAGCAGGCGGTACCACCAGGAGCGGAACGGGTCGTGCATCTGGAAGAGGTCGAGCAGCGCGCGGCCCAGGCCGCCGCCCTGCCGCGCCATTTCCTCACGCGGCAGCAGTTCGCCGGCGAACATCGAGACCACCGAGAGCGCGCCGAGAGCGACAAGAATCCAGATCGCGAATTTCATTGTCGACAGCAGATCCCAGAGGCCGCGTCTCTTCGCGCCCTTAAGTTCGGGCTGGGATTCGCCGGCCGTTTCCTGTTCGCTCAGATAGCTTTCGTAATCCATAAGCGATAATCACCCGTGCCTTGTGAAAAATTTCTATTGCGACCGCGCCATCTTATTGTCTCAAATTCGACAATCGCGGCGGTGAAATGCGAAATTGCGAAATCAGAAACGAGAAATGAGAAGATGAGAATGGTCGCTTTCTAATTTCTCGTTTCTAATTTTTAATTTCTCATCCGTAGCTATGCAGGCCGCCGAAGAAGTAATTGCCGAAGAACGAGAGCATCATCATGGCGAAGCCGGTGAGGCTCAGCACCGCGGTGCGCGTGCCGCTCCAGCCGCGCTGGTAGCGGGCATGCAGGAAAGCGCTGTAAAAGAGCCAGATGACGAGCGCGCCGACTTCCTTGGGATCCCAGCTCCAGAACGCGCCCCAGGCCTGTTCGGCCCAGATCGCGCCGGCGAAGAGCGCGCCCAGCGTATATAAGGGATAGCCGAGGGTGACGGCGCGGTAGTTGATTTCGTCGAGCAGCTTGCCTTCGAGCTTGACGCGCCAGGGAAGCTGGCCGAAACCCATCGCCGCGTGCATCACGAACAGCGCGATCACGCCGAAAGATGAAGGTCGCGCCGAAGAATTCGAAGATCCGCAGCGGGCTCTGTTCGGTGATCGTCAACTGGCCGAATTTGACCAGCAGCCCGGCGAGCAGCGCGCCGGCGAAGAGGCCGATGAAAGCCCATGCCGGCCCAGTAACGGCGCTCGGCGGCGGTGGCTTTCTCTTCCAGCCGCGCCCAGACGAAGCCCGCCACCAGCAGATAAATGCCGAGCATGATGAGCGCGCTGCCCCAGACCTTGCGAGGGCGCGCCGAAGACGACGGGGTGCGAATAGCGGCCAAAGAGTTCCGTGCCGCCCGCGATCAGCGCGAGCACGACGGGAATGACGACCAGGGCGATCAGCGGGGCGCGCAGCGAGGGTTTGAAACTGGCCTTCGCGTCCTCGGCGTTTCTTGGCCGTCAACAGGAAGATCATCGACACCGCCGCGGCCACGGCGAACGCGCCCGGCGCCGATGGACGCCAGACTGACGTGGATCATCAGCCAGTAGCTTTGCAGCGCCGGCATGAGCTGCATCGAAGGCTCTTTGGGCAGCAGCGAAGCCGCCACCATCAGCATCACCACGACCGGGCGAAATCAGCGCGCTGATCAGCCAGTGCCGGTAACGCCAGGTCAGAAAGACGAAGCTCGCCACGGCCATCCAACTCATCACCGCCAGGTACTCGTACATGTTGGACATCGGGAAATGTCCGCTGTTCGCCCAGCGCACGCCGAAGGCGATGGTCTGGGGAACGAAGCCGAGCGCATACAGCGCGGTGCCAAGTTTGGTGAGGATCGGCTTGCGCAGCCCCAGCCAGACGGCGAAGGCGAACCAACCGAGCAGGTAGCACCAGAAAGCGACCCAAAACAGTTGAACGTCGAAAGTTGTACTCATCGTCTCACTTTATCGCTGGACATAAGAACATGGACCGGCGGTCAATTATTGAATCTGTTAAAACGTAATGTGGCCGTCGATGTGCGTCGAATCGTCGAGGAAGCGGATCGCTGACGGCAAGCCGTTGTCGGACGCCGGATTGACGTTGCGGTGGCAGTCGCCGCAGGTAGTCACCTGCTGATGCGGCAGCGGCGGGGGCGTGCGATGGCAGCCGCCGCAGGCCAGAGCCCCGCCTACCCATTGCGGCATGGCGACCGGCGCGCCCACGCGACCATCCACCACTTTGCCGTTGGAATGACAGTAAATGTTGGAACATGCGCCGTTGCCGCTCGTCGCCGCGCCGATGTGCGTAAAGCGCGTCGCATTGGTGTCGACGGCGGTGTTGGCAATGGTCGCCCGCGAGAATACCACCTCGGCGGGCAGCGGACCGACATGCGCCAGGCCGCCCGACGGTCCGTGGCATTCGCGGCAACTGAAACGCTCGTGCCTGGCATGTGCGCCGGCGGCGGATTGCGCCATGCCGAACGGCACTTTAGTCGTATCCGTCGGCGGCAGGGAATGGCACACGCCGCATTCGGCGGGGCCGTCTTCTTCGGTGTGGCACGCGCGGCAACTGACGCCCGCGCGGCCTCCGGCGTAATCTGCGCCGTGGCAGAGGGTGCAATTCTGAATCTGCCACTCGTTGCCGACGGCAATCAGCGTCTGGTGGGTTTCTGGAAGCGTGCGCGTCACCTGCGTGTGCAGGTAGGCGTGACAGTCGTAGCAGGAGTTGCCGGCTTCGCCGCCATGCAGGGTCTGGCCGTGACAACCGCGGCAACCCGTGGCGCTATCCACGAGCGCCGGCCAGCCGTGGAAGTTGCTGCTCGTCAGGGTCATCCAGTCCGCTGGATGCGGGCCGAGGTCGCCTTCCCGTTCGCGGTCTTCGCTGCAGGAAATCAGCGCCAGCGCGGCGCAGAGCAGCACGAGCGGCAGCAGCCATTTAGCAGAGGAATGTGTCATGGGGCTCCTCATTTCCGGTGGCAGCGCGCGCACACGGGCTGCTGGTTCGGCTGATCGTGGCAGGCGAGGCAGGCTTCGAGGTCGAAGCTCGCCTGTTCGCTGTGCTTGCCGCCTTCCGTGCGATTCACCCAGCCGGGCTGGAAGTGATCGACCGGCACGACGTTGAACTGCGCGTGACAGGCGTTGCAGTCTTCCTGCCGGTCATGGCAGGTGGTGCAGGAAAGATCGGAAAGCCGCGCGTCCTGACCGTGGCGCGAAATGTAGTTGCGCGGATGCGGCGAGAAGATCGCATCGCCGTTATGGCAGCGCTGGCAGTCGTCGGTGGCGTGGCAGACGTGGCAGGCGTCCTGATTGGCCGTGGCCGTCACGCCGTGGTTGTTGACCCAGTTCAGCTTGTGATCGGCGGGAACCAGATCGTCCTTCGGCAAATGGCACGTGCCGCACTCGTTCTTCACACTCTTGTCATGATGACAGCCGATGCACTCGGTCATCGTCGGCAAGTGGCCGGTCGAGCTTCGGCCAGCGGCTGATCGAGATTCGCGTGGCAGACGGTGCAGCCCAGCTTGCCCGCTTCGATGTGGCGCTGGTGGCTGAACTTGGGGCTGTAGGCCGAAACGCGCGGACCGGCGCCGGGTTCGCCGCGATGGCACATGCCGCAATTCTTGGCATCGGTGACCTCGTGGCAGTCCTGGCACTGCGGATGGCCGGGCAGCAGATCGTCAGCGCCGGTGGTGCTCGCGGCGGCTTTCGTGTGGCAGGCGTCGCAGCCGAGACCCTGCGTCTCGTGGAGCTGGTGCGGGAAATTCAGATTCCGCAACTCAGCGGCGGTCTTCGCGGCTTCGGGCTTGGCGCTGGTGGCGACAACGAGCAGCAGCGCGGCGAGGGCCACGGCGGCAATCAATAATTTCTTCAGCGGGAGTGAACGCGGGATCATGGGTTACACTCCTTAGCGCAGGTTGGAAAAGCGGACCGTGGCGGCGACGAGCGCCCGCCATTCGGTCGTGACACGGATGTCGTTCACGTGTTCGGCGCGAGCCGTAAACGTGAAGGCGGAAACGGGCGTCACCGCGGCGCCGAAATAGGTGGCCGACGATTCCTGGCTGGGACGCAGATCGGGATCGGCGTTGGAGCCTTTAGCAAAATCGTAACCGGCGAAAGCTTCGTAGCGCTCTTTATAGGTATAGTTGCCCTGCACAAAGAACCCGTCCAGCACGCCCTTGTTGGTGGAGAGCCAGTGGGTGTAACCCGCTTCCAGATAGCGACCGCCGATGGCCATCTGCGCCTTCCACAGCGGATCGGGGTTCTCGCTGAAGAGCGCCATCCCCGTACCGCGGGCATACAGACAGCGATAGAAATTCCAGCGGGCGCCGAGGCGCGCGTAATCGGTGGTCGCTTCATTTAAAAAGAGCGTAAAGAACGAATCTTCGTAGACCCGCGGCGTCTGGGCGCGGAACTCGCCGGTCACTTGCAGATTCTTGCGCGCCGCCCAACCGGCCAGCAGTTGCGCGCGTTCGACGCTGCCTTCTTCGACATTGAGTTCAAAGCGGCCGCGCAAATTCAGCGTCTTGCGGAAGCGGCCGTTGGCGTCGATTCCCGCCGCGTGGTAGAGCGCCTGGCCGTCGTTCTGCAAATAGTACCACGATAGCCCGACATTGACCGGCGTCAGATGCGTCCGCAGATTCACCCCGAAGGCTTCGCCCTGTTCGTGATACCGCTCCTGCAAACTGATCTCGCGGGCCACCCGTTCGCCGCCGAAGGCCGTAACCGACGTGCGCTTGTCAACGCGGTAGCGCGCCCACAAGCCGGCGACGTGATCGCGGCCCACGCCTTCATTCAGCCATTGCTGACCCAGCCGCACTTCCCACGGTGAACGCTGCGGCGCGTAGACGAGCAACGCGCGCAGCACGCGCAGCGAGCGGTCTTCCGACTGGCCGCCGCGTACGTCGGTAAATCCGCGCAGGCTGGTCTCGAGGCGCAAAGCCGGAGTTCCGAGCTGGCGCATCGTGAGCGTGAGGGTCGGAACCAGTTGCGTGTGGTCGACGCTGTCGTCACGCACGTAGCCCCACAGCGAAGCCGACCCGCTGATCGTGGGGGCGGCGGTCGCCGAGGGACCGAAGACACAGGCAGTCAGCAGGACGAGCAGCGCGATCAGAAGCGCGTGTCCGGTGCGGGTCTTCGCCAAGTGGGCGTCCATTCTATACCTCTGTGAATAGATTCACACGCTAATATGGAGAAATGGATGCGGATTGTCAAGCACAGATATCACTTATTGTTAACATTGTGGTGCAATGGCGCATACGGCGAACGGAGCTAAAGATCGAATTGTCCTGATTCCAGCCTTTATCGCTCCTATTTGACTTGCAAATATTCTGATACAGCGGTCCGGATGCCTCTCTGGGCGGGAATCAGACCCTTGCGGACCAGTTTTGTAGACTTGCTCTTGCTGCCGCTTTCTCGCGCCGAAAAGCCCACACGGCGGGTCCGGAATCATTGGTCGCTCGCCCCGGATCGCATAGGCTGCGCACGACTCCGCCACTCCGGAGGGCGGACTCCCCTTGACCTTGTGAAGAATCTTACGTATCCTGAAGAAGTCTCCCGGCAGGCGGATCGCAGTTATCTCCTGCGAAACGGGGGGCGACCATGATGAATTCCGGCACAGATTGAACACAGACGGCGAGGACCCTTATTTTATGGCAGAGAGGCGTGACGAGTTCGAAGACCTTCCGCGGAACGCATGAACGCGCGCATTCTGGACGAGGACCACCCCGCCATCAAGCGCTTCTTCGGCGTGGACACGCTCACCTACCACGACGGGCGCGCTGCCCGCGAAAACGAAAGAAATGCTCGGCCTCGCGGCCTCGATGGTGCTGCGCTGCGACGACTGCGTTTCCTATCACATTCTCGAGTGCCGCAAACACGGCGTCACCCGCGCCGAGCTGTTCGAGATTTTTTCCGTGGCCTTAACCGTCGGCGGCTCCATCGTCATCCCCCACCTCCGCCGCGCCGTAGCGTTTCTGGATGAGGTTGAGGAAGACGAGGCGCGGCAAAAGGTATAACCTTCACGCTCGCCGTGCGGTCTCTCCAGAGGCCGCCGTTCCCCGGTTTCGCCGTGCGGTCTCTCCAGAGGCCGCCGTCCGTACGAATTCCGTCTGTGCAACTGTCGGATCCAGTATGCTCCATCGGCATTCACGGCTAAACATCGCCGAATCTGTTCACTTCGTGACGACGGTCACGGCAGTTCGCGGTGCATGGTTCACCGAAGACGCCGTCTGCCGGAGCATTCTCGAAGCGTTCGAATTCGCTCGGTCAAAGTACAAGGTAGACTGTCGCGGCTATGTCCTGATGCCGGACCATCTGCACGCCCTGCTTCTCCAGCACGACGCCGACTTCGCCGTCGCACGCATGATGGAGAGCTTCAAGAAGTTCACCTCACGCAAACTGCGCCCCGCGCAATATCCCGGCGACGCGCTCTGGCGTGAACGATTCGACGACGTTCTGGTGCCGGGCGCCGACGCAGTGGCGACAAAACTGCGTTATTTGCACGAGAATCCGCTTCGGCGCGGACTGGTTGCAGCATGTGAAGATTACCCGTGGTCCAGCGCGAGGATTACATACGGCCTCGGGACCAGCATTGTGACGGTGGTAGTATACTGAACCCCGCACGCCACGCGGTTGCGTGTTTTCTTCGCCGTGCGGCCTCTCCAGAGGCCGCCGTCCGCCGTACTCGATGACCGTCCAGATTCACAGTGCCGGCCCACGAAAAGCTGACCCTTCGCGAACCCGCGCACCGAAGAAAGCGGCGCGGCCTCGTATTTTTCTTCGCCGTGCGGCCTCTGAGTTTTCTTCCCGGTGTGACCGTGGAATCTTCTCGCCCTGCGGCCTCGTATTTTCTTCGCCGTGCGGCCTCTCCAGAGGCCGCCGTCCGCCGCATTCGACGACGGTCAAGCTTCAGCGCGACAGATTTCGAAAAGCTTCCATTCCCGATCACATGAGTCCAAGAAAGACGGCGGCCTCTGGAGAGGCCGCACGGCGGTGATTCGTACGTTTGGTATAAAGAAATTTTGAACTTTCGCAGCGAGCGGCTTGATTTTGTCGACTCGCTCAACTCCCCCCGTGCGCCGTGCGGCCTCTCCAGCGAAGATCCGCTGAAGGCGATAGACCGCCGTCCACCCCTGTACGCCGCGTGGTCTCTCTCGTTTCCCCCGTACGCCGTGCGGCCTCTCCAGAGACCGCCGTCCATCCCTGTACGCCGCGTGGTCTCTCTCGTTTCCCCCGTACGCCGTGCGGCCTCTCCAGAGACCGCCGTCCATCCCTGTACGCCGCCCGGTCTCTCTCGTTTCCCTCGTGCGCCGTGCGGCCTCTCCAGAGGCCGCCGTCCGTCTTTCAAGCCGTAACACTATATCGACTTTGATGCTGCGGAGGTAACGGTGACCACAAAACGTTTGCGCACAAGCGCCACAAGCAGGGAAGGGGTAAATTTCGTACGTGCAATAGTGGAAGCGGAAAACTCCATTTTCCAGGACATCGAGCAGAGTAACGACATTGGTAATGATGCATATATAGAGTTTGTTTCCGGCGAGAGCGGCACGGGGTGTTGCATTGCCTGCCAGATAAAGTCAGGTAGGTCGTATGTATCAGAATCGGGCGGGGAATCTATTCTTCGCTCTGACAAGGATCATTTCGAATATTGGGCTTCTCACTCACTGCCAATTGCAGGAATTGTTGTTGACTTCGAAAATGATTGTGCTGTGTGGATAAATATCACTCAGTACTTGCAGCAAAATCCAAATGTTATAGAAAGTGGTCCTTACAATATTAGAATCTCTCGCGAGCATGTCTTTTCAAAAGTACTGTTTAGTAGTTTCAAACAGCATTTCTTTAAGTTTTCAGAGAGATATAGATCCAAGGCTGCCCTCGAGCAGAACATCGGAATTGTCCTCGAGGATAAATCGTTCGATAGCGCACTTGCGTCTCTCAGGGCTCTTTTCGCCTTCCATCGTAATGAAAAGATCTGTTGGTATTTTCTGATAACGTACTTTTCTTTCTGCTCTCGAAGCGAACTCTTGGTTTCTTTGTTGTATTGTCTAACACATATTCCAGGACACGGCGACATCGCTTGGGGCGAAGCGAATATGCTCGACAACAATATTCGCGAATGGGCACTAAGGACAATCCAAAGAGTTTTTCGACGTCGCGAAATTGAGCGTCTCCTAAGCATTGTAGATCCTGAAGAAGGGTTTGGACGAGGAACAGCTGGACAATCAGCCTACGCAATAATCAGCGCGATCCCCAGACACTTGGAGACCCTCTACAATATCGCGGTAGATTCGTCTACGGACGAAGATGTCCGGTTCCAAGCGCTTCTTCTCGTAATCTACGATATACAGATGGTCGACATTGAGCATGCCCAACAAATCTTGAGATGCTACTGCCGAGAGAATCCAAGCACGAAGCATGAGGCAATGATTAGAGAACTTTCATCTACGCTTCGTGAAGGGGTGCCGTTTTCCTTGTTGGATTAGTGCCAGACCCAAAGAGGTTAGCTTCATTGACCCTTGCTTGCCGGTGAGATGTGCCGGGTTCCTTCTTCAGACGGCGGCCTCTCGGAGAGGCCGCACGGCGTGCGTAGCGAGGTTTTCCTCTGCCAACTTGGCCGCACTTCGAATTATCAACCTTCAAGACTCCCCGGTCAAACTTGATTTTCTGCACGTTTGTTCATATCTTGGGTTTAGCGGCGAGTGTGCGGCAAAGCCTTATTAATTATCGCACCCTTTGAAAAACAGGAAGATCCGTTCCGTCATTTTTTATACATCGCGTCGTGAATTAATGATTTAACTTTCCACGCGGCAATTTTCAATCCCCCAAAAACAACAACTTCCCCATAACACCTTAGGCACATCATGGAAGATTCCAAACGCAAAGACGCGATTGAGATGTTTTATCTCGATTGCGGCTTCTCCACCCGCTGTCTGCACGCGGGCGAGAAGGTCGCTCAGCCAAAGTCGAAAGCGCACACCAACGCCATTTTCCAGACCTCGACCTTTATCTTCGACGACGCCGAAGAGGGCGCGGATCTGTTCGCGCAGAAGCGCGAAGGGTTCGTCTACACCCGCATGGGCAACCCCACCGTGGTGGTGGCCGAAGCCAAGCTGAATGCCCTCGAAGGGCGCGACGTGAAGCTCGCCGATCCCGAAAACGTGCGCGTCTCATCGCTGCTCTTTTCCTCGGGCATGGGCGCGACTTCGACCCTGGCTTACGCACTGTTGTCCCCCGGTGACGTGATGCTGCGCGGCGACGTGCTCTACGGCTCGACGGACCATTTCTTCAACGACGCGCTGACCCGCTACGGCGTGAAGAACATCTACGTGAACACGAGCAAGCTGGACGAGCTGGAACGGGCGATCAAGGCCCATCCCAAGGCCCGGATGCTGTTTTTCGAAACGCCGACGAATCCGAACCTCGATTTAACGGACATCGCCGAGGCGTGCAAGATCGTGCGCGCCGTCAATCCCGAAATCGTCGTCTGTGTCGACAACACCTTCGCCACGCCGTACCTGCAGAACCCGCTCAGCCTCGGCGCGGACGTGATCATGCACTCGACGACGAAGTACCTCAGCGGACACGGCACGATCGTCGGCGGCGCGCTGGTCACGCGGCACGATTGGATCAAGGACGCGCTCTACAAGATCATGAAGGATCACGGCCCCAATCCCTCGCCCTTCGACTGCTGGCTGCTGAACCTCGGCATGAAAACGCTGCCGATCCGCATGGACAAGCACTGCCAGAACGCGATGGCCGTGGCCCGCTACCTCGATAAGCATCCGCAGGTCGAGCGCGTGTACTTCCCGGGTCTCGAGTCGCACCCGCAATTTGCGCTGGCGAAAAAGCAGATGCGCGGCTTCGGCGGCATGGTCAGCTTCGACGTGAAGGGCGGCTACAAGGCGGCGCAGGCGGTGATGAATCACGTGCACGTCTTCAGCCTCGCCGTCAGCCTCGGCTGCGTCGATTCGCTAATCCAGCATCCAGCCTCGATGACCCACGCCAGCGTGGCCCCGGAAGCGCGCGCCAAGATCGGCATCGGCGACGGTCTGATCCGCCTCTCGATCGGCATCGAGGACGTCGACGACATCCTGAACGACCTCGGCCGCGCTTTAGCCGCCACGGAGCCGAAGAAGATGGTTTCCATTCCGGCCACGGCGTAACCCGGATTTCATTTCATACCGCAATGCAAACGGGACAGGCTTTCGAGCCTGTCCCGTTTACTGATGGGGGTCTCACCAGCCGACGAGCGTCAGCGCCTCGTTCAGCCAGATTCCAACGAGCATGCCCAATGTCCATAGCAAGAACAACCGCCGCCACGGGGGGACGCTGCGCCAGACGGGCGACCGCACGAGCGAAGCCGCGCCGACGACCAGCGCAGGCATATACGGGAAATGGCCAAGGCTGCCCAGCTCAGCGGGCGCTCGCAGCCACACGATACCATAAAAGATTTGCAGAAGGAAGAGGCCGCGCTCGGGGAAGCGCCGCACGAGGTAGAAGCCCGAGACGCCGAGACCGACAATCAGCATGTAAGGCACAGCCATGATCGCCAGCATCCAGGGCGAAGCCGAGGGCGCCGGTTGAATCGCGCCCGATGCAGTAGCAGCCGGACGGGAATCAATCCACAATCGCGCGTCCGTTTGCAACAGCCGAGCCAAAACTGTGCCGGAAGGCTTCCCGGCCAATTGCGAAACGGCGTCCACGGCTCGCGGCGGGAACAGGGGGGGCAACTTGGCAAATCGCGCGGGCAACACGAGCAGCAGGCAGACACTGAAGGCGGCGGCCACGGCTCGCCATCGCAAAGCCGCGGGCGCCTCGTAGCGTATCAAACCGATATAGGTGAGCACTGACGCCGCCAGCACCACCGCGACGGGAGCCACGAGGATCGCCAGGCCGAGGATCCCGCCCAAAGCGATGGCCCAGATCAAACGGAATTGCCGGGCTTCGAGCTGGTCGTAGATTACGAGGGCGGCCAGCCATAAGAAGAGCAGAGCGGTATCGGGGCGGGGAAGCGCGGTCAAGAGAATCGCCGCCGGATAGAAACACCAGGCGGCGGCCATGCCGATGGCAATCTTTGCAGTGAAGCTGCGGCGGCCCAACAGATAGAGGAAAAAGGCCGTGGCCGGGAAAGCAACGCCTGTACGTAGAGCCACGCACAGGGCGTAGCCGGCGGCAAGTTTTCCAATCGCCACCATGCGCAGGAACAAACCCAGCGCAAAGAACAATCCGAGGATGCGCGGCAGAGTCTTCATCGCGCTAGATTCCGGCGATGGTCAGGCATTCGAACAGCCACACGCCACCGAAAAAGCACACGAGCAGAAACAGGAACAAACGGCGCGGCCAGCCGGCGACTCCGCCACGCCCGGGGCTGATTCACCAGCGCGCCCGCGCCGACCACCAGCGCGGGCATGTAGGGCAGATGGTAACGGGCGAGGCCGTAACTTAAGAGCGTAATTCCGACTCCCAGCGCCAGTTGCCAGAAATACAGGCCACGGGCAGGAAAGCCGGTAACGAGCACAAGTCCGGCCACACCCCAGACGACGAACAGCATGTACGGCAGGGCGGTGACGAGCAGCGCGACGATGGGCAACGCACGCAAATGGGCGCTGAGGGATTGACCGGGAGAGCCGGGAGTATAATGCAGCCAGAAGCTCATGTCACTCGACCAAAGATGCGCGAGCTTGCGGGCACAGAGAATCAGCGTATGGGCAGGGTGTTCGCGGGCGTAGGCAAGCGCGTAGCTCATGCCAGCGTGGTCGCGCACGACTTCACCGGCGGAATCCGGCGGCAACAAGGCTTGCACGTCGTCCGAGAAGTTGTAAGCCCCCTGCGCATAGGGATTGCTGCCGATGATCAGGTTGATGCCACCATTGGTGTTGAGCGTGAACGCGCCAACGGTTTTGTAATTACGCGCGAGCCACGGCAGAACGGTGATCCCCGTTGCCAGCAGCAGCACGGCCACCGCTTTCCAGCGCGCGGTTCGCAGTACGGGTTCGCGCCCGACGAGCAAATAGAGAGCCATTGCGCCGACGAGCACGATTCCCGCCGCGCGCGTTAACACCAGCAGGCCGAGGGTGATGCCGACCAGCGCGGCATCGGTTACCCTGTAACCGTTTGCCTCGATGCGATCGAAGAGCGCGAGGGCGGCAATCCACAGGAAGAGAAACAGCGTTTCGGTGAGGAAGAGCGCGGAGAAGATAATCGCGCCGGGATACACAAGCCAGATAGCGGCCATGACGAGGGCCGCCTGCGCGGAAAAGCGGCGACGGCCCAAGGCATAGAGCAGGAGCGCGCTGAAAACAGAAAGCGCGGCCTGTAGATACAGTACCGGCGTGGGCGAGTCGCCGCACACGCGCATGACAAGCGAGGCGGCGAAGGGAAAGAGAATATCGCGGTAGGCGGTGCGCTCACCCGTCAGCGTGAAGCCGTGGCCGGCGGCCAGATTGCGGGCCAGTTGCAGGTATTCGCCTTCGTCCGGTGCGCGCGCGAGGGCGGTCTCGGGGCGGAATTCGATGGCCGCCACGCGCAGCAGAAGCCCGACGGCGAGAACGATCCAGAAGATGCGGGACATGGAAGAGGAAAATCCGAAATTCAAAATTCGAAATCCGAGTCAGAGTAGCGGAGAACCGGAGATCCTTCCCGCGGACGGTCAGGATGACGACAGTTAGAAGCGGTGGTCGGCGATGAGTGGTGCTGCTGGAGATCCTTCCGGAAGACCGTCAGGATGACGAGAAATATGACGGGTGACTATCGCCTTCGGCGGATCTTCGCTGAAGAGTCACCACGGCGACAGACGCCTTTACAGGAAGCGGCGGCCGCTGGCGAGGAATGCGGAAAAACGTTGCTCCAGATCCGCCGGAGTCAAGCCTTCGGTGGGGGTGATCATCTTCCGCTTGAGGGCGTAGGCACGCAGCTCGGGAAGATTGGCCGTGGTGATGAAGCCCGTCTGCCACTGCACGGTATGCAATTCGGCATACGGCCGCTCAAGGATATAGCCTTGGGCGATGTCGGCCAGCGTGACCGCGGGCTGGTATTTAAAGTAGATGCCGCTCGTGTCACGCAGCGCGGCGAAGGGTGAGCCGGTAACATCAAAGGCCAGCGGCTGGCGGCCCTGGTCTACATAGAGCTGTTCGAGAAACTGCGAGACGGGCGTGGTGGGCGGTGTGGTGTAACAGGCGGCGTGATCCTGCCGCACATGCCGGGAGATCTGGAAGACGCGCCCGCCATACGCATCGTGCAGAAGTTTGCCGAGGCGCGGGCGGGAATATTCGCCGTACATTTGGCCATCAATCACCTTGGCCAGCCGGTAGTTCACGAAGGTGTGATGGTAGCCGACCTGTACGAGCACTTTCTGCCCGTTATCGAGCGCCTGGCGGATGGGCCGCGCATACTCGGCATCGACATTCAACAAACGCGGGATGTCATCGGCCTTCTGAAACCACGTGCCGCAAACGACATGATAGATATTGACGGCGGGCATGAGGCCAACGACCGTGAAAGGAGCTTCGCCCGCTGCGAGCGTGCGATTGAAAGCCCACACGGCGCGCAGAATGTCCAGATACTCGCGGAAGCCCCAGTAGAAATAGTCCTCGCGAAAGATCTGCTCGACGCGCGGCGCATCGAAGACGGGCGCGGTGAGGAGGCGCTGGAGTTCCAGCGCGCGCGGCTGCGAGCAGCACTTCGAGGGCGAGCACGCGCACACCGGCGCGGTGATAGAGCGGCGCGATCAGGTCCGCGATGAATGCGTAGTCTTCGCGGATCTGATGAGCCTCGCCGAGCAGCACGACGTCATGCGTGCGGAACTTCTCGACGACGTAATCCGCGGGCGGCAGGGAGCGCTCGCTTAGATAGGCGAGGAATGGAGCGGGATCCACGTCGGCGGGCGAGGCAATTTCGCGTGCGCCGGACGGATGCACAAGCTGTGCCGGGGTCAGGCGGACGGATCCGTCCGCCTGACTCAAGCGATAAAGCACATAGACAGTGGCGGCCACGAGCACAAGCAAAATGATGCCGCCAATTCGCAGGAGCCGGTGGAAGGTATGCGGCATGGCATATTCCCGGCGGTGAGATTCGGAGGAAAGGCGGAGTCCGGCCGGAACAGAACCGCAGCGGCAGGCGAAAACAAAAAACGCCTGCCGCTGCGGAGATGACTACGCTACGGCCAACGCGGAGCGCACACGCACTATGAATCCGGATTCCGGCCGGGTTTTCGTTTTTCCCACGCGGTAGTCGTGTCGCAAGCCCAACCCGGCTCGGCCGGATAATTTTCGAAAACGCCCTTATTTCGTGTTGGCGAACTTGTAGGTCAGGCCGAGGGCGAGGGTTTCCTTGAAGCGGCCGCCCAACGCGAGCTGCTTGTCGTAGAGCAGTTGCCAGGCGAGGCTGACCTGCAGGATACGCGACACGTTGGCGCGCAGCGTATTGTCCCAGTTCAGGTCGACGGCTTTCCAGCGGTCGTCGTTGTCGCTGGCCTGATTATTGACAAGCGCCTGGAACAGCGTCAGTTTGGAGACGAAACTCGTCCGCGTCTTGGCGGAACCGATGGCGAGGTCGGTCACCCATTCCGCGCCGCCGTCGGACTCGGTTTCGGTGACACTCTGGCCAATGTTCAGCGTATCATCCATGCGCGTGATTCGCTGCCGGGCGCCGGCGCCGACGCGCGTGGTAACGACCTGCTTGTCCGGTTTATTCAGCAGATAGCGGGCGACGCCGACAGTCTCCGTCAATTCGATGGGATTGACGTAGCGCTTTTCCACCGCCGAAGTCGGATCGTAGAACTGCGATTCGAGGGAGCCCGCCGTGTAGGGATCGACCGGCCAACCGCGGGTCAGGCGCAGAATGGAATCGAAGCGGATGCGGTCGGACGATTTCTGAGGCTCCGCCCACTTTTTAGTCTGTTGATTCTGGCTGTGCGTTTCGCCGAAGGCGAGTTTCAGCTCGTTGGAGAAGAGCCAACTGGTGGTGAAACGGCGGACGGCGGTGGTGCGGGAATCGGCCACCCAGATAATCGAGCCGGTTTCGCCGCCCTCCCAGTTGTCGGAATAGGAGGACTGAGTCACGCCGAGATTGCCTTCAAAGGCGATTTTCCATTTCCGCAGGGCGACGGTATCTTCACCCGCCGCTTGCGCCGCCGCCAACGAGGCAGAAGTCAGCAGCAATACGGTGGTAAAGAGCATTCGGTGGTAGTTCATGAGCGGATGTGCTTTCTAATTCGATGGAATGATTGGGAAGGAAAACTACCGGTACGGAGCGGGTTCCGCGGTTTTCATTTATTCTCAGACCCTGGCTATAGTTGCGAGGTACAGGCGGGGCAGCGCGTGGCCTGCAGCGGAATCGCCGACAGACAGAACGGACAGGCCTTCGTGGTGGGAGCCGGCTCGGGCTTGGCCTGCTCCTTCGCCTGCAAGCGATTCAAGCCCCGGATCACCATAAAAATCGCAAAGGCCACAATGAGGAAGGAAATAACCGCGTTGATAAACAATCCCCAGTTGATGGTCACCGCGCCCGCCGCTTTGGCCGCCGCCGGGGTGGCATAGGGACCGGCTACGGCTCCTTCTTTCAGGACGGAGAAAATGCTCGAGAAGTCCACGTTGCCCAGCAGCAGTCCGATGGGCGGCATGATGATGTCCGCCACCAGCGAATTGACAATCGAAACGAAGGCCGCGCCGATAATGATACCCACGGCGAGGTCGACCACGTTGCCGCGCAAGATGAACGCCTTGAACTCTTTGAGCATGATTGCACCTTTGCAGGTTAGTTGGAGTTCGATCCGGGAAATGGACGAACTTTAATATCAGTGATTCCCAAAATCCGTACGCAGACTGGCAAGGCAGGCGGCGGCGTTGACCGTTCCGGCGCAGCTTGCCACATGCTTCACGAAGGCCGCGAGGCGGTCGAGGGTATTGTCATCGAGGTGATGCTCCATGATGCAGGCCTCGCGCTCGGCCACGCTTTCACTGACGCCCAAGACCTCGATCAGGAACTTGCGCGTCAATTCGAAGCGCTCGCAAATAGCGCGGCCCATGCGGCGTCCGGCCTCTGTCAGCGAGATCAGGCCGTAGCTTTCCTGCTCGGCCAGACCGGCATCGCGCAGACAATCGACGGCGTGGCGGGCGGTGGGCAAACGGACTCCTTGCAAATTGGCAAGATCCGTTAAACGCACACCGGAACCGGAGCGGCCGAGCTGGTAGAGGGCGCGGAGGTAGTTTTCACGCGTGGGCGTGAGGGCAGAGTCCCGCACAGCGGCAGTTTGATGCGGCAGCGGCTTCGGTTTGGTCGTTTCCATAATCTGATAATTAAACAACTTGACGGTGAAATGCAACTCAGAGCACCTTCGCCCAAGCTGATCTTTCTATTCTTTACTGCTGATAATCTTAAAATTATCGGTAGAACCCCTGTATCCCGCATTATTCTGACGTGCGCAAACGGAATTGAGAAAGCCCAGACAGTGGCGACGGGGATCGGCACGGCCCGGGCTTTTCGATGCGAACGACTGCCGGGCGTCAGGCCTGAGGCGGGGTGCTGACACCGTGGACGCGATAGATGATCCAGTGCTGGGAGCCGGGAGCAATGAAGGGGGCGAGCTGTTCGGAGAATTTCTGGAAGCGGCCCGTGGCAACGGCTTTCAGCGCATTCTCCCAATCTTCGAGCTTTTCGACGAGGTGTTCGTGGACAATGTGCGAAGCCGAAACCCCGACATGGCCGACCATCAACCGCCGGGAGATGGCCTTGGGCGCTTCGGGCACGCGACCGATCTCGGTTTCCCACGCTTCCATGATTTTCAGCACCTCCGACTGTTTGCCGAAGGGAATGTCGAAATGCCATTGGCAGGCAAACATACGGCCTCCTGTTCATAAGGGTAATAATCGTCCACGCGGATTGATGCTATAAGTTACGAAAATGAAGAGCGCGGCGCACCGTTTTCGGATCGCGCCGCGCTGTTACTTAGTGCTGCGGAGTGGGGATTTGTGGATCGGGGCGGAGAGGACAAAGGTAATGGAATTGGAAAGACGGCCAGAGGCCGCCTCTAGTAATTTGATCATGGACAGGACCGACGATCAGAGCCCGGCGAGCCGGGCGCTACAGCGGATTTATGTTTTCAGCTCTTTTTTCTTTGCTGCCGGGAATAACACGTTGTTGAGGATCAGGCGGTAGCCGGGGGAGTTTTTGTGGAGGGCTAAGTTGGTGGGGGGGTCGCCGACCTGGTGGCGGTAGTCCTCGGGGTCGTGGCCGCCGTAGTAAGCCCAGAAGCCCTTGCCATAGTTGCTGTAGACGTACTTAATCTCATCCGTGCCCTCGTTCTGCGCGAGGACCGTAACGCTGGGCTTGAGGAAGCGCTTGTGAAACGCCGTGGTCTGGCCCATGAAACCCTTGACCACCGCCGTGTGGTCCTGCGTCAGCATCGTGGGGACGGGATCATACTTGGCCGAAAAGTTGAAGAGCGTGAAGTAATCGCCTTCGTCACCGCGATCCATGCGGCCCGTGCGCGGACTGACGTCGATGTCGGAAAACTCGTAGATCATCGGGTCGGTCAGCAGCGAGTAATTCTGGAAGGCGAAGCCGTAGTCGAAGCGCAGCTTGGCGGCGTAATCGGGGTCGAGGCCGTCACCGTCAAAGACCGGGGCGCAGATGTCGGTTTCCTGCGCGGCTAAGGCGATGTCGTAGCTGTCGGTGGCGCTGCACATGGCAAACATGAAGCCGCCGCCGCCCACATACGTGTGCAACGTGCGGGCTACGGCGAGCTTGAGCTGGGAGACCTTGGCAAAGCCCAGCTTCTGGGCCCGCGTCTCTTCCTGCCGCACCTGTTTGAGATACCAGTCGGCGCCGCGATACATGGAATAGAATTTCCCGTACTGGCCGGTGAAATCTTCGTGGTGGAGGTGGATCCAATCGTACTTGGCAAGCTTGCCGGCGAGAATCTCTTCATCGTAGACGCGATCAAACGGAATCTCGGCATAGGTGAGGGCGAGATTCACGGCGTCGTCCCACGGGCCGTCTTCGACTTCGGGCGGGGCGTAGATGGCGATCTTCGTGGCCTTTTCCAGCAGCACGACCTCCATGTTGGCCTGTTCCATCTCGCTGTAGATCGCGCCGGGATCGCTCACAGTTTCGGCGAGCACGCCGCGCAGCCGGCACTCGCTGGAGATTTCCGGCGCGAGATCCATCAGAAAGCTCCCACCGCGATAGTTGAGCAGCCACTCGACCTTGAGCCCGCGATTGAGGGCCATCCACGTGACGCCATAGGCCTTGAGATGGTCCGTCTGCGCGAGATCCATGGGAATGAGCAGCTTCTGCGCGAAGGCGGGGAGGGCCAGCAGCAGGAAAACGATGAACGATGAACGATGAACGATGAAGCGAAGAGGGCGCATTCTTTTCTCGCCGTGGCGACTCTCCAGAGTCGCCCGTCTGTTTATTGGGAACAATCGGGGTGACACTGGAGAGTCACCACCGCGTTCTCTTCTCTGATTGACTTTGGAGAGACCCGTCGCGAATCCGTTTCTGACGCGAACGCAGGGCAAAGATTCCGTCTGCGATTGAAGCGGGCGGGTCGCACGGGAGAAGGTGGTGGTCACGCGGAAAGATATGTGCTGCTTGACCCGCCCCTACATCTGAGGATAGCGTTCGCGGAGCAGTACAGAGCCCACCCCCCCTTGCCCCCCCGTCAACGGGGGGGAATAGGAATTACGACGCCCGGGCCTGGAGGACGCGGGCTTTGCGGCGGGCGGGCTCGAGATAGAGCGAGCGCGGGTGGTCGGCAAGGAACTGCTCGAGTTCGGTAAGCGCCGTCTTGTCGTCGTGCAGGTCTTCCGTGCGAATGAGGGCGCGGGTATATTCGGCGCGGTCGAGGTCGACGGACAGTGGGTAATGTGTGACAAAGGTGTCGAGGACGGCGATGGCTTCACGGGGTCGACCGCTGCGGCGCAGGGCCACGGCTTCGGCATAGCGCGCCCATTCAGCGAGGCGGCCTTCTTTCAACAAGTCCGCAGCCTCGGCGAATTGGGGGGCGGCGAGACTATCGCTGCCGCGAAAACTGGCGTAATCCCCGGCGGCAAAGGCGCGGCTGGCGCGGTAGACGCCGCCTTCTTCAAGCAGCGCCTGATAGAGAATCGCGTCGTTGAACGCCGTGGTCGAAGGACTGAGGGTTGTAATGGCGTTCAGCAGCGTATCGGCCCGGGCCGTGGAATCGCGCCACAGATTCGCGCGGGCCATGCGCAATAGCGCCTGCGCGATCTCTTCGCCGGCGGCGGCGCCGGGGCGAGCCAGCTCACTCCACGCCTTGATTGCGGCGCCAAAGTCGCCCATCCAGGCGTGGCAATCGCCGATGCGTAACACCACGCGGGCGCGGGCCAGCGCGCCACCGGGGGGCAGCGCCGACAGCAATTCGAGGGCCGCCTGGGGATTGTTCTCGCGCTGCAGCAGAATTTCGGCGATGCGCGCCCGGGCTTCGTCGCTCTCGCGCGTGTGTCCATAACGGCTGACGAAATTCTCGTAGGCGTGCTTCGCCTCGGTCCACTGGCCGAGGATTTCCGCGCAGCGACCGAGGCCGAGTTCGGCCTGGGCGGCAAGCTCGGGCACCGGCTTCCACGCCAGCACACGCTGGTAACCCTGGCGCGCGATGTTGGCTTCGCCCTCATTCAGAATCTGTTCGGAGCATTGCAGCACGAGCGAGCCGTCGTGCGCGGTGAGGGAATCGGCGGTGATGGCGGCGCGTAACGAGGCTTCGAAATCGCCGGTTTTCAGCGCATATCCGGAGACGATTTGCCAGAGGACGGGATTCTTGCGCTCGGCGCGGGCGGCTTTCTGCAGCACGCCGTTGACTTTTTCGGCCACAGCCGGATCGTCGGGGTACTGATTGAGGTAGCTGAGGGCCAGTTGCCAGCCGGCGGGGGCACTGGCCGCGTAGAGGATGAGTTCTTCGGTGGCATCGGCGAAATTCATCTGGCTGCGCAAGCTGTTGGCCAGTTCGAGCGCCATGTAGGCGGGCTGCTTTTCGTTTTTGCGGTAATCGCGGATCAGCTTTTCGCTTTCTTCCCAGCGGCGGTTCTGCTGGAGGAAGATGACCAGCGTGCGCATGGCCTCGGGGCTTTTGCCGGTTTGCGCGAGGGCGTCGTTCCACAGTTTTTGCGCCGCGGTTTCTTCTCCCCTGGCGAGGGCGACTTGCCCACGGAGCAGCGTCAGCGCAAAGCGGCTGGTGGGATCGGCCGGGCTTTGGATTAGATTGCGGTATTCGGCGCGGCTGATGCGGTCGAGGAGAAAGGAATCGGCCTCCGCGTACTGTTTGAGGACAATGAGCGTCCGCGCCACGCCCGGCACGGCCTCGGGATGCCACGGCGAGCGCGTCAGCAATTCCTTCCAGATCGCGAGGGCGCGGTTGTAATCACCGCTCTGCTCGGCGCGGCGCGCGCGCTCGGTCATGATCGTTTCATCACCCTGCTGCCGGCGGAGAAGAGGCTGCTGGCCGGGATTGGCCGGTGTGACCGGCGCCTGAGCGAGCGCAGAGGCGGCCGCGAACAGCAGCGTCAGCAGCACAAGGCGAAAGCGATGATGGCAGGAAGGTAAAATCATGGAGTCGCGGGTTGCCGCCACAGACGGCGGCCTCTGGAGAGGCCGCACGGCGATGATTGAAAAGGATAAGGCCGCACGGCGATTAAGAAATGGGAATCAGAAGTGAATGACGAGGCTGCCGCCGCTGAGTAACGGGACCAACTCTACTCGTGAAGCCCGGGAGTCTTGCTGCCGGTGATTGAACCGCACCACGGCGCGCGACACGGCCACGCTCCAGACGGCGGCGCCGAGCGTGTCGGAGAACCAGTGCTTGTCTTTGTGCATCCGCTGAAAAACGGTCGTCGATGCCAGACCGTAGAGCGCCACGGTTGCCGCTGGGTGATGGATCTCACTGGCGAGTACGGTGGAGAGCGTGAACACGTTGGTCACATCGCCCGAGGGAAACGAGAGATAGCGGTCTTTGAGCTGGGGCCCCGCGAAGACAAAGGGGCCGTCGTTGTTGTAAGGGCGGTGACGGCCCAACAATCGTTTGACGCTTTGCGTGCCAGCGTGGGCAAAGCAGAAGGCTTCGACGATTTCGATCCCCGTACGCCGCAACGCCGTGTTTTCGCCGATAAGTCCTGCCGCATACAGTCCGCCCGCCAAACCGAACGTGACCGGCGCGCGCGAATAGACTCTGCCTGTTTCATCCACGGTTTTCAACCAGCCGTCATGCCAGTTCGGCACAGCGCCGCGCACGGTGCGGTCGAGAGTGGAGGCGAGGACGATGCCCGTGGCCAGTCCGCCTGCAATCCAGTAATCCGCGGGTGTGCCGTGGAACGGAGCACGCAGCATGTTGTGTGAAACGACGCCAATGGTGTGGGCGTCATCGTGCAGCATGGCGGACAGCTCGCCGGCAAACGGTGTCCCGTGAATAGCGATGCAGCAGACTGAAGAGCAGAAGCGTGCGGGGGATCGGAGCCTCCTGTGAAGGCATTACTAGCCAACCCGCTCCCGCGGGTTGGATGCGCAACGGGGCGATGTTTGCGCGATTCTCATCCAGCACGCGGGAGCGTGCTGGCTAGTAATTTGAACGTGCAGAATCCCGAATCAAGTCCACACGCTGGTTACTTCCATTTCGATAAGGCTTCGAAGTAGGCGCGAATGAGCTGCTCATAGTCAGGGGTGTACTTGGCGTCGAGGGCGCGCAAGAGATCTTCGCGGAGCTGGTCCTGGCCGGGGCGGTTGGGCAGCGGGCCGGGCGTGCTGCGCACGATGTCGACGCCGGTACGCGCCTGGCGCTTGGGGCTGAACTCGCGCTCGCGGTTGGCGCGCTGGAAATCCAGCAGTCGCGATTCAATGTGCTCCTGCTTTTCGGTGGTGCGCTCGCTGATATTTCGCTGTTCGAGATCCTTGGCCACGTCCTGCATTTCGCGGGCCACATCGCCGAGGTCGCCCAGGCTTTGCTGGCTGGCCCGGGCCTCCTGCGCGAGCTGCTGGGCGGTCTTGGCGAGCCCGTTCTGTTCGGCGGCGAGGCGCTGCATGGCGGCCTGCTCGCCGATGGAAAGGCTACCGGGATTGGTGTTGCCGAGTTGCTGGGTCTGGCCATTCAACTGCCGCTGCTGCTGGGCCATTTGTCCGGCGGCGGACGACATGGAATTGGGGTTCGGTTTGTTGCAGGCGCTCTTGCAAGCGGAGCAGGATGAGTTCGCATCTTTCAGCGTTTGATTGAGCGCGCCGAGCGCCTGCTGGCGGAAATGGGCGGCGGTGCGCGGATCGCGATCCTGCGTGGCAGCGCCGGCCTGGTCCATCTGCTGCATGGCGCGCGACATGCCGCCCAAAAGCTGCGGCGAAACGTACATGGACTCGCGCGCAAGCTGCTGCATGTCTTCGCTGACGCGGCCGAGTGCTTCGCGCAGATTCTCCTGCTCTTCGGCGGCCTCGGCCATTTGCGGACTGCCCGGCTCGAGGGTTTCCGATTCCTTCCACAGTTTTTCCTGCCGCATCGAGAAGATCAAGCACCTGGTCGCGGGCGCGTTCAAGCTTGGCGAGTACCTCGGCGAGCTGGTCCTGATTCATTTCCTGCCGCAGACTCTGCATCATATTCGCCATCTCGGACATCTCGCGGCGGATCTGCCGGCCCTTTTTCTTGGCCGATTGATTCTGGCACATGCTCATCGAACTGGAATTCTGCTGCATCTGCTCGGAGAGCTGGTCCTGCTCCATTTTTTTCTTCAGGGCCTGCATCTTCTCCTGGCCCTTCTGCTGGGGCTGCTGCTGCATCTGCTCGGCGAGCTTGCGCATTTCCTGCTCGATCTTCTTCATCTCCTCGGAGAGCTTCTGCTGCTGTTCGGAGTTTTTCGCGGCGCTCTCGGGAGTGTTTTGATCCATCTTCTGATTGAGCTGCTCCTGCTGGCGGCCCAGTTCGTCGAGGCGACGCGTGAGTTCGTCGAGTTTTTGCGCCATCTCGAGCTGTTTCAGCATGTTCAGCGTCTGGTCGAGGGCGCGCTCGAACATTTCCTGCGTCATCTTGAAGTTCTCGAGCGCCTGGCGCATCTCTTCCTCGGTCGGCTGCTGCATCGACTTGGCGAGCTTTTCGAGGGCCTTGCGCATTTCGGGCGTGATGACCTTCTGCACCAGTTCCTGGATCTGCTGCATCTTCTGCATCACTTCGGGCGAGAACATGGCGCGCTGGTCCATCTGCTCGGCGGCCTTCTGCATGGCGTCGGCGACCTGATTGAGCACGTCGTTCATCGCCTGTTGCTTCTCAAGCAACTTCTGCAAGTCCTGCTTACGCTCCCAGTTCATGTCGGGATTTGATTTGAACTCCTCGACGGCCTTCTCGACCTCCTCGCGCACGCTCTGCGATTCCTTCATCAGATCGGCGAGCGAAATTTCGCGGGTTTCCGCTTCTTTTTGCTGCTGGTCGAAGATTTCGGCCATGGAGGGGAAGCGCAGCGTGCGCGTTTCGCTGCGGGCGCGCTTGGGTCCATGCACGGCGTCGTTGTCCCAGACTTCGACGAAGAACAGCACTTCGTCTTCGGGCAGCAGATCGAGCGGCGCGAGGTCCCAGACGTATTCGGCGGCGGCCTTGCCGGGCTCGGTCCGGCGCCAGTTCAGCGGCACGGTTTTATACTGGGCGTCGTCACCGCGCAGTTCTTCGGGCTCGCCTACCGCCGGGCGGTGATAGCGCAGCGCCATTTTCGAAAAGCCGAAGTCGTCCATGGCCTCAGCGGCGACGGCGATCTTGACATTGGCGGCGATTTCGACATCCCTGGCCGGTTCAGTAATAGTGACGAGTGGCGGTTCATCGGGCCGGGCGGTGATGCGATAGAGGATGGGATCACGGCTCAAACGGCCCTCGCGATCCTCGAGATTGATGCGGTAGTAGCCGCTCTCGTCAATGGTGAAATCGCCTTCGGCACGGGAGCCGTCGAGGTCGAGCGCCTTGGCCGCGCGCCGTGTCAGGGGACCGTGGGGCGAGGCCACGACTTCGCCGCGAGTCAACGAATCCACGCGCGCCGTGAGAAATTCGAGGCGCGCTTCCGTGAGGGTTTTGGTGGCCGCGAGCTGCAATTCGACCCGCGTGCCGACCACCGCGGCGATGTCGCCCACGTTCTCTTCGAGGACTTGCTCGTCGAGCTTCGTATAGGCGGGCGGGGACAGGCGCACGGAGAGGAAGCGGATGGCGGGCAGCTCCTCAACTTCGACTTCGTATTCCGGGCTGGTCACGCGTCCCGAGTGTGCCCAGTAGGTGAAGGGCGCGGTGACGCCGCGATAGGTATAACGGAAGACGCCGGTCCCGCTTTTGACCTCGACGGGTTCAGTGGCGGTCTTGCCGTTCTCAAGGCGCTCGATGATGACGGAGGCGGGGACGGCTCCGGCGGCAGTGACTTCGACGACGAGCGAATCGCCGCGCACGAGATGAGCCGCGCCGGGGCTGACGGCTAAAGTGAAGGGCGCCGGCGGTTCAAAGTCTTCGCCGGGTTTCATTACGCGTTCCGCCGCCGAGAGCAGCGGCCTTCCGGCAACCAGCATAAAAATCACCGCCGCCGCGCCGCTAATGAGTGCCAGTTTGCCCGAAAGCCGCACGGGCTCGCGGGCGGGCAGCGTGCGCGGGTCGACGGGTTGCAGGTCTTCGGCGACACCACGGCCCGCTTCGAGAATGAGTTCCTGCGAATACCCTTCGCGGCCCGCGTTCTCGGCGCGTTCCAGCAATTGCAGCGCATTCAACACGCGGTCACGGATGGAGGGCATGCGGCCCGCGTAGACGCGGGCGAGGTCTTTGTCGGAGGGCGCGAAGAGCGTGTAGCGCAGCACGGGCCAGAGCAGACCGAGACCGAGCGCGGCCAGGGCGAAGAGCGCCCACAGCGCCAGCAGCACAGCCCGCGCCGTGCCGGACAGGTGCCCTACGGCTTCCACGGTCATGATCACGAGACTGACGGCGATCAGGCCGGCGATAGCCGCCAGCACGCTCACCTGCAGCCGGTTCATCATCACCGCCCGCCGCAGCCCGGCCATCCAGGCTTCGATCGTCAGCAGAACTTCACGCGCACCCATAGCAACTCCCGGTAAGCAGGAAAGCAAAAGCAAACAGCGGAAAGCGAAAGATACAGACGGCGGTCCGGGGAGCTGTTATTCCACTCCGCGACTCAAAGCAAAGAGAATGACATTCGTACCCATTTCGAGGGCGGCTTGACGCTTATCGGTGGGATCGCCATGCACCGATTGGTCCTCCCAGCCGTCGCCGAGGTCGCACTGGTAATCGTAAAAGGCCACCATCACGCCGTTCAGAAACAGGCCAAAACCCTGCGCGGGCTGTTTGTCATGTTCGTGGATCTTCGGCAGGCCGTGGGGAAACTTGTAGAGCACATTGTACAGCGGATGGTTGAACGGCAGTTCCATCCACGTCGCATCGGGCAGGACCTTTTTCATTTCGCGGCGGAAGCTCGCATCCATGCCGTAGTCGTCGTTTGCGAACAGAAAGCCGCCCGCCGCAAAATAATTCCGCAGTCCGGCCACATCCTGCTCGCTGAAGGCGATGTTGCCGTGCCCATTGATGAACATCACCGGATAGGAATAGAGCTGCGCCGAGGATGGTTCCACTGCCACGGGTTCGGGAGCCAGATCGACATTCGTATTCTCGCGAATGAAGAGAATCAGGTTCCGCAACGCGCGGTCGGCGCTGTACCAGTCGCCACCACCCTTGTACTTGAGCAGGCCGATGGCCGAGCGGTTGTCGACGCGCGAGGTCTGAGCCCCGAGCGGAGCACAGACACATAGCAGCAACAGGATGCATCCCAGCCGCCGCAGGGAGTATAAAGGTTTTATTTTCAATAGAATGTGTACTAATGTCAAACGCACGGCACCTGCTCTTGAACTCCTTGATATTTCATCCGGTTGCCAGCGTGCGACGCCGGACCCGGCGATCGTTCCAGTGATTACTCATCCAACTCGCACACAACCGTATCTCTCTAGAACCCGCCCGAGCCGTGGATTGTTGCAGGTACGGAGCCCGAACTCCGTCATTTAGCGGTTAGGCGTCCCGGCTCGCGCCGACACCAAACGTAAAGATAAGATAAAACAGGACAAAGCACGAGCTTGGGTTTTCAGCCCGCAGCCCGGCGAGCGAACACCGCAGAGTCCCCAATATACGGAACTTTCGGGCGGATTCTGAGGGCCTGTCGAAAAAAAGCCCCGGCGGAGGGCAAGGGGCTGAGGTGGCTAAGGCGTCACGGTATCGGAAAACTCCAGAAAGGATTCCGCGCCGAATGTGATGTGGCCGTGGTTTTCGCCAAACGGCCAGAATCCGGGCTGCGGCGTGGCCGGAATGAAAGTCCGCTTACCGCTTTCGCCGGGCGGGGCCTGTTCGGTCAGGACAATCTGATAGGCCTTGCGGCGATCAAACGTCACCGACCATTCCAGCGGAGTATCGAGGACGCGTTCGCCGCGGCGGCCGGAAAGCAGTGGTGAACCGCTGGTGGCCGGAAGATCCGTGCCGTCTTCACGCAGGGTAATGCGGACATCCAGCGGCTGGCCGAGCGATGTCCGGCTGAAGTCCGCCTTGCCGAACTGAACTTTGAGCAGCCGCAGCGTATGCGTTTCGGCCTGCCGCGGTTTCCGTGGAGCCGGCGGCGCGGGTTCAATGCGCTTGCGGCACCCCACACCCACGAGTCCGGCCAGAGTCAGGATCAACAGCCAGCGGATGACAATCATGTACCGTCTCCTTAATCGAAACCGTCATCAGCGCACCGTTCGCGGCGGTTGCGCGTGACTCTTATACAAAGGGGCGCCCCGTGGATTTCCCGAATGGATGCCGGCGCGTGCTCATAGTGGACAAGAGCATCCGGTGGAGCTGCGGAAAGACAATCGGGCGCGAGAATGTCGCGCCCGATGTGATGAGGATTGTGCCGGTTCCGCTTAACCATCTTCGCGGAGTTCCTCGGTGAAGCGAATCGACGAGGCTTTGCCCATGCGGAAGACGAAGTTATTAGCGGGCACCGGCCAGAAGCCGGGGCGCGGCGTCTGGGGGAAGACCCAGGTGTTGCCGCCTTCGCCCTGCTCTTCGACGACAATCTGGTAGCGGGCGTCGGGCTTGAAATTCACCAGCCAGCGCAGCGGCATATCCAGCGTGCGCTCGCCGCGGGTGCCGGCGAGGACGCCGCCGCCGTCGGCTTCCAGTTCGTGATCATCTTCCAGAATGTACACGCGCACGGGCCAGGGATCACCCCCGGGCGTGAGTGTGAAATCCTGGTCGTTCACCTTGACCTTTTCCATCTCGACAATATGCACCCCGGGCTTGCCCGGATAACAGGCGTCATCCGCGCTGCCCAGTTTGCCCATTTTCTCCCGCGAGCAGCCGCTAATCCCGAAACCCACCCCAAGGCTCAGCAGAATGATCAGCATCCGTTTCATCGGACTCTCCTCTGTAACGGGGGAACTGTTCTGTAACATGTTTAAATTGCGTTACTTGCGCAGCGTGATCCCAACAAAACAGCGAGTGCCTTGCGGGGGCCTCGCTGTGTGACATTCAATCGAGAGTGGCTAAGCGGCACAGCATGCGTTCCGCCTCGTAACCAAAAGAAAGGGCTTACTTTAATTTACACGGGATGGGGGTGAATGTCAAGGGGTGATCGCGAGAAAAGCCAAACGGATCGTTCTGTTATCATCCAGTAAAAACGGACACACCAGAAAGTGTGTCTGTTTTCAGATCGGTGGGTGGTGGCAATTATTTCCGTTCGATGTAGGTCTCGGCGGCGAGTTCTTTGACCCATTTGTCGAAGGCTTCGTCCTGCTTTTTGGCCTGCGCGAGGCGGGCGATGCGGTCGTAGTCGTCCTTGAGGGTGATGGGGCGGGCAAAGACACGGTCGGTGACGCGCAGCACGTGGACGCCGAAGCGCGTGCGCACCGGCTTGGCGAGATCGCCCTTCTGCAAGTCCTTCAGCGCATCCACGAAGTCGGGCGGAATCTCCGACGGCTGGAACCAGCCGAGGTCGCCGCCGGTGGGGGCGCTTTTCTTGTCCGTGGAGAAGTCCCGCGCCAGCACGTCCCAGTCCGCGCCATTTTTCACAGCTTGAATGAGGGAATCGGCGCGGGCTTCGGTGGCCGCGAGATCCTCGGGCGAGGGCACGACCTTGAAGAGAATATGGCTGCTGCTGATCTTTTCGCCGAGCCGCTCTTCGAGGCGGATGAGGTGCACGCCGAAGGGCGAGACTACGGGCGGGGAGATCTCGCCCGGCTTTAACGCGTAGGCGACCGCCTCATAGGCGGGCACGAGATCGCCGCGGTTGGTCAGCCCCAGCTTGCCGCCCTTGCTGGCCGAAGCCGCGTCGTCGGAATGGCGCGAGGCGTATTCTTCGAAACTCACCGTGCCGCTGACAAGCTGGGCGCGCACCGAGTCGGCTTTGGCGATGGCGGCGTCAATGGAGCTTTGAGAAATGCGGTCGGCGAGCAGGATGTGGGCGAGGCGCACGCCGTCGCGGAGCGGCGGAATCGAATCCTGATAGGTCTCCCAGAAGCGCTGGACCTCGATCGGGCCGACCTGCACGCTGCGCATCTTTTCCTGCCGCACCTTTTCGATGAGCAGGCCCTCTTCAACGAGCGGGCGGAACTGCCGCTTGAGCTTGACCAGCGGCATGCCGTAGTATTCCTCCAGCCGTTGCTGGCCGCCGGCCTGATCGATGAGCGTCTTGATGCGCGCGTCGAGTTCCTTGTCCACGTCGCGCATTTCCACGATCATCGTGTCGGCGTGGGCCTTGGCGAGCAGCACCTTTTGTTTGATCAGTTCGCTCAGCACCTGCTGCTTGATGGTGTCGAGTTGCGCGGGGCTGAGGCTGTCGAGCATCGCCTGCGAGCCGATATTGTACTGCACGTACTGGAGCAGTTCGGATTCGAGGATGATGTCGTTATCGACGATCGCCACGATGCGGTCGACGACCGGATTCTGCGGCTGCGCGAACACCGCCACCGCCATCAGCGCGCCGAGCAACAGGAGCGCCCGCCGGATGTTTGCCTGCATGAAAGTATCCTTACTAAGGGAAAGCAAAAAACGGAAAACGAAAAGCGGGATACGGCGGGGTCCTGTGTGCCCCGGCGCGATTGTCTGTGCCAACGTTAGACCCCGCTCGGCGGTCGAAAAAACTCATCCCTCCGCCCTCATCCCTCATCCCTGGAGTCAGAGGCTGTCTTTCGCCAGCACGTGAACGGGGTAGCGCTCGCGGAGGCCCTGCATCAGCAGGTCCTGACGATGGCGGCTCTGTTCGAGCAGCAAGCGGGCGGCGATTTCGTCACTGACCGCCGATAGATCGAGCACCTTGCCGGCAGGATAGATGTCCACCAGCCGGGCCACGCGATAGCCATCTTCGTAAGGCCGGGGAAAGGTGACTTCGCCAGGTTCGAGGCTGGACAGTTCACGCTCGAAATCGCGATCCAGTTCCCCGCTTTCGGTCAGCCAGCGGCCTTCCGAAGACACGTGTCCGGCGGCCAGCAGCGTGGTATCGCCCGCGAGCAGGCGGCCGCGGAAACGCGACAGCAGATCCTCATCTTCGGAGCCATAGAGTTCCAGCAGATACGAATCCACCGGGCGCAGGAATTCCTGCTGGTGGGCGGCGTAGTACGCCTGAATCGCCGAATCGGTGGGCGTCGAGGTGGGCACTTCGGCCAGCAGCTTCGCCAGATACAAATCGGAGCGCAGGGCGGTGAGCCGGGCCTCAATCCCGCGGTCGTGCGCCAGGCCGCGACGCTCGCCCTCCTGTTCCACCAGTTTGCGCTCGACAATCATTTCGAGGAAACGCACGCGATCCGCGGGACTCAGCGAATCGGCCGGCAACCCGGCGGCGGCTTCGAGATCGGCGCGGGTGATATCGCGCGCGCCGACGCGCACCAGCACGTCTTTCGCCGCCTCCCGCCCACAGCCGGACACGAGCAGCACGGCCACCCCCAGAAGGATGGCCGCGCCAAGCACGGAACGCGTCCGTGACGGAGCCCGCAGAGGCTTAGGGTTCACGGGAGAGTTTATCCTGCGGCGTGCCCTCGGGGAGGGGCCAGGCCGAAGCCAGCACCTTGCTATCCACGTCGAGCTTGTATTTGGCGAGCATTTCCTTCTCCAGCGCCTTCTGCCGTTCGTCGGTCTGGAACTGGCGCGTCAGGCGCTTGGCCTCCACCGCCGATTCTTCGAACGACTTGGTGCGCGAAGGAACCACTTCCAATAGCTGGATGACGGAGAAATTCTTGCCGACGGAGAGCACTGCCGAAACCTCGCCGGGGCTGACCAGCGAGAAGGCCGTCTTGCCGATGAGGCCGAACCGCTTCTCGTCGAACGGGCCGAGGCGGCCGGTGTCCGCCTTGGTCGATTCCTTTTCATTGTAGCGCACCGTCAGCTTGCGGAAGTCCGCGCCCTTCAGCGCCTGGGCGCGCACCTGCGCGGCTTTGGCGGAATCGTCCTTGATGAAGATTTCGCGGATCGTGCGCGTTTCGGGCTGGATGAAGTCGGCAAGATGCGATTCGTAGAAGCGGCGTTCGTCCTCGGGCGTGGGATTGACCTTGTCCGTCACCTCCTCCTTTTCGAGGAGGCGGACCACGGCCTGACGCTTCTCGCGGACGACATCGGGATCCTTTTGCGCCTGCTTGACGAAACCCTGCTTTTCGGCGTCGGTTTCGAGCAGTTTCGGTTCGACAATAGCATTGACGAGGTCGGTGGTGGACTGCGCATCATTCCAGTTGACGCGCTGGGCGTTGGGACCGACCTTGGCGATCAGATCGGCGACGGACACCGTGCCGCCCTTATAGCTGGCGGCTTCGAGCTTCTTCTGCTCCTCGGTGAAGAGCGCCTCGAGGGGCTGGCTCTTGCTCACGGTCGGATCCTGCAGCCGCTTGCGGAAGGTTTCGAGGTTGGCCTGATTGTAGTTGACCTTGGCCCTGGTGCGCAACGATTCCACATAGGCGCGGGCGGTTTCCATCAGCTTCTGGCTTTCGACGTCGCGCAGCTGATTCTTGATGGCGTCTTTGCTGTTGGCGTAGTCCGGGCGATCCTTCACCGGCCGCTTTTCCTCGACGAGGATCAGGTGGTAGCCGTAGTCCGTACGGACGGGGCCGACGATTTCGCCGGCCTTACCCGCCCAGGCGGCGTCCTGAAAGGCGCCGACCATGCGGCCCCAGCCAAACCAGCCCAGTTCGCCCGAATCCGCCGCGCTGGTGGCGTCCTCGCTGAAACGCGCGGCGGCGGCTTTGAAATCGAGCCCGGTGGCGATGGCGCGCTTGATGGAATCCATCCGCGCACGCACGCGCACGGTATCCGTCTGGGCCGAATCCACGGGCGAAGTTTTGAGCAGGATGTGGCGGGCGCGAAGCTCCTCACCGGATTTGTCATAGAACGCCTTGGCCGTTTGATCATTGATGACGGCGTCGATGACTTTATTCTGGTACAGCAGATCGAGGGCTTTGCGGCTGGCAACCTGGTTGATCTGTTCGGCGACTTCGGGGCGCTTATCGATGCCGCGCGCGATCCCGTCCTGGAACTTCGCCAGATCGAGCGCCATTTCCTGGATGAGCTTCTCCCGATCCTGATAGCTGCGGCGGGCGGCGTTCTCTTCGCCGCGGAAGCGCTGCGCGAAATTGTCCTTGAACTCCTTGAGGGTGATCTTTTCGCGGCCTACTTTGGCCACCATGGCTTCGCGCGGTCCACAACCTGCGAGGGCGATTAAGAAGCGCCAAACCGATTGCCACGAATTTACGAGTTTGCACGGACATCTCCATCCTGTATCTCTGCGGTTATTTTAAATTTTTGTTAAACAAGCCGTTGTGCGGAAAATCGCGCACCGCTGCACGGAAACAACAATATACACTTTTTCCGCATCTCAATCCAGCCACCTCCGTTGCGGCCTTAGCGGGTCGTATCGGCGCGGGGCACAAAGATCCACTCCGGCCGGGTTTGCCAGCCGCAGCGCGGCAGGAACGCGCCCTGCTCGCCGTCGCGGAAGACGTCGCCCTGCTTCTCGTAATAGCGGTCCAACTCAATTTCGCACATCACCAGCGGATCGAGAACGTCGAGGATAATGGCGCGATACCGCTGCTCCCTCACCGCCTGCCGCAGATCCTCCACCAGCGGGGCGCGGGCTTCCGGCACGCCCGCCGCCAGCACGTCGGTCACGGCAATGGACTGCGCGTGGGGCTCTTTACCCGCCAGTCGCGGCAGATAGCCGTGGCACAAGAGCAGCACATCGCCGGGAATCGCGGCCATGGTCTGGATCAGGCGTTCGCCGGCGGCGCGGTCGGCGGCGGTGGGTAGCGGACTGATTGGATTGTAGATCAGGGCCGAAAACTGCACGAGGCAGGTCAACCACACGAAGGAGTGCAGCCGCGCGCCGTGGAAGGGGGATATCGGCGGCGCGGCGGCGGATCCGAGGGCTTGCAGCGTTTTGTGGAGCGCGATGGCGAAGAGCATCGCCAGCACGGCGTAAATCGGAATGAGATCGTTGACGCCGCCGCCTTCCTTGATGCGCGGTAGAAACGCGGCCCCGGCGAGGCCGGCCATGAACAGCAGCAGCCCCCAGCGGCGGCCCTCACCGCGCACCAGCAGCAGCCACGCCACCACCATCAAACAGGCGATGGCCAGCTTCATCGGCAGGTCCTGCAACACAAAGTGCACCGCTTGAAAGGGCAACAACGGATGCCGGGCCGGTTGTATCAACGTATAGTACCAGAACCAGTACGGATGCGCGCGGGCCAATAGCAGCAGCGCGCCACCCGCCACGAGGACAAAGGCTCCGGCGCACCATAGCACCCGGTCGCGCCGCTGAAATCCCGCCCACACCACGAGCGGCAGCGCGAGAACAATGCCCACCTGCTTGGTGAGCAGCGCCAACGCCAGCAGCACGCCCGCCGCCGCCCACGCCGTGCGCGTTTCCCAGCGACGCAAAAGTCCCATCGCCCCGAGAGCGAAGAGCAGGAACAGCATATTGACGCGGGCGGTATCGAACCAGAAGGCGACCTCCTGGTAAGTCGCGGCAAAGAGCCCGGCAGCCACGAGGCCCATGGCGCGGCTGCCGGTCTCGCGCGTGACCATTCCATAGAGCAGCGCGAAGCAGCCCAGCGAGGCCAGTAGCGAGAGCAGCCGCAGCGGCAGAAAACCCGCCGTGCCCAAAAGGCGCGTCATCCCCGCCGCCAGATAATAATAGAGCGGCGTGTAGCCGTAGGGCACGAAGTCCAGCGACGGCGCCACATACAGCGGCTGCCCGTCTAAAACGCGCTGCACGTGATCGACCATTCCGCCTTCCATCCATTCCAATTCAAAAGGATAGGACAGGCGGGCGAGGGCGACGGCAATGTAGACCGCGATAAACGCCGCCGCGGCGAGCAGTGTGGCGGCGCGCAACAGGCGCGATCCATCAAAGGTGCGGAAGGTCATGGCATCCTACAGTGAAGGAAAGCCGATAACAGCGGGAAGACGATTCGTGGCGGGGCGCTTACGCCTTTGGAAACGCACGCGCATAGACCGCAACATCCGTGCAGGGCGGGTCGCCGCCAGCTTCACGAATCCGCAGGGCGATTTGCCCGCGATGATAGGCCGAGTGGTGCAACGCGTGCGTCAACAGATCGGGGACGTAGCGTTCAACGGCTTCACCCCGCGAATTCCGCATGGCGATCATCGCCACGAGGCTGCCCGCGCTCTGCCTTTCGAAGTAGTCCCGCCAGCGCGCGGCCAACGAATCCGCCAGCGCCGCACATTCGGCCAGATCGGGATCGGTGCGCGCCAGCAGCGACTCGGCAAAGCGGCCTTCCAGAGCCTCCAGCACGAACTCCTGCGAAACCAACAGATGCCCGAGCAATTCCACGGCGCGCACCGGCGGCGCCGTTATCTCACGCAGCGCGTGCAGCACTTCGCGGTTGGCCCAATGGTCATAGGCGAAGATGCGAACGAAGTAGTCTTTCATCGGCAGGTCAGGGTTTCACCGGCGTGGGGCGGGGTTCTGCATTAAGGGTTTGCAAAAAGCGGATCACGTAATTCAGCTTCGCGCGCCATTCCTTCATCATCCCCAGCGGCAGCTTGAGCGTGACCGGCCCGGTGACGGCAAATTCCACGGGGAAGCTCTGGCTGCGGCGGGCGATCTCCAAGACACGCTCGCGCGGTGTGCCAATTGGAAACTCGAGCACAATTTCGGCACGCTCGACGGAGATCTTCTCCGCCCCCAGCGCTTCGCCGAGGACGCGCACGCGCACCATGTCGAAGAGATTCTTCGCCGGCCTCGGGCAGGCGGCCAAAGCGGTCGGCCACGTCGCGCTCGGTGTCGGCCACGGCGGCGAGGTCGCCAGCCCGCGAGAGTTCGCGGTAGTAATTCAGCCGCATGCCGCCCTCGGGCATGTACGGCTCGGGGAAGAAAGCATCGGCCTCGATGCGCAGCTTGAGTTCGGGCTTGACCGGCAGCTCCTCTTCCAGATGGTCGGTCTGCACCTCGCGCACGGCCTCCTCGATCAGCCGCTGGTACATTTCAAAGCCCACGGCGTTGATGTAGCCCGACTGCTCGCGGCCCAAAAGATTGCCCGCGCCGCGGATTTCAAGGTCGCGCATCGCCACCTGAAAGCCCGCGCCCAGTGAGGAGAAGTTCGTCAGCGCCGCCAGCCGCTCGCGGGCGATGCGCGACATCTCGAACTTGGGCGGCACCAGCAGATAGGCGTAGGCCTTGCGCGAGGAGCGGCCGATGCGTCCGCGCAGCTGATGCAACTGTGCCACGCCGAAGCGATCCGCGCGGTTGACGATCATCGTGTTGACGTTGGGCAGGTCGAGGCCCGATTCGATGATCATCGTCGAGATCAGCACGTCGTAGCTGCCTTCGATGAAGTCCACCATGATCCGCGAGAGCTGGTGCTCCTCCATCTGCCCGTGAGCCACGGCGAAGCGCACGCCGGGCAGCACGCGCTGCAGCATGCGGCGCACGGCGTCGATGGACTCGATGCGGTTGTGAACGAAGAACACCTGCCCGCCGCGCTCGAGTTCGTAGAGCACCGCGTCCTTGATGACTTTTTCGGAAAACGGCACGACGTCGGTTTCGATGGGCTGGCGATCCGGCGGCGGCGTGTTGATCTGCGAGAGGTCGCGCGCGCCCATCAGCGCCATGTGCAGCGTGCGCGGAATCGGCGTGGCGCTCATCGAGAGCACGTCGATGTTCGAGCGCAGACTCTTGATGCGCTCCTTCTGCACGACGCCAAAGCGATGCTCTTCGTCGATGATCAGCAGGCCCAAATCGTTGAACTGCACGTCTTTGGAGAGCATGCGGTGCGTGCCGATGAGCACATCCACCTTGCCGTCGGCGAGCTTCTTCAGCGACACCCGCGTCTCCTTGGGCGACTGAAAGCGCGAGATCACCTCCACCGTCACCGGCCAGCTCTTGAAGCGCTCCTGAAAGGTGCGATAGTGCTGCTGAGCAAGAATCGTCGTCGGCACCAGCACGGCCACCTGCTTGCCGTCGGTGACGGCCTTGAAGGCGGCGCGCATCGCGACTTCGGTCTTGCCGTAGCCGACGTCGCCCGCAATCAAGCGGTCCATCGGCTGCGGGTTTTCCATATCGGCCTTCACGTCCTCGGCGGCGCGCGTCTGATCGGGCGTGTCCTCATAGGGGAAACTCGCCTCCATCTCCTTTTGCCAGAGCGTGTCGGTGGAGAAGGAGTGGCCCCGTAACGCGCGGCGCTGGGCATAGAGCTTGATCAGATCCTCGGCAATCGAAAGCAGCGACTTCTTGGTCTTCTTCTTCAGCTCGCGCCAGTCGCGGCCGCCGATTTTCGAGAGCGGCGGCTGGAAACCCTCGCGCCCGGAATATTTCTGCACCTGCGAAAGGTTCTCGAGCTTGACGAATAGCGTCACGCCGTCGCGGTATTCGATTTTCAGCACCTCGCGCTGCACGCCGCCGACCTCGATCTTCGTCATGCCGATATAGCGGCCAATGCCGTAATCCACGTGGACCACGTAATCGCCGGGCTTGAGCGCGTCGATGTCGTGCAGCGGCACGACGTTTTTGAACTTCATGAAGCGGCGGCGGCGGCGCATGCGGCCAAAGATGTCGTGATCGACGAGCACGGCCAATTTCGCCGCGGGCAGCGTGAAACCGTGATGCAGCCCGTCTTCAAAGACCTCGAAGGCGCTTTCCGGACAGCCGCGTTCGATCAGCACCTGCGCCAGCCGTTCGCCCGCGAGTTGCGAATCGGTGAGCAGAATCGCCCGCATGCCCTGCTCGCGGTACTCGCGCAGTTTGTCGGCCACCAGCGGCAAATTGGCGGCGAAGCGCTCCTGCGGCAGACCGCCGACGTCGATAAAGCCCTCGTCGCCGTGGGGCGAGCTGTTCATGAAGAGCTGCGCGAAGTTGCGCGCGGCCTTGCGGATCTCCTGCGGATCGACCAGCACCACGCGGGCGGCTTCGCGCGCGCGCAGTTCCGGCGGCTCCTCGTCGAACAGTTCTTCGCCGTCCTCACCGGAGCCAAGGATCTCGGCCAACTCCTCCGGAGCGGGATCCGCGTCGTCCGCCGCATCCAGCGTAAGATCCTGAATGCGCCGCCCAATCGCAAAACTCGCGCGTTCCTCGAACAGTTTCTTCACCGCCTGCCACGCGCCGCGCCCGTCGGACCAAAGGATCACGGACTGCGGCGGCAGGTGGTCGATGAGGTGGGCGGTCTCTTCGCCCTTCACCTCCGCTGCCATCAGCGTCATGGCCTCGATTTCGCCCGTGGACTTCTGCGTGGTGGGGTCGAAGTGGCGCAGGCTTTCGATGTCTTCGCCGAAGAATTCGAGCCGCACGGGCTCGGAGGCGCCGTAGGGATAAATGTCCACCACCGCGCCGCGCACGGCGTACTGCCCCACGCCCTCCACCAGCGTTTCGCGGGTGTAGCCCGAGTCGCGCAGATACACCAGCAGCGAATCGCGTGGGATGGTTTCGCCCTTGGTGATCTCGTACATGTTTTGCGAGACCACGCCCGGCTCGGGCAGCGGATCGAGCAGCGCCGCCGCCGTGGTAACGACCACCGGCGCGCCGCCCTTGGACAAGCTGAGCAGCGTTTCGGCGCGCTCGGAAGTGCTCGATGGGCGTGAGGTCGCGCCCGAAGGTGGGCCGCCCCGGCAGCAGGCAGGGCCCGCCGTCGGCCATCAGCGTCGTCAGGTCGTCGGCGACTTCTTCGGCGTCCTCGAGGCTTTCGGTGACGAGCAGCACGGGCCGCTTGAGGATTTCGCTGACATACGTCGCCACCAGCGCCGGCAGCGGCCCCGGCACGTTTTTCACGAGCAGCCGCTCGCCGTCCACGATCCGGCCATCCAGATCGCGGAACACATTGCTTGCGAAGACTTTACCTTTCAGCCATTCCATACAAAAGTTCTCTTATCATCCGATACGCAAAATCAACCACGAGAGCCAACCCACGATTCTTTATCCCGACAGTCTTCTCTTCTCCGTCATCCTGACCGTCTTCGGGAAGGATCTCGGCTTCGAGGCTTAGACCGGATAGTCTGGATTTCCGTTCTGAAGACTGCAGAATCCACGGGGGCGCGGCGGGAAGCTGAGATCCCCTTCCTTCGTCAGGGCATGCTTCAGCCCGCGGACGGACTTCAGGATGACACGCGGAAGGGCGTCGTTTGTATCAGAGCGTTTACCCTTATCACGCACGCCGCTCAGCTCTTCTTCCAGAAGCGTTTGCGGCCTTCGCGGACGGGGTAGGAAATGAAATCGCCCATGCCGCCCAGCAGCTTGCGGCCCAGCAGCAGACCCGGGTCGGGCTGCTTGAGGCCGACCTGCTTGACCTCTTCGATGGTGTAGAAGGCGTTGGGGTCGAGCTGCGTGATCAGCGCGCTGAGTTCCTTAACGCGATTGCGCCGCACCACCACAAACACCACGTCGATGGGGCCGGACTTGCTCTTGCCCTCGATCTCGGTCATGGCATAGTTGCGCTGCCAGAGTTGTTCGGCAATGTTGACCTCGCGCCGCGACCAGACGCGCACGAGCTGATGACCGAGGGCGATGCGCCCTTCGATCAGCATGCCGGTGGCTTGTCCCGCCGCGTAGCCGGCCGCGTAAACGATGGTGAGATACCAATTTTGGCCCACATTTTGAATCACTTGCGCGGCCACGTTGATCCAGATCAGCACCGTCAGAAACCCCATGAGCGCGGCGAGGAAGCGGTAGCCGCGAAAGATGCTGATGGTGCGAAAGGTGTCGAGCGTCTGGTCGGCGACGCGCGACAGAAACACGCCGAGCAGCAGCGCCCAGGTGTGGGCCTGCAACAGTTCAATCATCGGGTCCGTCCTTCATCCCTCATTCCTCCGCCCTCATCCTTTGGATTTAGACTTTGCCGCCGAGGAAGCCGTACAGCAGCACCACCAGCACGATGAGCGAGAGCATCACATACGCCCGGTCGCGCTGGCGCGAATACGAAATCAGGCTGAAAAGTACTCGCAATACCGGCATGGCGATGAGCAGCAGAATCCCCAGTTGAATGATGCCCTGCGGATCCAGTGCCAGCGCCGCCGGGATAATCGTCGTCAGGTCGCGCAGCAAGCTGGTATCGCCGGTGAATTCGCGGTAATCCACGCCGGCCCCGCCATGCTGCCAGAGATAGAGCACACCGCCGAACAAGGTAATCCCCGCCGCCAGCAGCACCCCCGCCCGCAGCAGCTTGGCCATGGCGGTTTCAATTTCTTCCCCCTCCCGCTGGCGGAGGGGATAGGGGGAGTGGGAGTCTGGATTTCTAATTTCTGATTTCGAATTTCTCATTTTCTTCAAATCCTCCCCGCAAATCCGCGGTACATCATCTGCGCGGCCAGAAAGAAAATGACCACGGCGAACACCAGCCGCAGCGTGCGGCTTTTTGCTTTCGCCAGCACGCGCGAACCGACCGTCGCTCCGGCCAGTGTGCCCAGCATGATGGGAAAAGCCATCGCCGGGTCGATGTAGCCGCGGTGCAGGTAGACGCCCGCGCTGGCCGCCGCCGTAATGCCAATCATGAAATTGCTGGTCGTCGTCGAGACTTTGAACGGAATGCGCATCAACCGGTCCATCGCCACCACCTTGAGCGCGCCCGAGCCAATCCCCAGTAATCCCGACAGCACCCCGGCAAACGCCATCAGGCCGAAACCCACACCCACGTGGTGCACGGTGTAGGTTTTCACGCCGCCGGCCGCCGGATAACTTCCCGCTAGCTTCAAACGCGCGGCCAGGGGATCCGGCGGCGTGTCGTCGGGCATGTCCCTGGGCGGGTTCACCGACACGAGAGCCGAGTAGATCAGCACCAGGCCGAAAATCACCGCGATCACCGAGGGCGCGACGACGCCGCCCAGCGCCGCCCCGCCCAGCGCGCCCAGCGTGGTGGCCACAACCAGAAACATGCCAATGCGAATATTGGCATAGCCCTTCTTTCACATAGGCCGCCGCCGCGCCCGACGAGGTGGCGATGACGGTGACCAGACTGGCCCCGATGGCATAGCGGATATCGACGCCGAAGAGCAGCGTCAGCATCGGCGTAATCACCACGCCGCCGCCGAGCCCCGTCAGCGACCCCAGCAGCCCGGCCAGGATCGCCCCCAACCCGGTCAGCAGCGCGAATTCCAAATGGTTCATGCGGGGTTTCCGCCGTTCAGCGTTCCTTTCAACGGGCGGGTTGCGGAAAACCTTAACCCGCCCCTACACTGTATTTCATCCTTCATCCTTCCCCCTTCATCCTTTCCGCAGGTCCACACCCAGCAAATGAGCCTTCAGGTGGCAGTGGAACTCGGTCCAGCCTTCGCACATCATGAAGGCATTCTTCAAGTCTTTACGGGCATAGCCGCTCTCGTGAACGCGGAAGATGGTTTTGTTCTTGTCGCGCACGATTTCATAGCGGACGGTGGTCATGTACTTGCCGGTCATGTCGTGCGTGAGCATCACCAGTTCTTTGTTCTTGACATACTTCACCACCTTCACCGGCATCCAACCCCACTCTTTCCAGTACCACTCGACGGATCCCGGCTTGGCAAAGTCTCCCTTCATGTCATCGAGGAAATACTGGATGAGATGTTCGCGCTTCGTGGCCGCGTCCCACACTTTGGAGACGGACGCCTTGAAGACATTCGAGGTCGTGTACATGATCGGCCCCTTCCCGACCTTGGGCAGTTTCGGCTTTTCGACCGGCTTCGTCACTTTTTTGACGACTTTTTTCTTCGTTGGCATGAGAGTGCTCCTTTTGAGGTTTGTGCGCAAACAAATACTCTAATATAAGTTGTGACACCATTTGTTGTGTATTTTCAGAAGCTTAACGGCTGGGATGTCGCAGATTGTTGTCTATTGCTGAATGTTTTGTTTAATCTAGACCGCGCTGCATCTTCGTCCGAAAAAGATTAACACTCTACGTGGCGCGCATATAAACACCGGCCAATCGGCAACATTGCCATTTACCCCGCAACAAACTGCTTTTAATCCACCAACCATAGGCCACAGCACAATCTAATATCTAAAAACAAATCCAAAACTATAAGAACGACTCCGGCGAGTGGAGGCTATCTTAGCAATAATTGTTATTCACAAACTCGTAAAAATAGTAACTGCTTGCATAACAATATAATAGCGCTGGTGCCGGAAGATTTTGGAGCTGTTGACAAAGCGGCAGCAATCAGCTATATTATGGTTGTTGGTGTGTCGATATAATGGCAACATAATCGGAAAGGGATCTGGCAATGGCCGATAAGTCATCTCGCGAAACTGACGCCTTGGCAGACACGACACGTGTCCGTGACAAGCGATCAGTGAATCATCCCACAGTGTCGCTTGGGGTTTCAGTAGCGTTTTTAGACAGCATAAAGAAAAGAATGGGCTATGGCGCTTTTTCAAGAGAGACGTTAGCTAAGGATGTCGGTGTCGGCGTTTCCTCCGGCGCTTTTTCCACTAAATTCGCGTCATGTGGACATTTCGGAATGATTGCTGGGCGGGGTAACGACATCCGAATTACCACGCTTGGCCGTCGGATCACGGATAAGATCGACGATGCAGATTTTCGTGCTGCCCTTGTTGAGGCTGTTCAGAGACCCACGCTCTATCGTCAACTGATTGCTGTGTTCTCGGGATCAATTATTCCATCAGGATTGCCAAACATTCTGTTTCACAAGTACGAGATTTCAGCCAACGCAAAGGATAACGCGGCACGCGCTTTTATCGATTCGCTTAAGTTTGCGGGGCTGCTTGATGCTGAGAACCGGCTTATTGCCGCACCCGAATCGGCGGAAGCGCATGAGTTGGGCGAGAATAATAGCGATGCCGAATCTTCTGATCTTTTTCATTCCAATTCTTCACAAAAAGGATCTCAATCAGACACATCTTCTGGCACAGGTTCGGGGATGCACCAGCAAAGCATCCGGATTTCCTTGACGGAGGGTAAGATAGCATTTCTTCAAGTTCCAGACCGGCTAACTCCGCGTGATATCAAAATTTTGAGAGCACAGATTAATGTGCTGGCGATGTTGGTTGAAGATGAATCTGATTCAGACGGAGAAAACGATTCTGTTGAAGTCTAATTTCCCGATTTCACACCAGTCTTGAATAGACAACATTGGTAGCGAATAAAACGAGGTGGGCGCCGACCCGCGTTTAGCGGCCTTCCGTGGCATCCATGAACTTGCCAGGCCTGGCATAGAACACGGAGGGTTCCCAATGGAACGACCGCCGCTCCCTGGCTACGTGCTTGTTTACGCTCGCTACGTAGTCAGAAAGGGTAAACGAATTTACCCTAAGAACGCGCGTTTCTTCCGCTTTTGGGCTAAGCCAAAAGTCAAGAAGTAATGCTTAGGTCGAGCGCCCACCTCGGAGCTATTTCACGATGTTTTCAGACAGATAAATTGTCTGTGCGAAATGGTCTTGGTAGAAGAATTGTTTAGCCGTGCGGTCTTTGAGACGTACGGCTTATTCTTTACCCGCCACCACCCGCCGCACAATCCCGCCATTCTGCTCGAGCAGCTCGCGCGCCCTTTCTGCGCCGACGTTTTTCCAGTGCATGACGAGCGCGGTCTTCAGCTCGCCGTTTGCTTCCGCGAGCAGCGCGTCGGCCCACTCGTAATCGCAGTCCGTCAGCTCCATCAGGATGCGGCGCGCGCGGGCCTTCAGCTTCAGCGACAGCGCCTTCAAATCCACCATCAGATTCTCGTAGCATTTCCCGAGGCGGACCATGGCGCTCGTGGAGAGCATGTTGAGCACGAGCTTGGTCGCCGTCCCCGCCTTCAGCCGCGTCGAGCCCGTCAGCAGCTCCGGCCCGACGGGTACGGAAATCACCACGTCGGCAAACGACGTATCCTCGGGCGGAGTGTTGCATATAAAATATATTGTTTTGGCTCCAAGTCCACGCGAATACGCTAAAGCCGATAATACATAAGGCGTTCGGCGTGATGCTGATATCCCACACACAACATCGCGGGAGCAGATCGAGCAGACTTCGAGATCCCGCACGGCCTGCGTTTCATCGTCTTCGGCCCCTTCCGCCGTGCGCACGAGGGCGCTGTGACCGCCGGCAATGAAGCCCTGCACCTGCCACGGCTCCGTCCCAAACGTCGGCGGGCACTCGGCCGCATCCAAAACGCCCAGGCGTCCCGACGTCCCGGCCCCCACATAGATCAACCGCCCGCCCGCCGCCAGCGCCGGGACGATCAAATCCACGGCCTGCTCGATCGCGGGAATCGCCTGCGCCACACTTTCCGGGACACTGCGATCCTCACGGTTCATGGCCGCAAGGATCTCGCGCACCGACATACCGTCGAGTCCCATCGTCTGGGGATTGCGGGCTTCGGTCGACAGCCCCTGAAGTTCATGGAAGACTGCTTTGGACATTCTCCGATCCTTTATAATGTGCCCCTCTGCACGCTCGCAGAAGATGGGTGCCTTTCTTTGTAGGGACATGGCTTGCCATGTCCGGGCATCAGCCAGTGAAAGGACATGGCAAGCCATGTCCCTACCAGAATCTATTCCACCGGTGGTTTCGGCATCAGCAGGATCAACCGCCCGCCATCGGAGAGCACCCGCTCGTCCACGAGCTGGATCTTCAACCGGGCGAGATTGCCTTCGCTTTGCCAGTCGCGGCCCTTCCAGAACAGCCAGCGGCCGCCGGGGGCCAGTAGCTTCCGGGTCCACTTGATCAGCTCCCGCAGATCGGCCACGGAGCGGGCGGTGATCAAGTCAAAGTAGCCGTGACAGGGGGCACCCAGCATTTCCACCCGATCATTCAGTACCTGCACGTTGGTGAGGTTTGTTTCACGGGAAACACGCCGCAGAAAAGCCGACTTGCGCGCCGATGCTTCGACCATCGTCACTGTCAGCCGCGGCCGGGCCAGGGCAATGGGAATTGCCGGAAAGCCACCGCCGGAGCCCACATCCAGCAGTTCGCCACACTCGGGAATCCAGTCCATCCCTTCCACGCTCGGCTGCAGGTGCCGCTTGACAATCCGCACCCGGTCGGGATTCGACACCAGATTGATCCCCGCGTCTTCCACCCGCGCGACAAAATGCAGCAAGGCCGCCCAGCGCACATCGTCTGGTGGCCAATTCAAGGCTTTCAAGTCGGAGGTTTCCCACTTAGTCACAAACTTATCCACGAACCTGAGGTTCGATCCGGGGCGCTGGCGCCGTTGATTACCGCGCGGGCAGACGCGCAGGCTGAGGTGTTCTGATTCTGTCCCCCTACTTCAGCAGGGGGGCTGGGGGGGGTCCGAGCGGAGTGTTTCCCGTGAAACATGGGGCTTTGCTCGGAAACTGCCTGTGAACCACCACCGCCTCAGCGGCGCGAAGCGCGCGGCAATCATCGGCGCCAGCGCCCCGGCTCAAGCGCCACGCTTGCCGGCCTTCTTCAGGTGAATCAGCAGCGCCGAGCAGTCCGCCGGGCTGACGCCGTCGATGCGGCCCGCCTGGCCCAAGGTCTGCGGGCGGAAGCGGGCGAGCTTTTCCCGGCCTTCATAGGAAATCGAAGCGATCGCGGCATAGTCGAGGTCCCGCGGCAGGTGCAGGTTCTCCAGCGCCCGCAACTGCTCGGCCCGCACCCGTTCCCGCGCAATGTAGCCCGCGTACTTGATGTCCATCTCCACGCCCGCCAGCAGTTCCTCATCTTCCTGCATGCGGGCAATGGGCGACAATTCCGGCCGCGCTGCCAGCAGCTCCGCCAGCGTCACTTCCGGGCGTTTTAAGATTGCGGCGAAGCGCATGCCCTTTGAGGCCCGGATCGGCCAGAATACCGCTATCGGACAATTCTTCCAGCCGCGCTTCGGCCAGATAGCCTTCAATGTCGGCAATCAGTTGCTGCTTGCGCGCGTACAGTTCGTACTGAAAATCAGTCACCAGACCCAATTTGCGCCCGATCTCCGTCAGGCGCAAATCCGCATTATCCTGCCGCAGCAGCAGCCGGTACTCCGCGCGCGAGGTGAACATGCGATACGGCTCGACCGGCGTCTTGGTGATCAGGTCGTCCACAAGCACGCCGATGTACGCCTGGTCGCGGCGCAGGATGAGCGGCGTCATCGCCCCGCACACGCTTGACCGCATTGATCCCGGCAATAATTCCCTGGGCAGCCGCTTCCTCATAGCCGGTCGTGCCGTTGATCTGCCCGGCGAAGAACAAACCTTCTATGGGCTTGGTTTCTAAAGAGTAATGAATCTGGTGCGCGGCGAAGAAGTCGTACTCCACGGCATAGCCCGGCCGCATCATCTCCACGTTCTCAAGACCGACGATGGTCTTCAGCGGCTTCGTACTGGATCTCTTCCGGCAGGCTCGAGCTGAAGCCGTTCATGTAGACTTCGGCGGTTTCCCAGCCCTCGGGTTCGAGGAAGATCTGGTGCCGTTCCTTGTCGGCAAAGCGCACGATCTTGTCTTCGATGGACGGGCAGTAGCGCGGCCCCCGGCCCTTGATCTGTCCCGAAAACAGCGGCGAGCGCGTCAGACCGTCGCGGAGAATCTGGTGCGTGCGCTCGTTGGTATAGGTCAGATGACAGCTTAGCTGCTTATTATATTGCGTTTGTGTACGCTTCGAAAAGGGAATAATCCGTCCGTCGCCGGGCTGTGGTTCGGTGCGGGCATAGTCGATGGTCCGCCCGTCCAGCCGCGGCGGCGTGCCCGTCTTCAGCCGGCCCAGCTCAAAATCTTTCCGCACGAGATTTTCCGAGAGCAGCGTGGCCGGCCCTTCGCCGATCCGTCCGGCCGGCATGGTGAACTCGCCCATGTGGATCAGGCCATTCAGAAACGTGCCCGCGCACAGCACGGCCGCCCGGCACTCGAACCGCTGCCCGGTGACGCAGACGACTTCCGCCGAGCCGCCCGCCCCGGGTGACGACATCCACCACCATATTCTGCTTGAGATCGAGATTCGGCTGCGCTTCGAGGGTCTTCCGCATTTCGCGCGCATACAGTCCCCGGTCGCACTGCGCCCGCGGCGACCACACGGCCGGCCCCTTTCGAGCGGTTCAGCATCCGGAATTGCAGGGTGGAAAGGTCCGTCACCCGCCCCATTTCCCCGCCGAGGGCATCGATCTCTTTGACGAGTTGCCCCTTTGCCAGCCCGCCAACCGCAGGATTACACGACATTTGCGCAATCGTCTGCAAGTTCATCGACACCAGGCACGTGCGCATCCCCATGCGCGCCGCCGCCAGCGCGGCCTCGCACCCGGCATGGCCCGCCGCCGATGATGATGATGTCATAAATCGTTTTCATATCTACGGCGCACTGTCTTCAGTCGATATGTCCGAACTGATTGGAGGCAACTTCAATATCATCTGCTTACCCATCCAACCTACAACCAAACCCTCTATTTCGACCCAGTCTTCCTCTTCCGATGTACTCGAGCCGTTATCTATAGCGTTGAATGCTAATGCGGCTTCACGTACCCTCAGGGCACTTTCCAAAGATGGGTCGCGTGCAAGTACGATATCTGCAACCCGCAAGGCTTCACACTGGAATCCAGACATTATTAGAGCAAATCCGTAGGCTTCGTTTGCATAAAGATCATTCGGTATTTGTTCAAGTGCCTTGCCGAAAGATGTTAACGCTGCTTCTGGATTGTTCATTAGCAACTGCGTCGTCCCGTAATAGATTTCTGTCTCCCGCGACGCATCCCCCAAGCTAATAGCGGCTTCAAAGCAAGTCTTTGCCCACTCATTTTGATCACACTGTAAGGCTACAACTCCGCGATTTACCCAGAAATATTGGGATGTCGGATCAATATTCAACGCTGAATCAATATTCTGCCCAGCCTCGATGCAGCGCTTCATGTTGCTTAAGAGTGTGCCCTTGTTATTCCATACCATAGGATCCTTCGAGCCGTATATGATTGCGCAATCATAAGCTCTTATTGCCTCTTCATTTCTGCCTACTTTGTTTAATAGATCTCCGCGTGAAGTCCAATATTCTGCTTTCGAGCGATCCTTGGCTATAGCACTATCAATGCTTGCCAAAGCTTCTCCATACGCGCCCAGCTTTTTTTGTGCGATCCCCCTGTCTCGCCATGCACTCCCAATTCCCGGCGCTATCTCAATCGCGACATTAAAAGAGAGAACGGCATCCTCTAGTCTCCCCAACTCGACCAAACAATTCCCACGGCTATACCAAGCTAATCGTTCATTATTATCCTCATTAATTGCCCGATCAAAACCCTCTAACGCTTCACACTGAAAACCTAGGCTGCTAAGGGCGCATCCCACATTATTCCAGATGTGGGCGCTGTTTGAATACTGAAGTGCTCGATAATAACATGAAAGCGCTTCTTCATATTTACCCTGTTCACCGAGACAAGCACCTAGATTTACCCAACCAGTCCCGAAGTTAGGTGCCATCTTAACTATCTTCTTGAGTTCTAACTCGGCCTCGTCTAATTGTCCCGTTTCACCGAGTAAAAATGCCCTATTGTTACGAGCCGGAATGAAAGATGGTGCGATTCTAATACAAGAATCGTAGGCGACAATTGCCTTACGTGTCTCACCTAAGTTTGAATAATTGACTCCTAAAAAATGCCATGCGGTTATTTTGTCTTCATCGGTAGCATTATGAGCTTCTTTTGCCTTCCTAAATAAAACGATTGAGGAGTCATAATTCTTCTCCTCTGCTGCAACAAACGCGAGTGCGAGAACTGATTTCGCTGCGTCGCGGTAAAGTACAAAGCAAACACTGTCACGTTGCGCCTCCGCCGCGCTTCGCCGAGTGCGTTCTTCCTCCAATTGCTTCTGCAAAACGCTTTGTTGTATCTTGTTTTGCTCCCATTCCCTAGGCGTACAACCAAACTGCCGAGCCATAGCGGTATCTGCAAACTGGTACGGTACGTACTCCGCTGGTTTCGGTGGGGGAGTACTCAAAAACTTTTGGGCCACTGGCCCTACGGAAGCAATTAACAAAGCAATCAATAATAGCCAGTGCTCTTTCTCTCCCTGCTGTTTCCATTTGTAGATTTCGCGAATAGCTATCGCCAGCGCCACGGCTAGGCTAATTATGTAGATCAGCCAATCTCGCATTGTCGGCTCCAGAACGTGGACTCAGAAATTGCAGCGAGGCAAAGTGAGAGCGAAATCTATTCTTCCACCAGCTTCTTCTTATAATGCACCAGCGTCTCCACCTTCGCAAAGCCGAGGGCTTCGTGGGCGGCGCGGGCGACCAGATTATCGAGGAGTGTATCGCTGGCAAGCTCCGTGCAGCCCTGGGCGCGCGACCATGATGCAACGGCGTCCAGCAGCGCGTGGCCGATGCCCTGATTGCGTAAGGCTGGGACGACGTATCCGCCTTCGAGATAGCCAACAGGACTGGACGCGCAACCCTCGGCCACGTCACGCAGCCGCGCTTCGGCCAGGCCCACGCACACACCCGCGCGATCCACGGCAATGAATGCAGCTTGGCGCTCATCGGCGAGAACTTTCGGCAACTCCGCGCGGTGTTCCTCGATGGGGGTCTCGGGCAAGAGGGCAAAACGCAACTCCGCCCATGCCGCGAGATCGAACTCGTTGACGCGGCGGACGCGGACGGTGGGCGGTGCGGTGCGAGTGTCTTTGGGTTTCACTTCGGCTTCTTCGCGGCGGTCTTCTTTTTGGCAGCCGCCGTTTTCTTTACCGGTGCGGCCAGCTTTTTCTTGGATGCGCTGGGCTTCTTCGCGGCGGCGGCTTCGGCCACGGCAATCGCCTTGCGCGCCCAGACGGCCAGCGTGTCACGGTCTTCGAGCACGTCGATCGGCACTTCGTAGTAACCCATCTTGTACTCGGGCTTCTCGGCATAGGGCGCAAACGCCTCCATACCCGCCGCTTCAAAGTCGCCGCGGTTGGTATCGTCCACCTTCAGATAGAGCACGTCGTCATCGAGGATGCCGAACGTCCGCCCGCGCGCCGACAGCCCCACGGCCCCGAACATCTTGCGCCCGACGACGCCGGGGACAAGGTTCAACTGCTCCAAAACAAACTCGAGAAAGTCCGGGGTAAACGCCATGCTGCGATTTCCTGATTTTGCATTAAACTTTGAATATAACAAGCAGTTACCACTTTTTCAACACGGCCAAGCCCAGCCGGAACAGCCCGGCCGGGCAGTAAAGTGCATGAACAAAATCGAACTCCGGCGCAGCAACGGTTGTGTTCAACAGTGCAAGGCGCCGCGCAATTAAATATATATCAAACTATTGCTTGGATACCGCGAGCAATTCCTCCAGCTGAAAGCTGTGCCGCAGCGGATGCACGACGGCATGTTCCAGCATGGAGTCGACGGAATAGTCCATGTCCCAGCGCGATTTATAGCTGGGCCGCGACATTCGTGCCTCGTCAATCTTTGCCAATGGCAACCGCCAGCGGGCGAGCAGATGTTCGAGATAGGCTTCCGCTTCATCCGCCACGCGCTCCACGGGCGGTGGCAGATCAATCTGCGGGTCCGGCAGTTCCAGTTTTTCGCACATCCAGTCATGTAACCCCGCGCGGCCCGGACAAGTGCAACAGCAGATGGTCGAGGGAGTGGTAATCCGGATCCTCCGTCTTCGGCAGGCTGATCCCGGCGGCGCGGGCGCGTTTCCAGACCGTCAGAAATTCGCGCATGTACCGCTCGTGCATCAGCACCATCGCCCGCGCGCCCCGATATGTGTAGTCCTGCAACTCCGGCAAGGTGGACATTTTTATTTCCGTGAATTTACTGTGGACGCGCGGGGTGAGGAAACCCCGCGCGGCGGTGTTTGCTGACAATCGCCGTCGCGGGCTTTAAGCCCGCGATGATCCCCGCGTGAACATGGCGGCCTTGAAGGCCACCACGGCGACAGAATCACTCAGCTTGCGGCGAAGCCGCGCGGCAATCAACGGCGTTAGCGATACGGATCGAACGTCACGTTCGCTACTTTCCGATGCAAAACTTGGAGAAGATGCGATCTAAAATTTCTTCGCCCACGGTCTCGCCGGTGATTTCGCCGAGGGCATTGACCGCATCGCGCAGATCCGAGGCCAGCAGGGTGGGAGCGGTAAGCTGATCAGCCGCGCGGGTCAAGCTGATGATCGCAGACAGCAGGGCGTCATGGTGACGGGTTTCGGCAATCACAATCTCATCCGCAGCCAGCTCCTCGCCCACCGTCAGCCGGATCAGCAGGTGCAGCAAGTCTTCAATGCCAGTCTCTTCCAACGCCGAAACGTCCGCCTCAGCAACCGTCTCTTGTAGGGACCTGGCATGCCATGTCCTCTGATCGGCCGCCGCCGCAGCAGATCCACCTTATTCCGCACCAGCACCACCGACTTACTGCGCAGCAACGCCAGTGTGTCGGCCTCGGGCCAGAGCGGCGCGGCCACATCCACCAGCAGCAGCACGATGTCCGCCTGTTCGATGGCACGGCGCGTGCGGGCGATGCCCTGGCTTTCAATCGCACCCTCGGCCGCGCGGATCCCCGCCGTATCCTGCAGGATGATTTCCACCCCAGAGAGTTCAAGGTGCGCTTCCACCACGTCGCGGGTCGTGCCCGGCTCGGGGCTGGTGATCGCGCGGTCCTCACCGGCGAGCGCATTCAGCAGGGTGGACTTGCCGGCATTGGGCGCACCCACAAGCGCCACGCGCAGCCCCTCGCGCACCAGCCGCCCGCGCTGAAACGTGGCCGACAATGTCTCCATCTCCGCGCGTAAATCTTCGAGTATTGCCCGGCGCTCGGCCTGCGCCTGAAACTCCACGTCCTCTTCCGAGAAATCCAGCTCCAGTTCCAGCAGCGCGAGCAGATCCAGGAGCCTTTCGCGCATGGCGCGCACCTTGTCCGAAAGTCCGCCCTGTAGCTGTCGCGCCGCCGCCTGCCCCGCCCGCTGCGTCCGCGCGTGAATCAGACTCGCTACGGCCTCAGCCTGCGCCAGATCGAGCTTGCCATTCAGAAACGCGCGTTCGGTAAATTCGCCGGGCCTTGCCAGCCGCGCTCCCTGTGCCAGCACCAACTCCAGCACCCGCGCCGCGGCATACCGCCCGCCATGACACGAGATCTCCACCACATCCTCCCCCGTATACGAGCGCGGGGCTTGGAAGAAGGTGACCACGACCTCGTCCACCAGTGCGCCATCATTGAGAATCGCGGGCGAAGCGTGCCGTGTTGGCAACGGTGTCGCCGCGCGGGATTTCCGCATCCCGCGTGCTAATCTGTTCCGCCATCTCCCAGCTTCTGGGGCCGCTTAAGCGGAGCACGGCCAGCCCGCCGATACCGGGCGGGGTAGCTATGGCAACAATCGTGTCATTCAGCGTTACAGGCATACCCGGACGGAGCGCCGTTTATTCCTTGACGAGCAGCACATTCACCGCCTTGACGACAACTTTCACGGCATCGCCCGGCTTCAGATTCAGATCTTCCAGCGATTCCAGCGTCATCACCGAACTCATGGGCGCGAGTTGCGTAAGATCGAGCTTCACCTGACACATCACCTGCCCGCGCTTGATGGAGGCCACCTTGCCGATCAGTTGATTCCGCGCCCCGTACTGCATGATGCGTTCTCCGGTTAGTTTATGGGTGGTACACGAGCGGGTCTCAGACCCGCCCTACAGCCGATGTTCGTTCATCGTTTACTCAGTGTCCGATCCACGTCGCAATCAAAAACGCCGCCGCCGCGGCCACGCCGCCGATCAGCGTCGTCTGCAAGCCGCTCTTCAGCTTGCGCGTGCCGGTGAAATGGCCCTTGATGAAGCCGAAGACGAACAGCGCGATCAGCGTAATTGCTACCGAGATCACCAGCGCTTCGCGGTTCGAGTCCATCACCATGTAGGGCAGCAGCGGGATCAGCCCACCCACGATGTAGGATCCGCCGATATTGAAAGCGCTGGCCCGGGCGCGCTTGGGGTCGGGCGCTTCCAGACCCAGTTCAAAGCGCATCATGAAATCCACCCATTTCGTCTGATCCGCGCGCAGATCATTGGTCACCGCTTTGGCGCTGGGTTCGCTGGCGCCGTAGTCGCGGAGGATCTCTTCGACCTCGGCGGCTTCCATCTCGGGGATCTCGACTGCACTCGCGGATCTCCCGGCGGCGCTCGGATTCGTAGTGTTCCGCTTCGGTGCGCGCCGCCAGATAGCCGCCCAAACCCATGGCAATCGAACCGGCAGCGATTTCCGCGAGACCCGCCACCACCACAATATGCGGCAGGTCCGTCACGCCGGAGATCCCCGCCGCGAGGGCAAACGGCACAGTCAGGCCGTCCGCCATGCCGATCACGATATCGCGCACCGTGGCCGTGCCTGCAAAATGTTCTTCGGGATGAAGACGCGTGGGCATGGAAACCTTGATTGAATATTTTGCCAATCTGTAATTTACCGACATCTCCGGTCAGATACAACAAAAAACCGGGACGGCTTTTCTTCCGTCCCGGCCGCAAGTTTTTAAAAATCAATCTGTGCGGCGATTAACTGGATTGTAGTGCCGCACAGCAGTGCGCTCTGCTGCTCTACCGCACGAGCAGCAGCTTGGTCGTGAGCCGCGCATTCCCCGCCTCCAGCCGCGCAAAGTACAGCCCGCTGGCGAGGTTCTGCCCGTCAAAGCGGGTGGTATGTGCCCCCGCCGGCAACGGGCCGAGGTCGCGCCGGAACACTTCCCGCCCCGTCACATCGAACACCGCCAGCGTCGCCAGTCCCGGCTGCGCAAGGCTGAAGGCCAGGGTGGTAGTCGGGTTGAAGGGATTGGGATAGGCAGACAGCGTCAATTCTCCCGGCAGCGGTGCACGCCGTTCCCCCGCCGCAAGGTACTCGCCGAAGCGGTAGAGCTTGAGGGTATTGCCTTCGCGCGTGGCCATGCGGCGGGATGTAGAATCGAAACGGCCAATCAGGCGGGCGGTGGCGGCAACATCACTCGCAAGTTCGGAAGTCATCCCATACCATTGTCCGGTGCGAGCATCCAGGACAGAAAATTTTTGGGCCGTCCAATCATACGCCAGAAACTCCTCGGTATCATTGCCGGGGACAACTTCGGCCGCAAACCAGGAGGAATAAGCACAGGGCATTCGCCAGAGGGTGTTAGGGCTGCTGGAGGTACTGATCGCTGAAAAACCGTTCTCAAAGCGCGAAAAGACGATATCCTCAGCATCGGTCATGGAGTGCGTGGCCACCAACGGATAGCTTGGGCAACCGCACTCGCCGCCGCAGACGCACCGCATGAGAGTGTCGATGGCGAGCCCTCCGGGGCCCACCTGCACCGTCCTCAATGGCGCCGTCCGGTAATAATTCGGGGGATACCCATACATTTGAGAAACATTTTCGAAGCTACCGATCGCGGCAAAGTGCGCCCCTTCGCCGCAAGTAATAAGACTGGCATAGCAACCAGGGTTCATGGCCACGCTTTCCGTGTCACGGAAAATGTCCCCCACCATATTGCTGCGCATTTCCGCGATCGTCCCTTGACCCGTGACATGTCCCCCGCTCCAACGGTAGATATGGCCGATGACCAACGCGCACGTTTCAGAGATCTGCGGCGGCATCGGGCAGGGAAAAACGCCCACCGTCCGAAGTTCCGAGTCCAGCGACACGTTTATCATGTCATTGGTTGCGCTCGGGCTCCATTGCCAATCTGACGTACAGAAGTCACCTGTGGACAAGGAAAACGCGCGGCAGTGCAAGCCGTATGTCCAGCCTATATACGATCTGAAGACGGGACGCCACCCCGACAGCACGATTCGCGCCTGGTGATTGGGACCCCAATAGCCGGTAATGGAGTGGGGGATACCGCCATTCACTTCCACCGAATCGTAAGCGGCTGCACCCAGACGCCCCCACAGGATTTTTGTCCGTAGGGTATCGACGCGAACCGCCTGCACCCACACATTATACCCATCCGGGTGCGGCATCACATCCCAGACGCCGGAGGTGTCAGGTAGAGTAATAGTCTGGTCTAGTTCCAGCGGCACAAGCTGGGCAAACAACACGAGCGGCAGCAGCAGTGTTAGCGGCAGGTACAGGGAACGGTGCATCGCGACCTCCCAGCGATTAAATTACTTCAGCAGCACCAGCTTCTGCGTGGCATGGTAGGAGCCCGCGCTCAGGCGCGCAAAATAGAGACCCGACGGCAAGTTGCCCGCGTCAAAAGTCACGCGATGCTCACCCGCGACCCGCAACCCCTGCTCCAGCAGCGCGACCTCCCGCCCCAGTATATCGTAGACCGCCAGCGTCACCGGCCCGCTTTGCGGCAGCGCATAGCGGATTTCGGCGAGCGGGTTGAAGGGGTTGGGATACGCGGCCAACGCGAAATTGTGGGCGCTCGAGCCTGGAGTCTCATCCGCCGGATTCGATGTCCGCAAAGAAGATGCCGTCGCCGTTCAACGCAAGGTGCTGTCCGCCTCATCGGTCGCGATCACACGCCAGTGAAATCCCACCAATGTGCGAATGATCGGTAAATCAATAAACGCCGTATAGTGCGTGTCCGCTGTGACCGTGTCCCACGTAACTGGGTAGCCGTTGTCGCCCCACATCTCGAAGCGGTAGCGCACGGGATCGCCGTCGGGATCCACCGACGCCGACCAAGAACAGGTCACCGGCGGCCATACTTCCACCTGGCTGCTATCCACCGGCAGCAGGCGCGTAAACGGGCCGGGCGGTAAATTATCCACGCCGCCGGCGTCCGTGGTCTTCAGAATCGCGCCTTCCTCGCCCACCACATAGCCGGTGGTGTCGTTGACGAACTGCACGCCGTGGTACACGCCCCACAGCGCCGCATGCTGAATCGCCCACGAAATCCCGCCGTTCGTGGTGTGCAGGATGCGGGCGCTGTCACCCACCGCCCAGCCGGTATCCGCATTGATGAAACTGACACCCAGCAGCCCGCCGCCGGTCTGGGCCACGCTCGCCCAGTTCAGTCCGCCGTCAAGGGTTTTCAGCACGATCCCACTGTCGCCGACGGCATAGCCCACCAGCGGGGTGGGGAAGTCGAGCGCGGCGAGGAACGCTTCGCCGTCGTAGATCGTCGTCCACGTCTGTCCCGCGTCGACGGTGCGCGTGATGACTCCGTGAAGTTGTCCCACGTCGAATTCACGGCGAAGGCTACACTGTCATTCAGCATCGCCACGTCGCTCGCCGCGCCCCCGGTTATCGTGCAATCCTGCACGAGATAATATACGAAATCGGACTTGGTTAACCAACCGTCCGCGGTGTACGCGCCGAACGGGGAAAACATCGTGTTGCCACCCACGGCCATGCCCACCGTGGCGCTCCGCTGGTCCAAACCCATGAAAGTGCTGAGCCAGTTGGTCTGTACGGTATCCCAGCGGGAGCCGCCGTTGGCCGTCCGCAGGATCGTGCCCATGCCGCCGACCACCACCCCCGCGGTGTCGTTGGCAAACGCCACGTCGTAATAATCCACCGTGGAAATCCCGGTCTGCGCCGCCCAACTCAACCCGCCGTTCGTGGTGCGGAGGATCGTGCCGTTAACCCCGGCCACGGTGCCGGTCAGCGCGCTGGTGAAGGACAGGCCTCGCAGGTCATAGGGAGTGGGACTCGGCAACTCTTCCCACCCGGCGTAACCGGCAAGTGAAACGGCCAACAGCCCCAGAAGTAATACAAGCAAGCGGCGCATGATGAACTCCTCCACGTCTGCTTTCAATGTTTCAGATTTTCAATGTTTTCGAACCACCGCCAGCGTCACCAGCCCGCCCAGCGAAGGCTCCTGCTGCACGACCTTCAGCCCGGCCGCATCGAGCAGCGGGCCAAGGCGGCGCATGATGTTCGTCGCGAGGGTGTTGGTAACGGGATTCAACAGCCGCCGTAACAGCGACGGCTGCGCGTGTTCAGGGATAAATTTGTCAAAAATCGCGATCGTGCCGCCGGGCTTCAGCACCCGCGCGGCCTCGCCGATGCAGGCCTCCGGATCGGGAATCACAGCTAAAATCAAATGCAGCAGCACATGGTCAAAGCTGGCGTCTGGAAAATCCAGCGCCTGCCCGTCCATGACCCGTGCGTCTACAGGCATTCCCAGCTTGTGCGAACGCCGCCGCAGCTTTTCAATCATCGCTGGTGTCAAGTCCGTGGCGACGATTTCGAGTTGCGGCGGCAGGAAGTCCAGGTCTAGCCCGGTCCCCGCGCCCACCAGCAGCACCCGCGTCCCCGGCTGCGGGTTCAGCATTTCAATGACGCGCCGCCGCTGGGCCTGAAAATGCCCCGCAATCCCATCATACACCGGCGCCCACAGCGTATAGCGGACGCGATTCCAGCTCGTGGTATTGATACCCATGATCGCTCTATATTCCTTTCTGCCTGCAAACCCCAGACCCGCCCTTAACTGCCGGTCACGCGGGAAGATGCTGCGTTCACATGAATTTGTGTGTGTATCCCGTAGCCAATCCCATCAACGATTGCGCTACAGATGCACATAAAAACGCCTTGCCACCGGCCGTCCGGAGCAAGGCGTTCTGAATTTCTATCGCTGTGGGTTCTGCCGCAAGTCCATGAGGCTGACCCTTAAATTTCACGATCCCATTGATTTACTAGAGCGTATCTTAAAAACATCGGAGGAGGATCAGGATGCAGGCGAGGTGGAGGAAGCCGAGATAGTTCTCGATCCAGTACTCGTAGCGTACTGGGATTCTCCGGAACTGCGTGAGCCAGGCGAAGAGGCGTTCGATTTTCCAGCGACGCTTGTAGCGGCGTAGCGGGCGACCATCCTGCGTGCGGCGATTCCCTTCGCGGTTCGGAGAGATCATCTCGATCCCGTACTTCTCCAGCAGTCGCGCGTCTAAGCGATCACTGTCATACGCCTTGTCACCGATCAGACGCTCGGGGAGATCATCCACGAAGCGTGACTCCAGCGTTTGTTCGACCAGCGTCACTTCATTGGGCCGAGCGCTTTCTGTGCAGATGGCGAGAGGAAAACCAGCGCGGTCTGCAATTGCCATGATCTTCGTACCTTTGCCCCGACGGGTAGGTCCCACTTGGCGCCCCCTTTTTTCGCCGGAGCAAAGGTTCCGTCGATGAAGGTCTCGGAAAGATCCAAGTCTCCGCGCTCGCGGAGATCGCGTGCCAAGGCTTGCAACACCTTCTTGAACGTGCCGGCACGGCTGTACTCCTGATAACGCCGGTGACACGTTTGGTACGGCGGATAGCGGTCGGGCAGGTCATGCCAAGGCGCTCCCGTCCGCAAGATCCACAAGATGCCGTTCCAGACCTCGCGAGCCGCCACGCGCGGTCGTCCGCGACCATCGACCTTCCCCCGCTTAACGCGAGGCTTCTCAACCACTAACGGGGCAATCACCGCCCACTGCTCGTCGGTCAAGTCCATCTTCCGAACCTCCGTGAAAAGAAAGGCTCCCAAGATAAGAGACCGCGTGCTAACTGTCAACTGTTTTTGAGATGTGCTCTAGCCAACCCGCTCCTGCGGGTTGGATCGCAATGGGGCATACCCTTGGTGTTCGAATCCGGTACGCAGGAGCGTACCGGCTAGTAATGCGCAGCAGCGCGCGCGGAGAGCGGAATCTCCGCGCGGCGATCTTATCCGACCCTCATCCCTCCGCCCTCATCCCTCATCCCTTCTTCGCCTTCTTCTTCGGCTCGTCCATCACCTGCACGCTGGGGGTGAAGTCGGGGATCTTGATCAGGTTCTGCTCGACGATGGCGAGGACGTTGAAGAGCGTGTAATAGAGCGTCAGGCCCGAGGGCATGGAATTGAAGATCATCAGCATGAAGACGGGCATCACGTAGAGCATCATCTTCTGGTTCGGGTCGGTCACCGTCTTCTTCGACATGAAGAACTGGGTGATGCCCATGACGATCGGCAACACGGCGACGTGCGCGCCATAGAGCGGAATCGTGAACCCTAATTGCACAATCCAGTCGGGCATGCTGAGGTCCGTGATCCAGCAGCATGAACGGCGCCTGGCGGAATTCGATCGTCGTGCTGAAGATGATGAACAGCGAATAGAGCACCGGCATCTGCAGCAGGATCGGCAGGCAGCCCGAGGCCGGATTCACCCCGCGGTCCTTGTAGAGTTTCATAATCGCGGCGTTCATCGCCTGCGGATTCTTGGCGTGCAGCTCGCGGATATCCTTGATCTCCGGCTGCAGCGCCGCCATCTTCTTCATCGAGACCTGCGACTTGCGCGTCAGCGGCCAAAGGATCACCTTCACCAGCACGCTGAAGATGATGATCACCAGGCCGTAGTTGGGAATCACCCGGCCCAGGGCCTCGAGTGCCCATAACACCAGCTTGCTGATGGGCCGGATGATCGGCCAGCCCCAGTTCATGGTGCCTTCGAGGCCCACGTTAAAGGCTTCGAGATTGCCGTGCTTGATCGGACCCCAGTAGACACTCCAGCGGCCGGTGGCGTTGCCCTTCCACGCCTCACGCAGCGTCAAATCATAGTAGTGCGCAGCGGTCTTCGACTTGGGGGCGGGATTGAGGCCGAGCAGATCCGCGCCGGCGGCGGGGGTTGCCGGAATCAGGGCGGCCATGAAGTACTTCGAGCGGACGGCCACAAAGAACGTCTGGCCGGTGGCTGTGAACTCCTTGCGCGGGTCGCTCGCGACCGCAATTTTTTCCACATCGTCGCCCACGCGGGCATAGGCCCCGGCATATTGCAGGTCGCGCGTTGGATCGGGTTCGGTATGCGGCACGCCACCCAGCCAGCGGACCTGAAATTCGCCGTTTTCGGGAACTTTCAGGCCCTCCGTGCGCAGCACGAGATCAAAGCCGTACTTGTCGGCATTCACCGCATAGGTCAACTCGATCCGCTCGCCGTTTGCCCCCGTGCGGATAAAGACGACCGAATCCTGGCCACTCTGGAGATCGATCCGCGTCTTGCTGGCGGCAAAGTGCGTTTTTTCCAGCGAGTGCAAGTTGTAGCCGCCGAAGTCGAAATCCGGCGTGCCGATCACGCGGCCCGGTTGTAAGTCTGTCAGCAGGACCGGACCGCCACTCGCGAGATGATACTGCTTCAGGCCGTAACCGCTGACACGCCCGTTGGAACCCACGGTCAGGAGGAACAACGGCGTCTCAATCGTCACGTAATCCGGCTGCACGGTAACGGAATCCGCCGCCGCCGCAACGGCGCGCGCTGTCGCGCGGCACGGTTTCGGTTTTGGCAATCGCCGTGCGGGCAGTGTCGGGAACGGTGGCGCGGGGTGTGGTGTCGGCGGGAGCGGCAGCCGTGGGCGGGGTCGATTCGGTAACGGGCGGCTTTTTCGGACCAACCCATTCGAGGTATCTCGGCATCAGCAGGAAGATGATTCCCACGACCACCAGGGCCAGGATTGTGCGGCGATCAAACATGCGGGGGGTGTTCTCTATCGGTAAACGGAAAGGGCAACATCACAAAGGCAGGAACTGGGGAAGAGGCTAGGGCATCACGTCGCGAAGTTCATCGTTCATCGTTCCTCGTTGCTGCGGGCACGGGATCGATTCCACCCTTGTGCCACGGTCCACATTTCAGTAGACGGGACAACGGCGAGTTTTGTGCCGCGGGCGGGGCCATGAATCCGAATCGCTTCCTTGGCGTACACGGAGCACGACGGCTCAAAGCGGCACCGCCCACCGAGATGCGGCCCCAGCACCACGGCGTACATATCGATTAATCGTAACAGGATAAAGGAAAGAAAGCGCATCGTCATTAACCGCTTAGGCAACGGGCTCCGTCCCGTTGCTATCCTTTCCAACACCGGGAGCGGCGGGGCGGAGCCCGCTGCCCAGGTTGTTATCCTGCGGCAATTCGCTTAGCAGCCTCGTCAGCCGCGCCTCCAGCCCTGGCCAGTCCGCCACAGGAGCCCGCAGCAGAATCAGTATTTGTGCTCCCTCGGGAAAGGCCGCTTTGTTTAAGCGATAGAATTCCCTGAGCTTACGAATCGCACGGTGGCGGCACACGGAATTGCCCACGCGCTTCGTGGCGGCAAAAGCCACTTGGCGGCGCTCCTGAGCGGGTAAAAAAAAAGGACCAGCTCGGGCAGAGCCCGCCGCCGACCTTCTTTTTTGATCCGCTCCAGTGCCCTGCGACCGGAAAGCCGCTCGGAGCGCGGAAACTTAGTGTCGCTCATCCGAGACGGTGAGACGCTTGCGGCCCTTGGCGCGACGGCGCTTGAGGACATCCCGCCCGGCCTTAGTAGCCATGCGGGAGCGAAAACCATGCGTGTTGGCGCGCTTGCGGCGGGACGGTTGGTACGTGCGTTTCATGCGGCTTTATCCAATCACAGTATAGATATAGCGGTCAAACAGATCCACCGAGGCGGTATCCTGGTGGACCGGCCGATCGGATGGGGAAACGTAAATATAAGAAAATGAGACACACCGCGCAACTCTTTTCTCTCCTCCCCCTGTTCAATCCCTTGTTACTAGCCAGCACGCTCCCGCGTGCTGGATTTGAAACGGCGTCGGATCATCCCGGCCAATCCGACCCGCAGGAGCGGGTTGGCTAGTAGCCGAAATTTTCGGATTCCGTGGCAGCAGCGATACTCCAGCTTGCGGCGGAGCCGCGCGATAACCAGCGGGTCAGGCGTCCGGATGCAGCGTCGCACGCTGCGCCAGTTGCCGCGCCGCGTCCACGGCATTGGCCTGGATATCGAAAACCAAATTGAGTTTGCTCATCGTCATCACTTGCTGGACCGTGCGGTTCAGGCCGGTCAATACGAGCTTGCCCCCCACTTCGCGCAGCAAATTGTAAGATGCAATCAGGATCCCCAGGCCGGTGCTGTTGATCCAGTCGACGGCCTCGAAGTCCATTACGATCAGGTTTCGCTGGGCCAGCATCAACTGCTTGACCGTCCGCAGCAGTTCCGACGTGTCCGCCTCCTCCATGATTTTTCCGCCCAGCTCGAGGATGGTCACGGGGCCTTGTTCGCGCGTCGTGAGGGTCATTCTGCTCCTGAAATGTAAGCCAAAGGTTGATTGCCGGAATCCGGCTCTAAAATAGTCATTATTCCGCACGGCTCAAAATCCGCGGCGAAAGCTCCGCCTCTCCAACCGTTTGCGCGTAATTTTGTTCCGCCTACATTTCAGCCATGGCTGTAATTGCGATGCTCTACGCCGGAGGCCAGGATTGACCGTCCGGAGCCCTGTTTGTGGAGCATTACCTTCTTATCTATTATTATTAATCTATTTGTCAACGTGCTGGCCTCGGAGAATCTGTTCCGGCATCTGCGTTTACTCCATGCTGGCCCGTGATGACCGATGTTTATACATTTAAATGGCTTTTTATATTGTAATTGTATATAACATTTCAGGGCGAGTTCTGGCTAAAAACGCCTCGTTTATCCCCAACTGAATCTGCTCGCCCACTTTCCTCCCAATTCAAAACTTGAGTCTGGCCCGAACTCGCCTCGCCTCTCGCCTCTTTGCTCGCGAGGATCGACAGAGCTAAAAATTACAATCTTGTAAAGCCTGTAAGTTCTCTGCAAATGAGGAGTTAATGAGTTGACAATCGGGCAGAACGTGTTATATTGTAGCGTCTGCCCGAGAACCCCGCGCTGGCGCGAGCCGCGAACGATTCGCAGGTTGCCAGAACGCGGGGCGTTACCGAAATTCTGCGGCGTGGTCCGAATTATACGAGGCAAAGTTTGACGCTTTGCCTCATGCATCTACGGCTGCTTATATCTCGCGTCCTTCCCCCGCCGTGCCCTATGGCTGCGGTAAACGGTGACTCGCACCTTGTTATTGGTCATGCCGACCTTCGGCCGTTGACCCAAGCCCGTACCTCCCACCCCTCTATGCCGTCATTAGATCTTTCCGCCGCCAGCGAACTGTGGAGTGAGCTATTACTGAATTTCAAGAGCCAGATTCCCGAGCAAAGCTTTGCCACGTGGATCCAGCCCCTGACTCCACAGCGTCTTGAAAATAATGCGCTCATGCTCGCGGTTCCCAGCCAGTTTCACCGCGAATGGATTGAAAGCCACTACGTCCGCACCCTCGAACTCGCGCTGCGCGAACTGCGCGGCGAGGAGATTCGTGTCAAGTTGCACGTCGTGGCCAAAAAAACCGAGCACTCGGCTCCGCCGTTGCCGCGCGTCGCCGATCCGGCGCCGGTGTCGTCTGCCGATCCGGCCTTCGAGTCGCATTTGAATTCCCGCTATCACTTCGAAAATTTCATCGAGGGCGATTCCAACTCCTTCGCCCGCGCCGCCTGCATGGCCGTGGCCGACGTCATCCACCGCTGCCCCTGGAACCCACTACTGATTTACGGCGGCACCGGGCTCGGCAAGACACATTTATTGCAGGCCATCGGTAATCGCGTGCTCGCCCGGTTCAAGGCCAGCCGCGTGCTCTATGTCTCCAGTGAACGCTTCACCCAGGACTTTCATCCAGTCGGTCCAGACGCGGCACACCACCGACTTTTCGCAGCGCTATCGCGAGGTGGATTTATTACTGGTGGATGACATCCAGTTCTTTGCCGCCAAAGAACGGACGCAAATCGAGTTCTTCCATTCGTTTAACTCGCTCTATCAGAACGGCAAGCGGATCGTCCTGACCTCCGACCGCCCGGTGGCCGAACTGGCGGGATTCGACCAACGGCTGATCTCGCGCTTCGATTCGGGCCTCGTGACGAACATCGACCCGCCCGATTATGAAATGCGGATGGCGATTCTCATGAATCGCGCCGAAAGCGACCGCTTTCCCGTTGCCGGCGGAGGTCGCGTCGTTTCTCTCTTCGAGCGTCACCTCTAATGTGCGCGAGCTGGAAGGTGCCTATGTGACCATGGTCGCCCGTTGCCAACTCATGCGGATCCCGCCATCGCTGGACCTCGCCCGCGACGTATTGCGGGCCCGCAGCGGACTCGCCGCCCAGCGTCCCGGTTCCGAGCGGATCATCCAGGCGGTGTCCGAACACTTTCACATGTCGACCTGACGCGCTGCGCGGCAAGACACGTAAAAAAGAGATCGTCTTCGTGCGCATGATCGCGATGACACTGCTCACGGAAATGACGTCACTGTCGCTTAAAGCCATCGGCGAATTGTTCGGCGGCCGCGATCATTCCACCGTGATTCACGCGCGCGATACGATTCAGGAACGGCGCGCGGCCAATGATTCGCACGTCGTCGAAACGTTGCGCGTGCTGCAGCAGAAACTCTCCCAATCCACTCCGCACGGTGGATTACGGTAGACAACCGTGGATATCCGCCCCGCTTGCCAACGTGTACACTCTTATCCACCACCGCGGGCATTGACGACATCCCAGGGAGAGAGTGGCGAAGAGCGGACAACAGACGCAAATTTCCGCGGTCTCCCACTCGGAGCTTTGCTCTCAGAGCGCTAAAAGCGATGAGTTTAGCCTTGTTTGTTCACACATCCACCGGGACTATTATTCTTACGAGTTTCTTTCATTCTCTCCGAACATACATTAGTATGAGGCTTCGATGAAATTTTCCGCCTCGCAGAGCAGCCTGCTCGTCGGCCTGCAACCGCTGGCGGCGGTAGTGCCGACCAAAAGCCCGATGCCGGTGCTCACGCACTTCCTGACGCAGCTTTCGGGTAATCTGTTGACTATCACCGCGACGGACCTCGAAGTGTCGCTCGAAACGCAGCTTGAGGTCAAAGGCGTCAAGGACGGCCGCACGCTGCTGCCGGCCCGCAAGTTCCTCGACGAAATCCGCGTCTTCCCGGATGTGATGGTCACCGTCGAGGCGGGCGAAAGCGGCCGCATTAAACTCGAAGCCGACGATAAAAAGTATGATCTTTCGGCTGAGAGCGTGCAGAATTATCCCAAGATTCCGACGCTCGAACAAGGCGCAAGTCTGGTGATGGCCAGCGCCAAGCTGAACCGGTTGATTAAGAAGACGTTATTTGCGGTTTCACGCGACGAACTGCGTCCGCAACTCACCGGTGTCTATCTGCGCATCGCTCCCGGCGAAATCCGCATGGTTTCCACCGACGGCCATCGCCTGGTGAAAATGAGCCTCAAGCAGGAAGGCTACACCGGCGAAGTCCGCGAGTGCATCGTCCCCGCCAAGGCGATCAACACCGTGGCCCGCATGAGCGAACGCGACGGCGACGTGGAAATTCTCTTCGGGACAAGCCAACTCGGCTTCCGCGTGGGACGAACGACGCTGACCACCAAGCTGATTGAGGGCCGTTACCCGAACTACGAAGCGGTGATCCCCTCCGAAAACAAGAATCTGCTCACCGTTGACCTCGACCAGTTGCAGGCCGCCGTGCAGCGCGCGTCCATCGTTTCCAACGAGATCTCGCGCCAGATCCGCCTCAAGCTCCGTACCGACCAGATCGAAATCCGCGTGGAAGACGTGGAACAAGGCAACGAGGGCCAGGAAACGCTGCCGTGCAATTACACCGGCGAACCGATGGATATCGGCTACAACGCCGGCTACGTGCTCGACGTGCTGAAACAGGTTGATACCAGCGACGTCCGCTTTGAACTGGGCTCGCCCACCTCGGCGGGCATCGTCAAGCCCACGGAACAGGAAGAAAATGAAGACCTGCTGATGCTCATCATGCCGGTCCGCCTGAACTGACGGCGCCGGGACTCGTTCGGGAACGAGAGAGTATGGCAGGATAAAAAGAGAGCGGGCGTGCGGCGCCCGCTCTTTTACATATCTATTAGAGGAATGCTGTGATACAGAGGGCTAATTAGTAGACTTCGTGCTAGATCGCAGATTAGCTCTTGTGCGGACGGTTGACCCCAAGCAACACTTCCTCCACAGGGTCTAGCTTGATCTGACTAAGATGAGGCTTTCGTCGTCCCGCTTGAACACCACCAGTTACATCCTTTCGACGGCTCATGCACTTGATGCATGAAAAATTGACAGATTGCTACACCAGGATAAAGAGCAACGGGAATTTCACCTGAATTGAACAGCTCTAGGGTAAGGCAACCTGTGAAATGTGGATGTACTCCAGTTGCAGTTGCTATGATAAGTCCTCGACGTCCCCATGATGATCGAGACGTGACGTAGCCCGCAATGTCCTTCGGTAAACGCACCCATTCCAGAGTACTGCCGAGCACAAAGCTCCGTGGATGTAAAATGAAGGATTCTCCAAATCGCACATAATGCATCTTCGAGAGTGCGGACTCACTAGGGATATTTTTCGTATCTTTAATGTCGTAGCATTGCGAACGGGGCTGTTTCAGAACGAGGAACCAACAGCCAAGACGCAAGTCCACCGAAGCCGCTCCCTGAGTTCGAAGATCGACCAAGTTTGGTTGCGGCGCAATAATCAAGGGATCGCGCTTATAAGGACAAGAACGCTCTAGACGCTTTGCAAGGTGTTCGCCACTAAGAATCATGAGCCACTTTTGCCTTGGATAATCGAGCTTCCTCTAATTCTATCTCGAACTGATAGACTTCGATGCTCTTCAAAACAATTTCTTTGAGGTATGATGCCCTTTTTTCCTCTTTATCGTACGCGGAGTCATGAAAGTACTTTTCAGCCAGCATTGCATCCCATGCTGCATTTAAAATATTTGATAATCCTCCAGTATGCTGAGCCGGGGCCATAAATCGAAAAACACGTTTGCATTTTTTTACATCGTTTTCTGAACGCTTCGTTATCTGTGCGGCAGTCATGATTAGATCAGCTATTTCACAGAGCTTGCCATGCACTTCTTGCCGAGCTTCATCGGTCAAGGACATAAGTTGCTTTGTATAAGGATGATCAGGCTCTTTTAGATCTTTGAACTTTTCGACAAATGAATCTGAAACAGAAAGACCATACTGTTTGGCTGCATCTAACAATGCGTTTGCTCGTGACACATGCCCGGGGTAAGCGTGCGACCTTTGACCTTCTCTCCAGGGAGCAACGAGGTAGGCGAAAGCGTGAAGATAAGCTTCCCCAAAAATTCTTAAGCCAATGAAATCGGAAAACAGCTCTTCCGATTGCATCATCGCCCAATCCCATGCATGCCCACAGGCGGGAAGATTCAGAATTACACCATCATCCGAGAGACTATGATTATAGCCGTCGAACAGTTGTGGGTACCCGGCCCAGTGTTGTCTTACGGCCCCCACAATTTGGGTCGATACTAGCGGTCCAATGTGTTTTTTACAATCAAAATCTTCCCATACGATGTGCCCAAGTTCATGCCCCGCCAAAGGGATAAGAAGCGGATTTGAAGATTCTGTGGCGGGTAAGCCAATAAGTACGAAGTCTGAAAGATCACGATAGCTCACAATAAAAGGGGAATACATCCACTCTGACGAAATAAGAAGCCCATCCTTCTTCTGGTGCGACACAACTCACGTTCCAATCTGCTGGCATACGGTTCATAGTATCAACGTTGAGGATGGCTTGTGCCAGTCTCAAAAGGGGGCCGTGTATCTCAAAAGCATTTCTGACATTTGTTGATCTGAGTATGAAGCCAAGAACCTCCAACGAATTTCTCACACCAGCGTGAATTTCATTGCACAAAAGACCGAGGGCACCCTCGTTCGGATCGTTCTCGCTCAATAAAGCCGAGAGCAAGTTCATTCGGTCCACGAAATGGCCATTTATTGTGCGTAACGCGTCTCGAGAGTGTTCGTAGGGGAATTCCATCCCTTCGAGTTTCTTTATCTCTGCAAAGACGGCATCGACTTGCGCACGGATAGACTTGAGCACAAAGTCATCCATCGTTCGTATTTCCTAAAAATGACTGCCGGGCCGATTTTCACGAAGAGACTCGCGATACGCAATTAAGCTGTTACCTAGCGCGACGCAAAAGTCCCTCAGACGCTCCATTTCAGTTTGAGGTTTCGACCTTGTCGATGATGCGTTCTCGTCAATGCGACTTGCAATTTCCCACGCTTGATGGACAACATCCATTATTGTAGTTTTCGACCCCCAGACCCTTTCATCAAGTGCGCGACCTACAATTCCTACAGTGCTGATGTCAAAGTTCTTCACTTCAACTTTAGGGCTTGATGGATCTTCAAGAGATGTCACAAGGAACCGCGAGAGGCTTTTAGCCGCGAGAAAATCAACTGGAATACCTTTTGAAGCCTTATCGAATTCTATGGCTGCTTTGGCGGCAATCAGGGGTAGCCCAGGATCAGTTACTCTTGGTGTGCGCGGCTCGGTAACAAAAGGCACTGCTGCTGACATATCATTTCCTCTTTCTGTCTGCCGAAGTTGAGATCGTAGCAGAAGTTATGCCACTCACTATGCTATCGTTCAAGAGGACTAACAGATGTCTTCGAGAATTTTGATTTAGGCAGGGATCGGCCAAAATGGAAAAACAATCTCAGGGAGAGAAGAAAATATAAGGACCGACTAGAGCATTGTCAAGAGCTAAGTTTAGAATCTGAAAAAGGTTAGGTGCTTGGAAGTCGCATAAAAACAATTAAGAGAGAAATTATTTTCACTTTTGCGGGAAAGCTACAGAATCATGCCCCTACACCAACACCCCCAATATCAAGTATTGAATTCTATTTATTGCAATTTTGTGTAATCATAATTGTGCACAGTCGTAGTAACGAGCGGTTGATTTAAAATTTGAGGACTTGAGCAAAATCAATCCCTTGCATACCGGCATAAACATTTGTTCAAGCAGCTCTTGCCGGCGGCTTTTTTTTGCGCCCCAAACGATTGTTATTGTCGTAAAAAATCAGTACATTAATCTGTTTAATTCCGTCTCATGAAACGCGCCCCAAAACCCCTCCGCATCGACGCGATTTTAGCGTCGCTGCTTAAGAACAAGCGCTGGCAGCAGGGCATTCTTGGCGCGCGCATCAAACTCCTGTGGCCCGAGATGGTCAGTCCGGAAATTGCCGCGCACACGCGGCCCGGCGGCCTCTTTCGCGGGCGGCTGCTGGTGTACTGCGAGCACGACGTCTGGCGCACCGAGCTGACCTATCTGCGCCCCGAACTCCTCGCCCGCATCAACGAAGTGCTGGAAGGCGACTACGTCAAGGAGATCTGGCTGAAATAACGCACAGGCTGCCGACCGCTGAACGAACACGCTACCCGCGCCGCCCGGGCGCTCTCATGAAGAACGCTCCGGCCACGCCGCCGAAAACGGCGGGCTTGTTCAATCAACCCTGGGAGGGGCGGATCATGAAAGGCTGCATTCTGGGACTGCTGTTTGGTCTGTGCGCGCTGGCTCTGCCCGCGCAGGCGGTGACGGTGGATGGATCGGTGGTGCTCAGCGATCAAACGGCGACGCCCGCGCTGTGGGTGTACTTCTTCGCCGCCTCGCCTTCGGCCGTGAATGATTCGGCGTTGACCAGCGACCCCGCGGGGCATTTTTCTGCAGACGTCGCGCCGGGCGTCTATCGCGTGCGCTACGTCTACGCGGGCTACGCCAGCTACGACCTGCCCGACCAGGCACTGGTGACGCCCACCACGTTACCCGCCGTCACGCTGATGCCACCGCTCTCCGGCTTTGTGGAAGGCACCATCGGCCCTGGCCAGTTTGATGTGATCGACACGCTCAAGGTCGACACGTTACACTCATTGACATTGTTGCCAGGTACGGAACTCTACTTCCGCCCAGGTATCCCGCTGATTCTGAGCGGCAGCCTATTCGCAGAAGGTACAGCGGGCGACAGCATCCTTTTCACGCGCCGCAATGCGGGACGCTGGGGTGGACTTCAGCCGCCATCTGATTTTCCCGCGACCACCACGGCTGGCATAGATAGTATCACCCTCGTGTATTGCCGGATTGACGATACGGTCACCTTAAACACGCTGTCACACAGCGGAGTGCGCGACCTGTGTGTAAAACTCACACACAGCCGGTTCTGGCAGAGTGGACTCTCGATCGAAGATGGCAACGTGACACTGCGCGACTGCGAGATTATCCGTTCGCCGGAAAATGGATTAAAACTCTTTTCAACGTCAGCGGATTTTCAGAATACAGAAATCCGGGATTGTGTTGATTTCGGCCTTGAGGCGTGGCATACATCACTGCGTGTCGAGAACAGTCAATTCGTTAGTAATGGGGGTGGAATCGGTTGCTTCACAGGAACCGCAATGGATCTCGAAAATTGTCTGGTCGAGGATAACGGCTACCCTAATATTGCTGATGGGGGTGGAATTTACAGCGGCGATAGTTTCGATCTGCAAATCGTTGGCTGTGTTTTCCGCGGCAACTTCGCTTGGAATGTGGGAGGTGCAATTTTTCACTCCGGCGGCAGTTTATTTCTCGATTATTGCCTCTTTACCGGAAACAGAGCACAATCTGGCAGCGCAGTCTATGCCTATGGTGACATCACCATGCAACGCTGCACCATGGTAAACAATCCGTCCTATACGGATCGAGCGCAGGTCGTGGCCGCCAACCCCAGCTTTGCGGTCATCCACAACTGCGTTATTGCCGGTGGAAATGGGTACGGTATATATTTGGGCTCGGCGCCAGAGCCCAGTTACCATGTTATATATTGCGCCATTTATGGCAACGCTGCCGGTCCGCTCAAAGATACTCTGTCGTATGTGCCCCCTGCCTTTAGCCAGCTTATCACCACCAACGCCAACGGCGACTCGGCGGATACCTACTACAACATCTTCCTCGATCCGCAGTTTGCCGATACCGCTGCCGGGGACTATCATCTGACGGCAGGCTCGCCCTGCATCGACGCGGGCGATCCGGCCTTGCCGCACGATCCCGACGGGACCGTAGCCGACATTGGCGCGTATTATTTCGATGTGAGTGCCGCGCCCGCGACCCGGCCCGTGGCCCAGAGCTTCGCGCTCTACCCGTGCTACCCGAATCCCTTCAACGCCACTGCGCACCTTGCTTTCGATTTGCCGCGCGCTGAATGGGTGAGACTGGCCGTTTACGACATCACCGGGCGGCTGGTCGTCACGCTGACAGATGGCGTCGTCAACGCCGGGCGGCACGAGGTATTCGTTGATGGCGCAGCCCTTGCCAGTGGAATTTATTTCGCGCGGCTGGAGACCGCCGCCCGCAGTGCCACAAAGAAATTGGTTCTGATTCGGTAGCGACGGCCTGCGCAGTTATGCACCGCTGTGGATGGGAATGTAGACAAGCGGGCCGCTCACCCGGACGACGCTCATGCACATCGTAAAATGGCTGGTCATCGCGCTGCTCGCCGCCGGATCCGCGATCTGGTTCTGGTACGACGCCGCCAGCGAACGGCGGATCGGCCGCTGGGGTATGCCGCTGACGATCCTCAGCGCCGCCTTCGCGTTTTTCGTTTTCTGGTTCATCTGGCCGGGCTTGGCGGACCTGTTTTGTTTTTAGTTCACAAACTTCACTCTGGATAGATGCTCATGGCAGATTCGATTCTCGCGGCGGAAGAGACGAAGAAGAGCGCGGCTTACGACGCTTCTTCGATTACGGTTTTGAAGGGTCTCGAGGCGGTGCGCAAGCGACCCGCCATGTACATCGGCGACGTGGGCCTGCGCGGCTTGCATCACCTTGTCTATGAAGTCGTCGACAACAGCATCGACGAGGCGATGGCCGGTTATTGCACCGAAATTCGTATGGTCGTCAATGAAAACGGCAGCGTGACGGTGTCCGACAACGGACGCGGCATTCCCGTGGAAATGCACCCGCAGGAAAAGCGCTCCTCGCTCGACGTGGTCATGACCATGCTCCACGCGGGCGGCAAGTTTTCACGCGATTCCTACAAGGTCTCGGGCGGCCTGCACGGCGTCGGCGTCTCCGTCGTCAACGCGCTCTCAGAATGGTTGGAAGTGCATATCCGCCGCGACGGCAAGAAGTACCAGCAGTTTTACGACCGGGGCGCGCCGCGCGGCAAAGTGACCGAAATCGGCAACAGCCGCGGTACCGGCACCAGCATCACCTTCATGCCCGATTCGGAAATCTTTAAGCACACCGAGTTCAGCTTTGCCACGCTCACCGAACGGCTGCGCGAACTGGCCTACCTCAACAAGGGCCTGAAGATTCTCGCCGAGGACAAGCGCGACGGCACGAAGGTCGAATACAAGTTCGACGGCGGCCTCGCCGAGTTCGTGCAGTATCTCGACGAAACGCGCAACCCGATCCACAAGGGCACGATCTACTTTTCCTACGAGCGCGAGGGCGTGCCCGTGGAAGTGGCGATGCAGTACAACGACGGCTACAACGAGAACATTCTCACCTACGTCAACAACATCAACACCATCGAGGGCGGCACGCACCTCGTGGGATTCAAAAGCGCGTTAACCCGCACGCTGAACTCCTACGCCGAGAAGAACAAGCTCTTCAAGAACGAAAAATTCCAGTTCTCCGGCGACGACGTGCGCGAAGGGCTTGACCGCCGTCTTAAGCATCCGCGTCAGCGAACCGCAGTTCGAAGGCCAGACCAAGACCAAGCTCGGCAACAGCGAAGTGAAGGGTATTGTCGAACAGATCGTCAACGACAAACTCGGTCAATTCCTCGAAGAAAATCCGCACGCCGCCAAGCAGGTGATCGAAAAGGCGGTGAACGCCGCCCGCGCCCGCGACGCCGCCCGCAAGGCCCGCGACCTGACGCGCCGCAAGAGCGCGCTGGAATCGGGCAACCTGCCCGGCAAGCTGGCCGACTGCACGACCAACGACACCGACCGCAGCGAACTCTACATCGTGGAGGGCGATTCGGCGGGCGGCAGCGCCAAGCAGGGCCGCAACCGCGAGTTCCAGGCGATTCTGCCGCTCAAGGGCAAGATCCTCAACGTCGAAAAGGCCCGCCTCGACAAGATCCTCGACAACGAAGAATTGCGCACGCTGATCAGCGCCATCGGCGTCGGCATCGCCAACGGCGAGGAAGATTTCGACCTCAAGAAGGTGCGCTACGGCAAGATCATTCTCATGACCGACGCCGACGTCGACGGCGCGCACATCCGCACGCTGCTGCTGACGTTTTTCTACCGCTACATGCGGCCGCTGATCGAGCAGGAGCGGATGTATATCGCCATGCCGCCGCTGTTCCGCGTGGCCAAAGGCAAAGTGGTGCACTACGCTTACGACGAGCAGGAGCGCGACAAGCACATCAAGGACTTCGGCGGCAACACCAACATCTACGTGCAGCGCTACAAGGGCCTCGGTGAAATGAATCCCGAGCAGCTCTGGGAAACCACGATGGATCCCGACAAGCGTACGATGATGAAGGTGACGCTCGAAGACGCCGCCGCCGCCGACCGCATGTTCAGCGTGCTGATGGGCGACGCCGTGGAACCCCGCCGCAAGTTCATCGAGGAAAACGCCAAGTACGTCACGAATTTGGACGTTTGACGCGCGAAGGATGAAGGCGGAAGGATGAAGGATGAACGGCGGAGGCCGATCATCGCTTCGTAGGGGAGGTTAAGGTCTGCCGCAACCCTCCCGCGGGCGGACACGCAGGTCCGCCCCTACGGCCGATTTCAATTGTCAAAGAGCGCCGCGCGCGCCTCGCATGGGGGACGCGGTGCTGCCGTTCGCCAGCGCGCGGCGCTGGACCCGGTGATGGCCAGGATTTCCGCGCGGCTGCGCCGCAAGCTGGATTACACGATTGTGTACGGCGGAGGCTGAGGGTGCATTTCTATGTGGTACCCCTCGGGATGGAGTCCGTGCGCCGTGTGCACCGGCGCACGAGATATCATCGGCCCAAGGTCCTCCGCAGACTTGGCGGAGACAGGAGCCAACCGTCCTTCGGAAAACGCTGAAACACTGAAATTCAGAGGTCTGGCGCGTTCCTTTGGCGTGGGGGGTGAAGCCACGGGGCCTCGTATGCCGCGGGTCCGGTTGGGGGGCCGCACGGGAACGTCCGCTTACCATGCCGCGAGCTTTGTTCGCCAGTGATCAAATGGCGGCTCGCAACGATGTCGGGTTAGTAGCGAGGCAAGGTGCTAAGGAAGGACACGGCTGCGGAAAGTACTCAAGGACCAAAGAGCTAAAGTACTAAGTGGCGGACCGCCCTCACTCGGTCGCCGGCTGGTTTGCCGGCGGGGATGGGCAATATACATACGTTCAACGGCCAGTGTCAATAATAAAATGCGAAATGTTTATTAATTGTTGCGGATATTGAATATATGTTGTTTGCATGTTCAGGTGATGTGCAGATCGGGACGGGGGATAAGAGTTTGTGAACTGGGGGTGCGTTCACAAGCGTGCATGGGAACAGAGGCGGATGAACCGGACGCCGCGAAGGGTGCCCTCACCCCTTGCGTGACACAGGGCATTAGAATGAATCCTCAGCTTCAGCAAATCCTGACGGAACTGCGCGCGCAGCTTGAAGCGCTCTACGGCGAGCGCCTCGAGCGGCTGGTGCTCTACGGCAGCCAGGCCCGCGGCGACGCCGAGCCGGATTCCGACATCGACGTGCTGGTGGTGCTGCGGGGGGAAGTTAATCCGTATCAGGAAATCTTACACAGCGAGGATGTCACCACCGCGGTGTCGCAACAGCACGGCGTCTTCATCTCCCCGATGTTCGTCTCCACCGACGAATATCGCAGGGGCGACAAGGCACTGCTCACCAATGTTCGCCGCGAAGGGATTGCCCTGTGACAAGGGACCAAGCCCGCTGGCTGGAAAAGGCCCGCCGCAGCCTATCCGCCGCGCGAATGCTGCTGAACGCGGAGAGCAGTGATTTTGCCGCCTCACGTGCCTATTATGCGATGTTCTATGCGGCTACGGCGCTGCTCGATGCGCGCGGCCGCAAATTCAAGAAGCACTCCGCGCTCATCTCCGCCTTCAACAAGGAGTTCATCGTCACGGGCCTGCTGCCGCCGGAATTGCACAAATTCCTGTCGAGCGCGGAGAACGCGCGCCACATCTGCGACTATCTGATCGAATACGAGTCAACCACGGCTGATATTGCGATCCATCTGGACCGCGCAGAGCAGTTCATTCAAGCCGCCGAAAGATATTTAGAGAACGAGTAGACTCGAAGGTGGGGATGCGTTCATGTGGGAATGAGGGGAAGAAGCGGATTTCGGCAGGGTCTTGTTCTCGCCTGTGCCGTTGTCCTCACTCTGGTTAGACCCCGCGCGGCGGGTTGGTGTTTTTTTGAGATGGATTTCGGGCAGGGCGCGGACGACTTGCCTCGGCGGGAATTATCGACAACGAACGAATTCCAGAAATAGTTAGTAGCCGGCTTTGCCCGTCTGCTTAGGTCCAAAACTCAACTATCGGAGGAGTACATCTTGCGACTCCAGCCCAATCACCACGGTTTAAACTGGTTCCTCAGCGAATATGACAAAGAGACGCTGAAGCTGAATCCGAAATATCAACGGAACCCAATATGGTCTCCGGCTCAGCAGTGCTTTCTGATCGACAGCATCATTACCGACCAACCTATACCGCAAGTCTATTTGAATTTGGTGACAGAAGATCAAGGGGGGAAACGAAAGACGGTCTACGAAGTTGTGGATGGGCAACAACGTCTCCGCGCCATCCTCCACTTCATGAAGGATCAGTATCAATTAAAACCGCTCAACGAGAGAAGGTACCCTGTATCCACTGCTTATAAAGAACACGTTGGAAAACGGTATTCCGAGCTTCCGGAGGATTTACAGCAGGCAATTTGGGATTATAGCCTTGCCGTACAGGAAGTACGGAATCTTGGCGAGGACGAAATCAAGGCGATGTTTGCCCGATTAAACTGGGTTGTCTCAAAGCTCAATAAACAGGAACTTCGACACTCTCTCTATGAAGGTGAATTTCTTAAATTGTCAGAGAAGATTGCAAATGAGCCGTTCTGGCAAAAACACGAAATGTTTTCGCGCGACGACTTAGCGCGGATGAAGGATGTCGAATTCGTAAGCGAGTTGATCGTTGTGCTTTTAGCCGACGTTCAAGAAGGTACAGAGAACTTAGATCAATTTTACATAGATTATCAGGATTCTTTTCCAAGTCAAAACTCTCACAAGAAGAAGTTCCTTGGCATCCTCGCCGTGATCGACAAAATACTCATTGGGCTCGGAGACAGTCGATTTGTAAAGAAGGCTGATTTCTATGGAATATTTTCCGCATTAGCACGGATTGGGGACCGACACAAGTCCAACTCGTTGATGGTATCGGCTCTGAAGAGCCTCAACACAAAGCTTCAGCGGAAATCCTCCCTGAAGGGCGATGCACTTACTTATTACAAAACCGTTATCGAGGGTCCCAACAAGAAAGCCAAGCGCGAGACTCGGCGTGACATTCTGATTGGATTGTTAAAGCGTTAACATAAATCATGCCACCCACACATATCGACCGCCCCGAGAAAGCAGTCAAAGAAACGATACAGGAAATACTCCGGCTCGAGCGCACTCTGGAGATTATTGAAGGTGCCGCCGTAGGAAGGCCAGAGCGAGTCGAGATAAGGAATTTCGCAGCAGCATCTGTGATGATCAAGGCAGGGTTGGCGCTTGAATCCTGTTTTTCTGAGGTGCTTCTTAACCTTCTCCAGCGTTTTCCAACACCATTCTATCAAGATCTGGAGCGCCAGATCATAGAGTCGGTGCGACGAAAGCAAGGCGACGAGGCAGCAAAGCACTTGAAATTCGGCAGCAGGCCTGCAACAATTAGCCGCGATAAAGCGAGAGCACTCAAGGATCGAAATGGTCGCAATATCACGGTTGAGAGCGCCGAAGACTTGATAGAGGAAATCCGTCACCTTGCGACGATTCACTTTACTAACCCTTCATGGACAAAGGAAGATAAGGATTTGGTGGACCTTGCGGTCGTTTTTAGAAATTATTTTGCGCACGAGAGCGAAAGTTCAAAAAAGCGACTTCAAGATGTGCTAAATGCTGCTTCTAAAGTTCCGCCAAATGATGTCTTAGTAGGAAGAATCTCCGCGCCGTATAACTATATATTGGCAAAAATCGGAGCGAAAGCGCGCGGCAGCCTGATCCTCATTCGCATTGCGGACGTTCTTCGTCTGCTGGACTCCGATCTTTCAAAGATTCCGTGATTTTTAATATTTGCTCGATTAGGATGCCCTCAATTCTCGAAGCTACCACACCCCCACACCTCTTACACGCCTGCGCCCTCTTTCAAGAGTACGCGGAGTCGCTGGGGTTTAGTTTGTGCTTTCAGGGGTTTGAGCAGGAACTTGAAAGTTTGCCGGGGGAGTATGCGGCGCCGTGGGGGCGGTTGTATGTTGCATATCTTGATGGTGAACCCGTGGGCTGCGCCGCGCTGCACCGGCTGGAAGATGGCATCGGCGAGATGAAACGGCTGTATGTGCGGCCCGCCGCGCGCGGCACGGGGCTGGGGCGGCGGCTCTCGGAACAGATTATTGCCGACGCGCGTATCATCGGCTACCGGGCGCTGCGGCTGGATACGATTGCCGATCTTATGCCCAAAGCCGTCGCCCTCTACCGCGCCCAGGGCTTCGTGGAAATTCCCCCCTACCGCTACAACCCGGTGGCGGGCGCATACTATATGGAACTCGATTTGACGCGATGCGCTCAGGAGATTCCGTGGACAGACTCCCAGACAACCCGGGCCTGACCGAAATCCTTCGGCGGAAGCAAGAGCGCCGAATGCAGCTCGCGCGACTGCCGATCGAGGAGAAGTTTCGAATCGTGCAGCATATGCAGGAAATAATGCGTATTATCCGCGAATCGCAAGCAACGCAACCCGTGACGCGCAGCAGCACCTCTCTTTCCGAGGAACCTTCATGACCTACGGGCCGATCACTCTGCCGCAACAGGACGAAGACCCGGAGGCCGCGATGTCACATCCCTTCGCGGTGGAACAGACGCTGGTCATCTTTAATCCGCTCTCGGGGAACGCGGTCACCAAGGCCCGCGCCCGGCGGTTGGTCGCCCTGCTGCGGCAGCGCGGCTACAAAGCGATGAGCACCGAGCATCTCGAGCAACAGCCTGTCAGCGAACGCCAGGCGCTGATCGAAAAACTGAAAGCGGTCATCATCATCGGCGGCGACGGCACGCTCTACGGCACCATCGCCCGCCTGCCCGCGCATGTGCATATTGCCTATTTCCCCGGCGGCTCGATCAACCTCTTCGCCCTCAACTGGCACATTCCACGCACGCCCGAAAAATGGCTGGAACTGCTGGAATCGGGCCTCACGCAGCGGGTGCGGCTGGGGCTGTGCAATGACCGCCCCTTCGCCAGCGTCGGCAGTGTGGGCTTTGACGCGATGGTCGTGCACCGCACCGGCGTGCCGATGAAGAAGCTCCTCTCCCAGGGAGCCTACATGCTGGAATTCCTGCCCAGTTACTTTGCCTACAACGCGCCGCGCTTCCGCGTCACCATCGACGGCGAACCGGGGCCGGAAGACGTGCTGGGCATCATCGTGGGTCGCGGCGCGTATTACGGCGGGCCGTTCCGCGTGCTGCGCAATTCCGATCCGCACCGGCCCGAACTGGCCTATGCGATTCTCAGCGGCAAGTCCAAGTGGGACCTTGGCAAGTTCGCGGTGGGGATGCTGTTTGAAACGCTGGCCGCGGTGCCCGGCGCGACTATCGGCCGGGCCGCCGAAATCACCGTGGAAGCCGAGCCCGCCACCTATGTGCAACTCGACGGCGACGCCTACGGCGGCACGCCCGTGCGCTTTACAGTAGAAGACAGCGAGCGCATCATTCTCGCCTGATGCGAACGTGACGTACCGATTTTAATGCACATGCTTCCGGATACGTTTTATGCATTCCTTTGAACTGAAAACCGTCGTTGCCGCGCCGCCGCAACGGGTCTTCGCCGCGATTACCGAGCCGCAACTCATCCGGCAGTGGGATTCCTGCGCGTGGGTCCACAACGACCTGCGCCTCGCGGGCACGCTGCGCAAGCGTGACGCCGACGGCCGCCTGAGCGAGGGTGAAATCGTGCTGCTGTCGCCGCCCTATGCCTTCGCCTACACGATGCCGCAGCTCTTGAATCCCGAAGAACCGGACGAAGGCAGTTTCCTGACGCGCGTGGAATTCAGCATCGACGCCCACGAGAACCAGTCGGTATTGACACTCACCGCCACCGGCTTTCCCAGCGAGGACCTCTGCGCCCGCGAACGCAATTCCTGGGGCGGCTATTTCCTCGAAAAGCTGAAGACTGTCGCCGAACGCACGTGATCTTCGATCTATAATTTGTTCCCGCCGGTCGATCCTCGCTACTAGCCAGCACGCTCCCGCGTGCTGGCTGCGGGGCGCGCGAAAACCAGCAATGGTGAATCCAACCCGCGGGAGCGGGTTGGCTAGTAGCGCAATAAAATGTCGCGGCGCAGAAACACAGCCCTTTCAAGAGAGATATTTCCCCACGTCTTAACCGAATCGCAGGCCTATGGAATCCGACGCGGAACCCCGCAAGAAATCCGCTCTACCCCGCCGCCGCGCGTCAGCGGCCCGTCCCGGCCGGGGCCGCGCCCCGATGGAAGCCGAGAAGCCCCATTACGGGCCCTATTATTTTCAAGTCCATTTCCAGCCCGTGCCGGGCGCGCGCAAGGGGCTCTTCACAGCCCTCCAGCCACAGCTTGGGGAACACCTGCGCGAGATGATGCAAGCCGGGCAACTGCTGTTCAGCGGCGGCTACCCGACCTCCATCGGCGGCATGTGGCTGCTGAAGACGAAGAACCGCGCCGAAGCCGAACGGCTGGTGCTCGCACATCCCGCGGTGAACGGCCATCTGCTCACCTGGCGGCTGCTCGAATTGCAGGAGCCCGTGGGTCTGGTTGTTCCCGCGGACCTCAATCCCGTTTTGAAGCCATCGAATCCTGACGAATAATCCGGGAAACCCAGACGCCGGTCTGATTACGTGCCGGCAGAAAGAGCACCTTCCATGGACAAACCTTCCATTCTCATCGTGGGCGCCGGCTTTATGGGCCGCGCCGTGGCGCATTTTTTTCTCCACCATCCCGACGGTCCCTATCGCGTGATGCTGGCCGACCGCGATGAATCCGTGCTCGACAGCGCCGAAAAGGCGCTCGCCGGCGACGGCAATATCGGCACGATGCATCTCGACGTCCGGCGCTCCGACGGTCTGTTGAACGCGCTCGAAGGCGTCAAGGTCTGCGTCTCCTGCGTGCCCTACTTCCTCAACCGCCAGATCGTCAAGGCCTGTCTCACCATCGGCGTCTCCTACGTGGATCTGGGGATGCGCCTCGAGGTCACCGACGAAGTGTTGGCGCTGGACGAGGACGCCAAGACGCGCGGCATTTGCCTCATTCCCGACACCGGTTTCTCGCCGGGACTGCTCAACATTATCGCGTGGGAACTCGTCGGCCGCTTTCAGCGCTGCGAGGAACTCAACATCCGCGCGGGCGGGCTGCCGCAGCAGCCGGTGGGGCCGCTGAAGTATACGCAGTTCTTCTCGATCCACGGGCTCGTCAACGAGTATTTCGAAGACGCGCGCGAGATCCGCGACGGCCATGTCGCCACGGTGCCCAGTCTGTCCGATCTCGAAACGGTGGAATTTCCGGGCTATGGCCGCTTCGAGGCGTTCGTCACCTCGGGCGGCACCTCGACGCTGCCGCGGACACTGGAAGGCCGGCTTCGCCGCCTCAGTTACAAGACGATCCGCTATCCGGGCCACATCGAGGCGCTGCAGTATCTGCGCGACCTCGGCCTTTCCGAAAGCCAGCCGTACAAATTCAACGGCTGCGACGTCAGCCCGCGGCAGATGCTGGTGCGCGTGCTGGAGGCCAAACTGCCCAAGCAGGTGCCCGACATGGTGCTGTTCCGCGTCAGCGCCCGCGGCGACCAGAGCCGCGAGGAAAAAATCGAATTGGTGGTGAAGCAGGACGAGAAGACGGGGCTCTCGGCGATGGAACAGGTGACGGGTTTCCCCGCCGCCGCCGTGGCGCTGGCGATTTACCTCGGCAAGGTGGCCCCCGGCGCGCATCCGCAGGAAAAGGTGATCCCGTTTGCCTGGATGAAGGAGCAGCTCGCCAAGTTCGACATTCGCATCTGAGGGAAACGCTGAAACGTGGAAATGCTGAAACGCTGAAAGCAGAGGCGGCCAACCCGGATTCCGCATTTCAGTGTTTCGGCTTTTCAGTTTTCAGCGCCTACTTTTTACAGTGTTTCCGCGTTTCAGTGTTTCAGGGTTTTCTTCCCATGCCTAATCCGGACGTTGTGATTCTCGGCGCGGGGCTGATGGGCCGCGTTGCCGCTTACTTCTTTGTGCATCATCCCGACGGTCCCTATCACGTGCGCCTCGCCGACAGCGACGCGAACGTCCTCGCCGACGCCGCCAACTGGCTGGCCAGCGAGCGCGTGGAGACAGTGACCGTGGACGTCGGCAGCGAACTCGGTCTCGGCGCCGCGCTCGAAAACACGCGCGTGTGTGTTTCCTGCGTGCCGTATTTTCTGAATCCGCACGTGGCCCGCGCGGCGCGCCGCAGCCGGGTGTCGATGGTCGACCTCGGCGGCAATCCGCTGGTCACCGACATGATCCTCAGCATGGACGACGACGCGCGCCGCAAGCAGATCACGTTTATTCCCGACACCGGCCTCGCGCCGGGCCTCGTCAGCATTCTCGCCTGGGAACTGGCGGGCCGCTTCAAGACCTGCGATGAAGTGCATCTGCGCGTGGGTGGACTGCCGCAGAAACCGGAAGGGCCGCTGAAGTACGCGCAGTTCTTCTCAATCCATGGCCTCTTAAACGAGTATTTTGAAGACGCGCGCGAGCTGCACGATGGCAAGGAAGTATTGGTGCCGTCGCCGTCGGGTCTCGAAACGTTGGAATTTCCCGGCCTCGGCACATTTGAAGCGTTTGTAACGTCCGGAGGCACGTTCGACGACGACACGCACGATGGCGGGCAGGGTGAAACAGCTCGACTACAAGACCATCCGCTACCCCGGCCATTATGACGCACTGCTCCTGCTGCGCGACACCGGCCTGACCGCGACGAAGAAATACCGCGTTGAGAGCGCCGACGTTTCGCCGCGGCAGATGCTGACCTGCGTTTTGGAGGACGTGCTGCCCAAGCACGCGCCCGATATTATCCTGCTGCGCGTGAGCGCCAAGGGCGACGGCGGACGCGAGGAGAAGATCGAACTCGCGGTGAAGCAGAACGACGCGCGCGGCCTTTCGGCGATGGGCCAGACGACAGCCTTCCCCGCCGCCGCCATCGCGCTGGCGATCCTCAAAGGCCAGGTCCCTCCCGGCGCGCACGCGCAGGAAAAAGTGATCCCCTACGCCTTCATGAAAGAGCAACTCGGGAAGTTCGGGATCCAGATTTAGGGGCGCATCTTGATTACTTCCGGCGGGCTCCTGCCCGCCTCGGGAGGATTGCCCATGGAGAATTTCCGGCCACCGCAAAATCGATCCTGTCCGGGCCTGACCTTCTTCGTCACCGCGCATTTACGTGCGGACCTGCATTGCTTCGCCGAACCGGCTCATGCGCAAATGGTCCATGAGACTCTCCAATACTTCCGCCGCAACGGCGAAATGATATCTGTATGCCTACGTGATCATGCCGAATCACGTTCATCTGATTATCAAGCCGCTGGAGCCGCACACTCTGCCGGAGATCATGCGGCGCTTCAAGTCGTTCACGGCGCGACAGATCGCCACGGGTGGAATCTGGGGCGAAAGCTATTGGTCGGAAACGATCACTGAAGAGCGACACCTGATTTTGAAGACGAGATATATCCACTCGAATCCGGTGAAAGCTGGCTTAAGCGAGACTCCGGAGGCCTATCGGTGGTCCAGTGCGCCGGAATATTTTGGTGATGGCGAATCCACGACGATTGATGCCTACGGTGAATAGGCAGAGGCGGGCGGAAGCCCGCCGGAAGTAGCTAAAAATATCGAGAGCGGTTCAACATCGGCATCTATTTTGCACGGATGGAGGCGGGGAAAAGTGTCCAGATTCGTAAGCTGATGATGGTGAAGTAATCGCCCGCGCGAGACCGCGAATTAATCAGGAGAGACCGTTTTGGCCGAACCACCGCAGGATACCAACAATCACGGCGGGATGCCGTCGAGCGCCGAAGACCGGCCCGAGGGGCTGCCGGGCTTTCTGCCCAAGGCGTATAACAACCACGAGTTTTTGCACAGCCCGCACGCGCGCACGATCCGCCTGCTGGCCGAGTACCTCGAGCCGCAGGCGCGGCTGCGGCAGTACAAGGTGCGGGGGACGATCGTGATGTTCGGCTCGGCGCGAGCGCGTTCGCCCGAAGAACTGGATTCGGAAATGAAGCTGGCGCGGGCGCAGATCGAACAGGCCACGCCCGCCGAACAGGTGCGGATCCGCAACCGGATTTCCGGCATGGAACGGCTGAGCCGCTACTATGCCGACGCGTCCCAGCTCTCGTACAACCTGACCAAGTATTTCCAGGCGCTGCCCGACATGCGCGACCGGCACATCATCTGTTCGGGCGGCGGGCCGGGGATCATGGAAGCGGCCAACCGCGGCGCGGCCGAGGCCGGTGGGCGGACGGTGGGGCTGTCCATCAGCCTGCCGCACGAGCAGGGCAACAACCGCTACCTCGATCCCGCGGCTGACCTTCGAGTTCCACTACTTCTTCATGCGCAAGTACTGGTTTATGTATCTGGCGCGAGCGCTGATTGTCTTCCCCGGCGGCTTCGGGACGATGGACGAGCTGTTTGAGATGATGACCCTCATCCAGACCCGCAAAGTCCGCAAGCGGCTGCCCATTGTCCTCTATGGCTCCCGCTACTGGGAGGAGGTCCTGAACTTCGACAAAATGGTGGACTGGGGCGTGATTTCCCCGGAAGATCTTGATCTCTTTAAGATTTGCGACAATCCCGACGAGGCCTTTGAGTACCTCCGCAGCGAAGGTCCACCTGATTGCCGCCACGGAACCGCGCGAGCCGTCCCTGGAGTAGAAGAGAAGACGCGGCGATGAATCCAGTATGAAATAAAGACAGGATATTGGCATGACGTTGACGAAGCAATTGCTGGTGATGGTGGCGCTGTCGGTCCTTTTGGGACTGGGGGCGCGGGTGGTGCAGAAGCAGACCGTTCCCTTCTGGGGCTTTCCCAAACCCATCGCGTTGATTCAGCCGCCGGTCGCCTTTGGTGAAGCGGCGATGGTGACCGCCGCGGAAGCCTTTCCGCCGTCTGACAAACCCTATGATGTGACGTTAGCGACGGCCATTGGGCTATATTCCAAGCAGAAGAAGGCCAATGTCCACTTTGTTGACGCCCGCGAACCCAAGCTCTACAATGAGGGGCATATCACCGGCGCGACCAACATACCCTTTGAAAAGTTGGGCGAGTATCTGGATACGCTGAACGCGATTCCGAAGACGGATCTGGTGGTGCTCTACTGCGATGGCGGCGACTGCCATCTATCGCACGACCTGTCGGAATACATGCTGGGGCACGGCTGGACGCGGGTGGCGGTGTATACCGGCGGCTGGGCGGAGTGGTCAACTGAAACGGAATTTACTGAAACCGCCCAGTAGTTCCCGTATCTTCCGTGAACACAGTCACCTGACCGGCTCATTCCGGTCGCGTCGCGAGACACCGCTGTGACGAGCATTCCACAGGCAAGATCAACAAGGCACGAAGCATCGTGCCTTGTTTTGTTTTCCCCCGCCGTAAGCTTGTGAAAAACACCCGTTGCGAGGCCCGGAAGGCGGTGAAAATTTCGTTCTAACATCCTGAAATTGTGAAGACTTCTTCGTTGACTTTGTGAAAAAAAAAGGTTATCTTTTTCCCAATGAACTCTGTGCTTCGTCGAAACCTTCTGCTGGCCCTCGACTGGGCGGCGCGGCTGGCCGTGGCGGCGATGTTTTTGCTGGCCGGCATCCCCAAACTTTTAGACCCGGTCAGCTTTGCCAAGGCTATTACCAACTATCGCGTGGCCTTTCCCATCGTGGGGCAGGACTACATTTACGCCGTGGCCATCGTTATGCCGGCGCTGGAACTGGTGGCGGCCATGGCCCTGCTACAACCGCGCTGGAAAAAAGCGGGGGCGGCGGTCTGTGGCGGACTGCTGCTGCTGTTCATTGTGCTCATCGGCCAGGCCATGGCGCGCGGATTGAACATCGACTGCGGCTGTTTCGGCGCCGGCGCGGTGGGCGCGGCGCTGGCCCAGAAAGTGGGTCTCGACAAGATCCTCGAGAACACGGCCGCGCTGGCCTGCTGCGTGTTTGTGTACCTGCGCGCGACCTACGTTCCCCCGACGCGCCGCTATGCGCTCTCGGGCAGCGCCCGCGCGTGGAAGTGACCGGCTCCTGCCGGTCATCCTGAAGCCCGTCCGGCTGTCATCCTGACGCCGTCCGCGGCGGAAGGATCCCTCTCGATTTCAACCGGCTGAAACTCGGCAGTGAACATTCACCTGTGGAGGCGGCCATGCATCTGCGGCTTTGCATTCTGCTTCTGGGCCTCACCCTGACTGCCTCTGCGCAGCCGATGCCCGATACGCTCTGGACGCGGACGATCCCCGGCCGTGTGGCCACCGCCATGAAGCCCACGGCCGACGGCGGCTTTGTGCTCTGCGGGCAAACCCAGCCCGCTACGGGTGACCGCGACGGTTTTGTGCTGAAGCTTGATAGCGTGGGCAACACGGAGTGGGAAACGACCCTCGGCGAGAGCGGGGATGACACCCTGAATGATGTGCGGGTAACGCGCGACGGTGGCTACATTGCCGTGGGCGAGGTTGCGACGGCGACGAATCGCACCCTGACCTTCATTGTGCGTTTGAACGCGGCGGGCGATACGCTGTGGACGCGCCGCTTCACCATTCGCAACAGTTCTCGCGGTCTCCTCGTGCTGGAACTGGGCGACGGCAGTTTCTATCTCACCGCCCGGGCAGATACCGTCGACCCGTGGGGTACAGGCAACGAGAACGATGTCTATGTCTACACGGGGTGGTTTCAACTGAGCGCCGCAGGGGACGCCTTGGCTTCGGAATGGACGGCGGGGCTGAACGGATGGGGTCTTATTAATGAGATTTCCCGTCCCGCGCTGGAACCCCTTGACGACCATCACTATTGGCTCGCTGGCACATATTATGCTAGTAGGCCGGACTACAATTATCCCTGGACTTGGCGATACTACTATTCCTGGCATATTCTGAAAATGGGTCTGGACAGCAGTCTGTGGACGCATGGCGAATCGAACACGTACTTGTCCGTGGATTCGTTCTGCTTGCAAAAAGTTGCCCCCGTGGATGATGGCGGCTGCTTGTTGTTGGTTCGGCAAGCAACGCGAGTTGGGTCCGGCGCCTGAGCAGCAGCGGAGATATCCAGTGGACGCACTCTCCCACTACTGACGTTGCGGCGGATTTTTGTCCCGCTCCGGCGGGCGGCTACGCGATGCTCTCCGCGGTCAACGGCACCCTCGTTCTCATTGCCTACGATGCGGCCAGAATCCAACGGTGGACACGCAGTTATGTCCAAGCGGGCTGGGCGCAGGCCATCGCTCTGGAAGCGCTGGACGACCACGGCTACGCGCTGCTGGCGACGGGCGCGACGGACACCTGGATCGTGCGTACGGGGCCGGATGCTGTTCTGCCCGTCGTCGAGCCTCCTGCGCTGCAGCCGCGGGGCTTCACGCTGACGGCCTACCCCAATCCCTTCAACGCCACCACGAACATCGTCTTTGAATTGCCAGCGGCGGCGAAGGTTGAACTGGTGCTCTTCGATCTGACGGGGCGCGCGGTGCGGACGCTGGCGGAACGGCAATATCAAGCGGGGCGACAGGAGCTGGCGTTGGACGCAGGCGAGTTGCCGTCGGGGATTTATTTCGCGCATCTGACGGCGGGGGCGTTTACGAAGACGCAGAAGCTGTTGCTGGTGCGGTAAGACCAGCCGATAATCGTGCGATCCTGCTTGGGAGCATCGATGCGGTACACAGGGTTCATACCGATTCTGATTCTGCTGTTGGCGGCGGCGTTGCCGTCGCAGGCCGCGCCGTGGGAGTTCCAGCAGCGGCTATACGACGTCGATACGACGTATGCCAACTGGCAGAACTATCTGAACGCGGTCCCGGTGGGACTCGCCTTTACACACTCGGGACGCGGCTACCTGGCGACGCTGCACACGGTGTTTCAGACCACCGATGGCGGCCGCACCTGGCAGAACCTCGACCGCTTTCCACCGCCGCAGCCGCACGCGTCGGGTTTCGCTGTGGTGCGCTCCCCCAGTTACATCAGCGATCTCGCGGCGTGGCCTACGCCGCGCGATTCGCTGCGCAACGATTCGCTTTACATCAGCGCGTTCAACGCGGAGCATGATACCGGCGCGGTCTGGCTGATTCAGTATTCGGGAGCCTATCACTGGCTCTATCCGCAGCAGCAACTCGGCGCGTCCTCGTGGCTCACGAGCCTCGTGATTCCCGATTCAAGCATGGCTGTAGCCATCTCGGGTCTGGACGGCGAACTCTACCGCAACGATTCGCTCAACCAGGGCATGTACTGGCAGGAGCTGAGTCCGGTCAAGGCGTTTCCGCACAGCGGACGCGTCGACAGTATCACGCCGGGCGAGACCTGGGTAAAAGGCGTGACCAGCGCGGGGCCGTTTATCATCGCAGTCGGCTTGCATCACTGGATCAGCCGCGACCGGGGACGGTTGTGGCATATCACGCCCGCCGCCGACGCGCAATCAAACGAGGCGGTCAGCTTTTGCGATTCCACGCACGGCATGGTGGGCGGTGGCGTCACCACCCCGGCGCGCCGCGGCTGGGTACACTTCACGAACAACGGCGGCCGCGGTTGGAGTGGCCGGTCGCTGGAGAGCGATCTGCCGGTGCGCGCCGTGCTGCGGCTTTCCCCGGCACTGGCATTTGCCGCGGGCGGGTTGCGTGCGCTCAGCCAGGGCCGGATCTGGGCGACGACGGACGGCGGGGCAAGTTGGAGCGTGGAGAGCGAGGCGACGGCGGAGATGATGAAACTTGCCGCCACGCGCGTGAACAATGCTTACGTGGACGTGATTGCCGCCGGTGTCTTTGAAGATTATCGCGGCGGCGTGTGGCGGGCGCGCGTCTTCCTGCCCGGCACGGCGGCGGGCGCGGTGATCTTCGGCGATCCCGATACGCTGGATTTCGGCGTCGTTGCTCCCGGCGCGCTCGATACGCAGACGGTTTTTGTGCGCAACACCGGCTCGGTGGCGGATTCGGTGCTGGCGATATCGGGTGCGGCGCCGTTCATGCCACTGGAGACGGACGCGCTGGCGCTCGAACCCGGCCAGTCGGTGCCACTGCATATTCTCTTGAGCGCGGGCGGTGACGGAATTGCCGCCGGCACGGTGCAGCTCGTCACGCGGCACAGCGGCACGATGGAGATTTTCTGCCGCGCCGACGTCGACGCCGCGGCGGAGCCGGGTCGCGCGTTGCTGCCGCAAGCGCAGGCGCTCGAAGTCTGGCCCAATCCCGCCAACGCCATCTTTGCCATCCGCTACGATCTGGCGCGCGCGGGCAACGTGCGGCTGCGGGTCTACGATCTGACGGGACGGCTGACGGCGGAGCTGGTGAACGCGCACGCGGAGGCCGGCACCCACACGCTGTCGTGGAACGCCGCTAACTATGCCAGCGGTCTCTACTTCTTGCGGCTCGACGCGGCTGAAGGCGCGCTGACGCGCAAACTGCTGCTGCTGAAATGATCCTCCGCGGCCAACTGCACATCGAGCCCTTTCACAGCCGCTGCCTGGAGGGCAATCCCCTCGGCGATCCGGCGGTGCGCAAGATTCCGGTCTATCTGCCGGAAGGTTATGACAGCGCCCGCGAGTGGCCGCTGCTGGTGATCCTCGCGGGTTTCACGGGTTCGAGCCGGTCGCATCTCAACTGGATGCCGTGGGGCGAGACCATGCCCGAGCGCCTCGAACGGCTGATTGCCGAGCGCCAGATTCCGCCCTGCGTGGCACTCTTTCCCGATCCCTTCACGCGCTACGGCGGCTCGCAGTATCTGAACAGCTCGGCCACCGGCGATTACGAGGACCATCTGACGGGCGAACTGCTGCCCTGGGCGCAGCAACCACGTTTCGCGCGGGACTGTCGCCGCAGCAGACGGTGATTGCGGGCAAGTCCTCGGGCGGCTACGGCGCGTTCGTGCTGGCCGCGCGGCATCCCGATCTGTTCGGCTGGCTGATCGTGCATTCGGGCGACTGCTATTTCGACTATTCGCTGCTGCCGGATTTTGCCACGGCGGTGGAAGAGATTCAGCGGGCGGGCGGCGTGCCGGAGTTTCTGCGGATGATTGGCCAGCCGGGGCCGCCGCCAAAAAACTTTCATCGCCGCGTTGAATGTGGTGGCGATGGCCTCGTGCTATTCGCCCAATCCCGAAAGCCCGTGGGGCTTCGATCTGCCCGTTTGACCTGGAGACCGCCGAACTGCGCGCCGACGTCTGGGCGCGCTGGCTGGCCCACGACCCGGTGCGCCTGGCCGAACGGCCCGAAGATCCAAACGGCGCTGCGCTCGCTGCGCGGCATCTACATCGAGTGCGGGCTGCGCGACGAATTCAAATTGCAGTGGGGCGCGCGGATCCTCGTCCAGCGCCTGCGCGCGGCGGGCATCGCCGTCGAGCACCGCGAATTCGACGGCGGCCACATGCAAACCCACTACCGCTATGACGAAAGTCTAAGCTGGTGGGCCTCCCAGCGCGAACGATGACCTCTTTTGTAGGGGTGGGTTAAGGTCTTCCGCAACCCGCCCGCCAACAAACCTCCACACACCTCCCGCACATGATCAACAAATCCTGGCACCTCGCGCATGTGATGCCGAAGAACGCGACGCTGGAGCAGCGCGTGGAATGGCACATCGCGCATCTCGCCGCCTGCGGCTGCCGCAAGGATTTGCCGCCCGCCATTGCCGCCGAAATCGCCAAGCGCGGTTTGAAAATCAAGGAAGCTCCCGTGCCTGCCCAAAAAGCCCCCGCGAAGACAACCACCGCAAAACCGCAGCGGTTTGAGGCCGTCATCGAAAACGCCGGCGGCGGCGGGATGTATGTGTGCATTCCCTTTGACGTGGAAAAAGTTTACGGCACCAAAGGACGAGTGCCGGTCAAGGCGACCTTCGACGGCGAACCGTATCGCGGCTCGATCATGAACATGGGCAACGGCCCCATGATCGGCGTGCTGAAGGCGATCCGCGAGAAGATCGGCAAGGGCGAGGGCGACACCGTGCGCGTGGTCATCGAGCGCGACACCGCCGAGCGCACCGTCGAGGTCCCGGAGGACTTGCAGAAGCTGCTGAACAAGCACAAGGCGGCCAAGGCGGTCTTTGAAAAGCTGTCCTATTCCCACCAGCGCGAGTATGTGACGCATATCGAAGGCGCGAAGCAGGAAGCCACGCGCCTGCGCCGTCTCGAAAAGACCATTGAACTGCTGGACGCAGGAAAGAAGGAACGATGAGTGAGCCCGGCGTGGATGCATTGCGCTTTCCCCTCGGCAAGTTTCAATGGGACGGCGCGCTGACCGCTGAGCAGCGGCGGCAGGACATCGCGATCATTGCCGAAACCCCCGCGCGGCTGCGGCAGGCCGTGGCGAAGCTGACCGATGTGCAGCTCGACACGCCCTACCGCGAGGGCGGCTGGACCGTGCGGCAGGTGGTGCATCACGTGCCCGACAGCCACTTGAATGCCTATGTGCGCTTCCGCCTGGCGCTGACCGAGGACGCGCCGCTGGTGAAGACCTATGACGAGGCCGCCTGGGCCGAGCTTTCCGACGCGCGCACCGCGCCGCCGGAGCCGTCGCTGGCGCTGCTCGACGCGATCCACGCGCGGTGGGTGTTCCTGCTGCACGAACTCAAACCGGCGGATTTCCAGCGCACCTTTCGCCACCCGCAGCACAACGGCCCGCGCACCCTCGACTGGCTGCTGCACCTCTACGCCTGGCACGGCCCGCACCACGTCACGCACATCACGCGGCTACGGGAACGCAGAGGGTGGTAAGCCTGACGCTTGACCGAAGATAGTCACTCTCTTATCCAAGGGTCCAATCATGAACCGATTCTTACTCTTATCCCTGCTGGTCCTGCTCGCGGGGGCGGCCAATCCACGGTTTGAAAACGCCGTCGTTCATCTGAACGGCGCGGCCTATGCGCAGGAGAAAGTGATGCCGCCGCAGAGCCAAAGCGCGGCTGATGCGCTGCAGGAACGCGAAGCGAATCTGGACAAGCGCGAGAGCGATCTGCAGGACGAGGGCAAGACCCTCGAAAAACGGCAGAGTGACCTGCAAAAGCAAGCCAAAGAGCTGCGCGCCGGGCTGAAGCAGAACGAGAAAGACCTGAAGCAACTGCAGATCGAACAGAAGGCGCAGCAGCAGCGGGTCAAGGCCATGAAGGCGGAACGCGCGGCCCTGAAGAACGCGAAAAAAGCGGAAAAGCTCGCCCGCAAAGCTGAGCAACAGGGCCGGAAATAACCCCCGAAATGGACCCGATGCTCCCTTCCCATGAATTGCGACCGGCGACAAGCAATCTGCACGCGATCACCCTCACGGCCGCCGTGCGCGGCACGTGGTTCGTCCACGAACCGGAATGCCGGTTCCTGCTGGAATCCTTCGAATACCATCGCGCCAAGCTCGACCTCGAATGCCTCGGCTACGTGCTGATGCCCGACTATTTCCGCGCGCTGCTGCGGCAGAACGGTTCGGGACCGCTGGTGCGCAAGCTGACGCAGGGCTTCCAGCGCTTCACCACGCGCAAGCTGCGCCTGCCCGAATATCCGGGGCTGACGCTGTGGCGCTTGCGCTGCGACACTGTGGCCGTGCCCGATATCGATGCCGCCGCGGCCGAAATCGACGCCCTCCACGGCGAACCGGTGCGCGCCGGACTGGTGGAACGTCGCCGATGCGTATCCCTGGTCCAGTGCGCAAGACGCCCTCGGCACCGGCCACGGTATCGTGACCATTGCTGCGCTCTGATAAAAATGAAAAAGTAGAAATGAGAAATTAGAAAGGCCAGAACCATAGTCGTGCGTCTTTTCTTTCATTTTTCGTTTCTAATTTCCGATTTCTAATTTTCTTCATGAATCACTTCCACATCTGGTGCAATTTGCAGGCGGGGGTGAAGGACCGGGACTTCGCGGCCGACGCGCAAGAATTCCTGGCGGGACTGCACGCGCGCGAGCTGTGCGAGGGTTACAACATTGCGCGCAAGCAGTTCGTGATCGCCCCGCCCGAGCTGGGCCGCTTTCATATCACCGTCGAATTCACCACGCTCGCCCAGATGCAGCAGGCCTTTGCGTACATCGAAAGCGCGGAGGATGACGCGGCGGAAAGCCACCGGCGTCTGGTCGCGGCCATCCGCAGCCTCACCACCGCGCTCTACCGCGACTATCCCGAGCGGCCCAAGCGCAAACCGCTGGCCGTGTGAAAAGAGGACTGTTCATTCATGCGCGACTATTTCCGCCTCTTGTTTGCCCACGACCACTGGGCCAATGACGAACTGTTGACGGCTTTGCAGGCGGCGCCCGCCGTGCCGCCGCGTGCGCTGGCGCTGTGCGCGCACCTCATGGCCACGCACCGCTTCTGGGAAATTCGGCTTGGTCGGCCGAATCCCTCGCCGCGCTACGATTTCTGGCCGGCGCTGTCGCTGGCCGAGTGCGCGGCGCAAGAACGACGAGTTCGCCGCCCGCTGGCCGCGCTACATCGCCGCCGTAGCCGAGCCGTTCGCCGAACAGCGCGTGACCTATCGCGGCCTCGACGGCAAGAAGAATTACACGTTTCTGATCACCGACGTGCTGACGCAGATCCACACCCACGGTGCGCATCACCGCGCGCAGATTCTGGCGCTGATGCGCGAAGCCGGGCTCGAGCCGCCCAACGTGGACTACATCCGCTTCTGCCTGAAGACTGGCCGCGTGACGATTGCGGAGTGACACATGGCTGTTGAACCCGAACTCAAAGACGCGCTCTGGCGGCAGTTCGGCGCGGCCATCGAGATGCTGGAAAACGCCATCACCGCCTGCCCCGCTTCTGTCTGGGGCGAACGCGTGGACTGGCACGAGTTCTGGTATCTGGCCTCGCACACGCTATTCTGGCTGGATTACTACGTTACCGATGCGCCGGAGAATTTTGCGCCACCCGCGCCCTTCGGCCTCGAAGAATTAGACCCTGCCGGTGTGCTGCCGCCGCGCGTGTATACAAAGGCCGAGTTGCTGACGTATCTGGAATACGGCCGCGAGCGTTGCCACGCAAAACTCGCCGCGCTGACGGCGGAGCAGTTCCACCGCCAAGCCCAAACGCGTGACCTCAGCGAATTTGAATTGCTGCTCTACGGCCTGCGCCACGTGCAGCATCACGCCGCGCAACTCGAATCTGCTCTTGCGCCAGCAAACGGATTCAGCCACACACTGGGTGGGGCAGACAAAGCTCCCGCTCGAATCCAAGTAAGGCTCCGCATGGAACCCCGCATCCCCATTGATCCCGACAAAATCAAGATCTTTTGCGAAAAGTGGAAGATCGTCGAGTTCGCGCTCTTCGGCTCGGTGCTGACCGACGACTTCCGCCCCGACAGCGACGTGGACGTGATGGTGACTTTTGCATCCGGAGTGTCGTGGCGTCTTGGTCCATGGCTGGAAATGGAAGATGAGCTGAAGGCCATCTTCCAGCGCGATGTGGATCTGGTAGAGCGCCGGTTGGTCGAGGCCAACGAAAATTACATCGTGCGCAAAAGCATCTTGCGGTCATCGAGGGTATTTTATGCACCGTGACCACGGTTACCTGCTATACATGCTCATGGCTGCACGGCGTGTGATCCGCTCCGTTTCCGATATAACGCGCGCGGAATTTGACGCCAACGATGAAAAGAAGGACTCTGTCGTTCTACAGATCGGAAATATTGGCGAGGCCGCGAGTCATATCAGCCACGAGTTTCGTCAACGCCACGCCGCGATTCCGTGGATACAGATTATCAATATGCGGCATCGGGTGTTTCATGGTTATGAAGCCGTTGATTGGGACAAAGTCTGGGAAATCGCCACGGAACTCGTCCCAAACCTCATCCGGCGGCTTGAGCCATTGATTCCGCCCGATGAAGGTGGCACCGAGAGGTAATGCCCGAGCCTCGCCGGAAAGAGTCATGGGCATGGCGGACGATAAACGCGGTCTCGTGCCGAAGCGGCACGGACCCGGCTGGATTGAGCACAGCATTTCGGAGCACGGAATTGTCCGGCTCCCTGACCATAAACTTTCATGGAAGACGCTGACGATATGTCCAAGAAGACTGATGAATCGCTGAATTTGCCGCTCGGTTCCAACGGCAACGGCAAGGAGCGGGTCCTGCTGGTGAACGTGGAAGACGAGATGAAGACGTCGTACATCAACTACTCGATGTCGGTGATCGTCTCCCGCGCTCTGCCCGACGTGCGCGACGGCCTGAAACCCGTCCATCGCCGCATTCTTTACGGCATGATGGAACTCGGCCTCGGCGCCGGGCGGCCCTTCAAGAAGTGCGCGCGCATCGTCGGCGACGTCATGGGCAAGTATCACCCCCACGGCGACGCCGCGATCTACGACACGATGGTGCGCATGGAGCAGGACTTCAGCCTGCGCTACCCGCTGGTGGACGGCCAGGGCAACTTCGGCAGCGTGGACGGCGACGGCGCCGCCGCGATGCGTTACACCGAGGCGCGCATGAGCCGCCTCGCCGAGGAAATGCTGGCGCGACATCGACAAGGACACCGTCGATTTCGCGCCCAACTACGACGAGACGCTGACGATCCCCAACGTGCTGCCGTCGGCGATTCCCCAATCTGCTCGTCAACGGCTCCGACGGCATCGCCGTCGGCATGGCCACGCGCATCCCGCCGCACAATCTGCGCGAGGTGATCAACGCCTGCATCGCCGTCATCGACAATTCCGACATCGCGCGTGCCGCAGCTCATGCAACACATCACCGCGCCCGACTTTCCCACCGGCGGCATCATCTACGGCCGGCAGGGCATCCGCGACGCCTACGTCACGGGCCGCGGCCGGCTGACGGTGCGCGCCAAGGCCAACGTCGAAGAGCCGCCGAAGGCCGGCGGGCGGATGCGGATCGTGGTCAGCGAGATTCCCTATCAGGTCAACAAGACGCGCCTGATCGAATCCATCGTCATCGCAGGTCAACGACAAGAAGATCGAGGGCATCGCCGACATTCGCGACGAGTCCGACCGCGACGGCATGCGGCTGGTGCTGGAGCTGAAGAAGGACGCGGTGCCCGACGTGGTGCTGTCGCAGCTCTTCAAGCACACGCCGATGCAGGAAACCTTCGGCATCATCATGCTCGCCCTCGTCAACGGCCAGCCGCGGATTCTCGACCTCAAGCAGATGCTCGAATACTACATCGAGCACCGTCACACCGTGGTCTACCGCCGCAGCCAGTTCGAGCTGAAGCAGGCGCAGGACCGGATGCACATCCTGGAAGGTTTGCAGATCGCCGTCGACAACATCGACGAAGTGATCGAGATCATCCGTAATGCCAGCTCGGTGGAGGTCGCCAACGCCGAATTGCGCGCGGCCTTTAACCTCAGCGAAATTCAGGCCAAGGCGATTCTCGAAATGCGCCTCTCGCGCCTGACGGGCCTCGAACGGCAGAAGCTGATCGACGAGATCCGCGAACTCAAGAAGCGCATCGGCGAATTGCTGGAGCTGGTGGAATCGCGCGAAAAGCGGATGCTGCTGGTCAAGAAGGAGCTGTGCGCCGTCCGTGACAAGTACGGCGATGACCGCCGCACGCTGGTCGTGGACGACACCGGCGAAGTGGCCATCGAAGACCTGATCGCGCAGGAAGACATGGTGGTGACGATCAGCCACGGCGGCTACATCAAGCGCTTCCCCGTGTCGGGTTTCCGCAAGCAGGGCCGCGGCGGACGCGGCAGCCAGGGAGCCAGTACGCGCGAAGAGGACTGGATCGAAACCCTCTTTGTGGCCTCCACCCACGATTACATTCTGTTCTTCACCGACAAAGGCCGCTGCTACTGGCTGAAGGTCTACCAAATCCCGCAGCTCGGACGCGGCACGCGCGGCAAGGCGCTGGTCAACCTTATCGAACGCTCCGCCGAGGAGAAGGTGCGCGCCTTCCTCACCGTGCGCGAATTCTCAGACAACCGTTATGTGTTCCTCGCCACGAAGAATGGCACGGTGAAGAAGACCGCGCTTTCGGAATATTCCAACCCGCGCTCCTCGGGCATCATTGCCCTCAATATCGAAGAGGGCGACGAACTGCTCGCGGCGGCGCTCACCGACGGCACGAACGAGATTCTCATTGCCACCAGCGAAGGCAAGGCGGTGCGCTTCGAAGAGTGCGACGTGCGGCTCGATGGGCCGGGCCGCCACCGGCGTGCGCGGCGTCATGCTCAAGGCCGAGCAGAAGGCCGTCGGCATGATCGTCGTCCACAAAGACGCGTCGATCCTAACGGTGACTGAACTCGGCTACGGCAAGCGCAGCTCAATCGGCGACTTCCGCCGCACCAAGCGCGGCACCAGCGGCGTGCTGGCGCTCAAGACCACGCCCAAGACCGGTCCCCTCGTGGCGGTAAAGGAGATTGCCGATCAGGACGATTTGATCATCGTCACAAACGCCGGCGTGGTGATCCGTCAAAGCGTTGAAAAGATCCGCGAAATGGGCCGCGTCACGCAGGGCGTGCGCCTGATCAAGCTCGACGGCGGTGACCGCGTCAGCGACGTGGCCAAGATCGTCAATGAGGACGAAGAAGCCGAGCTGATCGCCGGAGAAGACGCCGGAACTGTGGAAGCGGGACAGTAAGCGGTAAGGATGAAGGCGGAAGGATGAACGATGAAAATACGTTTTTATCCTTTCCTTGCCCGCCGCTTGAAACCGCCGGCTGTTTAGCATGACCTCCCTGTTTTTACCCACCACCTGGTCTCCCGCCCAGTGGCTGATGTTTCTGGGCCTGGCGGCAATTGTCTGGATCGTATCCTTATTCGTTGCGCGCTGGTATCGCCGCCGTTACATCGACCGCCTCTAACCGTGTTTTATTTTCCGTGATCCGCCGCCTGTGACCGAAGTCATCTTGAACACAAAAAAACAGAAACCCCGCGAGCACCGCTCGAGCGAGCGCAGTCTGGCCGTGTCGTTCTGGCTGCCGATGACGGCCGCCGTGATCGAGACCGCCGCCGTCACCGCCGCCGCGCTGCTGGCCTTCTACGCCCGTTTCTACTGGCCGCTGCCCGATCTCGTGCCCTACCACTGGCGGCCCAACATCGCCAGTTACCTCGCGTTCGGCATCGTGCTCGGAATCATCTACGTCATCGTCTCCTGGTCCTACCGCAGTTACGCCACACGGTTGCGCGCGCCGCTGGAACAGGAAGTGGGCCGCATCCTGCGCGGTTCGCTGCTGGCGATGGGCGTGATCCTCGCGCTGATCTTCTTCTACCGCGAATTCACCTATTCGCGGCTGGTGTTTCTGCTGACGCTGATGACGATGATCCCCGCCCTGATCGTGGCCCGCACGATCTTCCAGCGCGTGCAGATCGCGCTCTTCAAGCGCGGCATCGGCGTGCAGCGTGTGGCGATGTGGGGCGCGGGCGAGATCGCCGCCAAGCTCTGGTTTGATTTTGAACGCGGCCGCAGCCAAGGCTTCAAACTGATCGGCGCGCTGGGCAAACCGCCGGTCGAAGGCAAACTTTCGCTGGGAGCAGTCGAAGCCCTGAAAAGCATCGTCTTCGAACATGACCTCGACCTCATTGTCATGGCTCCGCCGCCCGATGAGGAGGACCGCATGACCGAGGTCATGAAAGCCGCCGAGGGCCTCACCGTGGAGCTGCTCTATTGCCCGGCGGGGATCGAAATCACGCGTTCGCGCGTGCGCGTCACCGAGGTCGGCGGGCGGCCGATTCTGCGGGTCAAAACGCTGCCGATGGCCGGCTGGCGTTACGTCGTCAAGCGGATCATGGACTTCGGCTTCTCAGGTCTCTTTCTGCTCTGCTTTTCCTGGCTCTACGGACTGCTGGCCGCGCTGGTTTACCTCGACAGCGGCAAGCCGATTTTCTACAAGCAGTCGCGCGTGGGGATGGACGGCCGCGAGTTCGACCTCATCAAATTCCGCACGATGCGCACCGACTCCGAAACGAAGTCCGGCCCGGTGTGGGCCAAGCGCGGCGACCCGCGCGTGACGCGCGTCGGCCGCTTTCTGCGCCGCTGGTCGCTGGACGAGTTGCCGCAGTTCTGGAGCGTATTTCATGGCGACATGTCGCTGGTGGGCCCGCGCCCGGAACGGCCCTACTTCGTCGAGGAATTCTCGCGCCACATTCCGCAGTATCTCGACCGCCACCGCGTCAAGTCCGGGCTTACCGGCTGGGCGCAGGTCTGCGGCTTGCGCGGCAGCGACAGCACCATCGAGGAACGCACCGAATACGATTTGTACTACGTCGAGAACTGGAGCCTCTGGTTTGACGTGCGCATCCTGCTGCGCACGGTGATTGAAGTGATCCGCGGCCGCGGCGCGATGTAAGCGCCTCGCCCCGTTCCGCCCACAAAAACGGTAATAGACAGGAGACGGCCCGCATGTCTCGTCATATGACGCTCCCCCCAATCGAGGGACCGAAAATTTCCGACGCCACCGTCAAGCGGCTCTCGAAGTACTACCGCACGCTGCAAACCGCGATCAGCGCAGACAAGACCACGATCTCGAGTGAGGAAATCGCCCGCCTCAACGGCCTCACCGCCGCGCAGGTGCGCAAGGATCTGTCGTTCTTCGGCGCCTTTGGCCGCCGCGGCCTCGGCTACAACGTGGTCGACCTGCACCGCAACATCAGCCAGATCCTCGGCCTCCACCGCACGTGGAACGTCTGCCTCGTGGGCGCGGGTAACATCGGCACGGCCCTCATCCACTTCCGCCAGTTTCAGGACCAGGGCTTCATCTTCAAACTGATCCTCGATGCCGACCCCTCCAAGTTTGGCACGAAAATCGCCGACCTCGAAATCCAGGATTTCGAGACCTGCGAGGAAGCGGTGCGCCGCGAGAAGATCAAGATCGCCGTCGTGGCCGTGCCCGGCGCGGGCGCGCAGCGCGTCGTCGACCGCCTCGTGCAGGCCGGCGTGCGTGCGATTCTGAACTTCGCCCCGGTGACGATCCTCGTCCCCAATGGCGTCTTCGTACGCAACGAAAACATGGTGATCGAAATCGAGGCCCTCTCCTACGCCCTGACGAGCAAAAGCGGCCACAAATCCCGCCAGATATCGCCGCAACCGGCGTAGGCAGCGTGTGCCACATGAAATACTAGCCGGCACGCTCCCGCGTGCCGGATTTGCGGTGGAATTGCCAACCGTAGGCGAATCCAATCCGCAGGAGCGGATTGGCTAGTAGTAGCAGGACCACCGCCAAGCTGAGTGCTCTTGCCCCGCGCGCTTCCCGCAACGGAATAGATCGCCGTGGTGGCCTTTAAGGCCGCCGCGATGTAAGTAGCCTCCGCACGCGCCCAACGCCTGCAACATTCCTCCGCTTTGCGCCCTCCCATTTCCGTGAGGGCGTTTTTTGTTTCTAATCGTTAAGGAATGAAAATGTTAAGTTTAATCCGGGTGTTCGGCGCGCTGCTGGTGCTGGCGATCGTGGCTCTCGCGCAGCCATTGGGAGCGCCGCCGCCTGCGTCGCGCGAGGCGAAAGCCGCCATTGTCGATACAGTGGCCCGGCTGCTGGATCACCGCTATGTCATTCCCGCCACGGGCCGCAAGGCCGCCGACCGCATCCGCACGCAGCTTAAAAAGGGCGTTTACGATTCGCTGACCACGCTGCCGGCGTTTACCCAGCGGCTCGAGGAAGACCTGACAGCCATCGCACATGACGGCCACCTTGGCGTGCAAACGCTGCCGCCGGAAGTCGCGGCAAGACTTGCAATCGGAGACTCCACGGCCTTCGACCGGCGCCGCCATCTGGACAGGTACCAGAACGGGGCCTTTGAACAGCTCCGCATTCTGCCCGGCAATGTCGGCTACATGAAATTGAACATGTTTTATCCCGCCGAGGAAGCCGGGGCCACCGCCGTCGCCGCCATGAATTTCCTCTCCCATGCCGACGCGCTGATCTTCGACCTGCGCGAGAACGGCGGCGGCGAACCGTCGATGATCCAGCTCCTCACCAGTTATCTTTTCGATCACCCCGTCAAGCTCAACAGCTTCGCCACCCGCGACTCCAGCGATCTCGAGCAGGAGTGGACGTAAGCCTATGTCCCCGGCCCGCGCCTCGACAAGGTGCCCGTCTACGTGCTGACGAGCCGTTACACGTTTTCCGGCGCCGAGGAATTTTCCTACAATCTGAAATACCTGAAGCGCGGCGTGATCGTCGGCGACACCACCGGCGGCGGCGCGCATCCAGTCGCGGAATTCTTCCTCCGCGACTGGAATGTCCTGGTCAACATTCCCATCTCCCGCCCCATCAACGCCGTCACCGGCACCGACTGGGAAGGCGTGGGCGTGATTCCCGATATGCCCTGCCCGTCCACCGACGCCCTCGACGTGGCGCATCTCGCCGCGTTGCAGAAGATCCGCCCGCAGCTCACCCGCCCGCAACGCGTGGCGGCGGTGGAGTGGGCAATCGGCGGCCTTGAAGCCCGGCTGCATCCACCGGTGCTGTCCCGCGAGGAACTCGCGCGCTATACCGGCAGCTACGGTCCGCGGACAGTGACGCTGGAGGGCGACACGCTCTACTACCAGCGCCAGAACGGCCCGCGCCGCCGACTGATTCCCATCGGCCCGCACCGTTTCGCGCTGGCCGACATCCACTACTTCCGCGTGGAGTTCGTCCCCGCCACCGACGGCTCGATGGCGACCCTCGTCGGCCGCTACGACGACGGCCACACCGACGAGTCCCCCCGCACCACGCGCTGACTGATCCTTCGGGCCTTCCCCTGCTTCAGTAGGGAAATGGAACGGTTCCGCTCTGGTCGGGGCGGGTCAGCGGCACGAATTTCTCCGCTTCACTACTCCGTCTCCCGCGCGACCCGCCCATTTGATACCAGTACAATATCGTCGTTCAGAAAAACCAGCGCCCGGTCCGATGACCGGGGCGCTGTTTGTTGTTCGCTTTTTGCTTTTGTCCGTGTTACTCCGCGAACAGCCGTCCCCAGCCGGGATACGGCACGAGCGGCAGCAGGTCAAATTGAATCAGTCCCGCCGCCACCAGCGGCAGCGTGGCGAGCGCTTCACAGGCGGCGGTCTCATCCACGGCCTCCAGCATCAGCACGGCACGCGCGCTACTGCCGGGGGCGAAATAGATCTCGCGTACGACACCTTGCTGATAGAGTTCCCACACGCGCAGCGCTTCGCCGCGCAGGTGCGTTTGAAAATCAGCGGCGGTGTAGCCGGGCAACTCTTTTTCTAACGCCAGAATTTTCATGAAATCCTCAAGGATTTACCGGGCAATAATACCAATCTTTGGGCAGCAGCTCGCCATCGGGCATTCTTCACAAAGCGGCTTGCGCGCCGCGCAGATCTTCCGTCCGTGCCAGATCATCGCGTGGCTGAACTGAATCCATTCGCCTTCCGGCAGCAGCGCCATCAGATCCTGCTCGATCTTCACCGGATCTTCGGCGGTCGTCAGCCCCAGCCGCTGCGACAGCCGCGCCACGTGCGTGTCCACCACCACGCCCGAAGCAATGCCGTAGGCCGTGCCTAAAATCACGTTCGCCGTCTTGCGGCCCACGCCGGGCAGTTTCACCAGCGCGTCGAGGTCGCGCGGCACCTTGCCGCCGAACTGTTCCACAATCGCCCGCGCGAACCCCTGAATGCTCTTCGCCTTGTTGCGGAAGAACCCCGTGGACTTCACATCCTCTTCGAGTTCGGCCAGGTCCGCCCCGGCAAAGGCGCGCGGCGTCTTGTATTTCTTGAACAGCTCCTTGGTGACGAGATTCACGCGCTCGTCCGTACATTGCGCCGACAGAATCGTCGCCACGGCGAGTTGAAACGCATCCTTATGCACCAGCGCGCACGTCGCGTTGGGATACGCCGCTGCCAACACCGCGCTGACCTTACCCGCCAGAACTTTAGAATTCATTTCAGTCTCTTGTAGGGACACGGCTTGCCATGTCCTCTGTATTTTTCTTGTAGGGGCGCGATTCATCGCGTCCGTTTGTGCCACCCCCACCGCCGCGCGGGGTCTACCGCAAGCGAGGTCAATCGCACGGGTGCAACCAGGACCCCGCCGAATTCGGCTCCATCCCCCATCTTACACTCCCCCGAACACCCCGCGTACCAGCCGGAACGCTTCGGCCTGAAGGCAGCCTGCTTCCACGCCGCGATAGGCCGCCAGCGCGCGGATCGCGTGCTCGCTGCGCGCGTGCGGTGGCGGTGCGAGTTGCGAACGGTAACAGCCGAACATCTCGCACTTGGCATCGAGTTCAGCTTTCGTCAGCGGCACATACACATTGGGCTGAAAGGACGCGCAGCCGGGCAGGCACATCCCCGGAATTTCATATTCGAGAATCAACCGGCTGTGCCCGTTGTCCACCGGGTTGACGCGGACGAGCGCCATCATGGCCTCGTGCGCGCGGCGATGGTCCTGATGCGAATGCAATCCCGAAGGCAGCAGCACCACGTCGGGCTGCAGCTTACGATAACTGCATTCCGACCCGCGCTCCAGCCAATCCAGCAACTCCTTCACCGGCACCGTGTCGAGGTAGCAATGATGCTTGCCGTTTTCAAACAGCACATCACACGCGCTGACCCGGGCAATCTTCATGGCCGTCTCCAGCTCCCGCATCCGCTCGTCGTGCGAGGATACGGCCCCGGCGTCCAGCGGCGCATAACCGGATACGGTTAAAAACAGCACATACACCTGCGCGCCGCGCGCCCGGGCGGCCGCGATCACACCGCCGCAGCCCAGCGCCTCATCGTCGGCATGTGGCGCGGCGATCCATACAACCGTGTCGGGAGTGAAAAGGTGGGTGGCAACCATGATGGATACCTCGGGTGCTGTTCAGCGTTTCAGCGTTTACTTCACGAGCATTGCTTTAACAATCTGTGATTCGCCGGAGGCCGTCACGCGGATGAAATACAGGCCGCTGGGCAGCGCGCGGCCGTCAAAGGTCAGTTCGTGCCGGCCTGCGTCATAGCCGTCGCTCGCCAGCGTCATCACTTCCTGCCCCAGCCGGTTGAAGACCCGCGCCTCCACCCGCGCGGGCGCGGGCAGTTCAAACGCCACCGTCGTCTGCGGGTTGAACGGATTCGGATACGGCCGGTGCAGCACAAACTGCGTCGGCAAGGCGGCGTGGTCTGTCACCGCATTGGCGCCAATCGCAAAATCTGCCGCGCTCTCCACGTAGGTGCGCGGATCGTACACCGTGGAGATCCGCACCCGGCAGTGCGCGGCCGCCGGTTCCGCGGGCGTCCACAGAAAGCTGCCGTCGTTTTCCGTGCTCGCCGCCAGCGTCGTCCATGTTCCCGAGGGATAGGCGCGATTGAGCTGAATCACTACCAGCCCCTCATGCTCGGGCGCGCTCCAGCGGATTTCATGCTCCACTCCCGGCGCCAGCGTTTCCCCGCCCGCCGGTGATTCCAGCATCATCTGCGGCGCGCGCAGCGTGAAGTCCGCGTCGGACATGTCCGTATACTCAGGATGGGACGTCGAACTGAGGCGCAGCCGCGCGTGCTCGCCCGCGGGAAGTTGCACGACCCAGAACGCGGTCGAATCGCCCGTCACCGTGCTGGGCAAAGTCGACCATGCGCTATCGGGATAGCCGCGGTTCAGTTCCAGCCGCAGCAGGTCCGGCACCGCCGTGCGCGCGAACCGTACCGTGTCGCGCCGCCCGCTGAACACCGTCTCGCCGCCGTTGGGCCACAGCAGCCGGATCCCCGGAATCGTGATCCGCGAGTCGGCGTTGGACGTGTCCGCCAGGCCCGCGGTCAAATGCGTTACGCGGAAGCGCACCCGATCGGCCAGCGCGCCGCCCACCGCCCAGTCTTCGCGCCCGTCGTTGGGAGTTGTCGCGAACAGTATTTCCCAGGCCGTTGAAGGGAAGCTGCGATTGATTTCGAGCCGCACGCTGCCCCCCAATTGCGCCGTGCTCCAGCGCAGCGTAATCGTATGCGCGGGCTCCAGCACTTCGCCGCCGTTGGGATACAACATGTGCAGCGCCGGTGGACCCGTGCGCACCTCCCACAGCCCGCGCCCATGCGTAGCCACGCGCAGCACACAGGTGCGCTCCTGCAATTCCATATCATCCACCCGCACGGCAGGCAAGCCCTCGCCCAAAATCTGCCAGTTCGTTCCGCCATTGTTCGTATAATACACGCCGATGTCGCTCCCGGCATAGAGCACATCCGGATTGCGCGGATCGACGAGCACGTCCTGAAACGGTACGTCGGGCAGATTGCCGGAAATATTCTGCCACTCCATGCCCGCCTGTGCCGAGCGCCACACGTGGCCGTGGCCAAAGCCCGAGAGCGTCGCGTAGACGACGTTCGGATTGACCGGATCGGGCGTCACGCGCGTCACCCAGGCGTCGTGCAGTCCGCCTGTCACGTTGATCCACTGCCCGCTGCCGTCGTAGCGGTAAACGCGGCTGCCGCTGGCCGCGTAAAGACGGCCCGCCCGCGCCGCCGAAGGCGCCACCACCTGCATGTCGCCGCTGAGTGTCTGCGCCACCGCCTGCCACGATCCGGGTTGTCCGCGGTTGGAAGAACGCCACACCCGGCCGTTGGCGGTCGTCGTATAAAGCACCGCGGGATCAAACGGATCGAGCGCCATCGGCGTCACCCACGCGCCGTCGCCGTCGATGCCCTCGTTAATCCCGGTGAACGTGTGGCCGCCGTCGTCGCTGCGGAGCCGGTGGCCGAATTGCGTTTCGCAGTAAATCGTGCTGTCGTCGGTGGGATCCACCACGGCATAGCCGCCGTCGCCGCCCGAAAGCTTCGAAAAATCCGGCAGCCCGTGATAGCCGAAGGTGCCGTTGTCCTGCGTCCCGCCGTAACTCCCCAGCGTGTCAATCGCGGCGTTGCCCATGGCGTAATACTGAAAGGTGACGAAGCCGGTGCTCATCTCTGTCCACGTGTTGCCGGTGTCCGTCGAGCGGAACAGGCCGCCGTCCGTCGCTTCCCATACTTCATTGAGATTGGTGGGATGAAACACGATGTCGTGGTGGTCGGCATGCACATAGGCCGGATCGCCGAAACCGTAGTTCCAATGGGTTTTCTGCGCCCATGCCGCGCCGGAATTGGTGGAACGGTACGTGTCGAGGCCCGACGACAGCACCACCGCCGGGTTGTCGCGCTTCACCGCCAGCGCCATGTTGTACCACCCCTGGCTCGCGTAATGCGTTTCTTCAGGGGGCGAAACCTGAGTCCACGACTGGCCGTTGTCACTCGAGCGGTAGACGCCCAGCATCTGTGAGCCGTTCCCGCCAAACGTGCCGCAGATTCCGGCGTAAACGATTTGTGAATTACTCGGCGCAAAGGCCAGAATCGTACGCCCCATCTGGTCCTGCGGCAGACCGGCGGAGCAGTCGGTCCAACTCACGCCGTTGTTCGTGGAGCGGAAGACGCCGTTGCCCGTGGAACTCCACGGATCGCCCGGCGCGGCCAGCAGCGTATCGGGATGCTGCGGATCGCGCACCAGCGCTTTGATGTCGCCATTGAGCACCAGCGTGAAATTCGCGCCGCCGTCCGTCGAGCGGTAGAGCGCAGCGGTCGTTCCCGCGAGCAGAATGCTGCTATTCCGCGGATCGAGGCTGAGCCGCGTAATCGCCTGTCCCGCGGCGTAGTCGAAATCCAACCCCGTCGTGTTCCACGTGACGCCGCCGTTCGTGCTCTTCAGCAGGCCTACGCCCAGCACCGCGTCGGCATTGTAATAGCCCTCGCCCGTGCCGAGATACAGAATCTGCGGAGTCTGCGGATCGATCTCGAAGCAGCCCACGGAGAGGTTCGGCAGCGCGTCGGTCAGCGGGTTCCAGTGCGCGCCGCTGTCGGTCGACTTGAAAATCCCGCCACTCACCGCGCCCGCGTACATGATCGCCGGATTCCCCGGCTGAAAGCGGATCACCCGCGCCCGTCCGCCGTGGTTGTACGGCCCGAGATTCGCCCACGCTTCGTCCAGGCTGTGGACCGCCATCTGCCGCCGCTGTTCCAGCGCGTCCCAGTACGCGCCCACCGGAATATTGCCGCTCGGTCCGCCGCGCTGCATGAGATCCCACTCCAGCCGCTTGTAGGGTTTGAACCCGGATGACTTCGGCCATTCGGCCTGTTTCCCGTAATAGGTCCGCAGCGGCGCGAGCACGTCATCCACATCGATCACCGGCCGCGTCTGCGCTACAACAGCCACCGCTGACACGGCCAGAATGAGAACCGTAACTAACAATCTCCGCATGGCAGGCATCTATGGTTAAGTGTGAATCCGTCTCCGGTAGGGACACGGCTTGCCGTGTCCTCTGAAAAATCTCTGTAAGGGTGGACCCACGTGTCCGCCCGCGTCAACCCTTAGGTCTATTCCGTCTGTAGTGCCGCACGGTCCGCAAAGCGAGATCTCGACGAAGTCGGACTTGTGCGCCCTCGGCTTGGTCGTCTGTCTGTAGGGGCGGTTCGCGAACGCCCGCTTTCATTCCGCCGGTCCCTTCCGTCTGTAGTGCCGCACGGCAGTGCGCGGTACCGATCCTGTCTTGTAGATGGAGAGCGTCAAGGCATATGGGATTTCAGATTACCGCACGCTGCCCGGAGTCAATAAGCACTGGCACCATCCAGCATGCGCGTCTTCGCGCGCGGCAATCAACGGCGCCAGCGCCACCGGGTGCAGCGTCGCACGCTGCTACTTGATGAGCAGCGCCTTAAACACCCGCGTCTCCCCTCCGGCTTCGACGCGAATGAAATACAACCCCGTGGCAAAGTTGCTGCCGTCGAAGGTCAGCGTGTGGCGGCCCGCGCCATACGCGGCATCTGTCAGCCGCGCCACTTCCTGCCCGAGGCGGTTGTACACCCGCGCCGCAATCCGGCCCGTAGCGGGTAGCTCCACCGTCAGATGCGTTTCCGGATTAAAGGGATTCGGCGTCGGCGCGTGCATCTGAAACGCCGTCGGCAGCGGCGCGTGTGCCGCCGCGGGCTCCACGATCCGGAAATCGCCGGCACTTAAAACGCTGATGAAGGTTTCGCGCTGAATCGCAACCTGAACGCGGCAATGTTCGCTCGCCGGTTTCGTCACGGTCCAGATGAATGCCCCGGTGTTGGGAACGTCATTGGCGATCCCGCGCCATTCGCCGTTGGGATAATCGCGATTGATGCGAATTCCGACGTCACCCGCGCCGGGTTCTGTCTGCCACGAAATACTCGCCACATCGCCAATGACAAATTCTTCGCCGGGGCGCGGACCGAGCATTTGCAGCACCGGCTCGCGGACCATAAGAGTCGCCGTCGGATTCGTCCGTGAGCGGTGCAAATCCCGGATAAGGAGTCAGCGTCACCCGCAGCCGTGCGTGATGGGTCTCCGGCAGGCGCGGAATCCATGGCAGCGGCGTCTGGCTGCTGATCCCGTCCTTGGGTGTGAGGACTTCCTTGCCGCCGGCATTTTGCCATTCGCCGCCGGGATAATCGTAATTCACCTCGATGTCAATCTGGTCGCCGGGCAGCGCGTCAATGGCGACACGCACCGTGTCGTCGCTGCCCGCCAGTAACTCCTCGCCGCCGTTGGGCGACAGCAGTTGCAGCACCGGCACACCGATGCGAAAATCGGCGTTCGACGTGTCGGCTTGATCGGCCAGCGTCAGATGGCGGATCCGCAGCCGCGCGTGCTCCACCGTCGGTCCCGCCGGAATCCACGGCTCCGACCCGTCATTCACGGTGGCCGCGATCATCGTCTCCCACGCGCCGCCGGGATAATCGCGATTCAACTCCAGCGTCACCTCGCCGCCCAGCCCCGCGCCGCTCCAATGGAGAAGGTACGGACCGCCTGCAATCAGCCGCTCGTTGCCGTTCGGCGTGCATAGCTCCACGTCCGCCGAACCGGTGGCAATCTCCCACAGCCCGCGGCCATGCGTCGCCAGCCGCAAGAGTCCCGTCGCTTCCTGAAAGTCCAGATCGATGCTGCGCACGGCCGGCAATCCCTCGCCGAATATCGTCCACTCGGCACCGCCATTGGTGGTGCGGAATACGCCCACGTCCGTTGCCGCGTAAAGTGTCTGCGGGTCGTGGGGATCAATCACCAAATCCTCCACGGGCGCATCCGGCAGATTGCCGGTGATGTCCGTCCACTCCCCGCCGCGTGTCGTCGATCTGAACACATGGCCGAGAAAGAAGCCCGCAAAGGTCGCGTACACCAGCTCCGGATCGTGCCGGTCGGGCACGAGCTGCGTCACCCAGCGGTCCGGTCCGTTGCCGGTGATGTCGATCCAACTGCTGTCCACGGGATTGTAACGGTACGGTGTATGATTCGTGCCGGCATACAGCAGCCCCGGCTCGGCTGCCGAAACCGCCAGTGCCTGCACGTAATCCGGCAGTGGATTCCCCAGTGGCATCCAACTCGAGGTATAGTGTCCGCGATCATAATCCATCGTGTCCCGCCCCTGATCGTGCGAAACCCACACGCCTCCCAGCCGTGTCCCCTGCGGCTTTCGCGCTGTTCGATGGTCGTGTAAACCGTTCGTGCGTCAAAGGGGTCTTGCGCGAACGGCGTCACCCACGTCCCCTGGCCGAATACCGACTTGTAACCAAAACTGCGGAACGTCTGCCCGCCGTCGGTGCTCATGTAGTGGCCGCCGTACTGCATCTCGCACCAGACAGTGCTGTCGTTGGTATAGTCCACCACGCACACGCCGCCGTCGCCGCCCAACAGGTATTGATGATAGGGTATGCCCGTCCAGCGCAGCGTGCCGTTGTCCTGCGTGCCGCCAAAGACTAACGAGCGGATTCTGCCGCCCCTGCCCGATGCCGTAATACTGGAAGGAGATAAAGCCGTGATTCTTTTCCTGCCACGTCACGCCGCCGTCCGTCGATTTGGACAAGCCCGCCGTCCGAGGCTACCCACACTTCCTGCGGATTGGTCGGGTGGAAGGTAATGGCGTGCTGGTCGACATGCATATACAGCGGCGAGCCGATGCCGCCTGTCGGAAACCCAATCGTGCCCTGATTCCAGCTTTTCCCGGCGTTCGTCGAACGGAATAAGTTGAGTCCGGCGGAAAGGATCGTCTCCGGCTCGTCCGGTTTTATCGCCAGCGCCAGCGCAAACCAACCCTGCCCGCCGTAGTGATTGTCGCCCTCGGCCGTCACCACTTCCCACGTCACCCCGCCGTCGGTCGAACCGTAGATGCCGATCATCCCCCCGCCGCTGTAAGCGAAGCTGCCCGACACCCCCGCATACACGAACTCCGGATGCGACGGCGAATAGCACACCACGCCCCGGCCCATATTCTGCGGCTCCGGGAGCGGTTCCAGCTTCCACGATGGATATGTCGGATACGGTGTCTCCAGAATCGGCACATGCGTCCACGAGCGCGCCCACGTCACGCCGCCGTCCGTGGAGCGGTACACGCCGTTCTGCGGACTGCCCCACGGAAAGCCCAGCATCGCTAATAGCGTGTCGGGATGCTGCGGGTGGCGCGCCACGTCTTTCACGTCGCCGTCCAGTACCACATCAAACGACGCGCCGCCGTCCGTCGATAAATACAGGTGTTGGTAATCCGCCGCGAGCAAAATTTGTCCGTCGCGCGGATCCACATTAATTTCCTGGATCGACGCGCCCGCGGAATACGGATACGCCAGCCCCGTCGGCAGCCAGCTTTCCCCCGCGTCCGTGCTCTTCAGCAGGCCGATCCCCCACAGCGGATTATACACCGCCTCGCCCGTGCCGAGATAGAGAATACTGGAATTGGAAGGATCGATGGCAAAGCTGCCCACGCAGAGATTGGCGAGCTGATCGCTGAGGGAGAACCAGTTTTCGCCGCCGTCGATGGACTTGTACAGCCCGCCACTCACCGCCCCCGCATACATGATGGCGGGATTGACAGGATCGAAAGTAATCACATCCGCCCGCCCGCCCTGGTCGGTTGGCCCGAGGCAGACCCACGGCTCCACGGCCCGCGAAAGCTCCATCGTAGAGCGCTGTGCCGTCGCCCGCGGCAGCGCGCCCCGCGGAATCCGGCCGTCTGCGTCGCTAAGCTTCAGCAGTTCCCATTCCGCGCGTTTGAACGGCTTGTAGCCGTGTCCGCCCGGCCAGTCGCGGGTCGTAGTCGTAATACTGCTGCCACGGGGCCAGAATGTCGCGCGCGTCCACCGGGGCCACGTTCGGGGGCGCGCCCGCCCGGGCCACCGGGCCAAAGCTCAGCAGCAGGATAAGCGCCCACCAACGGTGGCGGAAACCATTCATTTCTTGCGTCCGTAAAAAGCTTTGACGGGCACACCCGTGGCCTTCGTGGCTTCCAGCGCGATCTGCTCCAGCCGCACCGCGGGCACGAGCGACAAATTCGTTTCCGGCACGGGCCGCTCGATGGAATAGATATGCGCTTCCACCGGATGAATCTGCGCCAGCTTGTCCATCCACGCCGTCAGCGCCTCCGGTGTCGTGTTCGAAGGCGTGCCGTCCACGAACAGCGTTTGAATATAAATGTTGCCCGTTTCGCTGAGTTCGGTGATAATCTGGTCGTAGTCGATGCCTTCGGCGGGCTGATTGATCTCCTCGAACAACTCCGCCGAGCCCGCGTCGAGTTTCAGCACCGGCAGATCGATGCGCGTCAGCGCCTGCCGTACTTCCGGGCGCGTCAGGCAGCTCGAATTTGTCAACAGCGCGATCCGCACATCCGGGCGGATTGCATCGCGCAAATCGGCCACGGCCGCCACCAGTTCGCCGAAGCGCGGGTAGAGCGTGGGCTCGCCGTTGCCCGAAAAGGTGATCTGCTCAAATTCCTGCGTCCGAACGCAATGCGCCTTCAACGCCTCCACCACGTCGTCAAAAGTGGGCAGTTCCCGTTCGAGGGTCGGCCACGTCGGTCACGCAGCGCCGCGTCCGCCCGTACTGGCAGTACACGCAGTCAAAGGAACAGACCTTGTCCCGTCCCGGCATCAGGTTCACCCCCAGCGACCGCCCATACCGCCGCGACTGCACCGGCCCGTAAAGAATCGTCTGCTTGAGTTCCAGAACCATGATGTGCTCCCCAATGTATAAAACGAAAAGCGAAGAGCGAAAAACAAAATGCGCCCCTTCTAATCCACGGTCATCCTGACGGTCTTCCGGAAGGATCTCGGCTTCGAGGCTATGACTGGACAATCTGTTCCGGACACCACATCACCCCGTCGAAATCCGGAATCTCATCCCTCATCACTACTTCAACACCACCAACTTCCGCGTCTGCACCCGATCCCCCGCCGCGAGCCGCGCAAAATAAATCCCCGAGGCCAAATCCGCCCCGTCAAAACTAACGCGATGACTCCCCGCTACCACCACAGCATCCACCAGCACTGCCACCTCTCGCCCCAGCAAATCAAACACGCTGAGCCGCACCTTCGCGCTCTGCGGCAGATCAAACGAAAGCGTCGTTGTGGCGTTGAAGGGGTTGGGAAAGGCCTCGTGCAGAAACGAGAATGTTGGGCGCGGCATACGAAGGACTGGGTGTAACCGGCAACGCGTTTGCTGTGCGCATTACAAAGATATTCGTGCAAGTCGGTCGATGCTCCAAGAGCCTGCCGCACATGCCATTGTCAGCAAAGTCAACCGCCTTCGTGGTCTGCGGCGATTCTGCATGGGCGTCAGAGCTATCGATCCGTTGGTCCACGTCGCCGTAATCGAAGTTGGTGTCAGCAAAGGAATACGCATCCAATTGAAAGACGTCGTAATCGCACCGCCCCAATGCAGGCGTAGCGGCTCTAAGTCATAGATTTCGCAATCGCGCCAGTCGACGATCTGGCCGACCGACAAGTGTTGTCAATCCCCGTCGCTGATCAGCGTTAGCTCGGAGAAGCCAGCACATAGGACTTTCCCCGATCGCACAAATCCGTAATAACCGTTCATAGACGAAGCAGTCGAACGTCCGCGACCACTCGTCCTCGCCCAAACTTCCTCTTGAACGGACCCAGTCACGGTTGCCATGAAGATCTGGCGGATCGGCCGGATCAACCATTCCGCCAGCGATATAGCCGCCATCCGGTGTACGGTTGCCACGAAATTCAGCCACCCCCAGGAAAGCCTTTCCGTAAACAACCGAAGTCCGACAGATGTCGCCCGGTGCTGCAGTGATTTTGCACCAGACACCGATCCATACACCGTTCCGTTGAACTCGATGGTCGCCAGTAGATGAAACTGTGATCACCGACAGGCGCCAGGAATTCCGCCCTGCCGCTATAACCCGGGGCTGCAAAAGGATCGGTCCCAATCCAGATGTCCTGACTATCCAAACACCGCACGCGAAACCGCGTCTCATGGTGAATCACCAACCGATGTCCATCGCTGCATGCTGCGCACCATTGGCTTTGATATAACTATCGATCGCTTATAAACTCGCCCGCTCCAAAGCACGGTCCCGAATTATCCCGAACGGGCAATGTGACGAACGACTCCATAGTGATAGCTCCAAGTGGGCCATTCCACCAAGGTAGACTGTCGCCATGGATCCCCCGAACGATGTCGTTGGTCACATAGCCATTTAGAAAACCCGGTACGGTGCAGTCCGACGTCGTATGGGTGCGAATGCGCCATTGTCCGGGCGTCGTCGCTCCCGCCGCGCCGCAGCTCATAATCCGCGTCCTACAGCGTATCAGGGAACGGCCCTTGGGGCTGCGCCGGAACACGCAGGATTGGAAGCAGCAAGCGGCAGCAATCCCGGGCGCAGCTTCACGGATCGTACTCCTTCGCGCCCGCCAGCGGAAAAGTTCTGGCGCCAGCCACGGGTCCAGCGTCGCACGCTGGGCTTGCCTTTATACGCGGATTTTCGCTAAACTGCCACTACCGCAAACAGTTAAGATACGCAAGCCGCACCCAAAAGGCAACGGAAGCGGCATAGAGTGTGCAGAAATTTGCCGGAAAGGAGTTCACTTTCCTTGCGGCAAGAGTCATTCCAGCACGCATTTACAAGAACTTAAATTGTGGATGATCGCATCGATTGACGCACGCTCTGCACAGCAACCGTGCGTAAATCAGCACAGTCCCCGAGGCTAAGTAATTTCGCCGCAAAGTTACCTTTCAAACCGATGCCCGACTCCCCGAAATCCCCTCTCATCTTAGACGGCGCGCTGGGCACCGAACTCGAGCGCCGCGGCTACCACGCGCGCCTGCCGCTCTGGTCGGCGGAGTGCGCTGCTCGACGCGCCCGATCTCATTCGTGAGATCCACACAGATTACGTGCGCGCCGGGGCGGAAGTGATCACCGCCGCCACCTTCCGCACCACTCGCTACACGCTTGCCAAGGCCGGAATGGGAGATCGCGCGGCGGAACTTACCGCGCTTGCCATTCGGCTGGCCCGCGAAGCCATCGACGTGGCCGGTGGTCACGCCGTCCGCCTCGCCGCCTCGCTGGCCCCCTTGGAAGACTGCTACCATCCCGAACGACGCCCTGATGACGAAACGCTGCGGCGTGAGCATACTCACAGCGCGGGGCTGCTGAAGCAAGCGGGAGCTGACCTGATCCTCGTCGAGACTCAGAACAGCCTGCGCGAGGCCCAACTGGCCACCGAGGCCGCGCTGAATGCCGACATTCCCGTCTGGACAGCGCTGATGCCGAAGGACGCGACCACCCTCTTCAATGGCGATTCGCTCACCGAGACCGCGCTCGTAGCCTATGCTTTGGGGGTCGATGCCGTGCTCGTCAACTGCTGCCCCGTGGCCGTCGCCGCCGCTGCGCTTAAGACGTTGCAGGACACATTGTCCGCGGGTGATGTCCTCGTCGGCGTCTATCCCAACTTCAGTTCAGGCCAGGGCGATCCGTGGGAATTCGACGCGCCGCTCTCCGCCGCGGCTTTTGCTGCCTGGGTGCAAACACTCACTCCCGCGCCCGGCATCCTCGGCGGCTGCTGCGGCACCACCCCCGCCCACATCGCCGCCCTCGCTAATAAGGGCTAAGAGGACGCGTTTTCGTTGTAGGGGAGGGTTAAGGTCTTCCGCAACCCTCCCGCCAATACCCCCATTTGCCTTGGTTCGCATCAAGCATCCGATCAAAGGAAACCGTGATGAGGCTTCTCGCCACCTTCTTTGTCGTCGCGCTCCTTCTTAGCATACAAGGCTGTGGCAACCGCCTGTCCCAACCCCGGCCCGGGGCCGCCGAAGCGCCAACGCCGCCGCCGGCTCCGCCGGTGATGCCGCCCCCGTTGACGGTGACTCCCACGCAAATCCCGATCGTTGTTGAATGGGGCACACCGGCCGAAATCACGCTCGCGCTCGCCTGGATCGACAGTCGCGTGCAACCCGTCACGCTGACCGTTTCCGGCGGGACTCCGCGCTGGCTCACCGCAGAACTGCCGCCGGATACGCTCGAGCCCCCAACGACCGTGCGGCTGCGGCTGACCGCCCTGTCCGGCAGCGCGGCGCCCGGTCTTTTAACCCTCGTGATCAGCGCCGTCAGCCCCGGCCTCGACAGCACACAGCGCGTGGAACTGCCCATCCTGGTACGCCGGGTCGGCGGTGAATTTACCGCCGTCGCATCCCAGGCGCAAAGTCAGTCATGCAGCACGATCTGCGGCTGCATCAATCCCTATCTCTCAGCTCGATTTCTACACTCTGCTGCCCCAGCTTAGTCAAACCTGTGCCGATAACCCGGCGTTGCCCGATTCGCAGCGCGTCGGTGGCCGTACCTATCCCCTCACCGAACGCGGTTTCGGCTTTGGGTCCACCTGCGCCGTGGCGGTCGTCTGGGAGGCCAATGGCATGCTCTCCTTCGTGAATCTCGGACTCTCGCGGGCGTTGCCCCGCGGCGCCGTACTGACCACGCTGCGCGGCGGAGACGATGTCTGGCTCTCACCGGACAACACCGTGGCCCTCGTACGCTTCAGTGAGTTCTTCGTGCCTTACGATGTCCCCTCCGGCCGCGAACTCGGCAATCCCTGTGGCACGGACAGTGCGATTACGCTCCCCGTCCTTTCCGGAGACTCCCTCAAGGCCAGTCCCTGCGCCTGGCAAATCCTTTAAGTAAGGAATAAGGAAGTAGCACGCCGAGCCGGGTTACGCGGCCACTGCTGTTGCCGCCCGGACAGAATATTATTCCGCGTTACCCGGCCGGAATCGGGAGCGGAGTTTCGGCCGGATTGCGCGGAGCAGAGGGTGTGGGCAGGCGGCAAGAGCCGTGCTCGCTTAATCCGGCTCGGCGGAACCTGCGCCGCCGCGCGGGGTCTAACGTCGCCACGGATCACTGCATCGGGACAAACGAGACCCCGCCGATCCTGGCCCTCCGCCCTCATCCCTTTCTTCCCGAGACGCACAAAGCCCCGGATCAACCGATCCGGGGCTTTGCATGGTTCGCGATTGGAGGATCGCTTACGCCTTCTTCAGGTGGCTCTGGAGCAGCCGGTTCATTTCGAACATGCTGACGGTGCCCTTCCCGAACAGGGGGCGCAGCTTGTCATCGGCGTTGATATTGCGCTTGTTGACGCTGTCCTGCAGGTTGTTCTTCTTGATGTAGTCCCACAGACGCTTGGTGACTTCGGTGCGCGGCATCGGCTTGTCGCCGACGACCCGGGCCAGAATCTCATCGGGAAGCATCGGGGCCATGAACGCGGGATTCGGCGCGCGCTTGACGGCCTTCTTCGGAGCGGCCTTCTTCACGGCGGCTTTCTTCGGAGCGGCCTTCTTCGCGGCGGCCTTCTTCGGGGCGGCCTTCTTCGGGGCGACCTTCTTCGCGGCGACCTTCTTCGGGGCGGCCTTCTTCGGGGCGACCTTCTTCGGGGCGGCCTTCTTCGGAGCGGCCTTCTTCACGGTCGCCTTCTTCGGGGCGGCCTTCTTCGGAGCCACGGCCTTCTTCGGGGCGGCTTTCTTCGGCGCGGCCTTCTTCGTCGTCGCCTTCTTCGGGGCGGCTTTCTTGGCGGGAGCTTTCTTCATGATCTCTCCTTCAGGGGGTTACAGTCGGTCTACGGATACCGTGAATAGTGGCTGGTAGTGATTTCCAGGCACGATCCGCGCGCTCGGCGGCGGGCCTTTGCGGCCGCGGCCCCGGCGCTCTTGGGGGCGTCAATGCCCCGCCTGTAGCGGCAGCACGCGGATCTTAAAACAGTCAGTCCGTCGAACACACCGCGAACAACGGGCTAATATACTCACTTGCCGCTCTCTCTGTCAAGTCCTTTCCGCAGGGCAGAGCTATTTTCTACGCCGCCTCCCGTACACCCTCTCGTCAACGCCGTCCACACCCGCGCGCGCACCGTAAAACGAGCCGCGCTTGTCTCTCAAATTGCTCCTCGCGCGTCACTTCAGAAGAAGCCCTGAGCCCTGCGCGAAAGCCGCGTTTCACAGGTAAAACCGGGGGTGTGCGCCACAATTTCATAGTGCCGGGCTTACAAAAAGAAGGCATCTCATAGAGCAATCCGCCGTCGTGCGCCTGTGGATAAGCACAAACCACTCCCCCGCCGGTGTGCCGACGGATACTATATAAGGGAGCGCGCGCTACGGCACTCGCGCCTCTTGCCAGAAAAAACAGCGGGCCCGGCGCTCCCACAGGGGCGTGCCGGGTCCGCCGTAAAATTGTCTATCCTGCCGCCTTGCGGAGACCTATTTCCGAAACAGGAAATACGCGCCGAGGATAATGAAGCCGAAACCAGTCACCTGGTTCCAGCCCAAGCGCTCCTTCAGATAAAGGACCGAAAACAGGCTGAACACGCTCAGCGTGATGACCTCCTGCAGGGTCTTCAGTTGCGCCGCCAAGAACTGCCCGTGACCGAACCGGTTGGCCGGTACCTGCAGACAGTACTCGAAAAAGGCGATCCCCCAGCTCGCCAGGATCACCAGCGCCAGCGGGGCGCTCTTGTATTTCAGATGCCCGTACCAGGCAAACGTCATAAATATGTTCGACAGTGTCAGCAGAATCACGGTCTGCATGCGCTCAGCGTCCTTTCCGCAATGCTTCCAGAAGACGACCTCAAAACCGCGCCTAAGATACGGAATCTCGGCCCCGCTTTCAAGTCGCCGGAAATCCGGACTCTGCGAATCATGCCCGTCCCGCGAGAAATCCGGCTGCCGGCGGTGTGACCGGAATCCCCACCGATCCAGTCGAAGCTGAACACTGACCGGATTCAATTCGGCCGCGATCATCAAACGTGTTCCAATTATTTTTTGCGGGATGAGTGGATCATCGCCGCATTCGCTTGCCCGCGTCATCTGCATCCAGTCTTACGTCCGCCCATCGACACGGCATTTCGTAACGATCGCGCTTCGCGTAAATGTATGAGGTCGTGTGCGCGTTCGCGTTGCGCGTCACGAAATCATTTCCGCGGCGCGCGAAATTTTAACCGAACAGAACGCGTCGTATCGGAATACTCCAATCCGTTTAACCATAGTACATCTATTATTTTTAGTGCCGCAAACTGTTTTCTTCACGTGAAATTGTTATGTCTTTCTCCTCGGCGGAGACAGTGTGACTAAGTGGGCGATCTCCGCGGAGACCGCCCGTTTTATTGCGTGTGAAGAGGCATGTCTCTCGCTCTGCCGGGTAGTGTGGGTCGGTTATCTGCGCCGGGCGCGATTGCGAATGACGCGGCGCGGCGCGTGAATCGGAATCATTTTCCGCCGCGCCGGGCGATATTCCCTTTTTTCGGTAATTTCCGAGTGTGATCGCCGTGAAATTGCGCGTGCCGCTTAGTGTGCTCGTCTTTATCGAAATAAAAAACGGCGCGCGAAAACATGCTTAAACGGGATACTATAGCAAGTATGATCGCGCGTGAGAATTTCATATTTTCACTGCTGAAACTTGCATATTCATGCCCTACACGCTATGTTATACCACCACCATGATAATCTGCTGTCGTGTCCATTTCCATTGCACAAAAACGAACCTCGAAGCGATAAGGGTGACGTATGAGAAAGTTAATCGGATTCTGTTTACTGCTCGCCGTACTGTGTGTGCCGGCATTTGCTGGTGACGATTCGCAGATGATTCCGCGGAATCAATCGGTGACCGATCCGCCGTATCTCGGTCCCACCTTATCCAACGACCCCTGTCCCGATTCCGTCTGCACGCTGGTCTGCCCGCCCCGTGCCCGGACCGAGGGTGAATACAGTCCTAATTATACTGACCACTATAATAGTGGTTGCCTGGACAGTGACGGGACGCCTTCCTTTACGAACATTGCCTGCGGCGATACGGTCTGCGGCACGTCCTACAGCCGCCAGACGAGCCGCGATTCCGACTGGTATCAACTGGTCGTCGGCTCCGACCAGACCGACCCGGTGCGCGTCTGCTTCCGCAGCTCGTTCGTCTCGCTGTTTGCGATCTACCGCCCCGGCACCCTCGGTTGTACGAACATGAGCACTGTCGTCAGCCCGACCATGGCCTGGCCGTGTGATACCACCTGCTACACGCTGCCCGGCGCGCCCGGCACTTACTGGCTCTATATATCTTTCGCGTATTTCCACTGCGTAGGCAACGGCAATTACGTGATCACGGTCAATTGCGAGCCGACCCAGCAGCTTCCCGACGAATGGGATATGGGCGACCTGCCGGCTTGTAACTACCCCACGCTGATCCGTAACCCGGCGCACCGCATTTCGGACATCGCCTGGCTGGGCGCGGGCATCAGTTCCGAAGACGCCCCGCACATTCTCAACAACGATACCTTTGATGATGGCGTGTCCTTCCTCAGCCAGCCGTGGATGCCCTGCGAAGTGGAAACGGTGCGCGTCGTCGTCACCGGCGGCCCGCAGTTCACGACCTATGCGTCGGGCGGCGGCGACCTGTTCATCAGCGGCTGGAAGGACGGTAACCTCGACGGCGACTTCTGCGATGAGTTCTGCGACGGACAGGCCAGTGAGTGGATCGTGCAGGACCGCCCCGTGCAGCCCGGCACGTATCTCTTCACCTTCCGCGATCCCGGCGTGTTCAACCTCCGCCGTTATGACGGCCGCTTCCGCTTCCGCCTCACTTCCGTGCCCGTGGGCCGCAACGGCTTCGGTCTCATGGACGCCCAGGGCTGCCCCACCATGACCTGCGGCACCTTTGGCACGGACGTGCTGGGTGAAGTCGAGGACTACATCATCTCCGACCTGCAGCTCGCGGTGGAACTCTTCGGCAATCTCACCGCCCAGGCCGGCGACGCCAAAGTCCAACTCTCGTGGTTGACGGCCTCGGAATCGAATAACGACCACTTCAACGTCCTGCGCGACGGCGTCATCGTCGGCTCGCCCGGCGGCGCGGGGACGAGTGTCAGCACGCATAACTACACCTTCACCGACAACCATCTGGTGAATGGCCGCATCTACCACTACACCCTCGAAGCCGTGGCCACCGATGGCGCGCGCGAAGTGATTGCGGCGGTGACCGCCGTGCCCGCGGCGGATCCGGCCACCATCACCACCTACGCCCTCTATCCGAGCTACCCGAACCCGTTCAACGCCATCACGCGCATTCCGTTTGATGTGCCCGAAACCGGCGTCGTGACGCTCAAGGTCTACGATCTCATGGGCCGTGAAGTGGCGACCCTCGTCAACGGCGAACTGCCCCGTGGCCGCCACGAGATGATGTTCGACGCGTCACAGCTTCCGTCGGCGGTCTATCTCTGCCGCCTCAGCGCCGATGGCTTCACGGCCACCGAAAAGCTGCTGCTTATGAAGTAATCCTTTCCCTATGGGGAATGGTCACGGTACCAACGGGCTGCCCTTCAACAGGCAGCCCGTTCTTTTTCTATTCCCCCCATTGACGGAGTGGTTCTGTATTCTCCGGTCAACAGTAAACCGCCGCACGGCATCAGGCTCATAAATCTTTTTCTTGTAGGGACATGGCTTGCCATGTCCTTTTTCGTGTGCGGCTTGCAAGTGCCAGTATTTAAATGCGTGTGCAACTTTTTTGACGGAACGGAATTGGGGAAACGATGAACGCAGAACGAAGAACGATGAATGCCAAGTGTTTGCGGGTGTTTGTGCATCATATACAGAATATAATACAGCAAGGTGCCTGTTGTCAAGCATATTTTGTACGAATGTTCTAATGCGATGTGAATACGAAGGATGTCGATCATGCGAGACCCGGAAGTGGCCGTGGGGCGGGGTTTGGGAGTTTGTGACTCCGCGGTGCGTTCACATGGGAACGAGGGGGAAGAGGCGAAATTGGGCAGTTGTGAGGTCTTGCCTCTTCACTGGGAATTGTCAAAAGACGTTGAAACGCACAACATGATATATTACAATCATTAAGACATCTCGGTGAAGTATGTGACACGAACACACAGTTTCATTTTTTTCCACTACTGGTTAGTTTTTGTCGTTGCGATTCGGAGAAAACATCAGTATATTGATTTTGGAGGCCGATTACGGCCACGGCTCTTTGACACATTTCTCCTTCCCGTCCCCATGCTGCTTAGATCCCAGTCAAATCTGGGATACTTGAACGTATCTAAGACATCATTCTTAGATACGGCTTGCGTTCCTGCGACCGTGTTTGTCCTTCGCTGTGCTGTCGTCGTTCGCGATGCCCGCACCCCGTGTTACTGGTCTCGATATTGAACGTCATTCCCGTCGAGAATTAGTTGGACAGACCGCCCGGCATTGACATCAGTCCAAGGCTCTCCGAAACGGCCATGGGGACAAGGACAGACCCCTACGGTCGAAACAAAAGGAGAGATGCCGATGAATGAGGTGCAAGACCTAAGTCGCTGGTTAACAGCGCTAAGATCGGTTCAAAGAAACCGGAGCCTTGGTACGGAGAGTTCTGAAATGCTCTCCATGGTAATTCGAGATCTGACCTGCAAACTGAGTCAGCTTAAGCGGGCGCAGAGGAATCAAGAGAGAATGCGCAAAATACTATTCGAAATAGTTGCGCGCATATCTTGGATAATTCTTCTGAATTCGCAGATTCTCGAAGAAATCATGAAGCACTGGCGGGACCATCCCTGATGTCAATTTTTCCGGATAACAAGGTGCTTTCGATATGGATATTGGCACAGCAATCCGCGTAGCTCGAACACGACGCGGGCTGACGCAAAAAGAAGTTGCCCAAAATCTCGACGTCTCAATTACGTATCTCTCACTTTTGGAACGTAATCAGAGAGATCCGAGTTTAGGGCTTCTTGAGAGAATAGCCCATTTTCTAGAAGTGCCTCTTCCGCTTCTATTTTTAATGGCAGACGATAGTGGTAATAGGCAGGACCGAACTCGAGCACTAATAGTAGAACAATTGTTTGGGATGCTGTTACCGAAGGGCAAATCCGAGTGATAGTGCTTAAAGGCAAATATCCTAAGTTGGGACTTCGTTCAGTAAATTCACTTTGCCGTAGATTGGAATTAGACGCGAAGGTATTAGCTGATCTGTGCGAAAATGCGGATAGCTTGTATCGAGAGTGGGACGAACCTAAGAGGAATGCTCCAGGTAAAACGCGTCATATAGAATCCCCCTGTCAAGGATTAAAATCGGTTCAACGAAGAATCAATTCTCGTTTACTTAGTCCCCTTCTGCAAGAGATGGTGATTGCCTACGGGGGAATCAAGAAACGATCGAATATTAGTGCCGCTGCTCTGCACACAGGACAAGATTGCGTTGTGTGTATTGATATTAAGAATTTCTTCCCTTCTGTTACCAATAAGCATGTTTATGGTTTGTTTACGGCGATGCAGTGTATTCCCGATGTTGCCCATTATCTAACAAGGCTTACGACCCGAAACGGCCACCTCCCGCAGGGCACGCCGACAAGCACATCGCTTGCTAATCTTTTGCTTAGTGAATTTGATATGTCTTTACACGAGTTCTGTATTAACCGTGGGCTAAAGGTTTGTCGGTTCGTTGATGACATTATAATAAGTGGTCAGCGCGAAAGCGTATATGCTGCTATTCAATACTGTATCCCTATGATGAATCGTCTTGGTATGCAGATTAGTTATAAAAAACTTAAGATCCGTACAACGGGATATCGCAAGCAAGTTTTGGGACTGCTCGTGGAATCTCGACTCTCGATTCCAAAGCCCTACATGAAACAGGTTCGGTCCCAAATAGGATTCCAGAGGCGCATGGATATCCCCGATCTCGGAGGGCAAAGAAGAATTGCCGGTCAATTGCGATATGTAGGAAGTGTCGACCCCACAAAGGCTAATGCATTGTTGAAATACTCTAATTGCTAGAACTTCCCGCCGAGGCAGGTCGTCTGCGCCCTGCCCGGAATCTGGGATGACACCATCGAACAAAGGCGAACCCGCAAGGTCCGCCTTTTTCTATGTCCTGCTGTGGCGTGCCGGGGAATGGCGCCGCGTGTTGCGGTGAGGGCGGGTTGCGCGGCGGATGACGTATCGGCTGCGATCATCGAGCCTTCGCGCTTGATCCGCCCCTACGGCAGCATTAAGATGACGGCCGGAGGCCGACGCTTGTAATGGGGGGGGGCGAAAGCACGGCTGGGTGGCACTATGGGGGAAAGGCAGATTGCGGAGGAGGTGGACGGTGGAAGCGGGCGGGTCGCGCGGGAGACGGGGTGACCTGCAATTCATGATCGTGCCGCTTGACCCGCCCCTACCGCTTGGTGGGAGACAATGCGGAAACCGTTTTCGCCGCCTAACAAAGAAGGGACACGGCACCAGGCCATGTCCCTTTTTACAGCGATCCCCACGCGGCCACTATCCGCCCGGTTTCTGATCGGATTCGAATTTCGAGTTTCGAATTTTCCGCGGCCCTACCGGCTGCGGCCGCGGCGCGGCAAGGTGAGTTCGCGGCCCCAGTGCTTGCCGGCTTCTTTCTCCATCTTCGCCAGGCGCGTGTAGTAGTCGGGAATGCTCTTCAAATGCGCCCACGCGATGCGGCCCGTCGCCAGCAGATCGTCGTGCGTGAGATCCGTCTCCGGATCCCGCGTGCCGTGCTCCAGTTCCACGCCCAGCCCCTGCCGGAACTGCTCCACGGCAAACATATTCCAGTCCACGCCCAGCGCGTCCCCGATCTGTTTCGCTTCCTCAAAATCGAATGCGCGTCCCTGCGTCACAAAGCTCTCCTTGGTGTCGTTGCTGTTCCCGGCGGCGCAAAAAGGGCGAACCGTGGGTTCGCCCTTTTGCCATTCGCCGGCGCGGTCTTAGTAGCGTTCGCGGCGCGCGGGACGGTCACTCTTCGGCTTGGCCTCGTTGACCATCAGGTTGCGGCCGTTGACGTCCATCTCGTTCAGCCCATCGATCGCCGCCCGGGCTTCGTTGTCATTCGGCATTTCCACAAACCCGAAGCCGCGGGCGCGGCCCGTGCTGCGGTCAACGGCCAGGCTGGCGCGGTCCACTTGACCGTGCGCTTCAAACAACTCGCGAAGTTTTTCTTCCGTCGTGTTGTAGGAGAGGTTGCCGACGTAAATGTTTACCATGATTTGATCCTTTCGGGATTGGCGGGGATGGCTTCCCCAATTTGCCACCTGCTATGCCGTCGCCAAGCCGAAGAAGGACCATAAACGTCTTACCTTCCTGTGACAGTGGGCCTGCGAAGGGCTCCTCGTGGAGCGCTGTAGTGAAAAAGTTTTTAGAACGTGCGCCGGGGCGCGTCCAGCCGCCGGGCAAAGGCCGTCAGGCGCGGAATATCCGTCATCGCGGCGATCGCGCTGACGATGTACTGCCGCCGCGGCTGACCCATGCCGAGCTTCAACAACCGCATCTCAATCCGTGTGCGCAGCGAAAACAGTTGCCATTGCGGATGATCCATGCGGCCGTTGCTCCAGGTTAGTAACCGATCGGAATGGCCTTATGACAATGTGGACACGCGGACACGCTCTTCGGCATCATCGTGCGGCAGTGCGGGCACGGGCGCTTCGAGGCCGAAACCCGGAATAAGATGGCCACCACCAGCGCCACCAGGATGACTAAGATCAGCGTTCCCATCTGCGGCGGTCGTTGTCCTTCTGTCGATTCAAAGCCAGTCCACGGATTCAGATAATAAGATACAATTTATCCGGACATCTGCAACATTTTCCCGCAATTTATCACAATATCTTTGGTCCATTCCCAATCATCCCGCCCCCGTTCAAGGCCTTCCCGCTGCGAATGCGGCATTTCGAGGAGATCCCCCGGAGGCTTGCCCGGTTCCGTGCTCCTTATCCGTCCCCGCCGGCTTTACCATCAATCCGGCATCTAATTGTTTTTTTGTAAATATTGACATTACATCTTGATAATTTGCTTTGGTTCATTAGATTAAGACTCATTGCCGCCCGAGCACGAGCATCTTGGCACGGAGTACCTTATGTCCGTGGCAGTTTCGACAACATTGTCCACAATCCTACGCCTTTCCCTGAGATGATCGGGATTGGGCGTTTTTTGTGTTTTTCCATGAAAGGCCACGAATGAACCTGTATCGGTATGTATTGAAAACGCTCCTTCCGGCAGCCGTGCTGCTGGCGTGTGATGTGGCTCTTGGTCAGGAACTCTGCCACAAGTATAACGGTCAATGCATACAATTGGGGCCGGAATATCTTCCCGGGTACGACATGTGCGCATATCGTTGGGTCAACATTAAATCCAATGAATACGGTGACAATTATGCATGTCGCGGCCACGGTAATTGTGAGGGTGAGGTGCATACGGGGACAGACGTCTTCCTTCCACAGATCAAATGGGACTGTCCGGAGCACCCGGGACCGAACTCTTGCCAGAGCTATAACAGAACGGCGATTGCTGGCGGCTGCAAAGGAACCACCCTCTGGCATAATGAAACAAACTGGCGTTGCGTCACCACGTATCCCGAATGTCTCGCGGCCGGTTTGATTGATAATACTCTTCGGTGGGTGGCAGCCCCCGGCGACCCGGTTGTTATCCAGCAATGCTATAACAAGGACGATTCGGTTGGCAACTTCACTCGGGACTATTTGCCTCAGTACGGGGACAGCCTCTGTTTTACGATCGTGGCTTACGAAGACAGTGCGGTCGTGGTCCAGTTGGTCACCAGCACCTATGAGGGCATCGCCATGAACGCACCGGTGCCCTTATGGTACACGCCGCATCCGGAGATGGATTCGGTGCGGCAGGACACCATTTGTGACATTGTTCCGGACACCCTCAGTCCGATGCGATTGCACGGGCCATTTTTCGAAGGCGACACGGCCTACTTCAGCGACACGATTTTTTTCGACCCTTTAACCGGTGTTGCGCAGTCCCTGATCCTGCGGGTGCAGGATTACGCCGCGGCCGGCACACTCCGCGCCTGGCTGCTGAATGATCCAGCCTCCAACGCGTCGGAGCAAATCCCCTTTAACTTCGAGCGCTTCCTCAGCAGATCCGACTCGGATAGTGATGGTTTCAGCGCTTGGGAGGAATACCGGGGGTTCATCCTCAACCCAGACAGCGCAAAGCCACATGCGCGGCTGGACAGCACGCATAAAGATCTGTTCGTGCTTCCGGATGCCGCCCTTGCACAGGATTACGATACCGTGTTCGCAATGTTGGCAACTTCTTCCTTTTTGGGAGCCACGATTCGGACCTATCCAGCAGATTTAGACAGCTTTTCGTGGTTAAAGACTGACACACTGATCTTCATTACTGGCACGGATACTAGCAGGCTGCGCCTTAGCCGTAACTTTGTGGACTATGAATCCCGGCATTTCGACGGCGCCGCGTGGGTGCAGGACATACTGGCGACCCCACCCGGGCTGGAATCATTCCCCTGGGACGCGCAGCATGACACGATAAAACGTGCTGATATTGCCGTTGTCAAAGTGAGATTGGATGCGTTCACACCCACAAATATTTTTGCGAACACTTATCAATTCGAGGACAGTTCGGGAAACAATCTCAGCGCGTATGAGTCCTGCAATAATCCACTCCGAATTTATCCGGGGAGTGGTGGAACGGATGCCATTGTCGTTTATGAGGTAGGTCTCGATAGGTGGGTCAATGCGATCGCAAATGCTGACACCTTTCACTTGCCGGTTTCATTGCAATTAGATTTCAAGCGACAACAGATAGTGCGCACGATATTGCATGAATTTGGACACGTTGCCGGGATCAATCACCATTGCCTCCCATCAGAGGGAGAACTGGGAATGTGAGATGAAATACGATGCGGAAGTAGATTATCCACATTCCGCAGGTGGATGGTCATCGTTCGTGACCAAATTTGGAACAGGATATCTCACCGATGTCTTCAGGTGCGAACAGACTCGTGCTCTGCGGCCACCAGATGCGGCTGCTTGGCCTGCAAACTGGTAGCCTCTCTCTCAACCCAAGGAGTACAACATGAAATGCCGTTATAACATCGCAGTTTTTCGTTTCCTTGCACTGGCCGTGGTTTCCCTGCTCTTTGCCCCCCTTGCTCCCGGCCGCACATTGGTAGAAACAGGGATAGGAGCATCCTCATGGAGAATCATGCAATCCCTCAGCACAGTTCTGAGTCTTTTCAGGATCCATCGGCAACATTGCCGTAACCGTTATATCCGACACGGCGGGTACGCCTTTCACCGGCTTCCCCTCACGGCAACCGGACTGGCTGCGTTTGGAATTCAGTTACGATGCGGATTCCGCACCCTTTCAGCCGTCCGCCGGGCTGTACGCCTTACTCAAGCCCGAGCTACTACCTGTATCGGGAGCAGATTCGGACCAACGAGCAGTTCAGGCAACATGAAAAGCTCTCACCCTACACCAAGACGACTCCTGTCTTCTACTTTCGCTTTGTTATTCCTGCGACGCTAACCGGAACGCGAATATGCGCCCGTGCGGTAATCGGGCAGCTTCCGCATGGAAACGTTGACGCACGCTACGACCGCAACTTAGCATGTTTCAAGATCGCGTTACCTCAGACCCTGGACGACCGTATCTGTATAATGGAATCGCATGTCAGTATGGCTTATCAGGCGGGCGACGACGTACGCGTAGTTGCCCTAACCGATTCCCTGCTCCAAACGGGCTGGAAATCCAAAACCGGTCTATCGCTGGCCTTGACCTGCTTCGGCCCATTCTTGGCGATCCTCAGAAGAGCCTGCGATTCCTCGATGCGCTTTATCAGAATTACAAAGTGACTGCCGCTGGTCCCTGGCAACCCGGTCCCGAGCAGGACGAGATGTACCGAATCACAGCGCGAATCCCTGCTACGTCAAATTGGGGCTCCAGAGGAGCAGCAGCGATGAAAATAAGCATTTGGATTAAAGCGGTGGGCACTGGTGCTGCTTGCGATCGCCGCCTCCGCCCAGCCCATCCTTCCGCCGGAGCCGCATTTCCTGGGCATCCCCGGCGTGGACAGCGTCTGCACCCCTTGGTTTCTGGAGGTGACCGACTCCACATCCATCGGCTTCAATCACCCCTGGGATCTGGAGGTTCTGAAACTTTCGCCGACAGACTATCGGGTGGTTTTCCTGGACGATATTAATCCGGCGCTGGTGGTCATGCCGATGGATCAGCAATTTGGAGTGCCGGCGGGAGGTCTGGAGCGAACTGGTTCAGTCCCGGACGACAGTATCTATGACGGTACCACCCTGTGCCGGATGCAGGCCGGAACCTACTTCAATCCCGCCACCGATCGCGTCGCCATCGGCTTCTGGTACGGTTCGCGCATCGGCGTGTATGCGTTAGACAGCACGACCAATCACTTCACTTTGGAGCGGACGTTTGCCGTCCCCGGAGTCAAAAGACCGGTCGGGCTTTTCTGGGCTTTCGATCAGTTCTTCATTGCGGATGAGAAGACTCAGAAGATCTTCCGTACGGACAGCCAGGGCAACGTCATCTCCATCTATGGGCACCGCGGCACGTCAAACGATGGTTACCGCTGGATCAGCAATATCGACGGGTACGTGGATCCGTCCGGCACCGCCCATTTATATGTCAGCGACGGCCGGAATCAGCGGGTTGATCACCTCTTTGCTTTCCCGGCTGATCCCACCATCCATCTGGCGTCTCAGGCCGTGGCGCTTCCCGAGGATGGCCTCAACTACAACACCCACGAGGTGTCGGTGATTCCGGGGTACGGCGTGGTGGCATTCGACCGGGCCATACAGCGCTTCTACATCTGGAATCGCACCGATTCGCTGAACCTGGCGACTCGAACCTGTCTGCAATGGGAGCATCCCGAATCGCCCGCCATTCACATGTGGGATGTGTGCGGCAGCATCGTCGTTCCTTACATTTCGGCATCGGACGGCCTATGGTCGCTGCGCTCCTACTCGCTGCCCGGCGCGCCGCTCGATGACCCACTGCGCGCCACCTTTGATCATTGGACCTTCGACTTGTCTCCGATCCACCTCACGGAGACTTACCACGTAATAGCCGGTGACACCCTGATCATCGACGCGGGCGTTGAAGTGCTGTTCGATTCCGCCGCCGCGCTGGTGGTGGATTCGGGCGCGGTGCTGATCGTCAACGGCACGGCGCAGAACCGGGTGGTGTTCGATGCTGCTACGAGTGGCCAGAAGTGGCGCGGATTGCGCGTCTATAGCGACAGCCCATCCAACCGGCTCGACTACGCCACGATCAGCAACGCCGTCAACGGCGTCGAGGTCTGGAACGGTCAGCTTTCCCTGAATTCCACTTTCATCGACCACTGCCGCAATTACGGCGCGGTCTACGCCAACTCAAACGGCGACTGGCGGCGGAATGACATTCGGCTGTGCGGGCGGCAGGGCGCGTTTTTCATCAGCAGCGAGGTCAGCATCGACTCCTGCACGGTCGCGCAAAACACCCGCGCCGGTCTGCGCCTCGTGGGCGGCGATTACAACCTGCTCCGCAGCCGTATCAACGGCAACCTCTGCGATCCGGCCGATACGCTGCGTTACCTCGGCGCCGGCGTCGAACTGCTGGGCGCGCACCTCGCCACCACCTGCGACACCATCGACCACAACGACGGCCCCGGCCTGTTCGTCTTCGCCGGCTCCTACACCCGCCTCGTCCGCGCCTGGAATCGGATCGTGGATAATGTGCAGGCGTATGTGCCGCCAATGCTCGACTTCGGCCAGATCTCCCTCGTCGGCGGT
>CAVTJX010000007.1:0-15900 GCA_963735175.1 uncultured bacterium | reverse complement strand
AATTTCCAACAAGCTGCGGCGGCATTGAACTGGACGAGCGCCGCGAGATCCACCGCATCCTGCTCGACCTCACCGCCCGCATCCACACCCGATTGCCCGAGATGTGGCACGCGCTGGCGCTGCTGGCCGACCTCGACGAATACTACGCCCGCGCGCGCCTCGCGCTGCGCTGGGACGGCGTGGAAGTCGCGCTCTCCGATCCGCGGCTCCGTGCGCATTCTGCGGGGCCGCCATCCGCTGCTCATCGAACGGCTGAAGGAGAAGGTGGTGCCGCTCTCGCTGGAGATCCTGCCGCCCTTGTGCGCGCTCGTCATCTCCGGGCCCAATGCCGGTGGCAAGACCGTGGTGTTGAAGACCGTCGGCCTGTTCAGCGTGATGGCCGCGGCGGGGCTGTTCATTCCCGCCTCGCCCGGCTGCGAACTGCCGTTCTTCAGAGGCGTGCATGCCGACATCGGCGACGCGCAGTCCATCGAAAGCGACCTCTCAACCTTCACCGCCCACCTCGCGCGGCTGCAGCGCATGGTCACCGACGAGAGCCGCCCGAAGCTCGTGCTGGTCGACGAAATCGGCTCCTCCACCGACCCCGCCCTGGGCGCGGCGCTGGCGCAGGCGATCCTTCTGGACCTCGTGCGCCAGCAGACCGTCGCCATCGTTTCTACGCACCACGGCGCGCTGAAGGCCTTCGCCCACGAAACCGAGGGCATCGCCAACGGCTCCATGGCCTTCGACGAAAACAGCCTGATGCCCACCTACGCCTTTCGCGCCGGTCTGCCGGGCAGCAGCTACGCGCTGGAGATCGCCGCCCGCGTCGGCTTTCCGCAGCGGATCCTCGCCGCCGCCCGCGGCTTCATCGGCACGGGCGTACTGGGCCTCGAAGAGCTGGTGAGCGACCTCTCGCGCAAGATCGAGGACTACGAGAAGCTGCGGCGCGAGACCGACCTCAAGCTCACCGAGTACGCCGCGCTGCAGAAGCTCTACACCGCCAAGACCAAAGAGTTGACGCGCGTCCAGGCCGAAGCCAAGGCCAAGGCCGTGGCCGAAGCCGACGCGATGATCGCCCGCGCGGGCCGCGACATGGACGCCGCCATCCGCGACATCCGCCAGCAGCAGGCCAGCAAGGACGTGGTCAAGGCGGCGCGCGAAACGATTTCGCAGGTCCGCGAGGAAGTTGAAAAAACGCGCACGGAATCCGAAAAAGTGCTCGAAGCCGACAAACCCGTGCGCCCGCCCCTCGGCGACGCCCACGTCGGCGACCGCGTGGAAGTCGAAAACATCAACGGCATTGGCACTGTGGTAGCCGTGCAGAAAGGCGGCAAGCGCGCCGACATCGAAATCGGCGGCGCCCGCCTCACCGTCGATGTGAAAAAGCTCTTCCGCGCGGGCCCGGAGAAGCGCGAGAAGCGCGTGGCCATGACCTTCAACCTCGATACCAAATACGTTTCCGACCAGCTCGACCTGCGCGGCAAGTACGGCGACGAAGCGATCCCCGCAGTCGACAGCTACCTCGCCGCGGCCAGTGAATCGCGCCTCAAAGTCGTCACCCTCATCCACGGCAAAGGCACCGGCGCGCTGCGGGTTATCGTCCGCGAATTTCTAAATACGCATCCGCTGGTTAAAGGCTACCACGACAGCGGCCGCGAGAGCAACGACTTCGGCTCGACGGTGGTCGAACTCAAGTAAACGAAGAACGAAAAGCGAAGAACGAAGAAACGCCGGGACAATTGTCCTGGCGCTTTTCATCTTCCGTTCTTCGTTCCGCGTTCTTCGTTCTTCGTTAAAAAAAGACAGCGGCGGCCCAAAGGCCGCCGCTGCGGGTTTCAACAAGTTGCGTACGCTGCCTATTTCATGAGCAGCATTTTCTTCTCAGCGCTGAAGCCATTGGCTTCGATGCGGTAAAGGTAAACGCCCGAAGACAAGTTGCTGGCGTCAAACGCCACCGAATGCCGTCCCGCGTTCATCGTGCCGTTCACTACCGTCGCCACGGATTGACCCATGACGTTGTAGATCTTCAGGGTCACGAACCCGTTCTCCAGCAGATCGAAAGCGATCGTGGTGGTGGGGTTGAAGGGATTCGCGATAGTTCTGACGCAGCGCATATTCGGTCACCGGGCCGGCCATCATGGACGGCATGGCGCTGACCGTCGCCACCGTGGCGCGCTCGCCCTGTGCGCCGTCACAGCCACGAGGCTGTACGTGTAGGTGCGACCGTTGTTGAGACCTTCGTCCGTGAAGGAATACTCGGTGTGCGAACTGCTTGTGCCCTGGCCATTCCGCGTGCCAATGACCTCATTGTCACGCAGGATGTCGAAGCGGGCATTGTCAGTTTCGGAAGCGGTCGCCCAGGACAGGGACACGCTGCCGTTGCCGGGAGTCGCCACGAATCCATTCGTCAGCTCGACGGCGAGGATGTAGTCATACTCGAACTCGAGGGTGAGGCAGTAGGACGAACCAACGTCACCACCGGCATGATCGCCGACACCAAACTGCCACATACCCATCGCATTCAGTTGATTGACCGCTGCCAGCGCTTCTTCGGGCTGATAGCTGCCGGTGTAGGGCGCATCGCCCAATGTGATGGTGGTAATGGAGGTGGCCGCCGCGTCATCGAACACCGTGTTGATGAAGTTGTCGCCGCCGCCGCCATTGGCCGTCGTCATGTCGAGCGTATCCAGCCACGGAGTCACGAGGTACACATCAACGTCGCCCACATAGGAATGGAACAGGGTGATGCGGACATTCAGATCCGTGATGTGATACTGAATCGGCACATTGATCGGATAGAAGACCAAGGTATTGTCCGCAATCGGACCGACGACGCGCCAGGCTATACTGGTTCGGAAGTACAACGGGCGGGCAAGCCGGGGCCGGTGTCCAGGTTACCTGGAGTTTGTACTTGTTCTCGTAGCCAGTGACCTTCTTCACCGCAACATAGCCGCCGGTGAACGGGGTGCAGCCACCCAGCACAGCCGGGCTGAGAGCCGTGGTGCCCGGAGTCGTGCAGGTGCCATCCGTCGCCGTCGCGCCATACATCTTCACTGCGGAGGAGGCGGAACTGCAATCCGTGCCTTCGAACAGGGTAATCGTAAGGGTCGAGCCGAGCGGAATCGCCGGCGCATACCAGTAGTCCACATCCGCGGCGGGGCAAATCGTCCCGTAGTAGTCGAGCGGTGACCCGTCGACCGCATAGGCCAGCGTCAGGAAGTTGGCGGAATTGGCGCAGGCATCGTTCGGTTCGGTCTCGGCCGGGGTGCCGCAGGCCGTATACGTCGGGCAGTCGACATGGCAGTTGAGGCCATTGGTGATCGTCAGCGTGAACGTGCCAAAATACGTGCTGTAGCCGTAGGCCAGCAGGTAGTAGACCACGCCCGGGTCACTGCACCACGTTACTGTGGCGCCGGAATTCGCCGAACAGTCGTCGTCGTCGGCATCGACGCAGACGAGCGTTTCGCAATCGCCGCTGTACACGTTCAAGCGATTGTCAAAGTTGTAGTTGGCGCAGAGGTCGGCGGTCAGGAAATTGCCGTTACCGATCACCTTGTACCACACGCCGGGGTTGGTGGCCGTGGGGGCGTAGGTGGCGCAAACCGGGACCGTGTCGGGCGTATTGTATTTCGTCGTGCCGTTCGTCGCCGACGGAATGGCAACCAGGGTCGCGCCCGCGCACAGGTCATTTTCCGCCGGTCCACAGTAACCATTGTCTTCGATGGTCAGCGTGAACGTGCCGGAAGGAATGCTGGTGCTGCTGCCGTAAACAAGAATCCAGTACCACACATCCACCACGCTGCACCAGGTATACTTGGAGCCCTGCGTGTTGGGGACATCGCAAGCGTCATTGTCGCCACCGACGCAGGTCAGCGTGGCGCAATCCGGGCCGCTCCACACGTTCATCTTGGTGTCGAACGACGAGGTGCAGAGACCGGCGATCAGTTCGTGGCCGTTGCCCTTGACCTTGTACCAGACGCCCGGGGTGGCCGGCGTGCCGTAGCAGAAGGGAGTCGGGGCGTCAATGCCGCCGAAGTTCGTGTAACCGTTGGTCGACGACGGGGCGCCGACTTCGATCGCGTCGACACAAGCATTCGTTCGGCGGCGGCGCGCAAAGTTCGCCGTCCGAAATGTTCAGCACGAAGTTGCCGAAATAGGTGCTGCTGTAGCCGTAGACGAGGATGAAGTAATCCCAGCCGTTGGTGCTGCACCACGAAACCTTGGAGCCCAGCGTGTTGCACGGGAGGACGAGACCGCCGTTGTCGTTCGAGCCGACACAGACGAGCGCGTCGCAGTTGCCGGTATAAACGATCATCCGTGTGTCAAAGCTCGACGTGCAGAGGTCGGCCCGTCAGCGTGTGGCCGTTGCCGGTCACGCGGTACCAGACGCCGCCGTTGCCGGTGAGCGGTAAGCCAATCCCGGCGCAGGCGGGCAGGCCCGCGTCATAGGTTGCGCCGCAGAAGTTGTTGCCCGGTGTCTGGGAGGGAACGTCCACCGGCATCGCGCTGTAGCAGATGTCGTTGTCAACGGTATCCACACATTCCACGACGACCTTGTAAGCCGCGCGGTTCAGCGGCGTCGCTGCGCCGTAGTCCAGCACGCACAGGTAAACCGTGGTGTCCGTCGCCATACCGCAACGCGAGAACGCCTTGGCGGCGGTGCTGTTGCTGCCCGAGGCCACGCAGGCGCCGGTGTACCACTTCGTCGTCACCTTCGTCGGCGGGTAGGTCGTGCACCCTTCGCCGTCATACACTTTGACAACCGCGCCGCGTCCGGCCGGGACAACGATGCGGTAGAAATCGGAGTCGGGTTCGGCGCAGTGCAGACCGAATACCGTCGACTCTTCGCAGTTCAGAGTCAAACCATCCGCGGTGGCGCAGGTGTTGTTCGGCTCGGTTTCGCGCGGATCGCCGCACAGCGGGATCTCGTCACACGCGCACCGCGCGCCTTCGGTAACGTCCAGCGTGAACGGGCCTTTATAGACCGCCGCGGTATTATAGCTGCTGACGATGATGTAATAGGTCACGCCGGCATCAGCACACCACGAGTAGGAGGACAGGCCGGTGCTTCCCGGAGGGGTGGCGTCGTCGTTGCCGCCCACGCACACCAGCGCGGCGCAGGTGCCTTTGTAGACACGGACGCGCGAATTGAAGCTCGAGCAGTTATTCTGCGTGCGGGCCGTAAGGAAGCTGCCATTGCCCACGATCGAATAATACACGCCCCAATAGGATTGGGTCGTGCCGCCGCAGGTAATGCTCTGGGTTTCCGAGGCCGAGCCAAGCAACGTACCGGTAATCGAAATCGGAGCGCTGATCGGCGTTGCCGTCGCGCACACGTCGTTCGCCGGAACCGGCGGGGCCGCGATTTCCAGCGGACCCCAGAGGTTCATGTTATAGGCATCCTGGACTTGCGTGCTGCTGTAGTAACCAATTTCAAAGTAATAGGTTACGCCAGCGGTCAAGACTTGATGGGACAGCGGATCCACACCGCCGCAACTGTCGTCGCTCAGTTTCCAGACCGCTGCGCCGCAGCAGGCGGTGTTCCAGATTTTCATATACAGGTCGCCCACGCTGCCGCAGTTGGAGATAATATAGGCTCCCGTAACGGTCGGGGTGAACTGGTAGAACACGTCTTTGTAACCGGTGTACGCGCCAATAGTACAGTCATCCGTCGTGCCCATGATGCCGCTTTCGCAAAACGCGACATTGTCACTGGCCGGGATAACCGTCGGCGCCGAGCAGTCTTCCGCGCCCTGGTCCAGACTGGACACATCATGGTCGCGGCCAAACAACACCCGTTCCTTCTGCATCAACTGCTCATAAAGAGCGTCAGAAGGCACGCGGCCCGTGGCCTTGATCGCCAGAATTTCTTCCGTCAATGTTGCGGCTTCGGCTTCCAGCGCCGCATAATCGACGTCTGCTGGCGCGAGATACGCCGCAAGCGGGAACGCCGCCACCGGAGCCGCTTCGGCAGCGCCATCGGCACGGTCCATTCCGCCTTCTCCGAGGCCGGAGCCTCGTCCTTCTGGCTCGATGGTGGCAGGCGTCATTTCCTTGGTCGGGGTCGTCGCAGAATTCAGGTCCCAGCCTGTCTGCGCCCAACACAATCCGCTCATAACCACCAGCAGGATACACACCAGTCCGATTTTCTTCATAAAAATCTCCTCCTGAAACGTATGCGAGGCGGACGCCTCTGTTTGGTTGCGGCAAATGTTACAGATAGTTCACATGATGATTCGGCTTAATATACTTACCATAATACCTCTGTGCAAGGCTAAATCGCGGTCCCGTGAAATAGGTCTGGTGACCCAGCCGTATCTAACAACTCTGTTTTTATGAATTTATTATTCGCGATCCGTCACCAACAGTCATGACCTTCCCCTATGCCTCTCGTTTGCGCCTCCACCGTAATGATTCTGGCCCGGCCCTGTGCCTCTATCGACGGATTGGTCATTTAAGCGACTTCCCGCCGCCCAAAACCAATAAAAATGGGCGGACATTGCTGTCCGCCCCAGACGGCGAAAGAAACGCTCGCGCCGGGAGCGTCGTTAACTGGCATTCTCCGGATTGCGAACGGCGGCGTTGGCTTCCTGCGGCGAGGAATCACCCGTGATCACCGCTTCCAGCGCCGGAGCAAAGGCTTCAAGCATATCCCCGGCCCGTGTACAGCAGCGACCGCAGCAGGGAATAGGTCAGGGGTGTGCCGTTGGTGGGGATGCTGGTCTTAAAGCGCACTTCGCCATCGTCACAGCCCAATTCAAAATTCCCTATCGACAGCCCATAGTTGATGCGGGTAATCAACTCCGCCGTTTCCGCCACCCGCGAAGGCGGCACCGTCAAGGGGCTGATCGCATAAAACGCGAGGATTTTGCCCGTTTCGTCTCCCAACACGGAGACTTTGTACACCCCCCGCTCGCAGTGGATGCCGGTATTGACGCGAAAGCGCTCGCGGCCCTGATCATCGATAACAACCTGCGGAGCGGCATGGCGGAATTGGATCTCATCCAGAAACTGGAGGAGTGTGCTGAGCAATGGTCCGTATTCGGGGGTTGACATCGGCGGAATCTCACGGTCAAAAGTCACATGGGAGATCAGCGGGGACGGCCAAAATGCCTTGTTAGCGGCGAAAAAACAGAGTCACAGAAGCGTCACTAAGTGGGTATAAGTACGTATAACTTTACCAGAATGTCAAGAATGAAATAAGGTTTGAGAAAAATCCCGCAACCGATACCGGGCTGAACTGAACGCCCGGGCAATCCTTGTTAACTTGCGGACAAACAACGTATTGTTGGCGGCTATGCACGGGGAAATGTGAGCTCAACCGGCGCCCGCCAGGCAGGGCCATTGCCGGCGCCCATTGGCGACCGCCCGATCTCCTCCAATCGAAACCAGCCTTTTGGGAACCGAAACATGCGGGCCCCTGGTGAAGCCCGCATTTCATGCGACGGAGGTTGCGGCGGATTGACGAAAGCGACTATGCCTCGGCCAGGCGCTCGAGGTCCAGTAGTTCGCGTTCCAGCTCATCGAGGATCGGCGTCGTCCCCGTCTGACGCAGCGCGTTGAGGGCCGCGCGGTAGTACCAGAGCGTGCCCTCGCGGCCGCCCATAAACTTGTTCCAGACTTTTTCGTCGTGGATTCGATAATCCTGAAGGATGCTGCGAACGTTGTGCAGCTTGTCCGCGGCGATGATCAGCCGGACCGCGTCCGAAGCCGCCGGCAGACTCGCGATGAATTTTTCTTTGCGACCGCGCCACGGGGACTTAATCAACGAGTGCGAGTCGCTGCACGCCTGAACGACGGCGGCGATGTCCGCGCCGAACTCGCGCCGGATGCGCTCCAGGGTCGCCAGCCCGCCCTGATCTTCAACCGCGTCGTGCAGCAGTGCGGCAATCGCTGCGTCTTCCCCGCCACCATAGTCCAGCACGAGGCTCGCCACCGCCAAGAGGTGCGAGATGTAGGGTGTCGCTGTCCCTTTGCGGAGCTGGCCATTGTGCAGTTCGAGGGCGAGGTGCAAGGCAGCTTCAAAGCGCGGCGAGAGTTTCCTGGGTCTAAACAACATAGCGTGGCATTAAGGGGTGAATTTCAAAGACTCGACCGGGACGCATTCCGGTGACTGTCCAAGCGGGCGGCATAGTTCCAAAGGTGCTACCGGAACGGGTACATTGCAATATTCGCACACAACAATGCAAATATAGCACTATTAAACCTGCATAAAGGAGATCTTCGCAGTGCATATTAAGCACCCACAAAAGTGGCAAAATGCTCTGTTTCGCTTTATAAATTATACAATTGATCGTATGATCTCAATTCCACGCTGTCCATCCACCGTATCCGGCACAGCCCTTGCAAAATGCAATAGCAGGAGGCAACGCTTCCGAAATACCATTTTCTCACGCTGCATCGCGAGGTCTGTGCTGTCGCTGCCGCGCGCCAGGCACAGAGCGGAGGGTGCAACAACGTGCGAGTAAAGGGCGGCTAATCGGTGGCCGCCCTTGTCGGCCTGTGACTGAAATGTAACAAACGCGGGCGGCGCCGAATGCGCCGCCCGCGTCGCATTGCGGATCCCCGCCGTTCCCCGGGGATTACGCCGCCGCCTGCTGATACTCCGCCACGAGCGAGCGCATCAGCTCCTTCACCGGCACGATGTCCGTCACTCGGTACGCATTGGCTCCCGCAAACGGAAAGCCGTGCTTCAGATTCCCCTTATGCGCGTTGATCAGCGCCAGCGCGATGCAATACGGGCTGTGCTGGTAATCGCACGTGACGATGCAGTGATAGGGGCACTGGTAGGGTTCTTTTTCGCCCCGGTTCAAAGCTTCCACGAAGGCGTTGCGAATCACCCGTCCGGGCATGCCCACCGGACTGTGAATGATCATCAGATCGTCCTCGTGAGCGTCGAGATACGTCGGCTTAATTCGAGCGAGGCGTCGCATTCGTGGGTGGCGACGAAGCGCGTCCCGAGCTGCGCGCCGGACGCGCCCATTTCCAGATATTTGTAAATATCCGCGCCCGTATACAGTCCGCCGGCGGCAATGATTGGCAGCGGTTTTCCGGCCTTTTCGGCAAACGGCTGCACCGCCGCCAGCACTTCGGGAACCAACCGTTCGAGGGCAAAAGCCGGATCGGTAAGCTGTCCGAGTTTGAAACCCAGATGGCCGCCCGCGCGCGGACCTTCGACGACCATTGCGTCGGGCAGATAGTTGTATTTTTCCGTCCAGCGCCGGCAGAGCAGCGCCGCCGCGCGGCCCGAGGAGACGATCGGCGCCAGTTTCGTGCGCGACGTTGCCGGACGCAGCTCGGGCAAATGCATCGGCAGCCCGGCTCCCGAAAAAATAACGTCGATCCCTTCCTCGATCGCCACGCGCACGAGGTCCGCATAGTTCGAAAGCGCAACCATGATGTTCACGCCCAAAATGCCGGTCGTCGCGGCGCGGGCGGCGCGGATTTCGCGGCGCAACGCGCGGTCGTTAGCCGCGAGGAAGTTGCGGAAGAAATCGGGTTCGTTCATGCCGATCCCGGCCGTCGGCGATGACGCCGATCCCGCCTTCATTGGCGACCGGGCCGCGAGGCCGGCGAGCGAAATTCCCACGCCCATCCCACCCTGAATAATCGGCACCCGCGCCGTCAGCTCGCCGATCTGGAGCGGCTTCAACGTACTGCCCATCAACCGTCGCTTTCCTGTTAATCGCGGCCCGCCTTCACGGTCAGGCCGACGGCGCTTCCCGCCGCATTCCCAGATACCGCCGCGCCACTTCGCGGAAGCTGATCAACCGTTCCTCGCGCTCGTCCCAGACGCTCAGAAACATCGTCTTCAGGCTCGTCCACAGCGTGACGGTGTACACGTCCTGATACTCGCGATGCTCGCGGAAGAGCCGGGGCAAACGGTAATTGGGAATCGTTTCCTGCAAATGATGAATGTGATGGAAGCCGATATTCCCGGTAAACCACTGCAACAGGACCGGCAGCTTGTAGAACGAACTGCCCTGCATCGCCGCCCGGGCCGCGTTCCATTCGGCGCCGCGTTTCCAGTAAGTGTGCTCGAACTGATGCTGGATGTAGAACAGACATCCCCACCGCCCGCGACATACAGCACGGGCAGCGCGATCAGCAGCACGTGGCCGAAGCCAAGAAGGTACAGGCCGAGCGCAAGGAACACACCCAGCAGAATAAGATTCGTGACCTGCACATTGCGCCGCTGCGCCTTCGTGGACTGCCGCTTGTCGAAGGCGAAGCGGTTAAACACGAACATCAGCAGCAACGGCCCCAGCAGCAGAAACACCAGCGGATTGCGGTAAGCCCGATAATAAAAGCGTTCCCGCCGGGATAATTTTCAATACTTGTCGACCGTATAGATATCCATATCGCCGTGGCCGCGGTGGTCGAGGTTGCCGCTCGACGCGTGATGCAGCGCGTGCTGCCGCCGCCAGTAGTAATAGGGCACCATCGTCAGCAGGCTGCAAAACCGGCCCACGCGGTGGTTCGCCTGGCGCGAGTGGAAAAACGATCCGTGGCCGCAATCATGCTGGATGATGAAAATCCGCACCATAAAACCGCCCGCCAGCACTCCCAAACCCAGCGTCAGCCAGACCGAAACCGCGAGCGACAGGTGCATCAGGTATAGCAGCGCGAAGAAGGGGATCACCGAATTCGCCAACTGCCAGATACTGCGGGCCGTCCGCGGCCCCAGATCCAACCCTCCCGGACGGTCCGGCCTGCTTTGCTCCATACGCTGTCTCCATCCAAAAAATACCCCCTCCGACTGTTGAAGGGGGTAATGTTCAACTTACACATATTCCACCGCATAGTCAACCGACAGTCTGCGGAGAAAATCGACCGGAAACCGCCACTTTGTGGCAAATTCAGATGCGTTGGCACCTTGGGACGCACTTGAAATCCCGGATATTCCACGGCGGAGAGGCAAGCCACCTGAAGGTCCTCTATTCGGGCAGCTTGCCCAGCGCCTTGCGCATTTGCTGGCGGTACTTGCGCAGCGCCTCGCGGCCCGTGTCCGTCAGCCGCAGTAGCGTGCGTGGAACCCGTTCCACAAACTTCTTTTCTACAGTCACATAGCCCGCCGCTTCCAGCTTGGAAAGGTGGGTCGACAGGTTGCCGCGCGTGAGGCCGGTCTGGCGCATGAGAAACACGAAATCGGCCCCTTCGACCACGTGCAGGATCCCCATAATCGTCAGCCGGGCCGGGGCATGGACCACGGGATCGATATCGGGCACCATCGAGCCCTTACTGCCGCCCTCATCACGCGCCATCATCAGCCTCCAAGATCGGGTAGTCGCGGAGGAAGCGGCGCAGCTTCACCAGACCAATGGCGAGCAGTATGAGGCCGACGATCCCAATGGCCCAACTGGGATCGAGATGCTGGAAGTGAGCCAGGACGAGCAGACCAGTCAGCGCAGCGGCAATGATCCAGAGATGTTTCAGGCGCAGCCAAACAATGCCAAAAGTTAGCATGAAAGCAATCGACATGCGAAAGATACTCTCGGCAGGTAAAAGATCCCACGGTCCTTTCGAATGCTCCGGGACCAGCATTCCCAGTAAAAAATCGAACAGCGTGAGGATTACAACCGATTGCAGGATCTTCACCCACAGCCGCTTCCGACCTTGACTCCACTGCCAAAACGTGGTGAAACTGGCAAAGCCCAACCGGGGATAGGTAATTCGCATCAACCACGCCCGACCGAGCAGCCTACCGAGGAGAATGATGCCCATAATGAAGAGGGTATCCAAAATAAGGTTCGCATAGTGAGGGCCTATGGCCGCGCGGAGATTGGAAAGCAACAAGGCGGCCGCCCACACGTGCATCCAGCCGAAGAGGGTTTCAAATAGTCCGTCGCGGCTGTAATCCCGAAGGAGTTTTACCTGCAGCAACTCCTGCTCTTTCGCAAAGTCCGCCGTCGCAGAATTCAGATTGGGTTCATTGCGCGTCATCAGCGACCTCCAGAATCGGGTAGTTGCGGAGGAAATTGATCAACCGCACTATACCAATCAGCAGAAACACGTTGCCGGTCACGAGAAAGGCCCAGACCGGGCTTTGTGTCAGCAGATCGGTTGCCACATACAATCCCAGTACCAGACCGACCGTCCACATCACGAACCGGGTCTGCGCCTGCCCAAGAATTGGGATTACCAGAATCAGACACATCAGCCAGACAAATTTGAAGCTGTCGCGCCGGTACAGCAGATCGAGCGGCACATTGCCCGCGACAAGCGTGGCAACGATACGAGTACAGCCTCTGTCCGAGGAATAGCATCGCCACCAGCATGACAAGCCCCAGCACCTGCATTCCGATCCTCGAACCGGCCGACTGTGCCCGGCGGCGCATAGCCAACTCGCCGAGAAACGAATAGTAAATAAAGGGCACTTCCCACGGCTTGCGCCGCGCCACTGGGGTGTTACGATCTTCGCGTATCCGAGGCGGGGATACGTGATTTTCTGTTTCCAGAGCCAGAGCATCAGAACCAGCACCGCAACGGCCAGCAAAAGATTCCCGAGCGGGGCAATTCCCGAGTCAAAAGCCGAACTGCCCCAACGGGCGTGGATAAGTCCCACCGTCAAGAACAGGCCACCCAGCATGGCATCCGTCGCCCCATCCCGGCGGTGCTCGCGCGCAACTTTCCCTAACAGGCGCTCCGGATCGGCGGCAAGGTCCGGCTCATTTTCCGGATCGACGATAGACTCAGTTTTGGACATCGTAGGCCTCCAGAAGGGGATAATCGCGGAAGGAAGCGGCGGAGTTTCAGGAGACCGGCGGCGATGGAACCCAGGCCGATCATACAGAAGCGTCCAGCCACCAGCGATGTGAAAATAGTCCGTCAGCAGCATCAGCCCCAGTATCAAGACGGCCACGGCCCACGCTTTCCGGCGCGGGCGAATGATGGCAGCGGAAAGCGCGTAGGACACGATGGCGCAGACCATCATCCGTTCCAACGTCACCGCATCCCGGTTTCCCTGCTCGACCACGCGCTCGGCATAGGTCATTCCGGCAGCGTTCAGCACACCAAAGCAGCATCTGCCCCACTTCGCGCGCCCGGGCCCATGGGGCACGCAGCACAGCGGCTGTGAAGCGGACATACCCCAGACGCGGGTAGGTGATGCGCCGTTTCCAGAGCGGGAACATGAAGAACAGCGGGACGCCTATACCTAAACCGATGACCGGATTCCAGACCAACAGACTGGTGATCCCGGCAAAGAGTACAATGCCCCCCAGAATCGTCTCGATGAATCCGTCGCGGTTCTGTTCCGCGGTGAAGTTGTTGAAGAGACGATAGCGCGTCGACGGCCGGTAAAGTCCAACCGACCCGGATTGAACTCCGGCAGAGGGGACAGGGGTTCACGGTCAGTGGCCATCGGCGGACTCCGGTATCGGATAGTCGCGGAGGAAACGCCGAATGCGGAAGGCGGCCAGAATAAGGAAGACTCCACCCACCGCGAACATGGCCCAGGCAGGCTGCTGTGTCAGCAGGAAATCCACGGCAAGGTAAGTGCCGACTCCAAGGCCCGCATTCAGAAATGCCTGTACCGATCGCGGCCAGAGATAGCTGGTCATGAACTCGAACAGCGACATGCCGGCCATCAGCAGGACCATTTCAAACAGAAACCTCCGGCCTTTGAACTCCGGCGATGTTCGTAACGCTGTGGTCGGTGCCCATAGGTCGTAAGCAATCGTTATCGACGTGAACAGCACGAACCAACAAATTAATCGTCCAGCACCGATCAGCCAGCGCGCCCAAAGTGGCCGCACGGAATGGGGATCGAACATGTCTCGCGCGGCCTTGTCAGGACAGAAACGGCCGCTCCCCACGCCTTGCGGTCCTTGAATTTCGGCATGGCAAACCGCGCCCACCCAACGCGGGGAGTGGTGACCCACCGTTTCCACGCCAACACCACTAATACGATACCTGCAAACATCACCCCAAGAGCGCCAGCGGGGTGCCACGATAATAGACGACATTGTTTCCCCAGCCGAGATAATAAGCCCCACCAAAACGGCCGCCACCGTCACCATCAATTCCCCAGCGCCGTCGCGTGCGTGATCCTGCTGCCAGTGCTTCAGCAACCGCTCGCGAACTTCGGGAAGATCGAATTCCGGGCTTTCGGCAGGCTGCGGCTGTTCAGATGCCATCGGCATTCTCCAAAACCGGGTTGTCATGCAGGAAGCGGCGCAGGCGGAATATGCCAGAACGAAGAATGATAATCCCGACAAACACAAACGCCCAGCCGGTGCTTATGGTAAGCACTTTTGTCCCTTGGAGGGCGATCAGGAACAGCGATAGAAGCACGACAAAGTACCGCCCGCCCAAGCCGTCCCCGATCAGCGCAATACAGATGGACGCGAGCAACAGGGCCGTAAACTTCCCCAATGGCAAAGTCCGCCAGTCCGGCATTTCCGCTGTCGCCGGAAGGCGCGGCAAAGACACCGCGATAAACAGTGCCGGTATGGTCTTTACGGCGGCCAGCAACCCCTGCATCAACGTTTCCCGTTCCTGCTTGAACTCGACATAACCCACACGGGGAAGCAGAATTCGGCGGCGAAGGGAATGGAGGAGCGGTATCTCGATCGCGATCACCACGAACGGCGTCGCAACCACAACCACCGGACTAAGAAGCAAACAGCCAACAAACTCCCATCCAGACGATCATTGTCCCGAACACGATGCTTTTCAACCCGTGGCCAATAGCGCTTTTTCGCAGCGTGGCCTGCAATTGCCGCTCATCCGCCGTGTCAAACGCCGGTTCCGGAGCGACGCCTTCCTGTTCGGCGAAGGGACTCACTTCGGCGCATCGGCATTCTCCAAAACCGGGTTGTCATGCAGGAAGCGGCGCAGGCGCAGCAAGCCCATTCCCAGCATAATCACTCCTGCCGCGCCGGGATCACCCACCGGCATGCAAGGAGATGCAGATAGTCCGCGACTGCAAAAAAGCCCAGCGTGAGGACGGCCACCACCCAGACGGATTTCAAGCGCAGGGCGATGCCCGCTCCGGCGATGATCGCCGCCACGCAGGCTCCCAATGCCAGCTTTTCGTCAATCGGCACGCCGTGCGTAGCCGCAGAAAAGCCCGGTACAGCAGCGCCAGCACCAGCAGCGCCGTCAGCACGATCAGCAGCATACTTCGCTTGCGCGTCGTCCGTTTCTTGTGCACGATCTCGGCATAACCCAAGCAAGGATAGGTGATCCGCTTCCTCCACGCCCGGCCCACCAGAACGAGGATCAGCGGCAGGAGTGGCAGCCACGGCCCGTGCATCATCCCCATGCCCATGCTGCCCCACAACAGTCCGATCCCCATCAGCGTCTCGCCCGCGCCGTCTTTGCTATAGTCCTGATAAATCTTTTCTTCCAGACCGCTGCGGCTCGTCCATCGCGTCCATCGAGTGACTCCTCGAGTCGATCATCAAACTGGTTTGCATTACAAACTGGTTTGAATATACAAAACTATCTCCGGAAGTCAAGCGTAGAACTACACCGCTAAGGCAACGGGCTCCGTCCCGTTGCCCGGGAGTGCGGCGGGACGAAGCCCGCCACCTAAGCTCTTCTTTTTACTTTTGATGCCGTACAGGGCTGCCAGCGGAACCGCTCCAGATCCACGCAGCCGTTGGGTTTGAATTCGACCCCCTCAGCCTCCAAGAGTTCACGCTGCAACTCCGCGCCGTCGAATTCGCCCAGCAAGATCGCACCGCGGGCGTTGATTACGCGATGCCACGGGACGGCGGGATCTGACGCCTCGCGCAGGGCGAAAGGGCATAGCCCGCGAGGCGGGGCTGCGTGGGAAAGCCGGCCAGCGCGGCAATCTGGCCGTAGTAGCCACGCGGCCCCGGGGTATCCGCTTCACCACGGTATAGATCCGCCGGTACGTGGAATTGGATGATGCTGTCAATCCCATTTCCTTTTAACAAGCAAAGTGAT
>CAVTJX010000006.1:0-16159 GCA_963735175.1 uncultured bacterium | reverse complement strand
GCTGTCGAACAAGCTGCGGCAGCTCGAACTCGACGAGCGCCGCGAAATCCACCGCATTCTGCTCGACCTCACGGCCCGCGTCCACAAGCGCCTGGAAGAGATCTGGAAAGCGCTGGCGCTGCTGGCCGACCTCGACGAATACTACGCCCGCGCGCGCCTCGCGCTGCGCTGGGACGGCGTGGAAGTCGCGCTTCTCCGACCGCGGCTCGTGCGCATTCTGCGCGGCCGCCATCCGCTGCTCATCGAACGGCTGAAGAGAAGGTGGTGCCGCTCTCGCTGGAAGATCCTGCCGCCCTTGTGCGCCCTCGTGATCTCCGGCCCGAACGCCGGCGGCAAGACGGTGGTGCTGAAGACCGTCGGCCTGTTCAGTGTGATGGCCGCGGCGGGCCTCTTCATCCCCGCCTCCCCCGGCTGCGAACTGCCGTTCTTCAAAGGCGTGCATGCCGACATCGGCGACGCGCAATCCATCGAAAGCGACCTCTCAACCTTCACCGCCCACCTCGCGCGCTTGCAGGGCATGGTCACCGACGAAAGCCGCCCGAAGCTCGTGCTGGTCGACGAAATCGGCTCCTCCACCGACCCCGCCCTGGGCGCGGCGCTGGCGCAGGCGATCCTGCTGGACCTCGTGCGTCAGCAGACGGTGGCCATCGTCACCACGCACCACGGCGCGCTGAAGGCCTTCGCACACGAAACCAAGGGCATCGCCAACGGCTCCATGGCCTTCGACGAAAACAGCCTCATGCCCACCTACGCCTTCCGCCCCGGCCTGCCCGGCAGCAGCTACGCGCTGGAAATCGCCGCCCGCGTCGGCTTCCCGCCGCGGATCCTCGCCGCCGCCCGCGGCTTTATCGGCACGGGCGTTTTGGGCCTCGAAGAACTGGTGAGCGACCTCTCGCGCAAGATCAAGGACTACGAGAAGCTGCGGCGTAAGACGGACCTCAAGCTCACCGAATACGCCGCGCTGCAGAAGCTCTACACGGCCAAGACCAAAGAGCTGACGCGCGTCCAGGCCGAGGCCAAAGCCAAAGCCGTGGCCGAAGCCGACGCGATGATCGCCCGCGCGGGCCGCGACATGGACGCCGCATCCGCGACATCCGGTCGCAGCAGGCCAGCAAGGACGTGGTGAAGGCGGCGCGCGAAACGATTTCGCAGGTCCGCGAGGAAGTTGAAAAAACGCGCGCGGAATCCGAAAAAGTCCTCGAAGCTGACAAACCCTTGCGCCCGCCCCTCGGTGACGCCCACGTCGGCGACCGCGTGGAAGTCGAAAATGTCAACGGCATTGGCACTGTGGTAGCCGTGCAGAAGGGCGGCAAGCGCGCCGACATCGAAATCGGCGGCGCGCGCCTGACGGTGGACGTGAAGAAGCTCTTCCGCGCGGGCCCGGAGAAGCGCGAGAAGCGCGTGGCCATGACCTTCAACCTCGATACCAAGTACGTTTCCGACCAGCTCGATCTGCGCGGCAAGTACGGCGACGAAGCGATCCCCGCAGTCGATAGCTACCTCGCCGCCGCCAGCGAATCGCGTCTCAAAGTCGTCACCCTCATCCACGGCAAAGGCACCGGCGCGCTGCGCGTCATCGTCCGCGAATTTCTTAACACCCATCCGCTGGTAAAAGGCTACCACGACGGCGGCCGCGAAAGCAACGACTTCGGCTCGACCGTGGTCGAACTCAAGTAAACGCGAACGTGACGTTCGATCCGTAGCGTGGCCCGTTGATTACCGCGCTTCGCTTGCTGCATGGTTCTAAGTTTAATAACGCCGCGCGGGGTATCCGTACCTCGCGCGTTTTCATGAGCCTTCTTTCTGTCTGTTCCTCGTTCTTCGTTGAAAAAGCAGCGGCGGCCCAGGGGCCGCCGCTGCGGGTTTCAACGAGTTGCGTACGCTGCTACTTCATCAGCAGCATTTTCTTCTCAGCGCTGAAGCCATTGGCTTCAATGCGGTAGAGGTAAACGCCCGAAGACAAGTTGCTGGCGTCAAAGGCCACCGAATGCCGTCCCGCGATCATCGTGCCGTTCACTACCGTCGCCACGGATTGACCCATGACGTTGTAGATCTTCAAGGTCACGAACCCGCTCTCCAACAGATCGAAAGCGATCGTGGTGGTGGGGTTGAAGGGATTCGGATAGTTCTGACGCAGCGCATATTCAGTCACCGGACCGGCCATCATGGACGGCATGGCGCTGACCGTGGCCACCGTGGCGCGCTCGCCCTGCGCCGTCACAGCCACGAGGCTGTACGTGTAGGTGCGACCGTTGTTGAGGCCTTCATCCGTGAACGAATACTTGGTATGCGAACTGCTGGTGCCCTGGCCATTCCGCGTGCCAATGACTTCATTGTCACGCAGGATGTCGAAGCGGGCATTATCAGTTTCGGAAGCGGTTGCCCAGGACAGGGACACGCTGCCGTTGCCGGGGGTCGCCACGAATCCATTCGTCAGCTCGACGGCGAGGATGTAGTCATACTGGAACTCGAGGCTCAGGCAGTAGGCGGAACCGTAGTCGCCACCCACATCGTCAGTGATGATGAACTGCCACACGCCCACGGCGTTGAGGTTGTTCACACCATCCAGCGATTCTTCAGGAATGTAGCTTCCCGTGTAAGGCGGCAAGGATGTCAAGGCCTTGATCGAGTCGATCGCCTGCTGGTCAAACACGGTGTTCGTGTAGTTTTCGCCAGTGCCACCGTTGTCCGTCGACAGTTCGAGCGTATCCAGCCACGGGGTGACTAGGTACAGGTCAATGTCGCCGTCATAGGTATGGAACAGGTTCACACGCACGTTGAGGTCCGTGATGTGGTACTGGATCGGCACAGTGATCGGGTAGATCACGGTGGCGACGTCAGTGATCGGACCTGCGCACGGGCCGATGCTATACTGGTTCGGAACTACAACGGGCGGGCAAGCCGGGGCCGGTGTCCAGGTTGTCTGGAGTTTGTACTTGTTATCGTAGCCACTGACTTTCTTCACCGCAAGATAACCGCCGTTGAACGGGGTGCAGCCACCCTGCACAATCGAACCGGCAGCCGTGGTACCCGGCGTCGTGCAGGTGCCATCCGTCGCCGTCGCGCCATACATCTTCACGGCGGAGGAGGCGGAGCTGCAATCCGTGCCTTCAAACAGGGTGATCGTAAGGGTCGAGCCGAGCGGGATCCCCGGCACATACCAGTAGTCCACGTCACTCTGCGGACAGATCGTTCCGTAGTAGTCGAGCGGTGAACCGTCGACCGCGTAGGCCAGTGTCACGAAATTCAACGAGTTGGCGCAGGCGTCGTTCGGTTCGACTTCGGCCGGGGTTCCGCACGCAGTGTAAGTTCCGCAGTCGACGTGGCAACCTGTGCCGTCGAGAATGTCAAGCCGGAACGTGCCCTTGCCCGAAGCCGTGCTGTAGTAACCGCCAACATGGATGTAGTAGATCACGTCGAGGTCGCTGCACCAGGAGACCGTCGAGAAGTTCGAGTTCGTCGCGCACGTCGGTGACGCATCGTCGTTGCCGATGACACAGACGGGGGCTTCGCACGGACCGGTGAAGACCTGGATTTTGGTGTCGCCCAGCGTGCCGCCAAAGTCGTTACAGGTCGAAGCCGTCAGGATGTTGTTGTTGCCGACAACGGAATACCACAGGCCGAAGTAGGGAGCGGAGGTGGTACACGTTCCGGGGGCATCGCTGGTGGCCCAGGTGTTATCGCCAGCGCTTTGGCTGGGAATGGCCACGGGAGTGGCGCCGACGCACAGGTCGTTCACCGGCGCACCGCAATAGCCGCCGTCTGCAATGGTCAGCGTAAACGTGCCCGAGGGAATAGAGGTGCTGCTGCCGTAAACAAGAATCCAGTACCACACATCGACCACGCTGCACCAGGTGTACTTGGAGCCCAGCGTGTTGGGAACATCGCAACCGTCATTGTCACCGCCCACGCAGGTGAACGTCGCGCAGTCGGGGCCGCTCCACACGTTCATCTTGGTGTCGTACGACGAGGTGCACAGCCCGGCCGTCAGCGCGTTGCCGTTGCCCTTCACCTTATACCAGACGCCCGGGGTGGCCGGCGTGCCGTAGCAGAAGGGAGTCGGGGCGTCAATGCCGCCAAAGTTCGTGTAGCCAGGGGTGGACGACGGGACTGCGATTTCCACGGCACTTTCGCAGCCATCGTTCGGCGGCGGCGCGCAGAGCTCGCCGTCCGTAATGTTCAGAACGAAGTTGCCGAAATAGGTGCTGCTGTAGCCGTAGACGAGGACGAAGTAATCCCAGCCGTCAGTGCTGCACCAGGAAACCTTTGAGCCCAGTGTGTTGCACGGGAGGACAAGACCGCCGTTGTCGTTCGCGCCGACACAGACAAGCGCATCGCAGTTGCCTGTATAAACGATCATCCGTGTGTCAAAGCTCGACGTACAGAGGTCGGCCGTCAGCGTGTGGCCGTTGCCGGTCACGCGGTACCAGACGCCGCCGTTGCCGGTGGCCGGTAAGCCGATACCGGCGCAGGCGGGTAAGCCCGCGTCATAGGTCGCGCCGCAGAAGTTGTTGCCCGGTGTCTGAGAGGGGACGTCCACCGGCATCGCACTGTAGCAAATGTCGTTATCAACGGGATCGACGCACTCCACGACGACCTTGTAGGCCGCGCGGTTGAGCGGCGTCGCTGCGCCGTAGTCAAGCACGCACAGGTAAACCGTGGTGTCGGTCGCCGAAGCGCAACGCGAGAACGCCTTGGCGGCGGTGCTATTGCTGCCCGAAGCGACGCAGGCGCCGGTGTACCACTTGGTGGTGACCTTCGTCGGCGGGTAGGTCGTGCAACCTTCGCCGTCATAAACTTTAACCACCGCGCCGCGTCCGGCGGGGACAACGATGCGGTAGAAATCGGAGTCGGGTTCGGCGCAGTGCAGACCGTACACCGTCGACTCTTCACAGTTCAGAGTCAAACCATCCGCGGTGGCGCAGGTGTTATTCGGTTCGGTTTCGCGCGGATCGCCGCACAGCGGGATTTCGTCGCAAGCGCACCGTGCGCCTTCGGTAACGTCCAGGGTGAACGGGCCTTTATAGACCGCCGCGGTGTTATAGCTGCTGACGATGATGTAATAGGTCACGCCGGCATCAGCACACCACGAGAAGGAGGACAGACCGGTGCTTCCCGGAGGGGTGGCATCGTCGTTGCCACCCACGCACACCAGCGCGGTGCAGGTGCCTTTATAAACACGGACGCGCGAGTTGAAGCTCGAGCAGTTATTCTGCGTGCGGGCCGTGAGGAAACTGCCATTGCCGACGATCGAATAATACACGCCCCAATAGGATTGGGTCGTGCCGCCGCAGGTAATGCTTCTGGGTTTCCGAGGCCGAGCCAAGTAACGTACCGGTAATCGAAATCGGAGCGCTGATCGGGGTCGCCGTCGCGCACACGTCGTTCGCCGGAACCGGCGGGGCCGCGATTTCCAGCGGACCCCAAAGGTTCATATTATAAGCATCCTGGACTTGCGTGCTGCTGTAGTAACCAATTTCAAAGTAATAGGTTACGCCAGCGGTCAAGACTTGATGGGACAGCGGATCCACGCCGCCGCAACTGTCGTCGCTCAGTTTCCAAACCGTCGCGCCGCAGCAGGCGGTGTTCCAGATTTTCATATACAGGTCGCCCACGCTGCCGCAGTTGGAGATAATATAGGCTCCAGTAACGGTCGGGGTGAACTGATAGAACACGTCTTTGTAACCGGTGTACGCGCCAATAGTACAGTCATCCGTCGTGCCCATGATGCCGCTTTCGCAAAACGCGACATTGTCACTGGCCGGGATAACCGTCGGCGCCGAGCAGTCTTCCGCGCCCTGGTCCAGACTGGACACATCATGGTCGCGGCCAAACAACACCCGTTCCTTCTGCATCAACTGCTCATAAAGAGCGTCAGAAGGCACGCGGCCCGTGGCCTTGATCGCCAGAATTTCTTCCGTCAATGTTGCGGCTTCCGCTTCCAGCGCCGCATAATCGACATCTGCCGGCGCGAGATACGCCGCAAGCGGGAACGCCGCCACCGGAGCCGCTTCGGGCAGCGCCATCGGCACGGTCCATTCCGCCTTCTCAAAGGCCGGAGCCTCGTCCTTCTGCTCAACGGTGGTCGTCGTCATTTCCTTGGTCGGGGTCGGGGTCGAAGACAGGTCATAACCTGTTTGCGCCCAACACAATCCGCTCAAAACCACCAGCAGGATACACACCAGTCCGAGTTTCTTCATAAAAATCTCCTCCTGAAACGTATGCGAGGCGGACGCCTCTGTTTGGTTGCGGCAAATGTTACAGATAGTTCACATGATGATTCGGCTTAATATACTTACCATAATACCTCTGTGCAAGGCTAAATCGTGGTTCCGTGAAATAGGTCTGGTGACCCAGCCGTATCTAACAACTCTGTTTTTATGAATTTATTATTCGCGATCCGTCACCAACAATCATGACCTTCCCCGATGCCTCTTGTTTGCGCCTCCACCGTAATGATTCTGGCCCGGCACCATACCACTGTCGATGGATTGTCTTTTACGCGACTTTCCCCGCCTAAAACCAATAAAAATGGGCGGACATTGCTGTCCGCCCCAAAAGGCGAAAGAAACACTCGCGCCGGGAGCGTCGTCAGCCGGCATTCTCCGGATTGCGGACGGCAGCGTTGGCTTCCTGCGGCGAGGAATCACCCGTAATCACCGCTTCCAGCGCCGGAGCAAAGGCTTCAATCATATCCCCGGCCGTGTACAGCAGCGACCGCAGCAGGGAATAGGTCAGGGGTGTGCCGTCGGTGGGGATGCTGGTCTTAAAGCGCACTTCGCCATCGTCACAGCCCAATTCAAAATTCCCTATCGACAGTCCGTAGTTGATGCGGGTAATCAACTCCGCCGCTTGAGCCACCCGCGAAGGCGGCACCGTCAAGGGGCTGATCGCATAAAACGCGAGGATTTTGCCCGTTTCGTCGCCCAACACTGCGACTTTGTACACCCCCCGCTCGCAGTGGATGCCGGTATTGACGCGAAACCGCTCGCGGCCCTGATCATCGATAACAACCTGCGGAGCGGCATGGCGGAATTGGATCTCATCCAGAAACTGGAGGAGTGTGCTGAGCAATGGTCCGTATGCGGGGGTTGACATCGGCGGAATCTCACGGTCAAAAATCACACGGGGAAGATCAGCGGGGACGGCCAAAATCCCTCGTTTGCGGCGAAAAACAGAGTCGTGGAAGCGTTGCTAAGTGGGTATAAGTTGGTATAACTTTACCAGAATGTCAAGATTGAATTGTGTCTTTGGAAAAATCCCCGGGCCTGTGCCACATCAGACGGAACGCCCGGGCAACGGCCATTAACTTGCGGGCAAACAACGCATTGTCGCTCAAGATCACCAGCGAATTGGGGTCACAATCCCACTCCTGTCGCGGCGATACAAGCCCGCGGCGGCGATCGCCTTTCCGTCAGACCTCCTCCGCCTGAGACCGGCCGTTCGGAAACGAAAAATGATGGAGACTATACTGCGGCCAGGCGCTCGAGGTACACCAGTTCGCGTTCCAGCTCTTCGAGGATTGGCGTCGTCCCCGTCTGACGCAGAGCGTCGAGGGCCGCGCGGTAGTACCACAGTGTGCCCTCGCGACCGCCCATAAACTTGTTCCAGACTTTTTCGTCGTGGATTCGATAATCCTGAAGGATGCTGCGGATGTTGTGCAGCTTGTCCGCGGCGATGATCAGCCGGACCGCTTCCGAAGCCGCCGGCAGACTGGCGATGAATTTTTCTTTGCGCCCGCGCCACGGGGACTTAATCAACGAGTGCGAGTCGCTGCACGCTTGAACGACGGCGGCGATGTCCGCGCCGAACTCGCGCCGGATGCGCGCCAGGGTCGCCAACCCGCCCTGATCTTCCACCGCGTCGTGCAGCAGTGCGGCAATCGCTTCGTCTTCGCCGCCGCCATAGTCCAGCACGAGGCTCGCCACCGCCAACAGGTGCGAGACGTAGGGCGTCTCCGTCCCCTTGCGGAGCTGGCCGTTGTGCAGTTCGAGGGCGAGGTGCAAGGCTGCTTCAAAACGCGGCGAGAGTTTCCTGGGTTTGAACAACATGGCGTCGTTAAATGGGGTGAATTTCAAATTCGCGACCGGGGCACATTCCGAATACTCGGCAGGCGGGCGGCACCGTTCCGAAGGTGGCGCTGGAGCGAGTACATTGCAATATTCGCACATGACAATGCAAATATAGCGCTATTAAACCTGCATAAAAGAAATCTCGCAATGCATATTCAGCACCCGTAAAAGCGACAAATTATCTTGTTATACATTATAAATTATATGATTGATCGCGCAATTTCAATTCTACGCTGTCCATCCACTGTGTCCGGCACAGCCCTTGCGAAATGCAAAAGCAGGAGGCAACGCTTCCGGAATACCATTTCTTCACGCTGCATCGCGAAGTCTGTGCTGTCGCTGCCGCGCGCCAGGTACAGAGCGGAGGGTGCAACAACGTGCGAGTAAAGGGCGGCTAATCGGTGGCCGCCCTTGCTCGCTCTGCGACGGAACTATAACAAACGCGGGCGGCGCCGGATGCGCCGCCCGCGTTGCACTTCGGATCCCGTGCCGTTCCCCGGGGATTACGCCGCCGCCTGCTGATACTCCGCCACGAGCGAGCGCATCAGCTCCTTCACCGGCACGATCTCCGTCACGCGGTAGGCGTTGGCCCCCGCAAACGGAAAGCCGTGCTTCAGATTCCCCTTATGCGCGTTGATCAGCGCCAGCGCGATGCAATACGGGCTGTGCTGGTAATCGCAGGTAACAATGCAGTGGTAAGGGCACTGGTACGGCTCTTTTTCGCCCCGCTTCAAAGCTTCCACGAAGGCATTGCGGATCACTCGTCCGGGCATGCCCACCGGACTCTGAATGATCATCAGATCTTCCTCGTGAGCGTCCAGATACGTCTGCTTGAATGCGAGCGAGGCGTCGCATTCGTGGGTGGCGACGAAGCGCGTCCCGAGTTGCGCGCCGGATGCGCCCATTTCCAGATATTTGTAAATGTCCGCGCCGGTATAGATGCCACCAGCGGCGATCACGGGCAGGGATTTTCCGGCCTTTTGGGCAAAGGGCTCAACCGCCGCCAGCACTTCGGGAATTAACAGCTCGAGGGCGAAGGCCGGATCGGCGATCTGCTCGGTCTTGAAGCCCAGATGGCCGCCTGCCAGCGGGCCTTCCACTACCATCGCATCGGGCAGATAGCCGAATTTTTCCGTCCAGCGGCGGCGAGAGAATCGTCGCCGCGCGGCCCGAGGACACGATCGGCACCAGTTTCGTGCGCGCACCCGCCGGACGGAGCTCCGGTAAATGCATCGGCAACCCGGCCCCGGAAAAGATCACATCTATGCCTTCCTTGATCGCCACGCGCACGAGGTCCGCGTAGTTCGAGAGCGCGACCATGATGTTCACGCCCAAAATGCCGGTCGTCGCGGCGCGGGCGGCGCGGATTTCGCGGCGCAACGCGCGTTCGTTGGCCGCGAGGAAATTGCGGAAGAAATCGGGTTCGTTCATGCCGATCCCGGCCGTGGCGATGACGCCGATCCCGCCTTCATTGGCGACCGCGGCCGCGAGGCCGGCGAGCGAAATTCCCACGCCCATCCCACCTTGAATAATCGGCACCCGCGCCGTCAGCTCGCCCATCTGGAGCGGCTTCAACGTACTGCCCATCAACCGTCGCTTTCCTGTTAATCGCGGCCCGCCTTCACGGTCAGGCCGACGGCGCTTCCCGCCGCATTCCCAGATACCGCCGCGCCACTTCGCGGAAGCTGATCAACCGTTCCTCCCGCTCGTCCCAGACGCTCAGAAACATCGTCTTCAGGCTCGTCCACAGCGTGACGGTGTACACGTCCTGATACTCGCGATGCTCGCGGAACAGCCGCGGTAAACGGTAGTTGGGAATCGTTTCCTGCAAATGATGAATGTGATGGAAGCCGATATTCCCGGTAAACCATTGCAATAGGACCGGCAGCTTGTAGAACGAACTGCCCTGCATCGCCGCCCGGGCCGCGTTCCATTCGGCGCCGCGTTTCCAGTACGTGTGCTCGAACTGATGCTGGATGTAAAACAGCCAGATCCCCGCCCCGCCCGCGACATACAGCACGGGCAGCGCGATCAGCAGCACGTGGCCGAAGCCGAGGGTCAGGCCGAGCGAGAGGAACACACCCAGCAGAATAAGATTCGTGACCTGCACATTGCGCCGCTGCGCCTTCGTGGACTGCCGCTTGTCGAAGGCGAAGCGGTTAAACACGAACATCAGCAGCAACGGCCCCAGCAGCAGAAACACCAGCGGATTGCGGTAAGCCCGATAATAAAAGCGTTCCCGCCGGGATAATTTTAAATATTCGTCGACCGTATAGATATCCATGTCGCCGTGGCCGCGGTGGTCGAGGTTGCCGCTCGACGCGTGATGCAGCGCGTGCTGCCGCCGCCAGTAGTAATAGGGCACCATCGTCAGCAGGCTGCAAAACCGGCCCACGCGGTGGTTCGCCTGGCGCGAACGGAAAAACGAGCCGTGGCCGCAGTCGTGCTGGATGATGAAAATCCGCACCATAAAACCGCCCGCCAGCACTCCCAAACCCAGCGTCAGCCAGACCGAAACCGCGAGCGACAGGTGCATCAGGTACAGCAGCGCAAAGAAGGGGATTACCGAATTCGCCAACTGCCAGATACTGCGGGCCGTTCGCGGCCCCAGATCCAACCCTCCCGGACGATCCGGCCGGCTTTGCTCCATATGCTGTCTCCATCCAAAAAATACCCCCTCCGACTGTTGAAGGGGGTAATGTTCAACTTACACATATTCCACCGCATAGTCAACCGACAGTCTGCGGAGAGAATCGACCGGAAACCGCCACTTTGTGGCAAATTCAGACGGGTTGGCACCTTGGGACGCACTTAAAGCCCCGGTTATTCCACGCGGAGAGGCAAGCCACCTGAGGGTCCGCTATTCCGGCAGCTCGCCCAGGGCCTTGCGCATCTGCTGGCGGTATTTGCGCAGGGCATCCCGGCCCGCCTCGGTCAAACGCAGCAGCGTCCGCGGAACCCGCTCGACAAACTTCTTTTCTACAGTCACATAGCCGGCCGCTTCGAGCTTTGACAGGTGCGTCGAGAGGTTCCCTCGCGTGAGGCCCGTCTGGCGCATCAGAAACACGAAATCGGCTCCTTCGACCACATGCAGGATCCCCATAATCGTCAGCCGGGCCGGAGCATGAACCACGGGATCAATCTCGGGCACCATCGAGCCCTTGCTGCCGCCTTCATCACGAGGCATCGTCGGCCTCCAGCAGGGGGTAGTCGCGGAGGAAGCGGCGCAGCTTCACCAGACCAATGGCGAGCAGTATGAGGCCGACGATCCCAATGGCCCAACTGGGATCGAGATGCTGGAAGTGAGCCAGGACGAGCAGACCAGTCAGCGCAGCGGCAATGATCCAGAGATGTTTCAGGCGCAGCCAAACAATGCCAAAAGTTAGCATGAAAGCAATCGACATGCGAAAGATACTCTCGGCAGGTAAAAGATCCCACGGTCCTTTCGAACGCTCCGGGACCAGCATTCCCAGTAAAAAATCGAACAGCGTGAGGATTACAACCGATTGCAGGATCTTCACCCACAGCCGCTTCCGACCTTGACTCCACTGCCAAAACGTGGTGAAACTGGCAAAGCCCAACCGGGGATAGGTAATTCGCATCAACCACGCCCGACCGAGCAGCCTACCGAGGAGAATGATGCCCATAATGAAGAGGGTATCCAAAATGAGGTTCGCATAGTGAGGGCCTATGGCCGCGCGGAGATTGGAAAGCAACAAGGCGGCCGCCCACACGTGCATCCAGCCGAAGAGGGTTTCAAATAGTCCGTCGCGGCTGTAATCCCGAAGGAGTTTTACCTGCAGCAACTCCTGCTCTTTCGCAAAGTCCGCCGTCGCAGAATTCAGATTGGGTTCATTGCGCGTCATCAGCGACCTCCAGAATCGGGTAGTTGCGGAGGAAATTGATCAACCGCACTATACCAATCAGCAGAAACACGTTGCCGGTCACGAGAAAGGCCCAGACCGGGCTTTGTGTCAGCAGATCGGTTGCCACATACAATCCCAGTACCAGACCAGCCGTCCACATCACGAACCGGGTCTGCGCCTGCCCAAGAATTGGGATTACCAGAATCAGACACATCAGCCAGACAAATTTGAAGCTGTCGCGCCGGTACAGCAGATCGAGCGGCACATTGCCCGCGACAAGCGTGGCAACGATCGAGTACAGCCTCTGTCCGAAGGAATAGCATCGCCACCAGCATGACAAGCCCCAGCACCTGCATTCCGATCCTCGAACCGGCCGACTGTGCCCGGCGGCGCATAGCCAACTCGCCGAGAAACGAATAGTAAATAAAGGGCACTTCCCACGGCTTGCGGCCGCGCCACTGGGGTGTTACGATCTTCGCGTATCCGAGGCGGGGATACGTGATTTTCTGTTTCCAGAGCCAGAGCATCAGAACCAGCACCGCAATGGCCAGCAAAAGAGTCCCGAGCGGGGCAATTCCCGAGTCAAAAGCCGAACTGCCCCAACGGGCGTGGATAAGTCCCACCGTCAGGAACAGGCCACCCAGCATGGCATCCGTCGCCCCATCCCGGCGGTGCTCGCGCGCAACTTTCCCTAACAGGCGCTCCGGATCGGCGGCAAGGTTCGGCTCATTTTCCGGATTGACGATAGGCTCAGTTTTGGACATCGTAGGCCTCCAGAAGGGGATAATCGCGGAGGAAGCGGCGGAGTTTCAGGAGACCGGCGGCGATGGAACCCAGGCCGATCATACAGAGCGTCCAGCCGCCAGCGATGTGGTAATAATCCGTCAGCAGCATCAGCCCCAGTATCAAGACGGCCACGGCCCACGCTTTCCGGCGCGGGCGAATGATGGCAGCGGAAAGCGCGTAGGACACGATGGCGCAGACCATCATCCGTTCCAACGTCACCGCATCCCGGTTTCCCTGCTCGACCACGCGCTCGGCATAGGTCATTCCAGCAGCGTTCAGCACGCCAAAGAGGAACATCCACCCCACTTCGCGCGCCCACGCCCACGGGCGCAGCACGGCCGCGGTGAAACGGACATAGCCCAGACGCGGGTAGGTGATGCGCCGTTTCCAGAGCGGGAACATGAAGAACAGCGGGACGCCTATACCTAAACCGATGACCGGATTCCAGCCCAACAGACTGGTGATCCCGGTAAAGAGTACAATGCCCCCCAGAATCGTCTCGATGAATCCGTCGCGGTTCTGTTCCGCGGTGAAGTTGTTGAAGAGACGATAGCGCGTGAACGGCCGGTCAAAGTCCAGCGCCGGGTTGAATTCCGGCAAAGGCGGCGAGGGTTCACGGTCAGTGCTGGGCATCGGCGCTCTCCAGTTTGGGGTAATCGCGGAGGAAGCGACGAACACGGAAGGCGGCCAGACCGAAAAATGTGCCACCAACTGCGACGAGGGCCTGCGCGGGGCTTTGCGTCAGGAGATCCACAGTAAGGTACAGGCCGACTCCGAGAACCGCATCGAGACAATTGCGCAAGGACCAAGGCCGGTCATAGCCGCGCGGAAACATGGAGAACCGCGGGAAGATTGCCATCATCAAGACCATTTGGAAAAGAAACTGCCGGCTCTCGAATTCAAGCGATTCCCTCCCACTCGCAGCCGGAGCCCATTTGGCATAAGCTAAGATTATAAGGAGCATCAATGCGACCGCCGCAACAAAGTTCAAGATGCCAAGTAGCACTCGTGCCCATAGAGGGCGCAGTGGTCGCGGCGTCATAAGATCCCGCGATGCCTGATAAAGAAGAAAGGGCCGCTGCCACGCCGGGCGGTCTTTGAATTTGGGCATGGCAAACCTCGCCCAGCCGATGCGGGGAATGGTGATGTATCGTTTCCAGGCCCATAAAGATATGAAAATACTTGCCACAATGAGTCCGAGCACGATGAGCGGCATCCCCGTGTAGTAGATGACATTGGTTCCCCAACGGGAGATCACCCATCCCACTGCCACGGCAGCACCCGCTAAGATCATCTCCCCCGAACCATCACGGCTATGGTCGCGATGAATTTTCGCAAGCAGTTCACTGCGGAAAGATGTAAGGTCTGTGTCATTCTCCAGGCTGGGCGGTTTCAATACGGGCTCAGTTGTGGCCATCAGCGCCCTCCAGCACCGGGTTGTCGCGCACAAAGCGGCGCAGGCGCAGCAGACCCATTCCCAGCATAATCACGCCCGCCGCCGCCATGGCCCAGCCCGCGCTGAATTGCCAATAATCCGCGATGGCAAAGAAGCCCAGCATAAGGACAGCCACCACCCAGACGGATTTCAAGCGCAGGGCGATGCCCGCTCCGGCGATGATCGCCGCGATGATCGCGCCCAGCAACAGCTTGTCATGCGGCAATGGGGTTGAGCCGCGAGTCGCATGCATGAAGGCCGTACTTGCCACCGCGAGGAGAAGGAGCGCCGTCACCAGGATCAGCAGAATCCCCCGCTTGGGGGTCGTGCGCTTTTTCGCCACGATTTCCGCGTAACCTAACCTGGGATAGGTGATCCTTTTTCGCCATGCCTGGCCGATGAAGATTAGAATTATTGGTAGAAACGGGGCCGCCTGATAAAAATGCTCCGTCATGGACAGGCTGCCGATCAGTAGGCCAATTCCCATGAGTGTCTCACCCATCCCATCCCGGCTATAGTCCTGATAAATCTTTTCTTCCAACTGTTGCCGGTCGTCGATTGCGCTCATTGTGGGGATCCCCTTTTGCGTTCATCAAACTGGTTTGCGTTGCAAACTTGTTTGAATATACAAAAATTTTGGCCGCGAGTCAAGAGCCGCAAGGAACCCTTAACGGCTTAGGCAACGGGCTCTGCCCCGTTGCTCCGCCACACAAAGGCGGCGGGGCTGAGCCCGCCGCCTAAGCATTTGTTTTTGGAAGTATTGATTTCAGCGTTTCAGAGTTTCAGCGTTTTCGCGGAACCCAACGGAACCGCTCCAGATCTACGCAGCCATTGGGCTTGAATTCGATCCCTTCGGCCTCGAGGAGTTCGCGCTGCAACTCCGCGCCGTCGAACTCGCCGAGTGAGATCCCACCGCGGGCATTAATGACGCGATGCCACGGGACGGCTGGGTCTAACGCCTCGCGCAGGGCGAAGAGGGCATAGCCCGCGAGGCGGGCCTGGGCGGGAAAGCCGGCCAGCGCGGCAATCTGGCCGTAAGTAGCCACGCGGCCCCGGGGTATCCGCTTCACCACGGCATAGATCCGCCGGTACGTGGAGTTGGATGATGCTGTCAATCCCATTTCCTTTTAACAAGCAAAGTGATACCTTGAATATCAACGACCAGCCGCGCAATGTCAAGCTCTTTCGCTGGCGCGGTTCTTGTAAACCACTCCCATTCAGAACCGAAAACGTGCAGCCCATGCACATGTGCATACACCTGAGCAATGGGCAGCACGGTTGCGCATAACGTGACCCGGTTTTTCCTGCTGCGGTCGATTCTGTGTTCCGTTCATTCTGCAATCGTCGTCGCTATTTATTTATTTACAAAGTATAAAGGTTGCCGACTCGTGCTTTGCCGGACCTTCTGGCTGCTCGCGATTCTGTGGTTAATGTGCGCTGGCTGTAAGCCCGCGCATGTCAATCCACTCGATCCCGACTCCGATCATTACCTCCCTCTCCCCCCCTGTCGATGCCCCCGAGGCGTTTGTCACCCGCGTCTACTCTGTGCATACTATGCAGAGTCCTCAGGCGCAAACGTACGCGGTGGCGGCCGAGGCGTGGGCGGTGGGTGATAAGGTGATTGACTCGGTCTGGGTGCAGTATCCGGGGCATGCGCCGTGGCCGCTCAGGCACTCGGGGGGCGGCGTCTGGTCGGCACGCTTGGCAGGTTCCTATTTCGGCGATCCGCACTTAGGCTCGGTGATTGGCCAGCCCTTCCGCGACAGTATCCGCACCACGGACGACAGCAGCTATGTCCGTAGCCCGCTCTATCTGTTCCGGGTGATCGAAGCCGTGCCGGAACTGCTCGAACCCGATTCGCTGGACGTGGTCGGATCCATGCCGGAGCTGAGTTGGACCGCGTACGCGGCGGACTTTCCGTTTGATTTCGTGGTCTCGGTGGTGCAGCCGGTGGTACTGCGGTTCTACGAACTCGAAGTCTGGAACTCGGGACTGCTGGG
>CAVTJX010000005.1:0-92668 GCA_963735175.1 uncultured bacterium | reverse complement strand
ATTATCACGCTGTCGGGTTACGCGGCGTTTGCGTTGACGATGGGTATCGGCCACGCGGTGCTGATTACCGGCGTGCGCTCAAAGGGCGTGGTGACGCCGGGACTGGCGCAGCTTGGCCAAGGCGAATCTACGGATCATGCAGGTGGGGTGTCTGCTGCTGGTGACGGGAATTCTGCTGGGAGCGGTGTGGGCGAATGTCAGTTGGGGGCGGTTCTGGGGGTGGGATCCGAAAGAGACGTGGGCGCTCATTTGCTGGTTCATCTATATTGCGTCGCTGCACGGGCGCGCCGCCGGGTGGCTGGGATGGCGGGGGATGGCAGCCTATTCGGTAGCCGCGTTTCCGGTGGTCATTATGACCTATTACGGCGTGAATTATTATCTTTCCGGGCTGCACAGCTATGGGGCCGGCTCCGCGCAGGGCATTCCGTGGCAACTTTTCGTATATCTGGGCTTGGAGGGCGTCTTCCTGGTGTGGGCGCTCGCGAAACTGAAGGGCACCGTCCCGCGCCGTCCGGGGAAACAACGACTGGAAACAGTATCCGTCACATTCGGCCACTCCGACTTCCTAAGAGGCACCTGTGACTCCCAACAAATCCCCGCTTCCTGAGGAGCGCATTCCTATCCTGCCGCGCATCAGCGCGCCGGCGGATCTGCGCACCCTCAGCCCGGAGCAGCTCGAGCAGCTCTGCGGCGAACTGCGGACGGAGCTGTGGGATACGATCACCACCGTCGGTGGCCATCTGGCCGCCTCGCTGGGGGTGGTGGAGCTGACCGTAGCGCTGCACGCCGTTTACAATACGCCGGTGGACAAGCTGGTGTGGGACGTGGGGCATCAGGGCTACATCCACAAGATTCTTACCGGACGGCGCGAACTGCTGCCGACGATACGGCAATACAAGGGACTCTCGGGATTTCTGAAGCCGGGCGAAAGCGAATACGACACGTTCGGCGCGGGACACGCGTCAACCTCGATCAGCGCGGCTTACGGCATGGCGGTGGCACGCGACATGCAGGGGCAGGATCATAGCGTGGTGGCGGTCATCGGCGACGGTGGGATGACCGGGGGCCTCGCGTATGAAGCGCTGTGCAACGCGGGCTGCTCGAACCGCGACATCACCGTGGTGCTGAACGATAACGGGATGTCGATTTCTCCGAATGTGGGCTCAGTTAAAGGCTTCCTCGCGAAGATGGAAACCAACCCGCGGCTTAGTAAGTTGAAAGACGAGCTGTGGGAGATGATGGGCGGGCTGCCGGTGGGAGCGCGCACGATGCGGCGGATTGCGCACAAGGGCGAGCGGCTGTTGAAGCAGTGGGTCTCGCCGGGATTATTTTTCGAGGAGTTCGGGTTCCAGTATTTCGGGCCGTTCGACGGGCACAATTTGCGCGAGCTGATGGAGATTCTCCGCAACGTGAAGGTCGCGCACAGGCATCCCGTGCTGGTGCACGTGCTGACGGTGAAAGGCAAGGGATTCGAATGCGCCGAGGCCGATCCGGTAAAGTATCACGGGGTGAAGGCGAGTGCCGTACCCGTAAAGATTAAGCCGCGAAATCCGCCGGCGGCATCTCTGCCGCCGACGCAGGCGTATATGGATATCTTCGGGCAGGCGCTGGTGCAGGAGACGGCCCGGGACACGCGCGTGGTGGCGATCACAGCGGCGATGAAGGAAGGCACGGGGCTGGTCAAGTACGCGGCGGCGCACGCGGATCATTTCTTTGACGTGGGCATCGCCAAGGGGCATGCTGTGACGTTTGCCGCGGGCATGGCGTCGCAGGGGATGCGCCCCGTGTGCGCGATCTATTCGACATTTTTACAGCGGGCTTACGACCATATTCTGCACGACTGCGCGATTCCGAATCTGCCGGTGGTCTTTTGCCTCGACCGCGCGGGTCTCGTTGGCGAGGACGGGCCGACGCACCACGGCTGTTTTGATTTGGCGTATCTGTCCTCGATTCCCGGCATGGTGGTGGCGGCGCCGCGCTCGGGAGAAGAGCTGCGAAGCCTGATCCGCACGGCGCTCGTCTATGACAAGGGGCCGTTTGCGATTCGCTACCCGCGCGACAAAGCGCCGGATGTGATCGACTGGAACGCGGAACCGACTGCGCTGCAAGTGGGGAGCTGGAACGTGGTGCGGGAGGGGCGGCGCGTATTGGTACTGGCGACGGGAACAATGGTGGAAGCGGCGCGGCTGGCGATCTTGCACGACGAATTGAACGTGACGCTTGTGAACTGCCGCTTCATCAAGCCCATCGACCAGTTACTGCTGGAAGGATTGCTGCGGTCACATGAGCTGGTGCTGACGCTGGAAGAGGGCACAAGCTGGGGCGGACTGGCCTCGCGCGTGGCGCTTTATATGCTGGAGCATGGCCACAAACATCCGTTTGCGGCGCTGGCGCTGCCGGATTACTTCGTTGAGCACGGATCGCGCGACCAGCTGTTGGATTTGTGCGGTTTGTCTGAATGGCAACTGGCCGAGGTGATCCGCGGCATGACACGGGGCGAGCTACCGGTGAACGGCAAGTCGCTGGAAGCGGCGATTGTGAATGAAGCCAGCCGCGCTCAGCTTGGACCTAAGTTTCCCGGTTTTCCGAAAGGTGAGGAGTGAAAGTACTACCCCACCCACCCCTATCCCCCAGCCCCTTTCCCCATAAGATGGAGAAAGGGGAGCAGACGGTGACAGGCTTGCCTGGACTTGGATACCAGATTTCGCGAGGTGTCGCTTGAAAGTGCTGATTGATCCGCGCTCGGGCTTTTGCGGCGGCGTGCGGCGCGTGGTGAAGATGGCCGAGCAGCAGATCGCCGATACCGGCGAGCCACTGGTGAGCCTCGGCGACGTGATTCACAACGAAGTCGAAATCGGCCGCTTAAAGGAACTCGGACTCTCGGGCACGAGCCACGATATTCTGGAAGGCCGGGCGAACGGCACGAAGAAGTTATTGATTCGCGCCCACGGCGAGCCGCCGGAAACTTTTACCAAAGCGGAGAAGCTGGGGATCGAGATCCTCGACGGCACCTGCCCGGTGGTGACGCGCTCGCAGACGATCGCGCGCACTCATTATCTGAACGGCGAGCAGGTGGTGATTGTGGGCAAGCCGTACCATCCCGAGACGATCGGGATTCGCGGCCACTGCGACAACCAGGCCAGCGTGGTCTACGAACAGAAGGACGTGGAACGACTCGATCCGGCAAAGAAAACATTCGTGCTGGCTCAAACGACGGTGGCGCGACCGTGGTTCGAGGAGCGCATTCGCTGGATCAAGGAACGCTGCGGGGAGATCGACGTGCAGGTGGAGAACACGCTCTGCCGCTTCGTCGTAGGTCGCGACCGGGATCTGGAAAAATTCGCGGCGGAGGTCGACGTGCTGATCATGGTGGGCGGCACGCAAAGTTCCAATACCAAAGTGTTGTACGACGTGTGCAAAGGCGTGAATCCACGCTCGTATCTGGTGGTCACGGAAGACGAGATCGACATGGGCTGGTTTCACGAAACCGATACCGTGGGGGTGACAGGCTCGGCCTCGACGCCGCACTGGCTGCTGGAGCGGGTGCGCGGTTATATTTCGGAAAAGGCGGACGCGACGATCTAACCCCCCTTGGTCCCCCCTACTGAAGTAGGGGGAAGAGCCAGACGGAGAAAAGGATTTCGGGCGGTTCAGCGAGCCGCCTCGGCCGGGAATTAGAACGCGACGGATACGGACAGAGGACATGGCGTGCCATGTCCCTAAAGAGATTGAATTCATGGCATCTGAACTTCCGATTGTCGATAACGATATGAAGCCCGACGCGCCGCGGAAGCCGGAATGGCTGAAGGTGCGGATCTCGCAGAATAAAACGTTTCACGAAGTCCGCGGGCTGATGAAGGGCCAGCGGCTGAATACGGTGTGCGAAGAGGCGGCCTGCCCGAATCGCGGCGAATGCTGGTCGCGCGGCACGGCAACGATCATGATCATGGGCGACACATGCACGCGCTCGTGCGGCTTTTGCAACGTGAAGACCGGACGGCCCGAAGCCCTCGATCCCGAAGAACCGCGCCGGGTGGCGGCAGCAATTCAGGCGATGGGGCTGAAGTATACGGTGATTACGTCCGTCGACCGCGACGAACTGCCCGATACCGGCGCGGGGCATTTTGCGGAGACGATCCGCGTGGTGCACGAACTCAATCCGCAATGCCGTGTGGAAGTGCTGACGCCGGATTTCAAGGGCAGCGAAGAAAATCTGAAGATCGTCTGCGACGCGCAGCCCGACGTGTTGGCGCACAACATGGAAACCGTGGCCCGGCTGCACCCGACCGTGCGGCCACAGGCGAAATACTGGCGCAGCTTGCAGGTTTTAGGCCGCGCGAAGAAAATGGGAATGGTGGCGAAGTCGGGGATCATGGTCGGCCTCGGTGAAACGAAAGACGAAGTCGTGCAGGTGATGCGCGACCTCGCCGATGTCGGCTGTGACCTGATGACCATCGGCCAGTACATGCAACCCACGCCGCGGCATTTGCCGGTCGTGGATTATGTTCACCCGGATTTATTTGACGAGTATATGACTATTGGCCGGAGTGTGGGATTGCGACACGTGCAGGCGGGAGCCCTCGTGCGCAGTTCCTACCGCGCTGAAACCCAGGAAGCCCTGATGAGGAGTGTGACGGAATGATTACTTTGACCCCGACAGCCTCGGCCAAAGTGCGCGAGATTATGGAGAAGGAAGCGAAGAGCGAATGGAACCTGCGGATGGGCGTGCGCGGCGGCGGGTGCAGCGGTTTCAAATATGTCCTCGGTTTCGATAATCAGAAAAGCGAAGACGACGAGGCGTTCGAGCAGGACGGCATCAAGGTCGTCTGCGACACGCGCAGTTATCTCTATCTGAATGGAACCGAAATTGATTTTGAAGACGGCCTCAATGGCTCGGGCTTCGTCTTCAAGAACCCCAACGCGTCGAAGAGTTGCGGCTGCGGGCAGAGCTTCTCAAGCTGACGAGCTTGAGCGATGGCGTGACCCGTTGATGGCCGCGCGCGAAGACGCGCAAGCTGAGACGTTCCCACGTCTTCAGAAGGTCGCCCTGCGGAAAATGGAGGTCGGGTTGCGGGCGGCTCAGCGAGCCGCCTCGGCCTGAGCAAAGGCAGATACCAGAGCGGATCTTTCATGACAGAAAGATCCGCTTTGCTATGGACAGGCTAATGGCGGAACAAATTGGGCATGGAACAATTAAACAGGGTGAGTATCGCCGTCACACCGGAAAACGTGTGGTTTTTGGAGCGATACCTGAGCGTGTTCGATTTTATGGAGATCTTTCCGCGTGATGCTCTGGCTGCCGATGGCGGACGGGGAGTGCCGGTGGTGCTGAAAACCGACCTCGGGTTTGAGATCGAATCTGACATTGAATCCGGCAAGCTGCAACTGCGTAACCGTTCGAAGCTTCGCGGCTGGATGCGCTGGACGAAAGAAATGCGGCTCGCGGCCGGGGACAAGATTGTAATCGAACGGATTGGCGAGCGGGAATACCGGCTAAGCCTCGAAAGGCCCGCGCCACCAACGGATTAAACCTTTGGGCGGGGGTTAGCATCCATAGGACGGGTTCGAGACAGATACCGACAGAGCAAATACAGAGAACAAATACAGAGCGCACAGCCCCTTCCTTCGTCAGGGCAAGCTGTGCGGCCCTACACAGAGAAGCACTCGATATGTCACTCGTACGCTTTCCGCTGGAAGATATCGTAGGCGCGGCGCCGGTTCGTGAGCGGGAGTTTCGGGCGCGGCTGAATGCCCACGATTGGGAGCCGTATCGCGGCAAGGCGGTGCTGATCCCGTGGCTGCATCGGGACGAGGTGCCCATGTGGGTGTATTTGATGGCAACGGCACGGCTGGCGCCGGTCGCGGCGGTGCTCTCGTTTGGCGAAACTTGCAGCCCGACCGTGCTACTCCAGAGGACTCCAGTTATCGACACGGCTTTGGACGGGTAATATAATGTAACTTGACAATTTGCGGCCAATCTCGTATATTCCTTATGGCGCGAGAGGACGGACGGGGCAAGTCTACGGGTGGCCGTTGATAACTGCAACAATTACGAGGGGATAAGCAACGAATGACACCCGGTGGAGGTAGCTTCTGGGAGCTGGTGATGATCGCCTCTCCCTTTGCCAAGTTCATTCTGATCGTGTTAGCGGTAATGTCGGTGGCCTCGTGGACGATCATCCTGGACAAGATCATTTTGATGTCGCGGGCGAAAACGGCAGACCGTGGCCTCGCATTTTATCGCTGGGCGCAGTTCGAGCCGCGCTCGCTGTATAGCGAAGCACGGCGCTATTCGCAGTCGGTGTTGGCCCGCGCTTATTTGACCGTACATCGGGATATCATAGAGCGCGTAAGCGAGGCGGACCTCGACGGCGAACTGGTGGGGCGCGAATATGCCCGCGCCGTGGCTGTCGAACTGAACCGCGCGGAGCGCTACCTGCCGTTTTTGGCCACCACCAGCAGTGCCGGTCCGTTTCTCGGGCTGCTGGGCACGGTCTGGGGGATCATTACAGCCTTTCAGCGGATCGGCGTGTGGGGCAGCGCGAACATCGCGGTGGTCGCGCCCGGCATTGCCGAAGCGCTGATTGCCACGGCGGTGGGTCTATTCGCGGCGATTCCCGCGCTGATCGCGTACAACTTTATTTCGACGTGGCTGCGCAAGGAAGCGGAGCGCGCCGAAGCGTTTGGCGACGATCTCGCCTACGCCATCGACCGCTACAAGACGGGCGCGCAGAACCGTCCCGCGCAGAGTTCCCGAGTGCTGCCATGAAGCGGCGGACGTTCAAGGTTCCTTACCGGCCGATTCCCGATATCAACGTGACCTCACTCGTCGACGTGACGATGGTGCTGCTGATCGTCTTTATGGTGGCGGCTCCGATCATGAAGAGTTCGGTGGACATCGCGGTGCCGCGCGCGGTATCGGCCATGCCCACCGACAAGGAAGGGATCGACATCGTGATTCAGCAGACGGGGCGGATTCTGCTGGATGGCACGCCGGTGGATGAATCGAGTTTTGACGTCGCCTTCAAGCAGATTTACGGCTCCGATTCCGGGCGGGCGGTATATTTGAAGGCCGATAGCGCCGTGGCCTACGCGCGGGTTTTGAATGTCGTGGATGCGCTGCGCCAGGCGGGCGTGAACAACCTCGGACTGGTGGCGGAGCCGAAGCAGTCGCGCACCGGACGCCGGAGGTAACGGCATGCGCGGATCGTTTTTCATGTCACTGGGCTTGCACGTTGTGGCCGGGCTCGCGATGGTGTGGGCGAGCGGCGCGCACGAAGCTCAGAAGCCGTTGCCGTCGGTGACCAATGTGAAGCTGATCCAGTTTCGCACGGTGCCGGCGACGCCGGGGCCGCTGAGTCCCGTGGTGCCGACGGGAGGTGAGGAGCAGTCCCCGCGGTTGCCACTCCCGGACAAGGGCAAAGCGAATCCGAAACCGGAGCGGGACCTGGCGTCGAACGACGTGAAAAAGCCGACGGTGCCAAAACCTACACCCGGCCCCCGGCAGGGTGCGGGGGGCAACGTGGAGGTGAAGGGACCGGCGGGCACGTTGGGCGTCAAGGGCAGCGAGTTTGGCGAATACAATTATTACCTCGCGCTCGTCCAGAACAAGATCCAGTCGAATTTCCGGCCACCGCCGGGAATCAAGACCCAGCAACTGGCGACCGTCAGTTTTTCGATTCAGAAGAACGGACAGATTGCCAATTTTTCGAAGCTGAAGTCCTCGGGCAATCTGTTGGTGGATCAGGCGGCCGAACGCGCGATCCGCGCGGCGGTCCCCTTCCCCGGCCTGCCGCCGGAGTACGCCCAGGGACAACTCGATCTCTACTTTGAATTCGTCACCAATCCGCTGGCGCAGCGGTAAGGCCCCGGTAGATTTTCTTATGCTCTTTGGCTTGCGGCGCTCGCCGTCTTTTTTGAGGAGTGTCGCGGTCCTCGCCCCTTGGACCGTCCTGCCGCTCCTTGCGTCCCTTCTTTATGCACAGCAGCCCGCAGGCAGTGGGCCGATCGGCATGCAGATCATCGGCACGTCGGTCGCCCGGATGGACATTGTGGTGATGCCATTCCGTGCCGCCGCGGACAGCGCCTTTGCCGGGACCTTTCCCGCGCAACTTCGCGACCTGGTGAACGCCGATCTGGATTACAGCGGCTATTTCAACGTTTTGGATCCGAACGACCTGCCGCCCGACTGGGTGGAACGCGTGCAGCGCGTGGGCAACACCTTCGACACGCTGCGCACCTTTGCCGGATCGGAAGCCGCCCGCGTGCAGGGGACGCTGACCATGGGCTGGGAAGGCGCAACCGCCGACATCGCCATTTATCAGCCGCGGATCGCGCAGGCCATGGCGAATCGACAATTCCGCTTTGCGACAGACCAGTTGCGGCCCGCCGGACATCGAGATCGCGGCGTGGATCACGAAGACCCTCACGGGGGATGTGGGCGCGTTCGGCACACAGATCGTGTTCGTCGTGAAGACCGGCGACAGCAAGAACCTGTGGGCGATGGACTGGGACGGAGCCAATCCGCACGCGCTGACGCGCGACAACACGGTGAACATGTCGCCCTCGTGGGCGCCGGACGGCCGGACGCTGTTCTTCACCTCGTTTCGCGGGGGCAACGCGGATATCTACAAGTATGATCTGGGTTCGGGGCGGATCACGTCGTTCGTGGCTTCGCCGCGCGTGGACAGCGCGCCGGCGGTTTCGCCGGACGGCCAGTGGGTGGCCTACAGTTCGGCCGGGCGACGGCAACGCGGAAATTTACCGCTGCCGTCTGGACGGCACGGGGCGCTCGCAGCTTACGATCAGCTACGGCATCGATACCTCGCCTTCGTGGTCGCCAACGGGACGGGATCTTGTCTTCACCTCGGACCGCAGCAGCACGCCACAGGTCTACCGCATGGATTTTGACGGCACGAGCGTGACGCGGTTGACCCTGGCCGGTAACTACAACGAAACCGCACGCTGGTCGCCGCGCGGGGATTTGATCGCCTACGCCAGCCGCGAAATCGGTTTTCAGATTTTTACGATCGACCTCGACGGCTCGGGCGAGCGGCGCGTGACCGGCGAAGGCTCGAATCTCGATCCGAGCTGGTCGCCCGACGGGATGAAGCTCGTTTATACGGCGCAGTTCGGGCAACGGCAAGTCGTCCATCTGGACCTGCAACTGGGACGGCAGCAATGCGCGCCAACTCACCTTCGGGCTGGACGCCTCGCAGCCGCAGTGGGGACCGGCGATGCAGGTGGCGGAACAGAACTGATGGCGACGTCGCCGAAGATTCTCGTCTGCACGCCGACGCTGCACCGCTTGGCGGGCACGCACCGCGTGGACAATCTCGAACGGAATATTCAGGCCGTGGCTGGCCAGACGTATCCGCAGGTCGAGCACATGATCGTCAAGGCGCAATGCGCCAAGGGCGCGGGCTGCGAGGACTGTGCGCAGACGGCGGCGCTGGTTGCGAAATACGGTTATGGCGATGCCGGACCGCGGCGCTACATCGCGCTGGACGTACCCGGCGACCGCTTCGGCTATTACGGGCGCAACCTGGCGATTCAGAAGTTCCGACGCGCCGCTCATCGCCTACCTCGACGACGACAACTGGTGGGAGCCGCGGCATCTGGAATCGCTGGCGGCCGCGCTGGAAAAGCAAAACGCCGCCTTTGCCTTCAGCGGTTCGTTTGTGCGCAGCGCCGAGGGCAAACTGCTCCTGAAGCGCGTCACGCGCAAGCCGTATTTCTGCGGCATCGACCTGAACGAAATGCTGCACCGCCGGAGCCTGATCGAGAAATACGGGCCGTGGAACCTGACCTACGACGCCGACTGGGAAGCCGTGGACGCGTGGCTGCGGGGCGGCGAACGGTACGCGGCGACGGCGGAATTGACTGCGAACTATACGTTGAAACCGGGATGGAAGTCGATTTTCTGGTACTTCTATTCCTACACCAAACACCGGATCGCAAACCCTTTTTCCTGAAATTTCGCCCGGGCAGCGCTATCGCGCGGGTGTTGCCTCGCCCACGATAGCGACCACTTTCCTATTTGATGACGTTTGCAACGGCCCGCAGCCGTGTATTGATCCAGCTCATTTTAAGCTCCGTCCCTGGGCTACCGCGGGGACGGAAAAACGACCTCTCTGAAAGTTGAAAACCTTTCCAGTAGTCCCAACCAATCATATCGCGGAGAGAACATGACAAAGCACTTCACTACCCGTTACCTGCCCATTCTGGGCATCCTGGTCCTGGCGCTGGCGTTTTCCGTCGCCGGCTGCAAGAAGAAGGCTCCGAAAGAAGCGCCGCCGCCGCCCGAGCCGCCGAAGGTTGAAGAAGTAACGCCGCCGCCCGCCGCTCCGGACACGACAGGCCAGGCCGCGCGCGAATTGCAGGCGGCAATGGACGCCGACCGCGCCCGCCTTCAGGCCGTGTATTTTGATTATGACAGGGCGGACATTCGCGGCGATCAGCGCGATCGCGTGACCACCAATGCCGAGATCTTCCGCCGCTGGACTGTGTGGCAGGTTTCGGTGGAAGGCCATTGCGACGAGCGCGGCACGAACGAATACAACCTCGCGCTGGGCGAGCGCCGCGCGACGGCCGGCAAGCAGGCGCTGGTGGCCGCGGGCGTCGACGCCGCGCGGATCAGCACGGTCAGCTACGGCGAAGAACGCCCGGCGAATCCGGGTCATGACGAAGCGGCATGGGGTCAGAACCGGCGTGACGAATTCAGGGTCCGCTAACACCCCCTTCTATGCTGAGTAGTAACGTTACGCGGCCAAGCCGGGAGCGGATGCCGCTCCCGGCCGGCCGCCGGCTGATGGTACTGACCTTCGCGCTGGCGCTGCTGCTGACCGGCTGCGCTTCGCGCCAGCAGGTCATGCAGTTGCAGGACGACACCCAGCGGTTGCAGCAGAATGCCGACACGCTGAAGGCCGAGGCACGCGCCCTGACAGGCTCCGTGGCGGAACTCAAGGAGCAGGTGCGCGACGTGCAGACCAAGACGGAGTACGGATCGAGCGCGCTGCAGGAACGGGTGGAAGCGCTGGCCGCGCGGCTGGACGAAATCGTGACCCGCATGGACCGCGCGCTGGCGCCGCTGGAGGAATTTATTCGCCGCCAGGCGGCCACCGATACCTCGCAAGGCGGCGGCATCGGCGTGGACTATTTCGACGCGGCGCAACGCGACCTGAGCCTGGGGAACTACGACCTTGCGGAAGTCGGCTTTCTGCAGTATCTCCAGACTAATCCGAAGAGCGATCTGGCGGACGACGCGCGTTACGGCCTGGCGGAGACATACTATGCCCGCAAGCGGTACGACGACGCGATCCAGGAATATGAACGCGTCGTCCAGATGAATCCGAAGGGCGGCAAGGCCTCTGCAGCGCTGCTGAAGATGGGGCTGGCTTATCGCGCACAGGGCGATAACCGCCAGGCGCGCAAGACGTGGGATGACCTGGTGAAGCAGTTCCCGTATTCGGAAGAAGCCAAGGTTGCGCAGCAGCGGCTGGACGAACTTAAACGGCGGTGACGCGACGCGCACGGCCGGTCATTACGATGACTCAGCCTCATCCCGCGCGGCGCGATGAGGCTTTTCTTTAACCTTTGCAGCCATGACATCTTCCAATGTGCCGATGGACCCCGGCGAACTTCGCCGCCAGCGCCGCGTGTTTGTGCTGGTGCTGATCGCCGTGCTGTTCGCGCTGTTCGTGTACACGATCGCCCCGGTGGCGATGGGATTCGTCGCCGGCATTCTGCTGTGGGTGATGACGCGCAAAATGTACGAGCGGTTGTTGCGGCGCACGCGCGGGCGGCGCGGGCTTTCGGCCGCGCTCGCGATTCTCGCTACACTGCTGGTGGTCGTGATCCCGCTGGTGGTGATCATTACCCTGATGGCGTCGGACGCGGCCACGTTAGGCCAGCAGGCGCAGGAGTGGTTCGGGCCGTTGCAGCCGCAGCTCACCGCGGGCATCGAACGCATCACGCATGGGCGCAGCCTCTATCTGTTCGGCTTTGAAATCAGCGCCGAGGAGATCCGCACGCGGGCGGCCCAATTGTCGACGCTGGTGGGTCAATTTCTGCTGAAGCTTGCGCAAAAGACCGCGAGCGGCATCTTTCAATTTTCGGTGATGTTGTTCGTCGCGCTGTACACGCTGTATTATTTCTATCTTGACGGCGACCGGTTTATCGCGTGGCTGAAGAGCATCCTGCCGCTGGAGCCGGAGCATTCGGCGCAATTAATCGAGAGTTTCTTTGCGACCAGCGTCGCCACCTTGAAGATGCTGGGCGTGATCGGCGTGGTGCAGGGCGCTGTCTGCGGCCTCGCGTTCTGGGTGGTGGGGGCGCCGGCGGTGATCTTTCTTTCCGTGGCCGCCATGATCTCGACGCTGGTTCCAAGCGTGGGGACGGGCGTGGTGATTGTCCCGGTGGCAGCGGGATTGTTTATCGCGGGCAAGATCTGGTTCGCCATCGGTCTGCTGGCCTGGGGAGCGATCGTGGTCGGCAGTATTGATAATCTGCTGCGACCCTATCTCGTGCACCGCGCCATCGCCATGCACCAGCTCGTCATCTTTCTCACGACGCTCGGCGGAATCGCGACCTTCGGTTTTTTCGGCGTGTTGATCGGCCCGGTGGTGGCCGCGCTGTTGAAATCGAGCCTCGACGTCTATCGTGACGTGTTTCATAGCAACCCGGAAGCGACGGCGTGAGCAAGTTCGGAGCGCACAGCAGAATCAACGACTCGAAATAAGGACAGCGAACGGCGGCGCTTCAGACATTTGCCGGACACGGATTGCTTTCGGCTTTCGATATACCCGCATGGATACCAGAAGCCCGGCAGATTTGCCGGGCTTCTGGTTTTCCGAAATGGCCGTGCGAAGACACTCAAATTCCGAAGCGGCCGGTGTCTACCCATTCGGCTTTATTGAGTGTCCAGAAATCCCGGGTCAGACCCTTGAGCATGTACTCGTAGGGCAGATACCCGTACCCATTCATGCCCCAGCCGGGTCCCCAGGAGTTGCGAATCAGGAACGCGCCTCTGGTCTCGATACCGCCGAGGGAGCGATTCTTGATTGGAAGGTTGTCGTCATAGCCGACAATATCCACCGCATGGCCGGCGTAAACCGTATCGCGGGGGGTGGGGAACGGAATCCGCCCGTTGGTCACCTGCGTGATCGCATCGCGGTAGACGGTGAAACCGAACATCATCGGCAGCTTGGCAAAGAGCAGCAGCTTCAGTCTCATCACGAATGCGTTGTTATACGGAGTACCCGGCGGATCGAGGCGGTAGTAAATCACCGCCTGATAGTTTTGCGCCAGCGCGTAGACAAAGGCGGGCGGATCGACGTCGATGTTGGCGGGATTATAGGGCCAGAATTGCTCGTGCGGCACGCCGAACAGCGTCATGCCGCCCATCGTCAGGCGCAGGTAACAACCGACATCGCCGTGCATATTTCCCAGCCGGCGGCTGACGAAATAAAGGAACAGCCGCGAACCGTCGATGTGCCTGCCGAACGCGCGGCGTTCAAAGTACTCCAGCAAGCCGACTCCGGCCTGCGCGGTGCAGGACCCCAGGGGGTGCTGAGTTTCGATGGGTGAACAGTCCGCCCGCAGGTCAACAGACGGTGGCAACGCACCGATGCCGGTCAGCGGCACATTCAATTTCGCGAGGAGGGGCGCGACCTCCTCATGCTCCATGGTGTAGTCACGGAAATCCGGGATGTCGGGGATCCAACCTGTCTTCAGAGATTCAAGAGCGGGTTGAATCAGCGGCTCTCGCTCCATGCTTACTTCCCGGTACTCGGCCAGCTCGGGCACGCGCATTGCCTTCTTCTCTTCGCGTTTCAAGACTTCAGCCATCGCCTCTCCTCCTGTTTCTTGGATTACGGAACGGAGGGCCGCCGCGCGCCACTTGCGCACCGCAGATACGGCCGATCCGGCAGATTCAGGTTCAGCACCGGCCTTCAACCGCAAGGAGTATAAATTACTGAACTGTGATACGCAACACCCCCGCTCAGTGCAAGTACCGCTAAGTATCCAGTGTAACTTTGTGAATCCGAATCATCCGCAGTTTTTCTCACCGCGCGAAAGTGTGCAATGGATACGCATGCCATTTTGCTTCGAAAATACTCATTGAATACTCGCCTCTTTCAACGGCAAGGTCACCCTGTTAAAACGGCAACGTCCGGCGCATTGGCCGGACGTTGCCGTTCAAAAATATCTTCGCGAAAGTTATTCCGTAGCCGGCGTTTGCATGCGCGGGGGCGTCAGCGTGCCGCCGGAGACGATGAGTTTGATGGCTTCATCCACGGAAAGCGACAGCGGCATGACGCGATCGGCGCGAGTCAGCAGCAGAAAGCCGGAAGTCGCGTTGGGTGTAACGGGCACAAAGACGCTCAGATGCGCCGGACCGGTGCCTTCGGGGATGCGCCATTCGGCGGCGCTGGTGACAAAGCCGATGCGCCAGCTCTGCTCGTTCGGATATTGCACGGCGACGACGCGCTTGAAGCTGGTTTTATCGCCGAAGAGCGCTTCGGAAAACCCACGCACGCCGGTATAAATTTCGCGGATCACGGGAATCCGGCCAAGCGCCTGGTTCAGCGCGTTGACGCTGCGGCGGCCGAAAACGCGGCTGACGGCCGCGCCGAGCAAAGCGATCAACAGCACGGTGATGATGAAGGCCACGACGTCCGCCAGCAATTCCGCCGGTCCCAGCCAGGCGCTGGTGCCAATTTGCCACGCGGCGAGGTTACGGAGGTACGGCGACAGATAGCCGCCCAACAGATGGACGACGAACATCACAATGTAGAGTGTCGCCCAAAGCGGAATCAGGATCAGCAGGCCGGTCGCAAAGTTGCGGCGGAAATGGTGTTTGACGCGGACTTCGGTAGGCGTGCCGTCCGCATCGGATAGAGTGGGCATAAGGGTGTCCTGCGAGAGAAAACCCGACCTGTGACGGCAGGCCGGGCCGGGGAAAGGCTGAACGAGAACGGCCTATCGACTGGGCGACGTTTCCGCTTCGATTTTGATTTCGTAAATCGTCTCACCCGGCGCCACCAGACCGTGCTCGCGGGCGGCACGTTCATAGGCGGCGACATCCTGCGTTTTCAGCGCGGCGTAGTAGGCGACGAGTTGCTGTTTCTGTAATTCGAGCTGTCGAATGCGCGCCGCCTGGGTTTGCTTTTGCTGGCGTAGCTTGTAGCTGGACCACACACCGGACACGCCAAAGGAGTACCAGCCGGCGAACGCCAGCGTGCCAAGAATGCCGATGATCGGCAGTGGCCGCAGCAGGCGGCGGAAAAACGGGGGTTGTTGAGCGGAACGAGGCATAGGGAGAAACGAAGAACTAAGAACGGCGGACAGATTTGAATTATGAACCGTTGGAGATCCTTAGGATGACGCGCGTAGCGCGTCACTTCCACATGGCGCCGAAGTAGACGGCGTCGTCGCCGAGCTCTTCTTCGATGCGCAGGAGCTGGTTGTACTTGGCGACGCGGTCGGTGCGGGAAGCGCTGCCGGTTTTGATCATCCCGCAGCCGGTGGCCACGGCAAGGTCGGCAATCGTGGTGTCCTCGGTCTCGCCCGAGCGGTGGCTGATCATTTGCGTGTACCCCGCGCGGCGCGCGAGGTCGACGCAGTCCAGCGTTTCGGAAAGGGTGCCGATCTGGTTGACCTTGATGAGGATCGAATTGGCGATACCTTTTTCGATTCCCTGCTCGAGCAGCCGGACATTGGTGACGAAGATGTCGTCGCCCACGAGCTGAATGCGCTTGCCCAGTTTCTGCGTCAAGAGCTTCCAGCCATCCCAATCGTGCTCGCCCATGCCATCCTCGATGGAGATGATGGGATAATGCGCGCAGAGATTGGCGTAGTATTCCGTCAACTCTTCGGCGGAGAGCGTCTTGCCTTCACCGGCGAGCGTGTACTTGCCACTCTTGCGATCGTGAAATTCCGAGGCGGCGCAGTCGAGAGCGATGGCGATTTCCTGTCCCGGATGGTAACCGGCCGCTTCGATGGCGGTCATGATCGATTCGATCGCTTCCTTGTGTTCGCGCAGGTTCGGCGCGAAGCCGCCTTCATCACCCACGTTGGTGGAGTGCCCGGCCTTCTTCAGCACCTTCTTCAGATGGTGGAAGGTCTCGACTCCGGCGCGGAGGGCTTCGGCAAAGCTGCGAAAGCCGCGCGGGACGATCATGAATTCCTGAATGTCGAGCGGATTGTCGGCGTGGGCGCCACCGTTGACGACGTTCATGAACGGCACGGGCAGCACCTTGGCGCTGACGCCGCCGAGGTATTGATAGAGCGGCAGTTCCACGGCTTCGGCGGCGGCGCGGGCCACGGCGAGGCTCACGGCGAGGATTGCGTTGGCGCCCAGCTTGGCCTTGTTGTCGGTGCCGTCGAGTTCGAGCAGCATCGAGTCGATGGACTGCTGATAGACCGCATCCTGGCCGACCAGTTCATCGGCGATTTCGGTGTTCACGTTCTTGACGGCATCGAGCACGCCGCGGCCCAGATAGCGGGCATTATCGCCATCGCGCATTTCAAGCGCCTCGTTCTCGCCGGTGGACGCGCCGGACGGGACGGTGGCTCGGCCCATCGCGCCGCCCGCGAGGACCACTTCGACTTCCACCGTGGGGTTGCCGCGGGAATCGAGAACCTCGCGGGCAAAAACGTCGGTAATTTCGGTCATAATCTCAAATCATTTCATGGGAAGGGGATGGATTACAACGGAATATACTAAATCTTCACTGGAAAGGCAACGGCCGCGGCAATCGCCGCGGCCGTTTATGCCGGATCCTCGACATCCCCGATTGATTCGGGGCCATCGTCGTCTTGCTCGCCCACAATGGATTCGTAAATCTCCAAAGCACGGGCATATTCCTCGGCCGGGACTTCTATCCGCCAGGGGTCGCCGAGGGGCGTCGTGCCCATCACGTTGCCCAGCCCGCCCGCCTCCAGATCGGTCTTGACGACGTTGGCAATCCCTTCCTTGTCCAGCACTTCGGTCACCATGCCCACATACACGCCCCCGTCCAGTGGCGGCAGGGCTCTCCAGTTCACCGTATGTCTGTCAGGTTCGGTCATCGCCGGGTCCTCCCGCTAAATCATTCCCTTGCGTGTCGATTGTCTGCATGTAAAAAAAGCGATCCATCAGCTTCACATACTCCGAAAACGGCTGCCCTTCCGGAGTCTGGGCGCGCACGCGCCGGAAGGCGTCGAGTTTGCTGTCCAGTTGGTCGAGATAATGGATTACCAGCGATTCCGGCGTCATCGGTTTGACCGGCGACCCCATGGTGCCGTCGCCCTGGTGGGCGAGGATCAAATGTACCAATTGGCGGCGAATTTCCGGTGGGAAATCCGGCTGCTGGTCGATCTTGTCCTCAACCAGTGTCGCACCGAGGTAGATGTGGCCCATGAGGCGGCCATCAACCGTGTAGTCGATGGCATGATCTGCCGACAATTCAAAGACTTTGCCGATGTCGTGGAGTATCGCCCCGGATACCAGCAAGTCGCGATTCAACTGGGGATAGAACCGACAAATCCCGTCGGCAACGTGGGCCAGCATGAGCGTGTGCTGAACGAGGCCGCCAATTTCGGCATGATGCCACTGCTTGCCGGCGGGAGCGGACAGGAATATCCGCAGAAATTCCTCCTCCGCAAAAATCGCCTGCAGCAGGCGGCGGAGGGGATCGCTACTCATAGAATCAAGCAACGCGGCCAGTTGTTCCCGGGCCTGATCTGTGGGCAGCGGTGAGTGCGGCAGAAAGACTTTGGGATCAGGCACTTCCTCCAGCGTCGCGGGGCGAATGCGTTCGATGATCAGCGTGCGGGTTTCGTTGTAGTCGTTGCGCACTGCATCGATCTTGACCGCGTCTCCGGGTTTGACCTTTGCCAGAACTTCCTCGAAGCCTTCCCACATGCGGGCGTCCATTTTCCCGGTGGCATCCTGCAAGTGCAGAGCCAGATAATTGCCACCCGTCCGTTTGGGCTTGACATCGAACCGGGACACCAGATAATAGCCGACAACGCGTTCGCCATGCGGCAGTTCGCGCACATGAGCCAGTGGCACGGTCGTTTCAAGGGTAACCGGGGGCATAGGGCGCTCCGGAAGTTGGATTCACAGGCTTGTCTGTAATCTACGGAAGTCCGCGGAAAGATGAAAGCCAGCCCAAGGGAAAGTGACCTCGGCGTGCCGCTGGACATCCCCCCCTACTTTAGCAGGGGGCTTGAGAGGTTGCCGAGCCGGGGATGCGTGATCTCAGGACTTACTGATTCCGGCCGGGTTTTTATCTTCACATAGGCTATTGTCCCCACCCATGCCCAACCCGACTCGGCCGGACGGGTATCAACGCAAACCGCGCGGGGTGAGGGCACCCCGCGCGGCGATCCAACTTACTCATCCACGCCTTTCCTCTGCCTACTAGCCAACCCGCTCCCGCGGGTTGGATTCGCAACAGTTGGATTTCGCGGGATTCATAACCGGCACGCGGGAGCGTGCCGGCTAGTAACGAGGAAAGAAGTGGCGGCGACCACGCCGTTACATCCGGTAACTAACCGTCACCAGAGCGGAATTGGTGTTGATGTCTTCGGTGAGGCCGGTGGTGACTTTTTCGGTGTAGGAACTGAAGCGAATGCCGAGATCGAGCATCACGCTGCGATCCACCAGAATTCCCAGACCCGCCGCGATGATATTGCGGTTGTCGTCATTGCCGCCGAGTTTGTAGGGCGACGGCTCGTAGGCGTAACCGGCGCGCGCCCGCAGGCCGTACTGCGGAAAGAGATATTCGCCACCGACTGACAGACGCGCGGTGCCGCGATAGGCGTCCTTGATCTGCTGGTTGGCGGAAGCGCGGCTGACGTTGTCATAGGGCGTGTCGGTGCGGAACTCCATTGAGGTCCAGTCGCGGTACTCAATGTCCGCCGCCAGCATCCAGCGCCCGGGAGCAAACGACGCGCCTGCGCGGAACACTGCGGGATACGTCATGTGATAATCGAAGTAGCCGTTGTCCGTGCCCTGCGTCCATTCCTCGTCGAGGGACATCGACATCGGCGTCTGGAACGATACACCGAAGCGGGCGAAGCGTCCCGCGCGGAACAGGCCGCCGAAGTTCGCGCCCCAGGCGGATAGATCCGTCGTCAGCGAGGATTCGGTGGACGTGAGTGTGCCGCCGTCCACGTACTGCCCGGTCAGCGTGTAGTCGTCGAGGCCCGTGAAATAGTTAAGGCCGAGACCAAGGGCCAGATTGGGCGAGACGTCCACCGCTCCGGCAAATGTCCACAACCCGAGGCGGCCCGTTTCCAACTCGTCGAAGTTATCCCAGTCATATGCGGCGCTGGAGATCGGCGCGTGCGCCAGCGTGCGGCGGTCAAACGCCTGCACCTGATTGTAACCGAAGGCAAAGCTGAGCGCGCCCTGATAAACCGGGACGGGGAAAACCGCGCCGACGTTGTTCAACCGAATGCCGCTGGTGTTTCCTTCATCCCCCGCCCCGTAATAACTGGTCTTGGCGCCATAGCCTGAACGGGACAATGAGCCCTGCAATTCGATCCGCTTGATCTGCGCGAGGCCCGCCGGATTCCACCAGATCGAGGAATAATCATCCGCGATGCCGGTGTACGTCCCGGCCATGCCCGCCGCGCGCGCGCCCGGGCCCAGATACTGGCCCGTGGTCAGGAGCAGTTGCTCGGGAATCTGGTTCTGCGCGAAGGCCAGAGGCACAAGCGACAGAACACCAAGTGCCGCCAGAAAGAATTTCTTCATCGGGGATTACCGTCCTCGTTTGCCGCTGCGCTTGTTTTGATCATCGGTCTCGTTCGATGCCGGCGGCGGGGCAGGCGGCGTCTTCGCCGGCGGCGGCGTATAGGTTGGAGCCGCGGGCGGCGGACTCTGCGTGGCGCTGCCACCGCTCGAACTGGGGCGCTGCCGGCGGCCGCCTTCACGCTTGGAGGGCGGTTCTACCGGCTGACCCGAACCGGGCGGATAATATGGATAGTACGGGTCGTAGTAGCTGTTGTACCACCACGGCGTGCCGTAATAATCGTTGTAACCGTTGTAGCCCCAGTAGTAATCCGGCGAATAGCTGTAGAAATCCAGCCCCCAGCGCGGCATGCGCGGGCGGCCCCAGGTCGACCAGCCGTAGTCATCGCGGGGATAGTAATTCTCGTCAACCTCGCCGCGCATGAGCGTGGTGTCGATCGCCGTGGAATCATAGCGGTTATAGATCCGGCTTTCCCGCTGCGCCTGCTCCATACCCGGTTTGTAGAACTGCGTGTAGCAGCCCGCCGTGAACAGTGCGAGCAACACCAGGGGGAAAAATACCATCCATGCTTTTTTCATCATCAACTCCCTATCGGATCCGCCGGTACACGGGGAAAGACGCCTGTTCCGTAACGCCGAGAGCAGTGCTCAGCCTTCGAGCAGTTTCAGGATAATCGCCTTTTGCATGTGCAGGCGGTTTTCAGCCTGATCAAAAACGACACTCTGCGGACCGTCCATCATCTCGTCGGTGATTTCGCGGCCACGCTCGGCCGGGAGGCAATGCATCACGATGCAGTCCTTGGCGGCCCGGGAAACCAAGTCCTTGTTCACCTGAAAGGCCCGCAGGGCTTTCTGCTTCTGCTCCAACTGGTCTTTCTGTCCCATCGAAGCCCAGACGTCGGTGTAGATCACGTCTGCACCCCGCACAGCCTCAGACGGGTTATGCGTAATCGAAACGTTCGAGACGTTGGCCTTCTTCGCCCGCTCGAAAATCTGCATGTTGGGCAGGGTATCCGGCGCGGTCGCCACTACCAATTCGAAACCGAGGAGGTTGGAAAGGTTTAACCACGAATTGGTGATATTATTGCCGTCGCCCAGATAGACGATCTTGAAGTTCTCATAGCGCCCCAGCTTCTCGTAGATCGTCAGGATATCCGACATGATCTGGCAGGGGTGCAGGAGGTCGGTCAAAGCGTTGATTACTGGCACATCTGCATATTTTGCAAGCTCTTCCACATCCTTGTGGCTGAAGGTGCGGATGACGATGCCGCCCAAATAGCGGGACAGTACTTGCGCGGCGTCGGAAATCGTTTCCCGCTTGCCAAGCTCTATCTCCTTTTCAGTAATATAGATAGGCATTCCGCCCAGTTGGGCGATGCCGACTTCAAAGGATATCCGCGTGCGTAAACTGGCTTTATGGAAGATCAGACCCCATGTCTGATGCTGGAGAGCGACGCTATCGGGGTGATCTGCCATCTCCTTTAACTCGCGAGCTAAAGCCAGTGTTTCAATGACTTCCTCGCGGGTAAAGTCGAGTTCGGAGATAAAATCGCGGTGCTTGCGTTTGCCGTTGGCGTCACGGCTGAGAGAGGCTTGCAAATTCATGAACTCTACCGGTGTTATGGGTGAAAAGAAAGAACTCGGGTTAATGCGCCTCAGCGGAGGAGCATCAATTTGTGTGTAGACAGGGAGGTTCCCGCCTGCAACTGGATGAAGTAGAGGCCCGTACTGACGGGTGAACCATCTGTCGTGGTTCCGTCCCAGGCGAGGCGCTGCGCGCCGGCCGCCAGAGGATGAGGATTGAAGCGCCGCACTTCCTGGCCGAGCGTGTTAAACACCACCAGCGTTACGCTGCCGCCAGTCGCCACGTCGTAGGTAATGGTCGTTTGCGGATTGAAGGGATTGGGATACGCGCCCGTGATGCGGTAGCTGTAAACCGGACCCGCGGGCGGCAACGGCAGCGTTGTGTCCACCCCCGCTAATACGGCGAGGTTGTCGATGTGGATGCCGAGATCGCCGAGTACGTCGTCGGACATAAAGCGGAAGCGTAGTCTGACATCCTGCCCTGCCCAGTTCGACAGGTTGACGAAACTTTGCGTCCACGCCAGTTCGAGATCCGCATAGCCCGCCGCCTGCTGCCATGTTTCGCCGTCCGGCGAGATTTCAACGATCAGGCTGTCCGAAGGGATGTCCATGCGGCCACGCCGCCAGAAACTCAGGGCCGCCGTGTTTGCGCCACCCAGTTGCAGCGGTGCCGGACATTGCACCCACGTATTGAGATTGTTGGCGTACTGGCCGCCGGCGAAGATGCTGAGCGTGGGTTCGGTCGTCAGTGTGCCGCCCATATTTTGCGCCGAAGTGTCCGTCGCCGCGCGCCAGGCGTTTCCCGAGCCGCCGGTAAACCAGCCACTCTGCCCACTGTTGAAATCGGTACGATAACGCGGAGTCGCGGCGGGCAACGAAAACCACTCGCTGTGATCACCGGCGAGATGCACGCTGCGCCAGAGGATCAGATGATCCGGCGCGTTGGCGACGGCCATCAGCCGGTAGTCGCCCTCGGGCACCGAGATCGTCGTCTGGCCGTGCGGAACATCGATCCACCGGGGGAATTCGCCGTCCAGATAAACGCGCCCGGCGACGGGGCCGGAAGCGTCGTCCTGCAACGAGAGCGTCAGTGTGTGGCGCGGCAGCGGCTGCATGGGGACGTCGAGGCGTTCGGTGCCACTATTCGGGCTGACCGTTACCGGCCGGGTAATGGTCGCGTAACCTTCCTTGCGGAAGAGGAGCTGCGCGTTGCCCTGCACGAGCAGCGTGGTGGCGGAACCGAATAGTTCGCTCGTGTACCACGGACCGAGGACCGGCGACCAGGTTAGCAGATTGCGCCATTCCGCGGATACCGGTTCGCCGGTGATCGCGTCATAGGTGTGAATCGTCAGCGGCGTGAACCCGCGATCTTCGAGGGCGCTTTGATTGAGCGTCCGCCGCAGCAGCCATTTTAAGGAACTGGTGTAGGAATCGATTTTCTGCTGGAGCAGCGGACAGGGAGGCTGAATCGTCTCCGGCGGCCCCAGTTCCGTATTGATCTGGAGACAACCGAGTTTCGCATAGAACCAGTCCTGTAGATTCCCGTTGCGGCCGCCGCCAAAGACCGGATCGAACGGTAAGTTGCCTTCTCCCTGTTTGATCAGCAGGTCGCAGTAGGTGCGAACAAAGAGGCCGATTGTCGCGTTATCCGGCGCCAGGCGGCTGGTTCCATTGCTATACCATTCCCACGCGACGATGCCCACTTCGGCATTATTACCCGAGCGAGAGGCATGATAAACGACCGAGACCGTGGGATGGATCCGCAGCGCGAGATCGCGGATGGCTTGCGTTTCGGGTTCGGAAAATGGCGCCGGACCCCGGTAATAATCGAACTCTTCCGGGTAACCGGGGCGCGCCGGGCGCCACAGGGTGTCGCCGTAGATCCAATTGAAATCGAAGTTGCGGTTGAGGTCAACGCCGCAGGAATCTCCGCCCGGTCCCGGATGAACGTTGCAGGGCTGACCATCCATTTCCGCGGGATAGTAGCCGTTCTTTCGCCACGTTTCGTCCAGGCTGTCGCGGGACACCACTTCGAGCCCGTCGGGATTCGCCGTCGGCACGAAGACCATCTGGGTGTTGTCGACCATCACGGAATACAACCCGAAGCGATCGACGATGTCCCACATCAGGCGCAGGATCATCTCCATGCCCACAACCTCCTCGGCGTGGACCTGTCCGATGATGAGCGCCGTCGGCTTGTCCTGAAGCACTTCCGGATTGCTCGCGATCGTTACCGCATAGAGCGGGTAGCGCTCGCCCAACTTGTCACCGCGCGACCAGCCGATGGTGTCCACATGGACGATGTTCAGGCCGCGCTCTGAATCCAGTGTCTTCAGTGAATCGAGAAACACGCCAATTTCGGCGCGGGTATGATAGCAGGGAGCCAGCGCCGCCTGGATGGCAGACGGCGCAAGCCAGAATCCGAACGCGAGCACCCGCAGAAAGCGCAACCGGGCCACATGGGATCTCATGGGCGGTACCGGGTGGAGTAGATGGAGCAGCGGTGCGACTGTGACCGCGGTCAGCGGAGCAGCATCAGCTTGTGTGTGGCGAGGGCATTGCCCGCCTGCAACTGAACAAAATAGAGACCTGAACTGACGGGCGCGCCTTGCGTGGTGGTGCCGTCCCACGCGAGGCGCTGCGCGCCGGCGGCGAGGGCGTGAGTGTTGAAGCGTCGCACTTCCTGGCCGATGGTGTTGAAGACCACCAGCGTCACATTGCCCGGCGCTGCCACCTCGTAAGCGATGGTCGTTTGCGGATTGAACGGATTGGGGTACGCGCCCGTGATTTTGTAGCTGAAGACCGGACCGGCGGGGCGCTCGGGGACGGCCGTATCGGTGCCGGTGAACAGCGCCACGTTGTCGATGTGAATGCCATAGTCGCCCAGCACGCTGTCGGACTTGAAGCGGAAGCGGAGCAGGATGTCCTGCCCGGCCCAGGCTGACAGGTTGACGAAACTCTGCGTCCACGGCAGTTCGAGGTCCGAATAACCCGCCGCTTGCAGCCATGTGCTTTCGTCGGAACTCACCTCCACGATCAGGCTGTCGAAGGGTACGTCCAGCCGGCCCCGCCGCCAGAAGGAGAGGATCGCCGTGTTACCGTCGCCGAGATGAATCGGCGCCGGATATTGCGCCCACGTGTTGAGATTGTTGGCGTACTGGCCGCCGGTATAGAGGCTGAGCGCGGGTTCGGTGGTCAACGTGCCGCTTGAATTTTGCGCGGACGTGTCTGTCGCCGCGCGCCAGGCGTCCCCCGTGCCGCCGACGGCCCAACCGCCCAGGCCGGCGTTAAAGTCCGCGCTGAAGCTCGGGTCGGTCGCCGGCAGGGTAAACCACTCACTGTGATTGCCCGCGATGTGTACGCTCCGCCAAAGGATCAGGTGGCCGGGCGCGTTGGCAATTGCCATGAGTTGGTAGTCGCCTTCGGGAACCTCGATCACGGCTTGGCCATTCGGCACGTCGATCCACCTGGGGAACTCGCCATCGAGGAACACCCTCCCGGCGATGGGGCCGGCGGTTTCGTCTATCAACCGCAGTTCCAGCGTGTGCCGCGGCAGCGGCTGCATGTTCACATTCAGATACGCGGGCAGACTGTTGGGACTGACCGCAATCGCGGTGTCGACCGTTTGATACCCTTCCTTGCGCAGCAGAATGCGGGTGGAACCCTGCACCAGCAGCGTCGTGGCCGAGCCGTATTGCTCGTTCGTATACCACGGCCCGATGATCGGTGACCACGTGCTCAGGTTGCGCCATTCGGCGGAGATGGGTTGGCCCGAGACGGCGTCGAAAGTATGAATAGTCAGCGGCGTAAAGCCCTCTTCGCCCGACGTCTCACGCCAGTTTAACAGTCGTTTGTTCAGCCAGAATAGCGACGGCATGTCATTCTCGTTGTACGTTCTCAGGACGTTACAATCCGACGGCTGCATCGCATCTCCGGGAGGTCCTAACTCCGTATTGATCTGGAGACATCCCAGTCTTGCGTAAAACCATTCCTGCAGGTTGCCATTGCGCTGCTTGCCGAACACCGGATCGTAGTATACGAGAGTGCTGCCATGCTTTTCCAGCAATCTGCAATACGCCCCATCAAATAGGCCGATGGGCGTATGGTCAGGCGAAAAGCGCCAGGGACCATCTTCTGGACCCCATGCCCAGGCAACAATGCCCTTCTGAGAATTCGCCCCCCCAGGAGCCCGCGCGCTGTGGTAAACACACGATACAGTGGGATTAATGCGCAAAGCGAGATCGCGAATTGCCTGCGCTTCCGGCTCGGAAAACGGCGCCGGTCCCTTGTAATAATCAAACGGTTCGTAATCGGCGCGAACCCAGAGCGTATCGCCGTAGATCCAGTTGAAATCGAAGTTGCGGTTCAGATCCACTCCGCAGGAATCTTCACCAACCCCAGGGACAACATTGCACGGCCGGTTTCCCATCTCCCACGGGTGATAGCCGTTTTTCCGCCAGGTGTCATCCCAACCGCGCGAGATCACTTCCAGCCCATCGGGATTCGCGGTGGGCACGAAAACCATTTGCGCGTTGTAAATCAGGATGGAATATCGACCGGGGAAGCTGACCACATCTTTCATAAAGCGCAGCATCATCTCCATGCCGAGCACCTCCTCCGCATGGACCTGTCCAATGATGAGCGACGTTGGTTCATCCTCAAAGACACCCGGATTATCGGAGATTGTCACTGCATATAGCGGATAACGCGTATCCAACTGATCACCCCGCGACCAGCCGATCGTGTCGATATGCACGATATGAAGGATGCTGTCGGCCACGACCAGCGAATCGAGAAATGTTTTGATTTCGGCGCGGGTATGATAGCACCCGGGCAATACAGCGTGCGCAGGGATTGCCGTGAGGCCAAGCAGCAGACACCCGAGTATGAAACGCGTTCCGTTGTGAATTCGTGTAGGCATTGAAACTCCGAAGTTGCCTTTCTGATGCGAATCCGTTTGCTCGAATCGAAACCAATCAGGGTTGCCCGCTGGCGTCGCAGGTGTACGTCCAGGGATGCCCAAAGTGCCGGTTGACAATGTAGTATGCCTTTCCCGGTCTCACGCTACTCAAGGATAATAAAAGTTCGTTCCTGATTACTGCGCCGCGGCATGAGGGAATGCATGACCACCTCCACGGCTCTTGGGAATCGACCGACATGCCGATGAAAACCGCCCAGGGGCGGGCTTTCGCCCGCCCCTGGGTTTCATCACTACACCGTTGCGGTCAGCATACCGGCTACCGCATCAGCGTCATCTTCTTGACGTCGACGAAGGTGGCGGTCTTGAGGCGGTAGAAATACATGCCCGACGCCAGACGTTCGGCGTTGAACGTGATTTCGTAGCGACCCGCCGTCATCATCCGGTCGACGAGTGTGCCGACCTTCTGACCGAGGGTGTTGAACACCTCAACCTGCACGCGCTGCGCGGCGGGCAGCGAGAACTGAATGCGCGTGGTGGGATTGAAAGGATTCGGGTAGTTCTGGGCGAGTTCCGGCGATTGCGGAATGGCCGCCGTGGGAATTTCACTCACGTCGACGGTGCCGTCGTTGATCCATGCGCACCAGATGTTCTTCAGCGGTTCCTTGCCGGAAGCGCGCTCGTCCACCCAGCCCGCGATGACCGCGCCGTGACCGTCGTTGTCGAAGGTCGGTTCGGATTGCGGGAGCTGGAAATCGCAGAGCGGGCCGCCGATTCCTTCCGCGCACCACGGGTCGGCCATGGTACTGTCGGCCTTAATGTGCGTACCGAAAACATCGAAGCCGTAAATCGGGAGCAGCGGGCTGCGGGCGTCGGTCCAGGCGGCGTACATGCCGTTATCCCACTCGGTAAAGAGCATGCAGTTTTTCTGGTCGCCGCTGCCGGCGCTGATGGCCCGGCCATGCTCGCCGCCCCAGAGCGTCGCGCCGGTGGAAGACATCTTCTTGCCAAAGAGGTCGAGGGACGTGCCGCTGCGGAAGTCCTCCCAGACGACAGTGAGATTGCCCTGCGCATCGCAGGTGATCTGCGGCCGGTTCTGCAACAGCGTATCGCTGATCACCGCGAGGCCGTCGGCGGTCCAGGTTTGCGCGCCGGTGGCGTCGAAGCGCTGCGCGTAGATGTCGACGCCGCGCGCCGGAGTGCGGCTGTCTTCCCAGACGGCATAGATGCCGCCGCTGCCGTCGCCGAGCAGCACCGGGTAGTCCTGAACGCCGGTGGCGTCGCAAAGCGGATGCGCCCAGGCGACGGTACCGTCGCCGCAAATCTTCGCGCCGCCGAGATCATACTCGCCCCAGGGGCCAAAGCGCCAGGTGGCAACACAGCAGCCCTGACCGTCGGCGGCGAGGCCGAGCGCGGCCTCGTCGGCGAGAGCGGTGTTCGAAAGCCGCACCGGCTCCGTCCAGCCGGCGGCCGGCATGCAGTTCGCGTCGAGGCGCATCACGAACACGTCGGGAATGTAGCTGCGGTTGAGATTCGACCAGGCGATGTAGCAGCCACCCTGCCCGTCGGGCGCGATGTAGGCTTCCTTTTGATCGGTGGTCAGCGTGTCGGTGAAGACCATCTTCGACGCCGCCGTACAGGCGATGTCACCGGCGGCATCGACGCGCTGCAGGCGGATCCGCCGCCGGCCCGTGCGCATGTCTTCGAAGGCGATGAAGAAACCGCCCGTGCCGTCCGAAGCGAGCTTGAAGTTCTCCTGCGTCTGCCGGTTCGAACCTTCGTTATCCGGCACCAGCGTATCGCCGTTCACCGCGCGGTAGAGGTTGCCGTCGGTGTCGATGATCTGATAATAGAGCGCGGCGTAAGCCGACCGGTTGTCTTCCCACACGAAGGCCACGCGTCCGTTGTTCGTGGCGATCGCCCGCGGGATGCGGGTCAGGCCGTCGATGCCATAGACGATTTCCACGCCCGCCGGATCGAGCGTGAGTGCGCCGGTCGCGAGATCGAGATTCTGGATGCGCACGCTGAGCGATCCGGAACGGCGGTCCGCGTAGAACACGAACACGCCGTTGCCCTCGTCAACACGCAGCAGCGGTTCGCCCTGCGTGCCGGGGCCGTCGGAGACCAGCCGGCCGCAGAGTCCACCCCAGCTCAGCGTGCCGTTGGCCAGCACGCGCACCGCATACAGATCATAGGTCGCGCCATCGGTGGCGCGCGCGTCTTCCCAGGCGCAAATCATGCCGCCCGCCATGTCGGTCGTCAAACGCGGTTCCTGGCGCGCCGTGCCCGTCGGATTTTCGGGATCGGGATTAGCGTCGCCGCAGGCCTTAATGCCGTCGGCCGCCCAGAGCATCGTGCCCGTGGGCGAAACCTTCTGCGTGTAGACTTCCTTCACGAGGCCGTTGGCGCGCAGGTCCTGCCACGTGGCCAGGACACCGTCGGCCGTGGCGCCGTTCCAACTCGTGGCCACGCGGACGCCTTCCTGGTCATCCCCCGCGCCACAGAGCAGGGCCCCATTGGCCGCAAACTCCACGGTACCAGCCGCCAGCACGCGCTGAACATAGAGGTCGTTCTGCGAGCCGTTACGTTGATCGACCCACGCGATATAACAGCCGCCGTTACCGTCCGGACAGAGTTTCACAAAAGCCTGATCGCCGGTCGCATCGCAAACGGTAAGTCCGTTGGTTCCCCACGGGGTCAAACCCGTGGGTGTAACCTTGGCCGCGTAAATGTCATAGTTGGCGCCGTTGCGCTTATCATTCCAGGCGACGACCATATTGCCCTGGCCGTCGGCGTCGGCGGTGATACCCGATTGTTCGCCGGTGGCGCCGGCCACCGCCAGCGGCTGCGCCCAGGCCGTAGTGCCGCTCGCCAGTAAGTGCTGCGCGAGGATGTCGCCGGTATCATTGCGCTTGTCTTCCCAGGCGACAATCGCGCCGCCCTGGCCGTCGGGAGCCAGTCGCAACGTGGTTTCGAGCACTTCGGAGTTCGAGAGCTGGTCCACTACGATGCCGTTCACGGCCCACTGGGCCACGCCCACGTCGTTGTACTTCTGCGCCCAGACATCGCCGGCGGTGTCGTTGCGGAAATCGATCCAGGCCACAATCCAATAGTCCGTGCCGCCGTCGTTCACGGCGATCACTTCGGGATCTTCGGAACGGTAGACGGGCACGGTGCAGACCGGCAGACCGTCATCCTGCCACATCAACTGGCCACTGGGATTGATGAGCTGCGCGTAAACGTCGCGGTTTCCGAGACGCGTGTCCGACCAGGCGACGAGGGTAAAGCCGTCCGCGGCGCGGCGGTAACTGGCGCGCTGCCATTCGATGTGGTGGCCCTGGCGGATTTCCTTCTCGTGTCCCGCGCCCCAAACGCGCGGATCGACCGAGTAAGCGACGCCCGTCAGCGACATCACCAGCGCGAGGACGATCAACGCCGTCGCTGTGAACAACCCAAAGCGATTTTTTTGCATGGAATTCTGTCTCCGTGGTATCTCCGACCCTTGCGGTGTGGTCCGCCCGTACGGGGGTCGTTCTAAGAAGGTGAGGCTGACGAGGAGCGGGCGACGGTGTCAAGCTCTACGGCGAGGCCGAGAATGCCCATACCGCGCATAATCTATAATAGTACAAAATGCTCGCGGGATAATCAAGGCGATCCGCTCGAAATATGGCTACTTCTTGCAGCCCTGAGGGCCTATCCCTGACCTGCTGCCGGGCGGGGAATCGTCGATGACAATGCTGACGGATTCGTCTGTTGGGGCTAATCAATCCCGGATAAAATGTGTGATTTCCAGAGTTAAAATCGCCCGACAGCGCAACCCTTGCACAGTAACGCACGGAATGCCTTTCTGAATGTGCAAAAAGACGGCTTCAGGGGTTGCTTCTTTGAACTGTTAAGATTTGTTATTTAAGTAATTATGAGTTATGGTTCGACTCCATCGCACGAATCAGGCTCAATTTACCTCAAAAATAGGGCCAATGTTGCCATTTTTCGACATTCACAAGTCGGGGCGGACGATTCCCTATTTGCTTTTGATGAATGCAAATGGTCTTCAATTTGCACACTTGCGGTCCGATGGATTTAACTTGCCGAGGGATCATGCTTAGGCTGGAGGAGGGGCGATGTTAGAGGGAACCGTAGCGGACATTCTACTGGGCAATTCGCATCTTGCGGTTTCGCTTGTGCGCCCGTCGGGTGAAATCCTGTACGAGAACCGCCTGGCGCGGGATCTCCGAGGCCGCGATCATACACCGGAAGCCTCAATTCTGGACTCGCTGACCGTGCCCTCGGCCTGGACGGATATCCTCGATAAACTGGCGGACACGGGACGCCTCGAAGACGAGCCCGTGTTGTTGCAGACACTGCACGGCGATGCCGAACTTCTGCTATTTGACCATGCTGCCGCAGTATGGCGCGGATGGCCAGCGTGAGGCGTTCCTTTGCCTCTGGGCCGTGCGACGCAAGGCCCTGACCTCGGCCATCCAGGCGACGGACACCGGCACACTTTCGGAGTACACGCGGGAACTGGAAGAACTGCTGGAACACCGCACCTATCAGAACCTGCTGGCCGCCGAACAGAATGAATCCGCGCGTGACGCGCTGGATCTGCTCACAGTGGGGGTGCTGATCGCCGGGCGCGACGGCAGCCTGCTCTACCGCAATCGCGCGTTGGCGGACGAATTCGGCATCAAGCCCGCTCAATTCCTGCACCCCAGCGTGCAGCACATGCTTGAGCCTGCGGCCGTGGAGGCTTTTCACGCGGTCGTAGAGACCGGCCTGCGCCGCTGCCTCATCAGCCGGGATCCGGCCGGGGAGCCGGCGGCGATTGAACTGTTGCCCCTGCTCCGCGCCGGACAGGCGCAGCGAGTCATCCTGCAATTCAGCCGCCCCGCCGAAAAAGTGCCGCGCACATGAGACTCTGCCCCTTCAGCAACCTGGCCCCGGGGATGATCCTCGGCAAGTCCCTGTTTGACGAGAACGGTCAATTACTGCTGCGCGCCGGCTTTACCCTCGACCGTGAAATTCTGCACGCGCTGTCCGCCACTGGCCGCACGATGCTCTACATTCTCGAGGAAGGCACCGAGGACATCGTCCCCGACGACCTGATTTCCGAGGAGCAGCGCAGCCGCGCCACGGCGGCCTTCCGCCAGACTCTGAACCGCGTCGCGGAAGCCACCGCCTTCCGGACTGACATTCCGCCCGAGAAACTGCGCGTGGTCATCGAACGCGGCGCCGAATTCCGCAACGTGGTCGACGTCGATCGCGTGACCGCCGACATGACCTCGATCGTTGACGAGATCATGGATTCGAGCGCGCAGGTCCTGAATCAGACGCTGATCAAAAGCCGCACGGGATACAACACCGAACACGCGGTCGACACGGCGCTGATCTCCCTGCTGATCGCGCGCCGCCTGCCGTTCAATCGCCGCGAACTGGTGGAACTGGGCGCGGCCGCGTTTCTGCACGATCTCGGCAAGCTGGCTCTGCCCACGCTGCTGGCGAAGCCACCCGCCGACTTTACGGAAGAAGAACAGTTCTTAATGCGCGAGCATCCCGTCTTCGGGCAGCAACTGCTCGCCAACAGTTCCGACCGCCTGTTCATGGCGCGGACGGCAATCCTCCATCACCATGAGCGGCAGGACGGCCTCGGTTATCCGCAGGGACTCGGCGGCGAAAACCGGCGACCATCGTTGAACGGACAGGATACATCGCGGACGATCTTTCCCTTCGCGGAGATCATCGCCGTGGCCGACGCGTATGACAACCTGATTTCGCCCCGTAACAACCCGCCGCTGTCGCCCGAACAGGCGATCCGCGAACTGATGAAGCAGGCGCGCTCGGCCTTTAACGTGGAAGTCGCGGCGCTGCTGGCCGAAGTGATCTCGGTCTTCCCCACCGGCGCCATGGTGCGCATTGCCGAGTGTTCGACAACGCTGCTCGAGGGCGCAGTGGGCGCGGTGATGCGCCCCGGCGACAGCCATCCCCACCAGCCGCTGCTGGTGCTGCTGCGCAACGCCCGCGGTCTGAAAATCACGCCGCGCACCGTCGACCTCGGCACCGAAAAGTACGTACGGCTGGAGCTGGTGGTCTGATCGCCCGCGTCGCCGCCCGTCCCGAATCCAACAGCAGAAAGCCCCGGCAACCGCCGGGGCTTTCTGCATGCGAATTCTGCTGAGCGATCACGGTCCGGGAATGAACTGTGAGACCTTCAGCCAGTGGATATCGCCCCGCATGTGATACTGATAACGGCCGTCGTTGTAGTTGTGCGCGCCGATCGTCATGTGGAAACCGTTAGTGACGCTGTTGTAGTTCTGCGTGCCCGCCGCCACCACGTCGCCGTTCAGCAAGAGCAGCGAATTGGGACCGTTTATCACCGCCGTCACAAGGAACGGCACGCCCAGCGGCACCTGCATGCTGGGCGGCGCCCAGAGCGTATTCCAGTTCTGGATGTTCTGATTCCAGACTTCCGACAGCAACCGGCCATTGACGTCGATCCGCAATCCGAAGCCCTGGAACCACGTCGCATAGCGGTGGCAGGAGAAGATATAGAACGCGCCCGTGGGAATCGTCGGATAGCTGGGAATGGTGACGCAGGCCTCGATCTGCAGCGGCTGACCGTAGAACTCCACGTCATTCAAGACATCCACGTAGTCGCCGTAGGCAAAATGCAAGCCGGAGTGGCCGGGGAGCGTGGGAATCCAGTCCGCGCCGTGATTCGTGCCGTCGTTATCCTGGGCAAAATCCTCCACGAGGTTGCCGCTCCCTTCATCCATCGGCCAGCAGGCAAGGTCCGCGCCCACCACCCGCTGCTCCGTCTTTTTCGCCTGCACGAAATAGCTGACCACACGCTGGGTAGGCATCGCCGTGATCGCCGACGCGGACACGAAATACGTCGTATCGAAGGCAATGCCGACGGGAATGTAGTTGGCCGCGATCTCGTCGATACTTCCCACGTAGATCTGGTAGAATTCGGCGTCGGCCACGGGTCGCCAGTTGAGCCGCAGGCTGTCACCGTTCACTCCGATAACGGCGTCATCAATCATGCCCGAAAGACTCGTGTAGACTGTCGGTGGCTGGCCGTTGCAGTCCGGTCCTTCCGGCAGGCAGTCGTCCGGCAAGTGGTTACCGCCGCAATTCTCGATGATCGCCGCGATCGCCGCGCCCGTGCCGCTGCCGTCCGCGTTCGCCAGTACGTAAGCGCCGCCGGACGTGTTGGCGTAGTCCTGCATGACCGGCACGATTTCCGGCTGGTAAGCCGGCCAGGTGGGAATATTCACCGCCGACAACTGAACACTTTGACCGAGCGCGTCCAGCGCCCGCTGATGCGCGTTCACGTCATCCACGCCCAGCGTAAACGCGTCATCGCAGCCGCCCGGCCGCGCATCCGTAACGAGCACCACGGTCTTCGCGCACGTCGCGCGGAAATTCGTGGTGAATTCGGTGCCGTCCGTACAGAGCGCGTCCTGCGTGATGATTTCGCGCAACGCTTCGTCCGAGGCTTCCGCTTCGCCCGCGCCGCCAGACGCGGTCAGTCCCGCGATGTTGGCCGTGACCGCGGCCTGATTGAAGGTGAGATTATTCAGCGTGGTCACCTGGTCATGGAAGGTCACTAATCCCAACCGTAGGTCACCGCCGCTGGCAAGATTGGCGGTCGAGATGATGTTGGGAATCTCGGCGATCACGTTGTTCAGTGCGCCGCCCATGGAACCCGTCACGTCCACGGCCAGCACCACGTCCATGCAACCGCAGTTGCCGGGCACCCCGGTGCAGCCGGGCACGTCGATCAGGCAGAAGAAATCGATCACGTAGGCCGGGCAATTCGTCGATGTGATGGTAATCGCTCCGCCGAGACAGCCGCCGGTGCCCGACGGCGTCACCGTGACCTCATAACTGAGATCAGCGGTGCTGCCCGGATTTAACACGGGAATAAATCCGATCGGCGACGGCACGTCCGCCGTGCCGCCCGGGCCGGCGCCGGCGGAGAGTACGACACTTACGTTTTCACACGGCACGCCGCCACTGTTCGTCGCGTGAATCGTATACGCTGAACGGATTCGGCGTTATGCCACCCGGTCCGCACGTGAAGTCCGGCGTTTCCACCGTGACGGATACGAACCCGCCCATCGGCTGCGTGTCAAGACACAAATGCCAGTTGTGTAAGGTGCCGACATCGCCGCCCACGACATCAACGACGCGCAGCGTCCACGGACCGCTGGCGTCGGTCCCGTCAAAAGCGGAGAGCAGGTTGTTTCCGCACAAACCGGGATCGAACGTCTGATTACATCCAGCGTGCGGACACGTTCCCGGAACATAGGCCGGGCCTTCGTCGTCAAACACCGTGCTCAGGTTGTCGCAGCCTTCACCTAGACCTGCCGGCTCGATGAGTTACCAAGCGTACAGTCGTGCCATCGTGCGTTACATCTATCACCAGGTCGCCGATAAATGTGTGGGACAGGTCGACGCCCACATTCACATCCTGCACGAGTCCCGATCCGGCCGGCGCGACGATCGTCGTTGACAGACCGCCGACCGCGTTACAGAGATCGCTCCCCGTAGCGTCCAGAATCGGGATTTCGACCGGTCCTGAAGTGAGCACGCCCGACGGGCACTGTTCGCACACCGGCGGATCGGGCGCGCCAAAGCACACCGACCAGTCACTCAACGTGCCAACGTCGCCACCCGCTTCGTCCGCAATCCGCAGGGTCCACAAACCATCGGCCAGAAGGCCGTCGAAAGCTGACAGCAGGTGGTTGCCGCAACTGGACGGATCGTAGGACCGTGTGCAGCCCAAATGCGGGCACGCCGTCGGATACCAGTTGATCCCTTCATCATCGAACACCGTGGACAGATTATCGCAGCTTTCGCCGAAGCCGAACGGCGCGTGTGTCAGGAGCCGCACGGTGGTTCCGCCGTGAGAAACGTCAATGACGAGGTCGCCGATCCAGGTGTGCAGCAGATTCACCGCCACGTTGACGTCCGAGATCAGACCCGTGCCCGCCGGCACTGTGAAGGAACTGGTAATGCCGTTAATCGCGTCGCAATCACTCGTGCCGGTGACGTCGGGAATCGGAATGTTCACCGGACCTGTGCCAAAGCCCGGTCCGGGACACGCGCACACCGGCGCCGTTTCCACATAATCCGTTATGCACAGCGACAGCGCGTTGACCGTGCCCAGGTCGCCCGCGGCATTGTCGCTGATCCGGAAAATCCAGCTGCCCGTCCCGTCCATACCGTCGAAAGCCGACAGCAGATTAGTGCCGCAACTCCGCCGGATCGGTCGTCTGGGTACAGCCGCCATGCGGGCACGCGCCTTCCACAAACGGCGCGCCCTCATCGTCGAATACGGTGACCAGATTGTCACAGTCTTCGCCGAATCCCGTTGTGTGGTGGCTTTTCAAATGCACGATCGTCCCGTTATGCTCCAACGAGATCACGAGGTCGCCGACCCACGTATGCGTGATGTCGACGCCGACATTGACATCCTGCACAGTCCCGATGCCCGAGACGAGAATATAGGTAAAGGTCAACCCGCTGTCCGGATCACAGTTGTCGTGCTCCGCGTCATTGGGAATCGGGATCGCCCCAGGCGGCCTCGAAGTTCAAACCCACGCAAGGACACCCGTCGATCACATCCAGCGCGTCGCCGGCCGCGTGATGGCGTTGTGGCACGCCTTCAATCCGAAAAGGCGCTGGAATCGTCGGCGCTGTCCATTCACCGCTTGCCCGCAGTCTGCTGGGCGTCATGAATTGCCGCCGCCTTGCGCGCGGACTCCGCCGGATCCGTTGGCGCCAATGTCATCGGCGGCGCGGGATGCCGTGTTTGCGGCTGCAACACCGGGCCGTTGTAGGCGTCGAGATAGGCCTTATCGGCCGCGCTCAGATTCTCGCCGCGTTGCTCCCGCGTCGCGATCTCCCCGGCCCGCTGCTTGGCGGCGCGTTCGTCGGGCGTGCTGAATTCCGTTTGCCGCAATTCGAGTTTTTTATAGATCGGATCACTCGCGTCCTTCGGAATCCGGGCGACGGTCGCCCGCCCGCCGGGATCCACCGCGTAAACTTCTTCGCTCGTAATCGCCAGCAGTTGCCCCTGCCGCTGATCGAAGTAAAGTTGCTCGATGTTCACCTTCGCGCCGTGATCATCCGTCACCGTCAGAGTCTGCAGCACCTGGTTGGTCGGTCCGAGCACGGAAATCGTGGATGATCCCGGCTCGCAGAAATAGCGGGTGCCGTTAACGCCCGGCACGGCGTGCTCGCCAACGTAGTTGGGTTCTGCCAGCGGATTCGCTGGCTTGGAAGCGGTGTCCCTGGCCGGAGCCGAAATCGAGACCAGCGCGAACCCGGCCACCACCACCACCAACCCGATCAGACTCGCCCGCACCAGCGACGGCATAAACTTTTTACGAAGACGCATTGACTCCTCCTCGAAGCATTGAGTGTCACTGATAATGGCATTCAATTGGGGAAATATTCGTACGGCTTGATGCGGATTAGGAAGGCTTCAAAATATAATCACGACTATGTGAGAATACAAGATTTAGTCATCGTCTTTTCACACAATTTGTGCTTATTCGTAATAGTCCTATCTCCTATTTATCTATCTCATGCACCGTCACGAATCGGCTTTGCAGATCGAGTAACCAGAGGCATCCGGACCCGGTGACATCCGCCTGCGCGCAACATTGGCCGCCATCAACCGCTTGAACTTGGCAAGGCAGCGTCCAGTACGCCCACGGTAGCTTGCATGTTACGGCGAAAGAGGGTATCTTTTCACGATTTCTGCGGGTTGCGTCCTTCCGGCACCTCCCCCGTCTGATCGCGATTCCCCCGGCCTAAGCTCTTATCTTATAAACTTTTCCTTTATCACCAAGGAGACCGTCGATGCGGTTGTCTTCATCGCGCACGTTTTCACGGCTGATTTTCGGAGGATTGCTTTTGCCATTCCTGTTTACCACCAGCCCCGCCTCGGCTCAGACCCAGGAACTGAAAGAGCGCAAGGATATTGATGTCAAGTACACCTGGGATCTGTCCTCGTTTTATGCTTCGGACGAAGCCTGGGAAGCCGATCTCAAGGTCATCGAAGGCATGATCCCGGCGCTGAAGACCTACGAAGGCAAGATTTCCAAGTCGGCGGATGATCTCCTCGCGTTCTTCAAGGTCATGGAAGAAGTCAGCATCAAAACCGACAACGCCGGCGCCTATGCCTTCATGTCCTATGACCAGGACACCCGCAACCAGAAGTACACGGGCTACAAGGAGCGGACCGCGTCGCTGGGCTCGAAGCTCGGCGAAGCGCTCGCCTGGTTCTCGCCCGAACTCGTCTCGATTCCGGATGCCACCTTCGAACAGTGGTACCAGGACAAGCCCGCGCTGGCCGTCTACCGCCAGTTCATCAACGACAACCTCCGCACCCGCGCGCACACCCTGTCGACGCCCGAAGAACGCTTGCTGGCGCTTTCCGGCATCATGGCGCAGGCTCCCGGCAACGCCAGCACCGCCCTGCGCAACACGGACATTTCCTTCCCCACGATCAAGGACGACAAGGGGAACGACGTGCAGATCAGCGAAGGCCGCGTGCAGATGCTGCTCGAGAACAACGATCCCCGCGTGCGGCGTGACGCGGCCATGAACCTGCTCAACACCTACGCCCAGTACAAGAACACGGCCGCGGCGCTGATGACGGGCAATATTCAGAAGGATGTGTTCTATTCCCGCGCCCGCAACTACGGCTCCTGCCTGCAGGCGTCCCTCGACGGCGAGAACATCGACACCACCGTCTATCTCAATCTGATCGCGTCCGTCAAGCAGAACCTCGCGCCGCTGCACAAGTACGTCCGGCTGCGCAAGGAAGCGCTGGGCCTGGACGAGATCCACTCCTACGATTTCTCCGTCGCGCTCATCCCCGAAACGCGGATCGAAGTCAAGTACGACGACGCCATCAAGCAGATCGAAACGGCGCTGGCGCCCCTCGGCCGAGTATGTCGATCCGATGGTCAAGGGCTTCCATTCCCGCTGGGTGGACGTGTATGAAACCAAGGGCAAGCGGAGCGGCGCCTATTCCACCAGCAGCTACACCAGCCATCCCTACATGCTGCTCAACTACAACAACACGCTCGACGACATGTTCACCACGGCCCACGAAATGGGCCACGCGATGCACTCCTACTTCAGCCATAAGGACCAGCCCTACATCTACGGCGACTACCGCTACTTCGTCGCCGAAGTCGCCTCGACGTTCAACGAGGCGCTGCTGATGGACGACCTGCTGAAGAAGGAGAAGGATCCCGCCAAGCGGCTGTACCTGATCAACCAGTACATCGACAACGTGCGCGGCACGCTCATCACGCAGGTGCTGTTCGCCGATTTCGAACTGCGCATGCATCAGGCCGCCGAAGCGGGCGAACCGCTCACCGCCGACAAGCTGGGCGAGATGTACGTGCAGACGATGAAGGATTACTACGGCGACACGGTGACCATCGATCCCGAGTATGGCTACACGTGGATCCGCATCCCGCATTTCTACCGTAACTTCTACGTCTACCGCTACGCCACCAGCTTTGCCGCCAGTCAGGCGCTCGCGCAGCGCGTGATCAACAAGGAAAAAGGCGCGAAGGAAGCGTATCTGAAGTTCCTCGGCGGCGGTTCGTCCAAGTATCCGATCGATCTGCTGAAGGACGCCGGCGTGGATATGTCCAAGCCGCAGCCGGTGGAGACCACCATGAAGAAGTTCGCCTCCCTCGTCGACGAGATGGAAGTCCTCCTGAAGAAAACCGGCCGCCTCCCCGCCAAGATCACCCCGCCCACTCCCAAGGGCTGATCCCTCCGCCTGTAGTCGCCGCACAGCCTGCCCTGAACGAAGTGAATGGGGCAGTGCGCTCTGAAAACAAGCAGGCCGGATCCAACGATCCGGCCTGCTTCATTTTGTCATTGTTGCAACAGTGTCATTCTGGACACCGCCCGCTCTTCGGTCTTGCGGGCGGGCGTCCAGAATCCTATTAATCATGGCTTCTCGTCGAGGCGGCTCGCTGAGCCGCCCGTAATCCGCCCCAACTCGCCGCGCGGGATTCCCGTACCCCGTGCGTTTGAGCCGAACCCCTTTAAGAATTCCGGACGAGCCGGGTTGGGCACGCACGAAACCCTCGGCGCGCCCCCGAACAAAAACCCGGCCGCAATCCGTCTCGTCAACATCGCGATCCACACGAAACTCGCCGCGCGGGGTGCCCTCACCCCGCGTGTTCTACGTTACCCTGCGCGGGTTCCCCGAATCTGAACACCGCCCACTACCTTTCCTCGGTCATCCTGACGGGCTTCCGGAAGGATCTCAGCTTCCCACCGCGCCCAAGACGGTCCTCGAACTCAGGACTCGGCCCCCACGGTCACAACTGCGTTTGCGATTGGCAACTTCACAATGAGCGGTTACTACCGTCACGTCAGCTTGCTGAATCGCCTGGCTCTTCAAGCATGGCCGACGGTTGCTGCACGACCGCAGGGCAGACTACGGACTCTAAGTACTTGATTCCCTTCGACAGCCTTGATTGGGCCGTCAGCCAGAAATCGCGTCAGTGACCGAGCTTGTCCGTTGGAGGCACCAGTACGCTCTTGACGTCCCCAACGATGACCACAATACGTCATATACAAGAAATGACGTGCTCTAGTCATAGAAACGTACAGAAGTCGTCTTTCATCGTCAACACTATCTCCGATAGCCCTGCCAGGAATGTATTCGTTTTCCGTCGCAGCAATTATTGCAACATCCGCTGTTAATCCCTTGGCTTTATGCATAGTCAGAATGTTGATCTTTCCATGCTCGATGGCGGTTTCAATTTCGGAATTCGAAAGTGATATTGCCCCTAAAAGCCCATTGACGCTTCGCACATTATTTTCTCCTGCTATCGCGTCAAATTCATTAATTATGCTCACTCTCGCTTCAGGGTTTGTAATCGTGGCTTCAGCCACGGCTGAGAGTATTTCTGCAAGACCCACTTTCTTCTTCGTCACTAGCATCCGGTTGCGGAACCATTGCCAGAGTTTTGATGGTTGCATTGACCTGATCTGCAACTTCTTCGATTTTTCTGCCTGCTGCAAAATCTATGCAATCAGCATTTGCCTGTATGGCCCTGACCGCGCGGGCGAATGTCAGCCCATGCGCCCTTGCATATTCGCAGACTGCACCGATTTTCTTCTCGCCAATTCCATTGTTGTCCCATTGAAGAATGGTTCGCCATGCAAGACTGTCCTCAGAGTTCGCAATAAGATTCAAATAGCAACGTATCTTTCTATTGTCATTGAAGTTCATTTCATCTGGATCTTCAATAGGTGAGGCTACAGGAATATCCAACGACTTAAGTTCAGTACGTATCACAGACGAAAATGCTCTCTTCCTGTCGGACCTTAACAGGACTAGAATCTCTTCAGGCGCAATAGCTTTTTCATGAATTAGGTGAGCAACGATCTTCGAGATGCCTTTGGCTTCAGCCTCTTGCTCCCTAAACTGTAAAATTGCAACTTCACCCCCAGTTCGCCCAGGTTGCGCTATTAGATCCTTTTCGAGACGTCTTGTGTCGCCATTCGCAACAAACTGTGCGACGCTGAGAATCGCGGGGGCGCAAAGCATGCAAGTCTTCAGCTTTAAGTCACCAGCTCCGGCATTCATATCCACGAAATTTCTAATTCCGTCTGGATGCGCCTTGCGGAACCCGTAAATACTTTGATCATCATCACCAGCAACGTACAACTGCACGCCCTTCGCTTTTATTGCGTCGATCACTGCCAGATCGCATTTGTTCAAATCTTGATACTCATCTACGAGTAGATGAGTCAAGGGTCCTTCAAGGACAAAATCAGGATTTTGTTCGAGTGCTTTCTTTAGCTGATATACAAGTTCAGAGCGAAGCATGTAGCCATAGCGCGCCCTGTGCTCTTGCCACGCTCCGATGAAAGGGGCATTGGGCGATCGGGTTTCCCAGCCCGCCTCTTGAGCCTTTAAACTTTCCCAGTCCGCCGAAAGCTGGTTGAAGAAATCTTTAGCATCCTTAATACTTACGAGCTCGAGTGTGGCTTTAAGATCTTCGAGAATAATGTTTCGTTCCTCAAAAATCGTCTGCAATGCGAAGCGGTGTTGGTAATGGAAGTTTGATGTGAGTATTGCGCAGAAGTTGTCGCAGAGCAAAAGCGTGAAGTGTTGACACTTGCACGGTCAACTCTGGTGAGAGATGCTCACCAATCCTTTTCCTTAACTCATGTGCCGCCGCACGGGTAAACGTCAGAAGCAGCACACCTTGAGGATCGATTCCTTTCTTGAACTAAGAACAGAACTCTATGTACGAGTGTTTTGGTTTTCCCAGTGCCTGGTCCAGCCAAGAGGCGTGCGTGAGAACCAAAATGCGAAGCCGCATCAATCTGCTCTGGAAGTAGGTCTCCTTGCCATGACATATAATTATCCCCAATCAGGTTCGTGTAAAATGTGCACTAAGAATTGTTAAACATATCGAAATCGACTCAATATGTCAATAGCCTTTCGTCGACGCCGTTCGTCCTCGCCCTGCCCGGAATCCGCCTCTGACTTGGATTTCGGATTTTGGATTTCGGATTTCCCGCTTCCCCCTCGTTCCCATGTGAACGCACCCCACCGTCACAAACTCCCGCCCTTTGTGTTACCGTTACTTCCATAAGCCGCACAACTGCCATCCCCCGCATTCCCAATCGCATAGAACAATTGTTCAAAAAGCCCTTGACAACCGCCCTGCACATTTGTACATTTCCTGAATGTGTACTCAGCTCTCCATCCGCCTTTCCGTGTTCTTCGTTCTTCGTTCTTCGTTCTTCGTTTACGAAATTCCGTTCCGTCAAAAAATTTGCATCGCATTGGATATTATTAACCTTAAGAACAGAATCGGTAGAAAAGTAGGACATGGCATGCCATGTCCCTACAAGAGTTTACGTCAACAAGTCGTCAGGCCGGTTAAGTGTCTTTATTCATCCTTCATCCTTCCGCCTTCATCCTTGGACAATCTTCCGCGCGCATCTCGGACCGTGATAAATGAACGCCGTGTAGACCTGCGCCAGCTTTGCGCCCAGCATCTGGCACTCCACCAATTGATCGTGGTTGAAAATGCCGCCCGCCGCGATCAGCGTCTGTGTGGCCGCGAGTTCACTGCGCAGCAATGCCACCAGTTTGCGCGTGCGCATGAACTGCGGCGCGCCCGACAGACCGCCGCGCTCGAGCGTGGCCGCGCGCGGCACCAGATCGCGCTGAATGGTAGTGTTGCCCGCGACGACTCCCGCCATCCCCAATTCGCGCGTGAGGCAGCCAATCGCGCACACGTCCTCGTCGGCGAGGTCGGGCGCGATTTTCACCAGCAGCGGCTTGCCTCCCCGTGCCGTCGTGCGCTCCATCAGCGACGCGAGTAGCGGCCGCAGCGTAGCGAGGCCCTGCAAGTCACGCAAGCCGGCGGTATTCGGTGAAGACACGTTGACCACAAAATAATCGCCGAACTCATACAGATACTCGAGCACCGCGCGGTAATCCTGCACCGCGTCCTCAGCGGCAGTGTCCTTGTTCTTGCCGAGATTGATGCCCAGCGGAATTGTTACCAGGCCGCGCGCGCGGATCTTCAGCAGCCGCTCGCCCACGCGCTCCATCCCCTCGCCCGGAAAGCCCAGCGCATTGACCAGCGCCTTCGCTTCGGGAAAGCGCCAGATGCGCGGCTTGTCGTTCCCCGGCTGCGGACGCGGCGTCACCGTGCCGACCTCGACAAATGAGAACCCCAATTCCTGCACGGCTAAGGCGGCGCGCGCATCTTTATCAAAGCCCGCGGCAATGCCCAGCGGATGGCAAAAGCGCAGCCCCATCGCTTCCACGGGTTGCGCGGGCGGCGCGCCGGCCATCACGCGCAGCACGGCCCGCCCGGCTGCGCAGGATTGCAGGGCGGCGAAGCCCCTCATCGCGGATTCATGAACGGCTTCGGGATTACGCAGAAAGAGGAGCGGCCGCAGGTATTGGTACACGGGAGGATGGGGTAAGCGGATTAAAAGCCGAGGCCGGTGGTGAAGGAAAACTCGTGGCCGCCCCGGCGGCGGACGGCGAGGGAGACCTGTACAAGGTCGATATAGGGCATGCGCAGATAGAATCCGCCACCGGCGCTCAACCGCTCGTCGCGGTGGGTGTCGATAGTAAGCTGCGTGCGCTGCACAAAACCGAAACCGTAAAGCCCCCACGGCCAGTGACGTCCATAGCGGCCGATCAGGGGCACGTTGTAATAACCCTCGGGGCCGATGGGCCAGCGGACTTCCGCCTCGCCGAGGATGAAGCCCGCCTCTTCGCTCTTGATGCGGCGGTAGCCCCGCAGTCCGACGTTGAAGCCGTGGTAAAAGTGCGCCCAACTCGGTGTCTCCGAAGACGAAGTGGCGGCGGCGGCCCGCAGCGCCAGCACCGGCGCGCGTCGCGGCTCGGCTTGCCAGAATGCGAAATAGCCGCGCAGATCGTAATACGAGCGGATAAAATGCGCGTCTCCCGTGGCCAGATCGACGCGGACTTCCGTACGCGAACCTTCGGACGGATACCACTCGAGGTCGCGGCGGTCAAAAATAATGTAGGGGCTGAACCAGTAGGTGCGCTGGTGCAGGCCCTCGGCCGGGGGAGTCTTGTCCTGGGCAATCGCCTGATAACGCAGCTCGACCCCGGGCCGCGTGCGCGCGCCCTCGCGCGGTGAGATGTCGATCGAGTAGCGTGTCTCCCGCAGATAGCGTGTGGAATCGATCACCGCCGGGTGCGGGTCGGACTTGCTCAAATTGGCGGCGTAGATCCGAACCGCCAGCGGCAGCCGCGGCGCCAGCCAGCGCGTACGGTAACCCAGATCGAAACCCTGCGACGCGCCGAACTGCAACTGCGAGTAAACCTGTCCGGCATTGCCGCGGAAATTCAGGTGACGGGCTCCGGCGTAAATCGTGGCATTGCGAAAGAACTCCTTCGGCTTCGAGACGACATCGCCGAGCTGGCCATCCTGCAAATTCACCTGAAGGATCGGCCACAGCGGCCAGATTTCCGAGACATTGATGCGCACGAGACCGTCGCGCGAAGTGCCCATCCAGACGTCGTTGAAGACGCTCAGATTCTGCAGCCGCTTGCGCGCGTTCCACAATTCCGCGCGGCTGACGGTGTCGCCCACCGAGAAATGCAGTTCGCGTTCGACCACCCAGGATTTTGTCGAGCGCAGGCCGTTGATTTCGATTTTCGTGATCACCAATCCGTCGTCGGCAATCGCGGCGGTCACCAGCAGCAGTGCAAGCATCCAGGCGCGCATGTCGCGTTATCTCCAATCGAATTGAAAGAGCAGTTCCAGGGCCGCGCTGCCGTTCAGACCCTGTTGCGTCGTGCGAAGTTTGAGCCATTGCAGCAGACCATACTCCAGCGTCACGACCTGGCCGCCGGTCTGAGCCTCGACCGGCTGCAGCACCCGCACGAACAGGCGGTCCGTCACGTACGTGCCGACTTCCAGCGAGCCGGTCGTCAGACCTTCCACGCCGCCGCCCGCTCCCGGACGGAAATTGAAAACATTCAGACCGGACAAGCCGCCGACCAGGCTGGACAACTGACTTGTCGCCAGCGAGGTCGCCGTCGATTGAACCCCCGCGGCGCTCTGCAATTCGCCCTTCAGAATGCCCGCCAGCGAATCGCCGCCCACCGACGTTTTCATGTTGTTGACGGTGCCGGTGATGGTGATTTCATAGCGTCTGCCGTCTTCAAATTCACGCTGCGCCGTAATATCCACGGCCGGATCGGCGATCGGCCCTGCGAAGCGAACCACGCCGCTCTTCACCCGGAACTCGCGCCCCAGCAGACTCACCCGGCTGACGTCCTCGCGGACATTGATCTCACCGTTGATAGTGGGATCGTAATTGCGATCCTTGTTCACCCAGAGATCGCCGTACAATTCGAGGTTGGCGCCATTCCCCCGGATCCAGGCGTTGCCCGGGATCTCGACGTGAATGGCATGGCTCATCCAGCGGTAAATCTGCGACGGATTGAAACCGCCGGCGGTGTCCTCCGGGGCCAGTCCCAGTTCGCGCTCGAGATTAATCAACTCGAGGTCTTTCCCGGCCGCGGGATTGATTCGATACTCGGCGGCGAGGAGCTTGATGCGGCCGTCGGCCTTCAAGCGGTCGAGCGGACCGTTGACTTTAATATGGCCGGTCAGGCGCGCCGCCATGTTGCGGCTGTCGAGGGCTTCGAATTTGTCGAAATTCAAATCGAGGTGCAGCTCCTGCGGGAGGGGAAACGCCATGATCGCCCAACCCGTGCCGATGAGCCGGCCACGCTTGCCCGACGTGAGATCGAAGCTGGGAATGCGCAGTGTGTCGCCATTCAGTTCGCCGCGGATCTGCATCTTGCGGTAATCGACTCCGGACCGGCGATCGCGATAGCGGCCGTCACGCAACGTCAGCGTACCAGCCCATTCCGGCATGGACACGGCGCCGCCGAAATGCAGGTCGCTGGAGAGGAAGCCCTCCAGCGTCGTGCCGGGCGACAGGTATTCATCCAGCTTCGTCAGTGGCTGCTCGAGTAATTGCAGGCGGCCGCTCATGGGCAGGCTGTCGGCCAGCACAAAACCTTCGGATAGCGACAACCGCGCCGGCACGTCACCGGACAACAGCATCGTCGTGTCACCCTTCCAGATCATGAGGCCGTCGACCGTGGCATGCCGTTCGTCAATGATTGCGTGCAGCCAGGCTTCGTCGGCCACCGCGTGCTCGTTCATCGTTACATTCAGCGCCCGCAGCGACAGCTCGCCGGAGAGATCTTTATCCGTCCCCGAAAGCTGGAGGCGGATATTGGTGGTGCTTTCCGGCAGCGGCATTTTCATCAGCGCTCCCAACCGGCCCGTGTTCAGCCCGGAGAGTTCCAGGGTCATGTCCTGTTCTGCCCACCAGTTGCACGAAGCCGTTGCTCCGCAGCGTGCCGATATCGGACGTGACGGCCAACCCGTCCAACGTGAGCCGCCGGTCTTCGAGCGTAATCTGCGCCGGGGCTTCCAGACGCATCTGGACGCCGTACAGGCTGGCCAGCAGTGAGTCGAGCGCCACCGTGATCCGCGCGGCGGTACGTTGCAAGGTCAGCGTCGTCGCCAGAACGATCGTATCGCCCCGCGCCCACAACTGCATGTTTCCCGCCGCCTGGGCGGGAGTGCCGGTCACATTAAAGTCGAGGCTGTCGAGCGGGAACGGCAGCGATGCGCCGCGAAAGTTGCGCATGACAAAACGGCCGGCAACGTATTGACTGTCAACAAACGCGCTGTCGATGCGTAAACTGGCACGCTCAACGGAGTAGGACTCCGAACCGTGCATGCCGCAATCGCAGCGCTCCCGCGACGGAGATCCCCGTCACCTGGTGGTGCGCAAGATTGAATCCACCGGCCAGCCGCAGCACGGCCGCCCCCTGCAACAGCGTGTCGCCCGGCTGAGTCAACGAATCCGGCAGCACGCCTTTCAAGGCGACTTTCATCGCCGAAAAATCGCGAATTCTCCCGATAACGGAGTAGCGGACCGGACCATCCAGGCGGCCCGCAGCCCACACTCCCAGCACAGCCGTGTCCAACTTCGCATAGAGCGTATCGATCCGGAACGATTGACCATCTATGGCCGCCCGCGCCACGAGGGTATCGAGCGCGTAAGAGCCGAGGGCCAGAGCGCCGAATTCAAGCGCCGCTTCGGCGCGGAAATGTTCGGGATTCAATGACGCCGCTTTAACGGCGATGCGGCCGCTGATGGGGGTTAGCGAATCGGGAATCTGCCGGGCGAGGCGATGCAGGTCGAGGCTGTCCAGGATCACCGTGGCGGTGAGCCGCATCGTTTTGGGATCGAGTCCGCGGGCAACGGCGTCCATCATGACGCGGCCATAACCGGTGTCGAGCTCGCCCTTGATCGAAGCCGTCGAGTCCTTCAGCCGCACCGCAAAATCGGTGCTCGCGAGGGCCCGGGTTCCGTAGCGAGTCGTCCCGAGCCGCACCACCGCATCCCAGCCATCCGTGAGCGACGGCGTGGCGTGTTTCGTGAACTGAATCCGACCATTCAGCAAGATCGCCGCGGTGTCCGCCCAGAGCGCGCCCGGCGTGAGCGTGTCGAGCAGAATTTCGCCACGGCCTGCGATTTCTTGCAGCGGGAAAGGCGCGGCCACGCGCGCGCGCACCTTACCCAGCGCTGTGCCCCGGATATCGGTCGAGACGTAGAGCGAATCCGTGCGCGTCATGTAATCCAGCGTGAGATCGAGGATTCCCGCCGCCAGCGCTTGCGGCGCGAGCGGACGAATCAGGCTCGTGTCCGCGTGCAGAGAAAGATGGCCGACAGCAGCGCGCACGGAATTACTGCCGCCCATCACCAGCGAACCTTCAGTGGCAAAGCTGAGTTGCGCGGGCACGCTCAGAAAGAGGCGATAATCCAGCGAATCGTGCGCGTAGCGGCCATCGGCATCGAGCGTCCACTGATCGGCGGCAAAGAGCGTGCTGTCCGGTGTGCGCAGCACGGTACGCGCGCCTTGAATGACGGCCTTATCCAGTTCGACTACCCAACGCAGCGGTCCCGCCGCCGTGGTATCCACTTTTTTCCGGGTGGTGTCGCGCGGCGCAAGCGCGCGCTGCAAGTTGGTCCCCGTGGAATCCTGGACAACGTCCGCGAAGAGACCGTCGACCCTGAGGCGGGATACATGGAGGCGTTGCTCGCGCCAGGCGGCGAGGGGATTTACGCGCGCGCGCAATCTGTCAAACCCAGTAATCAGCGCGCCATCGGCATCGAAGACGCGCACACTGTCGAGGGCGAGTCTGCCGCCCAGGGTTACACGGACGCGGTGCAAAGTAATGCTGCCCATGAGATCGCGGTTGATATCCGTGAGCACGCGCCGGGCCACAGCCGTTTGCACGGGAGCCGTCAACGCGAGCATCACCACCACAATGGCGATGATCACGAGGCCGATAAAGACCCAGAGGCCGATTTTGACACCGCGGGCAAGCATGAATTTCGGCTATCCGTTAAAGATTATCGCAGGGAATCATATAAATTGGACGCGGCACAATCCGGAAAGTTCAGTACTGGTAGCGGGACAGACGCGGATTCCGGCCGGGTTTTTGTTCGCAGGCAAGCGTTGTTCATATGCCTGTCCAACCCGGCTCGTCCGGAACGAAAATTCCAGGTTTCAGAAGCTGGGTGCTGACGCAGTATTTAAAACGGTGTGCCAACGGAGAAATGTACGGCTTCACGATGCACGCCATAGGGATTATCGCGGAGTTGACGGGCGTAATCGAGGCGGATAGGTCCGACGGGAGTGATGAAGAGCAGGCCCAAGCCGGCCGACGGCAGGAGATCGAAGCGGCCGCACGGTAACATATGTAGTCCAGACGTTACCGGCGTCGACAAACCCCGCCAGCGTCACCGGACCCCAGATATTCTGCCGCAGTTCCAGCGTGCCAAAAAACGCGGTGTTGCCGCCGACGGCAAGGTTCCCGGCCGCGGGGTCGCGCGGCGAGAGGTGGTTGGTCTTCCAACCGCGGACGTTGGCCGGGCCGCCGTAGCGGAAGCGCTCCTGAAGCGGCGAGGCCGGGGTTTCATAGAGCGGTCCCATGATGCCATATTCGGCGCGCATCGCAAGGCTCGTGAACCGCGCGATCGGCTGCACCGCGGAGGCATTCCACCGCAGCCGCCACCAGCGTTCGTCGGTGCCATAAAACAAGCCCGACTCGGTGGCGGTAAAGCCGATAAAATGCCCGCGACGGGGAATCAGCGGATTGTCGCGCGTGTCCCAGCCAACCGAGAACTGCTCCACAGACTTCAAGATCGAATACGAGCTGTCAGAGTCGGTGCGAATCACACGGACACGTTCCGAACCGATTTCGTTGGAGAGCGCCACAGTTACCCGGCGCATGGGTTTGGCGGAGAGAATCGTGGTATTCGATCGCGTGTCGACTCGCAATCCGGAGACTTCGAGGCTGTAATTCCATTTCGGGGCCAGCGTCACGGCAGTGAAATTCCACGGCGTATGCGGCCAGAACAGCCGCAGCTCGGTACTGCGCACTTTGCGCGCGCCGATGGTGGTCGATGTCAGGCGGCGGCCACGACCAAAGAAGTTCAAGTCGGTGAATTCGACCTGCGCGCGCTCGCGCGTTGAGAGGTCATAACCGGCGCTGGCGCGGAGGCGATACCGCCGCGTCTCCTGCGTCTCGACGCGCATCGGCAGAATATTGTCGGGGATGGACGTGTCGGGCCGCACGTTGACCAGCGTAAAAACTTCCATCCGCGTAATGTTTTCGCGCGTGTCCTGCACCTTGAGCGGCGAATACGGTTCGAGTTCACGATACGCTAACTCGCGCCGGATGGTCTGCTCGGAGACCGTCTTCAGACCCGTGATGGAGGTCGAACCGAACAGACAATAGTCGCCGGGGATGACCGCAAAACTCACGGCAGCGGTGTGAGTCGCACTGTCGGCCGCGATCGTGTACGTGGCATGGGCGCGGGCGAAACCGTTGGTCTGGACCTTGTAGGCCAGCGTGTCGGCGGACGCGATCAGATCCGACTGCGCCAGGCGCTTGCCAAGCTTGATCGCCAACCGGGACGCCCAGCGAGCCGAGTCCACGCCGCCGGCTTCCCCGCTGGCGACCTGCCAGGCCGTGAGGATCATCGGCGGTCCCTCAACGATCTCGAGCTTCAGCTTGAGTTCGGCGTTATCGCGGCCCAGGGACTCGATGCTCCCGCGGATGATAACGTCCGGAAAGCCTTCCCGCTGATAATAATGCGCGACACGATAGAGATCCGAAGCGAAATCCTCCGCAATGAAGACCGTGCGGGAGCCCAGCGGCAGGTAGCGGCGGATCCAGGAGGGCTTCTCGGTGGCCATCACCAGCAACAGATCCGAACGGGAAAAGCTGCGGATGCCGGGAAACTCGACAATCCGGATCAGCGCGCCATCATAGCGCTGCCAGTCCTTGTAAGTTTCGGGCGCGAGGTCGACCCGGGCCCAGGCGGTTATAGCCCAGGCCAGCATCACTACCGCGCATACCGGCCGCATTCGGTGCATCGTGTCGGAAGGTCTGTGAATCGGGATTTTAGGACAATTTCGGCAAAATCCGGCAGAAAATCAAGAACTTCCGCCGAATTCCGGCAGAGAGAGCTTATCAACTGGAAAGTCGCGGAAGTGTTCAGCAGGCGGGAAATGGCAGGCGGGGACGGATAGACGAGAATTAGCGGTATTTGGACCGGGGAGCCACGTGGTGGAACCAGGCCTGGACGATCTCTTCCGGGCCGCCAGAGTTGACTTCCTTGGCTTCGAGGAGACGCTCGAGGCACTCGAGGTCTGCCACCGTCGCGCGCAGGCTGTCGCTGCTCGGCGCGCCTTTGGCCGTCAGCGCCGCGGCCAGTTGCACCGTTATCCCTTGCTCCACCGAGTTGATGAGCGCGCCGGACCATTCGACAAACTCATGGACGAGGAAGTTGATGACCAGGCGGGTGGCTTTGGCGGTTTGGGCTTTCCGTTCGTCGATGATCCCCTGCCGCTTGCCGGTGAGGGTTGCGGTCAGGCCGCCGCGTTTGCGGGTTTCAGCGGCAAACATGTGGTTTTCGCCCAGCAATTGGTCGAGCCGGGGGAAGAGCGCTCGCGCCGCCCAGCAGGCCTTGGCATCGCCCAGCGAAACGCTGCGGAGTTCGATTTTCGCGGCCAAGCCGGTGAGACCGGCGACAAAATCCGCCATGCGGTCGTTGACAAACTCCTCGAGCCGCGTGGCGAGGGCGGTCAGTGCCATCGCCGACAAGAACGAGTCGCGGCTGGGGCCGGGCTTCTGCGGATCATACAGCGCGGCCGTCGCGGCGGCATTCATCCGGGTCTGGAAATGGGTCTCGGCAAGCGAGCGCACGCCACTGGTCCAATGCGTGCGGTACTGCATCAGCAAATGCCGGGTGGTGTTCAGATGGTGGTCGTACTGGCCGAGCAGTTTCAGGTGCTGGTGCTTCCGATCCGTCGTTTGGACGAGCAACTGGGATCGCAGCCAGTTGCGGGCCGCTGAAGCGCGCAGCGAAATTTCTTCGAGCCGATCCTCACGCAGCGTCGCCAGTTCGTGCAGCAGGCGCTGGCGATCCTCGGCGGTTTCGAGATCGCGCCGCGCCACCGGCCAGAGTTTCTGTCCCAAACTATTGAGCACATTGACAAGTTCGATCGGCGTATCCTCGACAATCACCACCGCCGCGCGTTGCGCCAGCAGCAGTTCCAACTCCGCCGGACGGCGGCCCGTAATGCGGCCCGGGTGCGGCAGCCAGAGAAACTGCCAGAGTGAGGATCCCGGCAGCGTTTCCTGCACTTCAATCGGATCGTCGGTGGAGCGATCGCGCCCCAGAAACACCGCCAGCGCCGCGCGCGGAATATCGCGCACGTTCGAGTTCAGACGCAGTTTCAGGCTGGGCTCGCGCTCCGGCGTGACCCGCCAGATCACCGGTCCCGCACTGACCGGCGGCAAGTCGAGTTCGAAGCCGAAGAGTGAGGCAACTCCCATGGCTAAGGGCGCGTCGCCGCCGCAGAGCAGGATGCCCGGCGGCTGATCGCAGACGCGGGCGAAGGCTTCGAGTTCGGGCGGCAACCAGCCGACTTGTTCGCACAAGGTCTGAATCTCGCCGAGCGGAAACGAGCCGACTTGTCCATGCTGGCGGCGCGCGACCTCCAGCCACGAACCCCAGAGATTAGCGGCGGCTGCCGCGCTGCCCCGAAAGGCTGTGTTTGGAACCGCGCTCACTGACCCACTCCCGGCGTGCGCGCGACGTGGAAGAAGATTTGCAGGCCGACCGACAGCGCCAGCAGCACCGCCAGCGACAGGCTGATCCGCTGCTGGACCTTGCGCTCGGCGTCGTAGCGCGCGAACAGCTCCCGCCGCAGGGTGTCCTGCCGCTCCTGCAGCGTACCTTCAATAAATTCGAATTTGCCGCTGATGAGGCCGATGAGGTCGCGCCGCAACCCGGGGAGGCCGTCATCGGCAAGGGATTTCAACTGACTTTGCACGTCGTCAATCGCCGCTTGCGCGTTCGTGAACTGCTCGTTCACGACGCCGCGAAGATCCCGCATGTGCTCGGACTGCCCGCTGCGCTGTGCGGCGACGGCGGCGTTGAGATCGGCAAGATCCTTATCCTGACGAACCTGCGCCTTTCGCACGGCGTCCATCGCCGCGGAATGCTTTTCCAGCTTGCGGTCGAGCAGCGGCAGGAATTTTTTCACGCCCGAACTGTCGTTGATCAACAGTTCGAATTTTTCGCCGGCGAGGGCGATGATATTGCGCGTGTCGCTGGTAATGGCCTGCAGCGCCAGTTGATCGCCCTGGTGCAACGACTGCAGCAAATGGGTGTAGCGTTCCAGCGCCTGCGGCACCTGGCTGATCTGGCGGGCGAAATTTTCGTAAGCGGCTTCGATCAATTCCCGCAGCCGCGCCGCATTTTCGTCGTAGTTGGCGCGAATGGCGTCCTTCAGCGCATTCTGCGTCTGCTCCTGGCCCGCGCGCAAGGCGCCCACGTCGTCGCTGACGGAGTGCAGGGCGTGTTCCACCTTATCGCGGTGCCCGGCGACGCCGTTCTGGAGCTTGTCGAGGCGCTGATCGAGACCCGTCCCGACCTCGCGCAGACCGGCCGTGAACTCACTGCGCGTGGCTTCATTCTGCTGCCGGATTTCGGCAACGCGGGCCTGTAACCCGGCAACCGGCTCCGCCAGCGCCTTGTCGGTGAATTCGCGGAAAGACTGCAACGCACCCAGCCACTCGTCCCTGGCCAATTGCAGCGCGGTCGCGAGTCGCGCTTCGGACGCGCTGAGACCGCCATCGAGCTGCTGGCGCAAGTCGCGCAGTGTACTTTCAATGCGCTCGTGCTGCTGGCGGCTGTCGCCCAGTGATTTTTCCGAGGCGGCGAGGGCGGCGGCGGCCACACGCTCGACGGCCGCCGAAAGGCCGGTCAGTTGCAAACGCATTTCCGCGTCGTGCTCGTCGAAGAGCACCGCGGCCTGATCCGCCTGCTCCTTCTGCATCCCCTGGCCCGAGGCGAACTGATTGAGTTGGTCATGCAGCGCGCGCTGACGTTCGGATTCCGTGGCGCCGGCGTCGGTTAACAGCTTCTGTACGGCGACGAGGGATTCGCGGACCTGGCGGTTTTGCTCGAGGGCGCGCTCGCCGCTCTGCGTGGCACTCGTTTCCAATCCCTTGGCAAGATCGCGCACCACCCGCAGCGCTTCGCCCTGCTCTTTTTCCAACGTCGACAGTTCGCGCAGAATGCGCGTCTCGCTGGCGGTGAGCGCGGCCGTCAGTTCCGGCGCGGAGGCCGTGGCCGCGCCCTTGCGGTGCGGTTCCGCATGCGTCGTCCGGGTTTCCAGCTCGGCCAGCAGCAATGTCTGCAACTGATCGCGCAGCCGCAGGACGGCGCTTTCCAGTTCTTCATGCACGCGCGGGCCGACGGAGGTGAGCGCCTGTTCGACGCGCTGATCGAGCAGCACGAGCCGCTCGCGCTCGTCGCTCTGGTTCCGGACTAAGGTCTCACTCAGGGCTTGATGGTGACGCGTCAGTTCACGTCCGATGGCCTGTTCGCTCTGGACGACCAGATCCCGCAGATCGCCGGTCATGGGCGCTCCGGCCTCACCCGCCGCCATCAGCGCTGGGACGGCCCGCATCGGCGCGGATTCGGAATCCAGCCGGTGGCAAAGGGTATCGACCTGAGCATTCAGGGTCACGAGGCGAGCGTCGACGTCCGCGATGGTGCGATTCAGCGCCTCGCGACTGACGGAGGTCTGCTCGGACAGGGTATTGGCCTCGTTACGCAGGGCGGCTTCAAGCTGTTCGTGCGTACTGAGCAGATCCTGCAGCACTCCGTCCGCCTGCTCACGGAGCTGGCCGGCGTTGGACCGCAGAATGCTTTCAACGTCCTTAACCCCTTCAAGTAGCCGTGTTCCGGCGGGAGCAAAGACTTCACGCAAACGGTCGACCCCCCGCGCAATCTGCTGCAGAGTAGACTCTGCCTGTTCCAGACCCTCAAGGGCACCCTGCAGCTTCTGAAGCTCGCCCTGCAACGCCGGAACAAACTTATGTTCCGTAAGGTCTTGGGCAAGAGATTCGAGGAAACTTTGCAGCGGTTCGATGAGTTCGAGGTGTGTTGTCGGTTTTGCAGGCATCCCGTCGCTCCGGTCGAATTTGACATTATATCGGCGATCATTCGCAGCACATCGGCGATCACTTGTTCTGTAGCAAGCGGAATACCAAGTGCTGTGAAACTGTCTGCGGGCTCAGGCAGCGTTCGCAATGCAACATTCCGCGCCCTCTGCCTCTCCCACAAACAGCCCCCCATAACCTGCCGCTTACGGATCGCAAATCGACCCGTGGCAGGTTCCAGCCTTTGAATGCCGCACGAAAACCTGCACATAAACTCATGAAAAAAAGAACTTGGATCATTCTGGCCGGTGTGGTCGTGATTGCCGCCGGCACGACATGGTATTTCATGTCGAAAAAGAAAGACCTCCGGACCGAGGTCACGGTGGAAACCGCCCTCGTCCGCAACCTGGTCTCCACGGTTTCCGCGACCGGCACAATTGAGCCGGTGGATCAGGTCAAAGTCTCCGCGGAAATACCGGGCCGGATTGTCAACCTGACCGTCAAAGAGGGCGATCCTGTCGAACAGGGGCAATTTCTGGTCGAACTTGATCGCGAGACCTATTTAGCCGTATTGGAGTCGGCCACCTCCGGACTGCGGGCCGCACGCGGCCAAAAAGAGAAAGCCGAAGCCGATTTGAACCGGGTGCGCGAATTAGTCAGCCGGGGCATGGCCTCACAGGCTGATTTAGACGCCGCCAAGGCCGCCGGCGAACTCTACGCGGGGCAGCTCGATCAAGCCGTGGCCGAGGAAAAGCGTGCCCGCGAGAACCTCGGCAAATCGCGTATCTCCTCGCCGATGACAGGCACGATCTCGCGCCTCAACAAAGAGAACGGCGAACTCACGCTGGGTTCGCAGTTTCAGGAAGACGTCATTCTGATTGTGGCGGACCTCTCGCGCATGCAGGTCCGGGCCGGAGTCGACGAGAACGACATCGTCGGCGTGAAACTCGGTGATTCGGCGCGCGTGGAAATTGACGCCTACCCCGATACCTCCTTTCACGGCATTGTCAACGAGATTTCCCAGTCGGCCAATCAGCAAAGCCTGACTTCCGAATCGCAGGGCAAAAACTTTGACGTGGAAGTGCTGATCACGGATCTGGTGCCGGGGATCCGTCCCGGCATGTCGGCGACGGTGGACATTGCCACGGCGTACCGCGACAGTGTGCTCTCCGTTTCGCTGCAATCCGTGGCCGTGCGCGACAAGGAACAGGGTAAAGCCGTCGAGCTGAAGGAGAAGGAACAACCCAAGTCGTCGCGTGAAGTGGCGGCGCAGGTGAAAGCGGGCACGGCCGATACAGCGCGCGCGCTGACCACCCGCGACGTGGTTCAGGGGGTATTCGTGATGGCGCGCGATTCGGCGGTTTGGAAGCCGGTGCGCACCGGTCTATCGTCGGACCGGTACATCGAAATCCTGAATGGCCTCGCCGTCGGCGATTCGGTCATCAACGGCCCGTATCGCGTTTTGGCCCGCGAACTCACGCAGGGCGCGAAAGTCCAGACCAAGAAACCCGGGAAGGGCCCCGGCGGCGGCAATGGCCGTGGCAGTCAGACCACCCCACGCTAATGAAGCATAACGCCTCGACCGCACAAAGTCCCAACGGACACCTGATCGAGATCCGCGACCTCGTTAAGACCTATAAAGTCGGCAACGAGGAAGTGCGCGCGCTGCGCGGCGTGGATCTGCTCATCGGCGCCAGCGATTACCTGGCGATCATGGGCCCGTCGGGCTCGGGCAAATCGACGCTGATGAACCTGCTGGGCTGCCTCGACACGCCGACCTCGGGCGATTATTATCTCGCGGGTGAAAACGTGGCCGGGCTGACCGACAGCCAACTGGCGGACATTCGCAACCGCCGCATCGGCTTCGTTTTTCAAACGTTCAACCTGCTGCCGCGGGCGACGGCGCTGCATAACGTGGAGCTGCCGCTGATCTACGCCGGGATGAAGTCGTCCACGCGCCGCCAGAAGGCGAAGGACGCGCTCGCCGCCGTGGGCCTCGACGACCGCATGCACCACCGGCCCAACGAACTCTCGGGCGGCCAACGGCAGCGCGTGGCGATTGCCCGCGCGCTCGTCACGAATCCCAGTTTGATCCTGGCGGACGAGCCCACCGGCAACCTCGACAGCAAGACGGGCGAGGAGATCATGGCGATTTTCGAGCGCATTCACACCGAGGGCAACACGGTGGTGCTCGTGACGCACGAGGAGGACGTGGCGCGGCACACGAAGCGCATCGTCCGGCTGCGCGACGGCCTGATCGAATCGGACCAACGGAAGGAAGGCTGAGCCGTCATGCGGATCGCGACCGACCTGCTGGAAGGACTGCGCATCTCCTTCGGCGCGCTGCGCGCCAACAAGCTGCGCGCCGTCCTCACGACGCTGGGCATCCTCATCGGCGTCACCACGGTGATCCTGATGGTGACGGTGATTCTCGGTTTGAATAAAGCGGTGGCCGGACAGTTCAGCTTTCTAGGATCCAACACGCTCTATATTTCGCGGTGGGACTGGTTCAGCGATAACTGGCGGCAGATGGCGAAGCGGCCCGTCCTCGAAGCCGAGATGGCCGACGAAGTGCGCGCGATGTCGCAGCTCGCCGTGGCTGTCAGTCCGTTCGCCCAGACCGAGCGCTCGGTGGCTTACCGCGCCAACCGGCTGACGCGCGTGCAGGTGATGGGCGTTTCGGAAGATTACCTGATCACGAATTCCACGCGCATCGACCTTGGCCGTTTCGTCAATCAGGACGACGTGACGCACAACCGGCAGGTGGCCGTCATCGGCTCGGGGATCGCCGAACAATTGTTCGACCAGAACACCGGGCCGCTCGACCAGCGGATCGACGTCGGCGGACAGAAATTCCGCGTGATCGGCGTCAACGCGAAGATGGGACGGTTCTTCGGACAGAACATGGACGATTTCGTGATCATCCCCATCAGCGCTTTCACGAAGCGGTTCGGCAAGCGCTCGGATATGAACATCGTGGCCAAAGCGGCCGACGGCGCGCCGGTGGAGGATCTCGAGTGGGAACTGCGCGGCATCATGCGCCGGGTGCGCAAGCTCTCACCCGTGGAACCCAACAACTTTGGCATCAACGGTCAGAACATGATCATGCAGGCCTACCGCCAGGTAACGGGCTCGATTTACGCCGGTGGCGTGCTGATCGCGGCGATTTCGCTGCTGGTGGGCGGCATCGGGATCATGAACATCATGCTCGTCTCCGTCACCGAACGGACGAGCGAAATCGGGTTGCGCAAAGCGCTGGGCGCGCGCCGCTGGATGGTCGCGTGGCAGTTTCTCCTGGAATCGGCCGCGATCTGTTCGCTCGGCGGCCTGGCGGGCGTGGGGCTGGCTTATGCGGGCAGCCGGGCGATGAATAATTTCATTCCGACATCCATGCCGGTATGGGTCGTGGGTTTCGGGATCGCCTTTTCGGCGATTGTGGGTATTTTCTTCGGGCTGTATCCCGCCCTCAAGGCGGCGCGGCTCTCGCCGATTGAAGCGTTGAGACAGGAGTAATGATGGGATCGCGCAGTATGATCTTCCTGGCCTCGCTCTGGGAATCGCTGAAAATGGCGCTCGACGCGATGCGCGCGCACAAGATGCGCGCGTTCCTGACGCTGATCGGCGTGGTCATCGGCGTGACGACGATCATCGGCATGATGACGGTGCTGGGCGGCATCAAGAATTCCATCGACACCAACATGCGCAACGCGCTTTCGGTGAACGTGTTCCAGGTGCAGCAGTACGACCAGAACATGGGTTTCCACATGGGTCCGCACCGGCGCGAGAACCGGCCGCCGATCCGGGCGGAATACGCCGACGCGATTCGCGAGCGCGCGCCCTCCGTGCGGCGCGTGGGCGTTGAGGACTGGACCTTCGGGATCATCATGCGCCGCGGCGCGCTGGAATCCAACGCCCGGCAAAACGTCGCCGGCGGTTCCGTCGAATTCGGCGACAACAACGGCTACTTCGTGGCCCAGGGGCGGCCGCTGACCGAACAGGACGCGGCGGCGGCGCGCCACGTGATCGTGATCAGCGACGAGGTGCAGCGGTCGCTGTTCGAAGGGATGAATCCCATCGGCGAGACCATCCGTGTCGGCGCCGAGAAGTTCGAAGTGGTGGGCGTATTTGAAGCCCGCGGCGCGATGCTCGGCGAAAGCCGCGACAATATCAACTGGATTCCGCTGCCCACCTTCTACCGCATGTTCGGCAAACGCAACGAATGGAACAACCGCGAACGCAGCGTGAACATGACCATCCAGGCCTGGAGCGCCGAATCCTACGCCGACGCGCAGCAGGAAGTGATCGAAGTGCTGCGCGCCGAACGCGGCCTCAAACCAGGCCAGCCCAATAACTTCGCGATGTGGACGCCGGACATGCTGCAGGATTCGTTCAATCAGATGACCGGGTGGGTGGGCTACGCGGCGTTCGGCATCACCGCCGTTTCGCTGCTCGTCGCCGGTATCGGCATCATGAACATCATGCTCGTCTCCGTCACCGAACGCACGCGCGAGATCGGCTTGCGCAAAGCCCTCGGCGGCACCAAGCGCTCGATTCTGCGGCAGTTTCTGATCGAGTCGGTGATGCTTTCCGAGGTCGGCGGCGCGATCGGCATCGTCCTCGGCTACGCCGTCGCTGTCGTCGTCAACGCCAAGTTGCAATATCCCGCGCCCGTGCCCATGGGCGCGGTGCTGCTGGCGATTATTTTCTGTTCGCTGGTGGGTGTCGGCTTCGGCATGTGGCCGGCGATTCGCGCCGCGCGGCTCGATCCGATTGAAGCCCTCCGTCACGAATAACCGAAAATCCCATGCCTGAAGAAGCCGCGCGCGTCGTTTTTTTAAAGGGCCACAAGGTGGTCCTGCGCCCCGTCGAAGAGACGGATTTGCCCCACATGCAGCGCTGGATCAACGATGCGGAGATCACGCGCGGGCTCCTGCAGATCTTCCCCATGTCGATGCAGGACGAACGCGAATGGCTGGAGAAAATGCGCAAGAACGCGACGGGCTTCATCCTCGCCATCGAAACACAGGCCGGGCGGCATATCGGTTCAATGGGCATGCACGGCATCAGTTGGCGCGATGGCACGGCGTTCACCGGCACGCTCATCGGCGAGAAGGACTGCTGGGGCCAGGGCTACGCGACGGACGCCAAGATGCAGCTCCTGCATTTCGCCTTCCACACGCTGAACCTGCGCAAGATCTACTCGTCGGCGCTCGAGTTCAACACGGCGAGCTGGCGCTACAATCTGAAGTGCGGCTATCGCGAAGAAGGCCGCCGCATCGCGCAATACTACCGCGACGGAAAATATTGGGACGAGATCCTGCTGGCCTGCTTCCGCGAGGAGTGGGAACCGGTATGGGACAAGTACCAGCATTCCTGAAGTAGATCGGTTATCGTCAGATTCCCGGCGCGGCGCGTCTCCGCACGCCGTACCCAAGGAAAGCCCCGGTTCAACGTGAACCGGGGCTTGATTAATTTCTGATCGCGTCCTGCGGCCTCTCAGGCACGTTGCCGCTTCCGCATCGCATTCAACGCGCCGCCGTCCTTGAACCACACGATCTGCTCGGTGTTCAGCGACTGCTTGAGCGCGGCCTCGTCCGTGAGTGCCGTCCGCGTGGCGAATGACCAGCTTCAGAGCGGCTTGCCGGGGGCGAGATCTTTCAGGCCGAGGATCGAGAGCCGGTCGCCTTCGCGCACTTTTTCGTAATCGGCGGGCTGCTCGAAGGTCAGCGGCAGGATGCCCTGCTTCTTCAGATTCGATTCGTGGATGCGGGCGAAGCTGCGGGTGATGACGGCGGCGCCGCCCAGCCAGCGCGGCGACATGGCCGCGTGCTCACGCGAGGAACCTTCGCCGTAGTTCTCATCGCCCACCACGACCCAGCGCAGGCCCTGACTCTTCAAGTCACGCGCCACTTTGGAGACGTCCACATGTTCCGCCTTCGTGAGCGGATGGGTGATTTTGCCGGCTTCGCCCGTGAAGGCATTGACCGCGCCGGAGAACATGTTGTCGGAAATATTGTCGAGATGACCGCGGAAACGCAGCCACTTGCCGGCGGGAGAAATGTGATCCGTCGTGCACTTGCCCTTGGCTTTCAGCAGCAGCGGCAGGTCGACGAAGTCCTTTCCGTCCCAGGCGGCGAAGGCGCTCAGTTCCTGCAGGCGGTTGGAATCCGGCTTCACCGACACCTGCACTTTGGAGGTATCTTCCGGCGGGGCGATGTAGCCTGAGAAATCGCGCACGAAGCCGTGTTCCGGAATATCCCGCGCGGGCTTGGGCGGTGCGAACTTGAAAGTCTTCCCCGGCAGTGGATCCGACAGCGGATTGAAGGCGAGCGTTCCCGCCAACCCGTAAGCCACGGTAATTTCCGGACTGGCGATGAACGAGAGCGTGGCGTTGCTGCCGTCGTTGCGACCGGGGAAGTTGCGGTTGTAGGAAGAGATGATCGAATTCGCTTCGCCTTCCTTGACGTCGTCGCGCTTCCACTGGCCGATGCACGGACCGCAGGCGTTGGCGAGCACGATGGCGCCGACTCGTTCGAGGCGCTGCATCTGGCCGTCGCGTTCGATGGTCCGCATGATCACGTCGCTGCCCGGCGTGACATAAAACGGAATCGACGACTTCAACCCCTGGGCGGTGGCCTGATCGGCGATGTCCGCCGCGCGCGAGATGTCCTCGTATGACGAATTCGTGCACGAACCGATCAGCGCGCTCTTCAGCGCCAGCGGCCAGCCGCCGTCTTTGGCCGCCGCCGCCAGTTTGGAAACGGGCCGCGCGGCGTCGGGGCTGTGCGGGCCGACGACATACGGTTCGAGCGTGTCGAGGTCGATTTCCACGACGCGATCAAAGTACTTATCCGGCGCGGCCAAGACTTCCGCGTCCGCGCCCAGCAGCGCACGATGCTTGGTCGCCAGATCGGCAATCGCGCCGCGCTCGGTCGCGCGCAGATAGGCTTCCATCCGCGAATCGTAGGGGAAAATCGAGGTCGTCGCGCCAAGTTCCGCGCCCATGTTGGTGATGGTCGCCTTGCCGGTGCAGGAGATGCTTTCCGTACCCGGTCCGAAATATTCGATGACGGCGTTGGTGCCGCCCTTGACCGTAAGGATGCCCAGCAGCACGAGGATCACGTCTTTCGGCGCGGTCCAGCCGTGCAGCGAACCCTTCAGATGCACGCCGATGCGCTTGGGCATGAGCACTTCCCACGGCAGACCGGCCATCACGTCCACCGCATCCGCGCCGCCCACACCCGAGGCGAACATGCCGAGTCCGCCCGCGTTGGGCGTGTGCGAATCCGTGCCGATCATCATCCCGCCGGGAAACGCGTAATTCTCGAAGACGACCTGATGGATAATGCCCGCGCCCGGTTTCCAGAAACCGATGCCGAACTTGGCCGCCACGGTGCGCAGGAAGTCGTAAACCTCGGCATTCATGTCCTGTGCGGCGGGCAAATCCTTACTTCGCGCCCTGACGAGCGAGAATCAAATGGTCGCAATGCACGGTGCTGGGAACGGCGGCGTTTTTCAGTCCCGCCGACATGAACTGCAACAGCGCCATCTGCGCCGTGGCATCCTGCATGGCCACGCGGTCGGGCCGGAGTTGAATATAGGCCTTGCCGGGAGTCACATCAGCGGCAGCAGGCTCATCGAGGTGCCCGAAAATCAGTTTTTCGGCCAGGGACAGCGGCCGATTGAGCCGCTTGCGAATCACGGCCAACCGTTGTTCCATTTTGCCGTAGACATCCGCTACGAACTCCGGTGAGGATTCCACACGAACCATGAGGGACTCCGTTTGAAAATTATGTAAATCGAATTGGAAAATTTGAGACCACAATAGAGACAATTTACAAAATTCCTGCGCGGAATTCAACGTCTCAGTCCCACCACGTCCCGAAAGTGCGGCAGCCCATAGAGAGCCGTGCAATATGGGCCGTGATTCAGGCACTCCGAGTTGCCGGTTCTAATCCTCCAACGGAGGTGCGACGGGTAATCGTTGCGTGGTGATGCACGAATACAGCCCGAAATGGCACGATATTAGATCTAAACAACGCAATAGTACGCATATATAGCGAATAATCTTCTCTGTTATTGCTTTTACCCATATCCTACGAGTTGAACCATTTATGGACCCGCGAGTATAAATACTGTACCCTGAGGTGACCCGCAATCCATCAGGGAATTCAAAGGAGTTCGGTATGAGAGGCTTCGAGACCGGACTCAGGCGCCCGGCGCTGCTGCCGTTCCTGGCGGTGGCATTGCTGGCGCTGGCAATTGGCTGCAGCAAAGACAGCAACAGCAATCCTTACGGCAATAACGGCGGGGGCGATCAGAATCCAGGCCCCAATCAAGTCTCGATTCAGGGCATGGCGTTCGCTCCGGGATCGCTGACGGTAGCCGTCGGTACCACCGTCACGTGGACCAATCATGACGGTGTGGCGCACACCGTCACGAGCGGGGCGCCGGGCAGTCCCAGCGGCGCATTCAGCAGCGGTAATCTCGCCCAGAACGGCACCTTCAGCCATACCTTTACCACGGCGGGCAGTTTCCCGTATTTCTGCGCGATTCACACGGGGATGCGGGGCACCATCGTCGTTCAATAAACCGAAAGTTCACCAGCGAGTAAAAGGCACCGCCGCGGCGGTGCCTTCTGTTTTTATTCGTAGTGTTTGAGCCGCGGCCAGGCCTCGGCAATCGGCTGCTGCAATCCGCGACAGATCCACAGCGGAATATTATTTTCGTAAGGCATCACATATTTCGCGCGGATCGTGTCGGCGGCCTCGACGGAGGTGAAGTATTTTTCCAGATCGCCGCGCGTGCCGTAGAGCTTGATCATGCACGCGGCCGTCATAGCGTCCCGGTCCCCACAGCCAGTAGGTGTTCTGGGTTCCGATGGCTTTGGGCAAACCGTACTTCCCACCAAAGAAATCAATCGCCCCCGCCTGTCCGTAGTTGGTTGCGAGAATCGCGCAGGCGGCCTGCTCCTCCGGTGGCAAGCGATGATACGCTCGCGCCACGGTGGCCGCGACTTTTTCCCAGCCGAACATATCCGCATAGTGCTGTGGCAAAACGCCCAATTCCTTGCTCTCCGCGTTGCCCGCCTGAAGGCCGAGCCACTGCGAATAGCGAATGAAGGTTTCCACGGGTAACACCGGCAGCGTCAGTGGCGCTAACAGCGCTCCGCCGGCGATCAGCAGTGCGATCATCACCGGTCTAAGCCACAGCCATCGCCGCGCAAATGCCTCTATGGCCACGCCGCCCGCCGCCAGCAGCACCGGCAGAACCGGCGCCATGTACTCACCTTTGCTGTGGCCCATGACGAAGAGCATCGCGAATACCGTCAGCCACACGATTCCCAGCGGCCGGAACCGCTTCAGTTCCGCCCCAGAGCAGCGACCCCAATCCTGTGAGCCAGACCGGCAGCGCCAGCGGGTGCATCTCCACACAGAGCGCGAACAGAAACGCGCCGCGCGTGATGCCCGCGTACTTATAAGCAGTAGCGTTGTGAATGAACTCGAGCGTCGGCCAACCGTAGTGGATCTGCCAGAGCACATGCGGCAGAAACAGCAGCGCGGCGATGGCGGCGGCGACATACGGCCACGGCGTCTTCAGCCAGCGGCGCTCGGGAGTGAAAATCAAACCCGCAAAGATTCCCGTCCCCAGCCACAACACGTCGATTTTGTTCAGCAGTCCCAGTCCCAACACTAATCCCAGCATGAGCCAGAGCGTGGGCTTTTGCGTTTTAATCAGGCGGATCAGCAAATAGAAACTCAGCGCCCAGAAAAATATATCGTAGCTGTTCATGCTGTAGTAATTGTGCATGAACAGGTAAAGCGGATTGATAATCACGCACAGGGCGGCGATGATCTGCGCAAATTTGCCGCCGCCCAATTCACGCGTCAGCAGCCCCGTAAGAAAGACGGTCACCGCTCCCAGCAGCGCGGGCAGCCAGTGCAGCGCCATGAGTGAAGTGCCGAAAAGCGCGCGGTTCACGGCGAGCAATGCCATCGAGAACGGCGGATGATCGACGTAGCCCCAGCTTACGTGATCGGCGCAGGCGTAGTAATACAGCTCGTCGATAAAATACCCGTACCGCCCCTGAAACACGAGGTGTAGCGCGAGCTTGACGACGGCGAGCGCGAAAAGCGGCATCAACGCCCCCCAACCCGGCGCAGAGCGGGGCTCCGCGGCTGTTGACAAACGAAGAAACATATTGTATCTTTGATTTGATTGTGTTGCCGTTTCCGAGGCGGTTCGCCCGCCAGCTGCCTCATTATCCACCTATCCGGAGACCTGCCATGAAAGTGCTGCTGAGTCTGTTGCTGCTGCTCGGGTTTCTGCCGGCCACTTTGCCGGCTGCCGATCATGTCCTGTTAACGATTTACGACCAGAACTACGCCGTGGTGCGCGATGTACGCACCTTCAACCTCGTGGCCGGTGAAAATGAAATCCACTTCACTGACATCTCGCCACTGATCCTTGAAGAGCCGGTACGGCTTTATGGCGACAGCCTTCTGCTGCTCGAACAGGCTTTCCGTTATCATCACGTCACCGACGATCTGCTGCTGAATGACTATCTGGGTAAGCGGCTGGACTTTTATCTGCGCGACAGCTCTACCGTCAGCGGCGTGCTGGTGGGCGATCCGGGTGAAGACCAGAACGGGACGGCGTTTTTCATGGTGAAGCTGGCAGACGGCGCCGTGCGCACGATCCGGCAGGACGAAGTCCAAAACTACCGCTTCCCCGAACTCCCCTCCGATTACCAGACCAAGCCGGAACTCACCTTTAAGATCCGCTGCCCGGAAACCGGAAAACGCGAGGTCGAGGCTGCCTACGAGGTGCTGGGATTGAACTGGGACGCGCGGTATCTGCTCGAACTCTCCGGCAGTGACAGCGTCGCCGTGTTTAGCGGCTCGGCGGTGGTGTGGAATTCGGCGGGTAAAACCTTTGATCACGCGCGGATTACATTTGCCACCGGCCAGACGAATACGCCACCCAAGCGGCTACGCCTCAGCACCGATCGCCGGATCGCCGCCACCAATAGTCTTCTTGCCAAGCAGCCCGGCTTCAAAGTGGACCCCGAAGGCCAGATGCATGTGCGCGGCGGCCGCTCGAACGGAATGCTGGTGAAAGCCGACGGCGTCGATTTCCGAGATCCCATGATGGTGGCAGCTTCTGCGGAATCCGCGTCTCACGAGCAGCTCTTCGGCCTGCAATTCTACACACTGCCTCTGGAGACCTCGCTGCCGAACGGACTCGAAAAGGAGTTTTCGCTGTTCGCCCCGGCAACGATCAAGACACGCACCAGTTACGAATACGCCTGGTGGAAAAGCCCCAATCGCATCGGCGTATTCGCCCACACCGTAAACTCAGACAGCGTGGGCCTCGGGATGCCGCTGCCCGCCGGCCCAGTCAAAATCTACCGCGCCCGTGAAAACGGCGCCACGGAATATGTGGGCGAGGACCGGCTGGCGGCGGTGGCCGAAAAAGATCCGATTCTTATCCGCGTCGGCTTCGCCGAAGGAGTCAGCGTATCTCGTGCGTCCCTGGCTTCGGAAAGCAAGTGGAACGGGCGGCAGGACAACACGCGGGAAGTCCGCATCCGCAACGACCGCGACACCGACGTTAAGATTGACGTGCTGGAACAATTCGGCGAACAGTGGAAAATCCTTGAGTCATCTGCGCCCTACGAGGAAATCGCCAAACACCTGATTAAATTCCCCGTGACTGTGCCAGCGGAAAAAGAACTGGTACTCACGTACAGAGTCCGCACCTGGCACGCGTGGAAAAAGTAGCCTCGCCGGTTGCGATGCGAGTTTAAGCAACGCCGGATCCATGGGATCCGGCGTTTCATTTTGCGGCGATACCGGGCCCTCCAGTGTCTCGCTTCCCCCGCGCCAGCGAGATGAACACGCCCAGCGCGCACAGCACGGCGGAGATCGCAAACAGCACGCGGGCGGCATGCTGAAACGCGGAGTATTTGTCGGGCGTGATTTGCACGCGGCCGATGACCACGGCGAAAATCAGCATCACGAGGCCCATGTTGAACATCTGCCCGACGAGCCGCATCGTGCCCAGCACCGCCGACGCCACGCCGTAATGGCGGCGCTCCACCGCGCTCATAACCGCGTTGGTGTTGGGTGAGGAAAAGAGACCGAAGCCGATCCCCAGCACGACCAGTCCACCGATAATGACCGCCAGCGGCATGGCCTCATTCAAGAAGACAAACAGCGACAGCCCGATGGCCGTCAGCGCCATTCCCCACGAGGACAGGACGCGCGGTTCGATGCGATCCGAAAGCCGTCCCGAAAGCGGCGCGAAAATCGTCATCATCGCCGGCTGCGCCACCAGCACCAGCCCGGCCTGTTGCGGCGTCATTGCTTTCAGGTACTGCAGATACAAACTGAGTAGAAAGGTCACCGCGAAGGTGGCGCTGTAATTGATGAGCGCCGCGATATTGGAGAAGATGAAAGCGCGATTGCCGCGGAACAGGCGCACGTCGAGCAGCGGATGAGCCGGCCGCGTCTCCCACCATAAAAACAGCGCCGCGCCGATCACACCGGCGGCGAGCAGCAGGGCCCCCGTCACGCGCGGCAACTGTGAGAATCCATACATCAGCGCCACCAGCGTCGCGCTGTAAATCACCGTTCCGGTGGTGTCGAATCCTTCGCCGCGCGCGTCGCGCCATTCGCTCTTGAGATTCCGCAACGTATAGGGCACGACGACCAGCGCCAGCGGCGCGTTCGACCAGAACAGCGCGCGCCAGCCGAGATGCTCGATGATCATGCCGCCGAAAAACGGCCCCAGCGATAGCCCGAGGTAGACGGCGGCAATCGAAATCCCCAGCGCGTGTCCCCGCCGCTCCGGCGGGAAGACGCTCGTCAATATTGCCGTGCTCGGGCCAAACATCATCGCCGCCCCGATGCCCTGCACCACCCGCAGGGCGATCAACGCCGTCGCCGTGTCCACGAATCCGAGCAGCAGTGAGGCCGCCGAATAGACACTGACGCCCCAGAGGAAAATCCGTTTGCGGCCGCGAATGTCGGCCAGCCGTCCCATGGGCAGCAACGCCACCGCCGACGACAGCAGATACGAGGTGGCCACCCAACTGAGCAAGATGGCATCCAGCGCGAACTCGCGGCCAATCGAAGGCAGCGCAATATTCACGGAGGATGCCATGAAGGGAGTGAAAAAAGAAACGAGGACGGCGGAGATGAGCGCGGCGCGGCGCTCGGCAGGTTCTGATGGCATCGGCTTTCGGTTAGGGAATCGGCCTTCGTTCGGGAACTGGCGCCGGGGGTCGTTTCAGCGGATCACTTTTGTCAGTTCAGTGACGGCTTTTTCCTCCCAGCCGCGCGCCTCTTCAGCCCAGTGCGACGCCTTAATGCGCAATTCGCGGTCGCGCCAGCGGGCGATGAATTCGTCCGGATATGCCGCGGAAAATCCATCGCGGTCATAATTCCACGTGGGACCGAGATACTGCGTGAAGCGCTTCCAGGCTGCGGCGCACTGCGCGTAGCAGAACGAGGCCTTGGTGAAGGCCGCGCGATCCGGCCCGGCAAAGCGCGGCGCGACGCGGTCGTAAAACTCACTCAAGCTGAAGCGCGACGTCCACTGTGTCCAGAGCGCGGGGCCCATCCACTGCGCACAGGGCTCCGCCGCGAAATCCAGATCCATATTACGCAGCTCGGCCGCGAAATTGCGATAGCCGCGGTCTCCCGACGCACAGCCGGCAAGCTGCGGCGTGTGCCAGGCCCGCACCGCGCGGCGCGCCGTAGTCCGCGCCAGATCCGTCAACGTTTCGATCCGCTTGGGGACGCGCTCGACGCGCACTAACAGATTTCCCTCGTCCAGTGGATAGCGCCAGAATTTGGTATCGCATTCAGCCAGGGACACGCAGATTTCCGGCAGACCGCGCTGCAGCCGCGTGGCCAGTAACGCGGGCGCGGAGTCGCGGATCACGTAGCCGTAGACGAGCAGCGGCTCGCGGAGCCGGGCCAGTACCAGGTTTCCCCCTTGCAGCCACTCACGCAACACGGCAAAAGCGGTCGTCGGTCCGGAAGGCGTGACTTCCTTCCATGTCACATCCAGCGCGCGGAAGAGCGTATCCATGGGCGGCACGAATGCCAGTTGCGCACATTCAGGATGTTCGCGACAGTAAAGGAATTGCCCCGCATGGCCGGAAATCACGTCGGCCTCGCTGTAGCGAATACTCATTCCCGCCGCCTGCAACAAGGCGAGCAGTCCGAGCACGAGACCGGGCTCGACATACTCGGGCAGATGGCGCAACTCGTCGAGGGCGGAGGGGAATCCGTCGGCCAGCAGGCGCGGGGATGGCAGGGGGGGTGACGACATGGTCGAAGATACGAAATCTTGCTTGGAAACTCAAGAAAACTGACTTTCCATGGCCGTAGAAGTCAATAAATGCACACAAAAAAAGCAGGGTTGTTGCCAACCCTGCTCTGCGCCATCCACCTCGAACGGGCACAAATCCACACCAGATCATTTCCATCCAAGCCCGGGAATCCAGAGTGCGGCCTCACTCTGGCCGCTCACACTATATCCGTCCGCGGCGAACAGATATAGATAAGATAACAGCCTTCCGATTGAATGTCAATATGAACCCCTCTTCTGGCATGATCACCAAATCCTTCCGAAACGGTGCAGGAAACGGGCTTTACCTTGTACTCCATCGCGGAAATTCCGCCCAGACGCGGCGGAATCCGGGACAATGCCTCCCGGTCACGTTCTCCGTAACTGACGCATGGACGAAGCGGGTCAGAAACATTCTGTTCCAATTGCGTTTATCCTGCCTATCCGCACGCGAACGTGCTGGAACGAATCGTGACTTGGACGTGTTCAACCACTATAGCGGTTCTATTCCGCGTTGTTTCACAAAAATCAATATCCTGAGTGGATTTATGCGCTCAGGACCTAACTGGCAAAGGAGTTACGAATGCTCAGTCCCAAAATGGTCGCCGCCCTGAACGAACAGATTAAACACGAACTCTATTCATCCTATCTCTACCTCAGCATGTCCGCGTTCTGCGACAGCCTGAACCTGAAGGGCTTTGCCCACTGGATGAAGCTGCAGGCCGAGGAAGAGCGCGCCCACGCAATGAAGTTTTACGATTTCCTGCTGGGCAACGCTCAGCGGGTGAGTCTCGATACGATTGACAAGCCGCCGCTGGACTTTGGCTCGCCGCGCGCAATATTCCAGAAAGTGCTCGAACACGAGCGCATGATCACGGGCCGGATCCACAAACTCTATGAACTGGCGACGCAGGAGAAGGACTACGCGACGCAGATCATGCTGCAGTGGTTTGTGACCGAGCAGACCGAAGAGGAAGCCAACGCGATGGATATCCTCGCCCGCATTGAGATGGTCGAGGAGCGCATGAGTGCCGTGCTCTGGATCGATAAGGAATTGAAGAAGCGCGGCTGATAGCTTATTCACACGATTTCAGTAAGGGCGGACCCAAGAGTCCGCCCTTTGTATGGATCCGTTTCCAGCGCTCAGGCCGTGCGCTGCCATGTGTCGACGATACCGCCTCCCAGCGTGCCGGTCACGGTGTTGCCATCGAAAACGACATCCGGCGGAACGTAAGGCATATGGAATTTAGTTTTCGATTTTCATACAGCAGTACACGCGGATTTCCGTGTAATTTTTGTCAGACAGCTTGTAACTGGAAATAAGCGAATACGAAAAGTGTATATCCGCGTTGTCCAATCGGCGACATGGAAATTGCGTGTGGTTTTCGTGAACGTCTGAAGACCGTGCAGTATCGGTGGAGCGACAGTGCTTTCATCGGGCATTGTGCGGGAGACCAGTTCCCACGTCCCGACGACGGGCGAACCGCCCGGTGACGTGTCTTAGGCGCCGGCGACGACGACGTAACCCAGAAGAGCAGCGAGCATTAGCCCGGCGGCGGCGAGAACAAATAACCTTTTCATAATTATTCCCTTTACTTCCGAACCCGCTAAGAACACTTTTACGCGGCACTACTCTGCATACGGTCAATCATAGATAAAAGATCCGTGAATCCAGCAGGACTGTAACTAACTGTTCACCACCCATGCGGAGTGATTCTTTCCATCTATGTGGATTTCCACAGCAGAAACTTCGGGCACACCGTGCTGAGGCAAGGTCTCGCCTTCCTCACTTTCGGGAAACCGTTTTGGCCAAAACAGCTAATCCAGAAGCGCACAGTGCGATAATCCAAAGGGCTGCCCCGATAATGGAGCAGCCCTTCAATCTTGCCTGTGCCAGTATAAGCGCTGTTAGTCGCCGAGCAGAGCGTCGATGCGCTGCTTGAGCGCGTGCTTGGGCAGCGCTCCCACTTGCTGATCCACCAGCTTACCACCCTTGAAAAAGAGCAGTGTGGGAATCGCGCGCACGGCGAAACCCATCGCCGTCTGCGGGTTGTTGTCCACGTCGAGTTTGACGAAGGTCACCTTGCCCGCGTAATCTTCAGAAAACGCTTCGATCACGGGCGCGATCATTTTGCAGGGCGCGCACCAGTCGGCGTAGCAGTCCACCACGACGGCGGCATGCTCTTTCAAGAGCGCCGCGAACTGCGCGTCGGTGCCGTGAATGACTTTACTCTTGGACGTTGCCGTCTCGTTGGTCATGGGGTCCTCAGCTTCCGGGTAAAAGCGAAAAATAAAAAGCGAAAAGCAAAATAAAACGCGGCGGTCCCAGCCCCCCCTACGCCCCCCCGTAAACAGGGGGGAACCGGAATCAGGAAAGCTTCAACAAAGACTTGATCTTGTCTTCGAAATAAGCTTTCTCGCGGTAGCCGACGATCTTGTCCACCACGTTGCCGTTCTGGTCGATAATGAACGTCGTGGGGATCGACTGCGGCGCGCCGAAAATTTTCTGGGCTTCCTCGTTAAAGAGCGTGCTCGTGTAGTTGATGCCGTTTTCCACAGTGAACTGCTTCACCGCGTCCTTGCCGTTACGGCCGAAGGCCACACCGACAATCTCCAGTCCTTTGCCCCGGTACTGGCTGTAGAGTTCGATGAAATGCGGGATTTCCTTGCGGCACGGCGGGCACCACGTATCCCAGAAGTCCACGATCACGACCTTGCCCAAATGCTGCCGCATATCGATGGGCTTGTCATTCACATCCATCACGGCAAAGGCCAGGTTCTTGGCATCCGTGGGCACTTTTGGCTTTTGGTTGCAGCCGGCGAGGACGACCAGCAGGATCGCCAAAGACAGTATGGCGACGCGCTTCATGTTCAAACGATTCAAATGGACTCGGCGATTCATCGATCACTCCCTGTCGAGACTGTATGGATAATACTTCACAGTGTGAATTAAGGTTCCCGCACGGACTTTAGCAAACCCTATCTGTACTTCGCATGGAATCCCGTTTTAAACTTGGACTGAACTTACATCTTCCACAAATACAAGCTCTAAGCAGTGTGAAAGCCATGTCGGAAGTTCATAAGGCAAGGCGCCAATGGGCGAGGACAGTTCAAAAAGGTACAGGGTTTCTCCTCCCTGCCTCCCCCAATAGACGACTTCCTCACCGATTTCAGGCCGTAGTGAGCCGGTGAAAATGTAGCTGGAATCCTGACCCACCACACCGACGAGTGGCCGCCTCTGGCCGCGAAACAGCACGTGTGCCCGTCCGGCGAGGCTGCGCGGATAGCCAATCTTATAGCCAAGGGCAACCTCTGCCCCCCAGCCATCCGTGGGTGCGGTCCAAAAATGGGGAAATGGAAAGCCATGACCGCGTTTCAGCCGCCGCACGGACCTCACTTTACCGATGAGCGTCATCACGGGGGAAAGCGGCAGCAGCCTGTGGACTTCCGGCGACGGCGGTTGTCCGTAGAGCGCGATTCCGGTGCGCACCAGGTTGCCGGGGACATCCGGAAGTGCCATGGCGGCGGCGGAATTGGCGAGGTGAATCCAGCGCGGCGCGATTCCTAAAGCCGCCGCTTGCGCGACAATGTTCTGAAAAATTTCGATCTGCTTGTAGCCGCGCACTTCGTCTTGCGGACCACTGAAGGCCAGGTGCGAATACAGCCCGACGACGGCGAGGTCCTTCATGCGTGCGATTTTCGGCAGCAGCATCGCCGCCCGGTTGTGATGCAGGCCGACACGCCCAAGTCCCGTATCGAACTTGATATGAGTGGGAATCGACCGGCCCAGAGTGCGCGAGGCCATGGCCAGATATTCCACTTTGTACCATGAGGTCGCGGCAGCCTCGAGGTTCCAATCGAGGAACATCTCCGGCGGCTGGCCGACCCAGTCTGTCATGACGAGAATCGGCTGCGTAATCCCGGCCAGGCGCAGCGTTTTGCCGTCCTCGGGTGAACTCACGCCAAAAGCCGTCGCTCCGGCGCTTACCAGCGTTTTCGCGCAGGGCACGAGGCCGTGACCGTAGCCGTCCCATTTGACCACGGCCAGCAATCCCCGGGGAGATACGCGGGTGAGGACAGCGCGGGCATTCGCCGCCAGAGCGGTTAAGTCGATCCGCGCGAGGGGGGCGTCAGCGGCAGCGGGCAGGGGCAAGACGGGCACAGGCTTAATCTACGCAAAAGTGGTGGAGTTGGCAAGAAAAAAACACTCCCGGCAGATCTGCCGGGAGTGTTCAAAGTGCGAGCGCGGGGAGAAGTTACTTCTTCTTCGCGACGACGGGCTTCGGGGCCATCTTCGCCAGTTCGGCCTGGGCGTCCGCGGCGGCCTGCGTGCCGGCGTACTTCTGGACGACTTCGGTCAAAGCCTTTTCCTTGTCGGCTTTCTTCTTCATCGCCTTCGCCTTCTTCAGATCTTCGCCACCCTTGTCGTTCAAGGCCTTCATGCCGGCGGGGGTGTTGCGATACTTGGCGATGACTTCGTCGAACTTCTTGTCGTCATACAGCTGCTGGGCCAACGTCTGACGCGCCATGTTGGCGGCCGGAGTGTTGGGGTACTTGGCGATGACTTCGTCGAACTTCTTGTCGGTAAACATTTTCTCAGCGATCTTATTCGTCGCTTCGGCCGCGGCCGGGGTGTCGGAGTAGTTGGCGAGGACTTCCTCGTACTTGCCTTCGGCAACCATCTTTTCCGCAACCTTGTCCTTCGCCTGCTTGGCAATCGGCTGATCCGGGTACTTCGCGAGGACTTCTTCGTACTTGCCCTGGTCGAACAGCTTCTGAGCACGCTGCTCGGGGGACGCACAACCCATCAACAAGAGACCGACAAAGGCGAGAGCGGCGATGATAACTACAGTGCGCTTCATGGAGTAGTTCTCCTCCCTGGAGAATATGGAGAAAGGAATTTCACCTGCCAAAGTGTCTCGCAGCGCGACATCGGGGCAGGATTCCGGTGTGCCTTGCGTAATAGAATTTTAAGCCCGGTAATAGAAAGAATCGGGCGGGACTTACCGTTTAGCGGCGGCGGCTTTGGCCTGCGCCTGGTTGTAAAGGTCGGCCGCTTCCTTATAGGATTCCGTGGAGGAATAGCGGCCCATGAGCTGCTGCAAGGCTTCGATCCGAGCCTGACCGCGTAACTGCTTGGCCTTCGCGAGCGCTTCCGCGGCCTGTTGATTTTTGATCTCTTTACCGCGTGGCGTATCAGGATAAAGCGTGACGACCGAATCCAGCTTGCCGGCCTGGAAGAGGACTTCGGCTAACCGCTCCTTGGCGGGGGTGACGAGCGTCGAATGCGGGAAAGAATCGATCAATGTCTGGTATCTTCCCGCGTCAAACAGCTTTTGCGCCATCATCGTCTTCGCTTTGAAGGCAGCGGGAGTATCGGCGAATTGATTGATAACAGCCTGCAGGTCGCCCTTTTCGAGAACCGCTTCCGCCATCTTCGCGTGGGCGCGGCGGGCAATCTCCAGTTCAGGATACTTGTCGATGACGGCCTGATATTCGCCCTTGTCAAACAATCTCTGCGCCGCCGCCGGACGGCCGCCGCAACCGAGGAGGGACAGGGACAGAGCCGTTAAAACCAGGCAGGTGAGGAGGGTGCGAACAGTGGCGTGGGACATTTCCGATAGAACCCGTGTCTGAATTCGCGTTAACAAGCGGCTAATTTAATTACTATTTCCGAAAAAGTCAAGAGTCGCATCATTCTGGTGATTTGTCTGTTGACTGAAACCACACGGAAGAGGACGTTTTGGAGGTAGCCTCTGCGGGCTCTGCGGCAGGAAAACCTTGTCTTAACCGCTCCCCGATGACTCGCTCATTTCTCGTAACTCGAAGAAATTTCAGGTGCTTCGTGCAAGCGACCGTCATTATCTTCAGGGCCTAATATACAAAGAAATTTTAACAATGTGAAGAGAAAATTAACAGAAAATTAACAATTCGAGGCTTCGGCGCATTTTTTTTGCGTTAATGACACGAAAACGCCCGAGGATTGGGTACAATCTATTCCTTACCGGTGCGTCCTGAAACAATCTTGAGCAAAAAGGCACGATCACCCAGATAAAGAAGGCGAGCCTCAGCCCGCCGCAACGCCTATCCCGCCGGAATCCGTCAGAAAATTGTCATCCCACGGCCATGCAGCGGACCGTGAGATCTTGCGGGGTACGGGGATTACTGGAATCCAAAGTGCCTGCCGCTGTAAGCAAGATTCCACGGTCGGCCCTTCGGCCCGCCGTGGAATGACAATGATGAACGGGGGCCGGAAAGTGTGCATCCGTTTGCGTTTTTCACATTATCGGGCATGGAGCGGAATCCCCGCGCGGCGACATATTGGTCTGGGGGGGCTTAGATTCCGGGCAGGATACGCGCGGTGACGATGATTCTGATGGTGAACGGGGGGCGCGCTAACCTGCCTCGGCAGGAAGTCAGAAGCGGAGAACCCGAGATCCTTCCATAAGAATGTCAGTTCCTATATTTCATTTGGTCGTGAGGGAGTGGGGTACTACCTTAAGTGAAACCCCCGTGACTTACCCGGAAGGAGTAAGAAGATGCTCAAGACCAAAGTGCTGGCACAGGAACGAACGATTGCGCTCGGGTTGGATGTGGATGCCCAGACCGTGGCCGTGGCCGCCCTCGACGTGAGCAACGGCGAGATCCTCTTGCAAGGCCGCCTCTCCCCTGCGGCCGAGGACTGGCAGACATTCCTCTTGCATTTTCCCGGCTGCGCGCTGTGGGCCTGTTATGAAGCCGGCTACACCGGCTTTCACCTCTGCCGTCTGTTGCGGACGATGGGTGTCGACTGCCGCGTCGTCGCCCCCAGTCAGGTGCCCAAGAGTCCCAACGCGACGCAGCAGAAGACCGACCGCCGCGATGCCCTGACGCTCGCCCAGCTCTACTTCCATCCGCCGCGCACCTTCGTGCGCATCCCCACGGAGCAGGAAGAACAGGACCGCCAACTGCTGCGCACGCGCGAGCAACTGCTCCGCGACCGCACCCGCACCCAGAACCGCATCAAGGCCTTTTTAGCGTTCCACCACTGCGCGGTTGTGCGGCCTCACCACTGGAGCCGGGCCGAGAAAGAAACCCTGCGGCAAGCGCTCCTGCCGGAGGTCTTGCGCACCTGTCTCGACATCCAACTGGAGACGCTGGAACGGCTGAACACCCAGATCCGCGCGCTCGACCGCGAGCTTGTGTGCCTCAGCCGTGAGGATCGCTACCATGACCGCTGCGCCTTGTTGCGCACGATTCCCGGCGTGGGGCACCTCACGGCGATGGCTTTCCTGCTGGAGGTGTTCCGACCGGAGGAGTTCAAAACCGCCGAGGCCCTGGCCTGCCACGTGGGCCTCACCTGCTGCGAGTGGTCGAGCGGCAGCCGCCGGCGGCAAGGACATATCACCCACTGGGGCTCGCCCCTGTTGCGCCGCCTGCTCGTCGAAGCCGCCTGGAGTTGGGTGCGCAAGGATGAACAGGCGCAGCAGCAGTTCGACGCGATCAGCCAGCACGGCAAGCGTAAAAAGATCGCCATCGTGGGCATGGCGCGACGGCTCGCCGTCGCCTGCTGGGCAATGACGGTCAAAGGCGAGCCCTTCGCTTACCGCTTCGCCGCCTGAGGAAAAAGGGGAGGCCGGGGACCCCGATTGTCATCCCGTCGCGACGCCAAAAGGACGCCGGTTCAGTATCCAGGCCCCGGCCCCGTAGACGCAAAAGATCTTAAAGGTCGTTCTAACGAACCCCGAATAGCAGGATCGCTACGCGTACACCCCCTCTGTGCCCTTGACAATGAATATAGCAGGATGACAAGTTTTGGCAATGAGGCCGGCGATGGGAGTAGTATCGTTGCATGCAATGAGCGATGCAATCGGCCCCGACAGTACAGGCGGCGTTCATCCTTCATCCTTCTCTTCAAGTTGGCTGGCGGCGGCTTCGTCGAGGAGCCACCAGCAGGTGCCTTCTTCGGGGTCTATGCGGGCGGGGGGATAGCGGAGGTCGTTCAGTTCCAGCACGTCGCGGACGCGGGCGGCTTTCTCTTCGCCGGTGACCATGAAGATCACCTGCCGCGCGGCGTTGATCACGGGGAGCGTGAAGGTCAGGCGGCGCGGGATGGGCTGGCGCTCGTCCTTCGATCCATTCCACCAGCGCTTGCGACTCCAGCGCGCTGTGGCCGGGAAAGAGCGAGGCCGTGTGGCCGTCCGCGCCCATGCCCAGCAGGATCGTATCGAAGACGGGAATGCCGGGACCGAAGCGGGCCTTGAGCGTGCGCGCGTAATCCTCGGCGGCCTCGCGCAGACTGCCGGACTCGCCGCGCATGCGCCAGACATCGACAATCGGCACGCGCGAGAGCAGTGTTTCGCGGGCGACACGGTAATTGGAATCGGCATGGTCGGGCGGCACGGCGCGCTCGTCGCCCCAGAAGACTTCCCAGTCGTCCCAGGCCATGACGCCCTTCCATTCCTCGCTTCCGAGCTGCGCGTAAAGCGCGGCGGGAGTTTTGCCGCCGGAGAGCGCGATGCGATAGACGCCGCGCGCGGCGATGGCCTGCGTTTGCGCTTCGTAGATCAGATCGGCGGCGGCATCGGTGACGTCTTCCGCGTATTCGGTGATGACGAGTTCTCTCACAGGAACAGAATCTCCTTCAACCAACTGCGCGCGCGCGCCAGGTATTGCTCGCGGAGCGGGTCGTGTCCCCAGATTTGCAATTCGAGCAGCAGCAGGCTGCTCAGGCGATTGTCGCCGGCGGGCTCGTCCACTCTCATCATGCGCCCTGATTCCAGAATAAACTCGATGGTCTCGTTCGCCTCCGCCGCCTGACGGCCATGGAAGGCGATGCTCCGCCCGTTGGCAAAACGGATCACGGGTTCGCTGCCCTGCAACACGAAATGCTCTCCCTCCCACTCCAGCGCGGACGCCATCCACGCCGCCAGCAGCAGCATTTCCGCGGGAATCTTGGGATTCGCATAACGCAAATGGACTTCGCGGATCGCGGCGGCGGATTCCGCATCGAACAACCGGGCCACGGCCAGCCGCCATGGACGAATGAGTGACTCGATCAGATCCGTCGTCACCGTGGCCGTGCCGAAGGCGTCGCGCAATTTGAAAAACGTTTCCAGCAGCGAAGCCGGGCCGCAGGGCGGAATGACACTGACGATGACGCGTTCCACGCGCTCGCGCAAGGCCGCGAGCAACGAATGTTCCGCCGGCAGTGAGGCATCCCAGATGAGCGCCAGCGGCAATCCCGCGAGCCGCAGCGAGAGCAGCAGTGAGGCCACGGCATCGGCATCGGCATCCGTTCCGTCGTATTCGAGAATAATCGCCTCGCTGCAAACCTGTTGCGAGTCCGGCGCGGGCTTATGGCAGTAAGCCGTCACCCAGGCCCGCGGCGCATCCGGCACAGAGGCAGCCCCCAGTTTCAAGAGGATCGCGCGCGACGGATGAGCGCCGGCAAGTTCGGACAATAATTCCATGGCCATGCCGCTCTCGGTCTCCGCCCGCAAGGCAAAGATCAGCGTGAACGCCGCCGCATGCATGACGCCGCCCTGACCCGAGGTAGCCTCCGCCGCACCGCGCCAGAGTTCCTCAAGTTCGCGCTCGATGGCGGCGACGTCGACTTGCGTGGGATCAGCCAGCGGATAGACCGTGTTTCCATGATGTGACATCAGAGACGTCTCCAGCGGCGGCCATCGGCTTCCATCAGCAGATCAGCCTCCGGCGGACCCCACGAGCCCGCCTCATATTGCGGCAGCGACGTGTGATTCTCGCGAGCCCAGGCTTCGAGCAGCGGCGTCGTCAGTTTCCAGGCCTGCTCGACGGCATCGCGGCGCGGGAAGAGCGTGGGATCGCCGAGCATGGCGTCGAGCAGCAGCCGTTCGTAGGCGTCGGAAATGCGTCCACCGAAGGATGTGCCATAGCGGAATTCCATGTCGACGGGCCGCAGGCGCAGCGTGATCCCGGGAATCTTCGCCATGAATTTCAGCGTAATGCCTTCGCCGGGTTGAATGCGGATCGAGAGCACGTTAGGTTCGACGAGATCCACGGCGCTCGCGGCGAAAACCATGTGCGGTACCGGCTTGAAGTGGATGGCGACTTCGGTGATGCGTTTGGGCAGGCGCTTGCCGGTGCGCAAATAAAACGGCACGCCGTTCCAGCGCCAGTTGTCGATCCAGAACCGCGCCGCGACAAATGTTTCCGTGCGCGTATCGGGTTTGACGCCGGGTTCGTCGCTGTAGCCGCGCACATTCCTGCCGCCCACCGCGCCCGCGCTGTACTGCGCGCGCACCACGGCATGTCGGATATCGTCCGGACTCAGGGGACGGATGGACTCCAGGACTTTTGTTTTCTCGTTGCGGATTGCTTCCGGCGCGAGCGACGCGGGGGGCTCCATCGCGATCATGGCGAGGATCTGCAGCAAATGGTTCTGCACCATGTCACGCAGCGCGCCGGCCTCTTCGTAATAAGCGGCGCGATCTTCGACGCCCAGCGACTCGGCGGCCGTGATCTGCACGTGGTCGATATAGCGATAATTCCAGAGCGGCTCGAGAAACGCGTTGGCAAGACGCAGCACGAGAATATTCTGCACCGCCTCTTTGCCCATGTAGTGATCGATGCGGTAGATCTGCTCTTCGCGGAAAACGTCTTCCAGCACGCAGCCCAGTTCGTGCGTGCTTTGCAGATCGCGGCCAAAGGGTTTCTCGATGATAATCCGCGTCCAGCCGCCCTGCGGCGATTGGGCGAGGCCTGAGCGCGCGATTTGCCGCACGATAGGCACGAACGAGGACGGCGGCACCGACAGATAATAGAGTGTGTTGCCGTGTGTCTGATATTTTTCCGCAAGCTGCGGCAACATCTGCGGCAGGCGCGCAAAGCCTTCGCCCGCGGGCGGATCTTCGATGCAGGTGAAGAGGCGCGCGCCGAAGCGCCGCTTGAAATCATCGTCCTGCGGCGCATCGGGGGCGAATTCGGCGGCGGAGTCGAAGACCATGCGGCGGAAGCCGTCGTCGCTGGTCTCGCCGCGCATGATTCCCACGATCACGCTGCTATCGGCCAAGCGGCCGTCCCGCGCCAGGTTCATCAGTGCGGGAAACAATTTGCGCCGCGCCAGATCACCGCGCGCGCCGAAGATCACAATGGCGCACGGTTCGGGCGGTCGCTCCGCCTCGAGACCTTCACGAAAAGGATTGGGCATGAAGAAAACGCTGAAATGCTGAAAACTGAAACACTGAAATGCGAGCGGGCGGGTTTAGGCGGTCGGGGGAAGCGGGCGGGTTGCGGAAGACCTTAACCCGCCCCTACACAGACCCGCCGTTCTTCGTTCATCGTTTCGGCTCGGGGATTTTGGCCTTCGCCGTCATGCCTTCCGCCGTCATCATGGGATGGCCGCCGAACTCGTTGCGCAGCGCGGAGAGGAGGCGCAGTCCAAAGGCGTTGTCCTTGCGCGAAGCGAAACGCGCGAACAAGGCGGCGGCAATCGTATACGCCGGGACTCCGGTATGAATCGCCTCCTCCACCGTCCAGCGACCTTCGCCCGAATCCTCGACGTACGCTTTGACGCGCGACAATTCCGGATCGCGCTGCAAGGCATTGGTGGTCAATTCCAGCAGCCACGAGCGAATCACCGTGCCGTGCTCCCACAGTTTGGAGATGGCCGGTAAATCGAGCGGAAACGCGCTCTCCTTTAGAATCTCAAAGCCTTCGGCATAGGCCTGCATCATCGCGTACTCGATGCCGTTGTGGACCATCTTCACATAGTGTCCCGCTCCCGACGGTCCCACGTGCAGGTAGCCGTCCTTGGGCGCGAGGGTGCGGAAGACCGGCTCGCAGACGGCAAACGCTTCGGACTCGCCACCAATCATCAGGCTATAACCCTGCGTCAGTCCCCAGATGCCGCCCGAGGTTCCCACGTCGAGGTAGTGGATCCCTTTTTCCTTCAACACCGTACCCCGGCGGATCGAATCCTGGTAGAAGGAATTGCCGCCGTCGATGAGGATATCGCCAGGAGCCAGCAGCGCGGCGGCTTCGAGCACCATGGCCTCCGTGGGCGCGCCGGCGGGGATCATGATCCAGATCGCGCGGCGGCCCTGCATCTGGCGAACCATGGCGGCGAGGTTTTCCGCGCCCATCGCGCCCTGTGCCACCAGTTCGGCGACTTTGGGAGGATTGCGGTCGGAGGCGATCACGGTGTGCCCATCTTTAAGCAGCCGTTCGGCCATATTGCCGCCCATGCGGCCCAAGCCCAGGATTCCAATTTGCATCAGGGTTCCTCTGTTTCCCGGTTCAATGGTCTACAAGCCCATAAGAAACACTTTTTCAGCCGAGATGCAACGGGCAGGATGGAATGATGACGGTTGAAATATTAGTGAACTTTCGCTAAATTGATCAGATTCTGAGGCCATTTACTTTGAGGCTTGAGTCCACGACGGATCGAGCCTCCTTCCCACCCCGATAACCCTGAGGGAATCCCTATGCTGTTCTGGCTACTCGCCCTCCTCTGCCTGGCTGGCAGCGCCCAGGCGGACGTTACGCGCAAACACACCGTCTCCTCCCAGTTTATAGGAGCGAGCGAAGGCACCACGGCGGACTACTACACGGCCGACAAGCAAGCGACCGAGTCTACGCTCCGCTGGACCCGGGGCTTTATGAAAACGGCCACCGGCGGCAAACCCACCGACGCCGTGAATATCGTGCGGCTCGATAAGGAAGTCGTGTGGTCGCTCGACCCGAAGAAGAAAACCTACACCGAAATGACCTTCGCCCAGTTTAAGGAGCAATTGCAGAAGGGTTTGCAGCAAAGCGAGCAGGCCGAGGAGGAAGCCCCCGACAGCGCGCACGAGGAGCTCTACACGTGGACGACGGAAGACCAGTCGGTGGCCGAAAGTAAAACGATCAACGGCTGGGCTTGCAAGAACGCGAAGTTCGTGGCCACCGGCGTCAATAAAAACGACAGCCTCGACAAGGTGATTATCACCGTCGACATGTGGAACAGCCCGGACGTGCCGGGCAAAGACGAGATTATGGCGTTCAGCGAGCGCTACATGCAGGCGCTCGGCCTCGACGCCACCTTGTTGACGCCGGGTTTGACTTCGGCCGCGATGCTTTACCAGAAGCAAATGCAGGGCGCCATCGAAGCCGCGAAAAAAGCGCCGGGCGAGCCCGTGAAGAGCCTCGTGGAGATCAAGCGTCATGCGTTGCAGGGGCCGTCCCTCGGCAAAGCGATGAAGGAAGGCGCGGCGAACGAATTGATGGGCAAGATTCCCTTCGGCAAGAAAAAGGCTCCCAAACAGGAAGCCCCCACCTATGTCGACAAGATCAAATTCAGCACGATCAGTGAACTGACCGAAGCCACGCAGACCGCCGTCGACGGCGCGAAGTTTGACGTCCCGGCGGGATTTAAGAAAAAAGACAAGTAACGGCGTTCGGATACCTCGAAACGCAAACGGGCGACCCACGAAGGGTCGCCCGTTTTTCATTGGAACCATCCAGCCCGCGCAGCGGCGGCAATCACCGGCGCCAGCGTCACGGATTGAACGTCACGCTCATTTCAATAGCATCAGTTTGCGGGTTGCGCTGAACGATCCGGCGTCGAGGCGATAGAGATAAACGCCCGTCGCCAGTGCGCCGGCATCGAAGTTTACCGTGTGCGCGCCCGCCGACTGCTGCATGTTATTCACCAGTGTGGCGATAGTCCGGCCCGTGAGATCGTAGACCGTCAACTTCACCGGCGCGGCGTCCTTCAACAGATAGGTAATCGCCGTGGTGGGGTTGAACGGATTCGGGAAGTTCTGCAAGAGCGCGAACTCGCGAGGCGCGGGTGTACTCGCCGTGGGAGTCGCGCTGGCGACTGCCAGTTCACGCCGAATGCCTGCGGCATCCACAGCCACCAGCTTGTAGCTATACGTGCGGCCGTTCTCCAGCCCGCGGTCAAGGTAACGGTAATCACTGCGGCTGGCCGTGGTTCCCGCACCCGGAACGACGTCGATGAAGGCCTCATCACGGTACAAATCGTAGTGATCGTTTTGGGTTTCGCTGGCCGTCGACCAGGTGAGGCTTACCACACCCTCGCCGCCGATGGCATTCAGTCCACCCAGCAGTTCCACCGCGAGCTGATGTTCCGTCAAACAATCCGGATCAACCAGATAGCCGTCGTTGGACGTGCCGTTGTCAAAGTTATTATTGATGGAATCCACCGCGGCGTTCAACTGCGACAGCGTCGTGCCCAAAGGCAGCGCGCCCAGATTCCCGCCGATGACCTGGTTGGCCAGGGAATACAGCGCTTGCACGGTGAAATTTTCAAACGGCCCCGAATAAATGCGGAGGTCGCCCAGATTGGCGCAGAAGCCCGTCACCCCGCAATTCGAAAACCCGAGATTAAGTCCCAGCGCCAGCACTTGCCCGGCGAAAACTCCCGCTGAGGTGGTCACCGGATTGTTATAATTCTGAGTGAAAGCACCCGGTGTTCCACCGGCCGGTAAAAAGGCATTCACCGCCGCCGCACTCGTAAACGTCGCCGTGAATCCGCCGCCAATGACAATTCCGGCGCCGAAGCATGTACCGAAGTGGTCGACAAGAATGCAGCCCGGATTGGCGACGGGATGCGGTCCCGGGCAATCATTCCCATAGCCGCCCTGGGTAAACGTCTTGCAACCAATCGGCAGACAGGTATCCGGCGGTACCGGCTGTGCCAACGCCGTCAAAGCCATCAGCAAGGGAAGCACGAGCAGCAAACCGCTCTTAATAAATCGATTGAAAAACGCGGACATGGTCATATTCCTCTAATAGGGTTAGTCTACCGTACTTACTCGTGCATAACCAAAGTATATCTATTACATTGTAATCACTGAACTTAATGTATACCTCGTGGGTTTGAAAAGCAATAACTGACCCTCATGTTCCACTCTTTTTTTCACCCAACTATAGTGACCATACCGATGGTTATTCAGAATCGGCTTCACTTTTCACGCCTTGGGAAGCCCCCTGTCCGAACGACGGGGGCTTCCCATTCGGCAAAAAATGCGCCTGCTATTTCAGCAGCATCAGTTTGCGCGTGGCGGTAAAATTCTCCGTGTGCAAACGATAGAAGTAGACGCTGGCCGGGAGGCCGCTGCCGTCAAAACTCACCGTATGTGCGCCGGCAGCCTGGGCACTATTTACCAGTGTCGCCACCGCGCGGCCTGTCAGATCGTAGACCGTAAGCGTCACGAACCCGGCGTCTTTCAATTCGTACGTAATCGCCGTGGTGGGGTTGAACGGATTCGGATAATTCTGCAGTAGCGCATACTCCGGAACTAGCGCCAACTGGCTCTCCGGAGTGGCATCGGCCTGCGCCAACTCCTCGCGCTCACCCGCCGTGTTGACCGCCACGAGGCTGTAACGGTAGGTCCGGCCGTTGCTCAACCCGTTGTCGATAAAGCGGTAATTGCTTTGGCTGGCGGTAGTGCCCGCCCCGCGCGGTGTGGCGATCACGACGTCATCACGCCGTAGCTCGAAGCGCTCATTGCTGTTCTCCGAAGCTGTCGACCAGACCACGCTCACCCGGCTGTCACCCGCCGTCGCTGTGAAGGACGTCAGTTCCACCGCGAGGAATTCGTCAGGCGAAAGGGGAACCGAAACGCACAGCGAGCAGATATCTGCGCTCTGGAGCTGCTGCACCAGCAATTGCTGGGCGGAACCGTCGCAGGGCGTAATCGTCTTCGGCCAGGCACCGCGTGTACAAGCCTGAACCGTCGCCGGCACCGCCGTCACGAGCGGCTGCGAGAGCGTCACAAAGGCTTGCCCGAGGGCGTTCGTGTAAACCACGGCGCCGCTCAGGATTCCGGCATTCGTCGTCACCAGTAACTTCACGCCACTTATGCTGGTGTTGTTCACCGCCAGCGCCTGTGCGCCGCGTACCAGCGTCAAAGTGATCGGCACGGTGGAGATCCCGGCGTTGATCACCGGTATTCCGACAAATGTCTGAAGCTGGTCGCCGCACATAAAGACGTTTTTCGGTAGTGCGTCCACCGCGCCAAGGGCGTCACGCACCAGCGGATTGGCGTCAGCGTTGCGCGGGACGTCGCTACCGTAAACCGTGTTCACGTAGGGATAGACCGGAGGATCCGTGAACAGCGGATAGCCGCGCCCGGCGTTAATATGGTAGTAAGGAACGGCGGCGATGTTCGACGACAACTTCCACAACGCCAACTGCCGCACGTCGTCTTCATAGTCCGTGGTGGGCACATACCATGTTTGAATGTAAGCGAAGGCGGGCGTTTGCTCGGGATACACGGCGCTCACGGGCAGCGGGTCGATATTGACGCAATACGGATCAACCGCCAAAAAGTGGTTCAGGTCCACGCAGTAGGCATGAAGTACTTCGCTGCAACTGTTCGTGAAGGCCAGCAATCCATATCCGCCGTTGTAGCTGCCGTCCGGCCAGGTGATTATACCGCCGCCGCCGGTATAGCTCATCCCGATATAGTCGATGATACACTGCTGATCGAGTGCCGTCACCGCGCTTTCATGGCGCGGTTCACCCTGTAAGATCGGACTCGACTCGGGAACGGGCATGGCTCCGGCCACGGCTGCCCACGCCAAGACGATCCCTGTCACCCAGCCGTTCGCTTTCCGGAATCGGCGCAGGCTTTGAAGCACAATCTTAAATTTTTTCATGTGCAGCCACTCCCCAAAGATCTCTGGATTTCGTGCGAATTAACGGAGGTCGCCGTGAGGCGATTCTATAACTGGACCATTTAAGTCCAATATAACAAAAAGACCCGCAGAGGTCAATAGTAGATTGACGGATCTATAATATCATATTATTGAAATAACCATTCGTTATGATATTTATTTATAAATACATACGTGATAAGTGACCCGCTCTAAATGAACAGCGTATCTGTTCCGACTGCCGCAAGCGACTGAGAAACGGCCTCTGTCTCCGGCGATTGTGTTCACACTCCCCCCGGCTTCACGGGAGGAAACTGCCAGAGACTCCTCATCAGCGCAATCGCGCCACCTGCACCCCCCAAACGCAAACCAGGCGAACTGCAATGGTTCGCCTGCACTGTAGGAATAGATGCCCGGCCGGGCTGACCCGCTCGACAACATAAAAACACCGCGCGAGGAAAAATCCTCGCGCGGTGTTTTACTTGATACAACCGAATCCAGCTTGCGCAAAGCGCGCGGTAATCAACGGCGCCAGCGCTGTGGATTAAGCGTCACGCTTACTTGACCAGCATCAGCTTGCGGGTGGCGGTAAACGTACCCGCTTCGATGCGGTAGAAGTACATGCCGGCGGCCAGGTTGGCGCCGTCAAAGGTCACACTGTGCGTGCCGGCGGCTTCGGTGCCGTTCACCAGCACGGCTACCTCGCGGCCCGTCAAATCGTACACCGTCAACGTCACCCGGCTCGCGTCTTTCAACGCGTAGGAGATCGAGGTGGTGGGATTGAAGGGATTCGGGTAGTTCTGCATCAGGGCGTAATCGGCCACGGCGACTGTCGTGGTCTGTGGCTGCGCTTCGGTCTGCGCCAATTCCTGACGCGCGCCGGCGGCGTCCACCGCTACGAGGCTGTAGTGATAAACATGGCCGTTATCGAGGCCGCTGTCGGTATAGCGATAGTCGGCGCGGCCAACGTTCGTACCCGCACCCGGCTTGGTCGCGATGACCTCGCCGTCACGCAACACTTCGAAATGATCGTTGTTGCTTTCCGAGGCCGTCGACCATGCCAGGCTGACCGTCGCGTCGCCGGACGTGGCGTTCAAACCGCCCAGCAATTCGACCGCGAGCTGCAAGTCGGCGATGATGTAATCTTCCACTTCGCCCACTTCGTCCAGTCCGGCGGGATTGCAGCCGTCGGTAATCGGCACAGCCGTCAAACGGAAGCGGAGGCGGCCTTCGTAGTGACCCAGCGAGAAGACGCCCGGATCAATGAAGCCCAGCGTGATCGACCCGGGAGTGACCACGATATTCTGCAGCATCCATTCCGGAGCGATGCCGTCGCAGAACACATCGCAGAAGTCGCAATCGAGGTTGCCGTCTTTCCAGGCGTTCAGATACAAATGCCCGCCACCGTTGGCAAACGTGGTGTAGTTCGGACCGCCGGTCACCGCCACCTGAACGGATTCCACTTCGCACGGCATCCACGGCTGATTCAGGAACGTCACGCCGTCATCATAGGTATCGAGATCGAGAATGCCGGGGGTCACTTCGGCGGTAACGCGCGTGCCCAGCCAGGCCACGCCGGTCATGCGATGTTCCGGAGTCGCCGCCGTGGGATAACACGCGTAGAGGTCGCCGCGATCCCAGCAGTTGCGATTCACGAGGTAGTGGTTGTTCTGCGTGCCGTCGACGAAATTCTGATTGATCGAGCGTCAGGACGCCGACCAGTTCCGGCAGCGAAATCCCAGCCGGCAGCGCCGCCTGATTGCCGCCCAGAACGATATTGGCCAGATCGAAGACCTGCTGCACCGTCCAGCCCGCAAACGCACCCGTGGGGCTGTCAACGCCGGTCGGGACCACAAGATTTCCGATATCACCGAAGCCAGCCACATTGCAGCGCACCATGCCCAGCGTAATGGCCAGCGCGATGGCGTGATCCGAGAAGCTGCCCGTGGGAAGGTGGATCGGATTGGTATAGCTTTGTGTCAGTACATGCGACGACCCGCCGTCGGGCAGAAACGCCTCGACCGCGGCGGCACTGGTAAACGTGACGGTAAAGGTTCCGCCGACCACCAGCCCTGTCGGGAAGCATGTTGGGAAATTGGCAGCAAGAATGCACCCAGCATTGCCGCCATTGCATGGTGCACCCCAACCGCCGGGGGTCTGCGAACGGTAGCCTTCCAGGCACTGGTCGTATTGGGCGGCGGCTGGCCCCACCACCAGTAAGATAAGCATCACTGCAATTGCCAGTCGAGTGACAGTTTTTAAGACTCTCATCATTGCACATCTCCAAAGGGTTACAGTGCTACACCTTTTATCGACAATCTGTTCTGAAATCAAATCTGATGTTGCGTGTCCAATATAGTCCAAGACCGATCAGAATACAATAAGGGACTGCGAGATCATATTTAGCATATTAAGTATGTTCGCCAAGATTTATAAGCACTTAATTTCAATGGGCGTGGCAAGCGGTGCGAAATACACTTGAATATATCAACCTCAACATCGCTCCAAACTCGTCGTGAAGTTGCCTCTCCGAAACCGATTCCTCAACGCAGATGACCCCGATGTGGCCATTTCGCAACAATTTCGGAATGAATCGCAGGATTCGCTGCCGGTAACGAAATGACCTGCAAATGGCGGGGACTGGAACCGGTAAACCACTCTAAAAGATCATAGAACCAATCGCTTAGCCGCGTGGTCACAAACATGGCCCAATCCTCGCCTTGTGCTTCGCCCGTCTATTCATACAGACGTGGTCAAGATAGAGTGTAATGCAAGCGAAAGCAATAGAGGAGTGTTAGATCCTATTACACCTATTAAGTATATTTTCGTTGTAAATTAAAGCTTAATTTCAAACAGGATGGGCCAAAAGGGAGTATGGGCTACACTATGTCAACTTCAAGGCCGCTTGAAGTACCCGAGACAATGCCTCTCATTACATCAATCTTCAACATTGTTGACCCATTTGCCGCACAAAAGGCATAAAAAAAGCGCGCCTGAGGGTCAGGTGCGCTGAGAAAGTGTCGAGATAGGTAACTTGTTACTTAATTAGGAGCATTTTTCGTGTGATGGTCCGATCCTGAGCGCTCAAACGGGCCAGGTAAAGGCCACTGCTCAGCCCGGCTGCGTTAAAGTGAATTTCATGCGCCCCCCGCCCAAGCGGGCCACTCCAGACTTCAGCCGCCGGCTGGCCGAGGACATTATAGAGCAGCAGGCGAACTGAGCCGGGTTCGGAAAGCTCGAAGCGGAAACGGGTTTCGTCATTGAACGGATTCGGGTAGTTGCCGGCGAAACTAAGGTCCAGGGGCGGCCGGATGCGCGGTTCGGGGACCGCCGCAGGGTTGGTGTCTTCGACCATGTGCAATTGAAATCCGTAGAGCACGCCAATATCCTGCTCGGCGCTGTCATAGACGAAGATTTGCCAGCGATTGCCGCTCGAATGGGGGAAATAGGTAATGGACGTGTCGCCATTCACGCGACTCAGCGGTTGCAGTGGACGCCAGCGACCCACATAGGGCGCCTGGCCGGCGGTAAAGGAATTGAGTGCCGCATCATCGAAGCGACACTGATGAATATCGCGCCCCGAGCGGAAGGGATCACAGGGAATGAGCGTTATGGTAGAACGGTCCGGGACTTCGAGCCAGATTTTCAGATCACCGTCGTAGGCATGGTTCAGGTCAATCGTGACGTCGACATCGGCGACGAGGAACGTATCCGGCACATAGATCGCCATGACAGCCGTGTCGAAGTCCGTAATCGGGCGCGGCGAATTGGTGGAGACGTAATCATAGAAGCGGAGCGTGTACAAATTCAACGGCTGCTCGACGAAGGTCGTCTCGGCGACGACCACGCCGACGCCGGAAGTGGCGTGCGTGAAGTAATACGGATGCATGAAACGCAGCGCATAGGTACCGACGGGCACGAGGGAAAACAAAAAGCGGCCCGCAGTGTCCGTGCGCAGCGTGCGGCTGAGCGGAAGCAGCTGCACGGTGGCGTTATCAACGGGGCGGGCTGCCACATCCGTGACAACGCCGGAGATCGTCCCCGAGGCCGGCGGTGTGCCTTCCACCACGATATCGTCAACTTTGAGCACGAAGCGATCGACGGCGTGGTAGTGGATGGCGATCCGGAAGGGGATTCCGGCATAGGCCGAGAGATCCGAGGTGAAGGCGGTCCAGGCGACCGGCACAGCGTTTTCGGCGGCGATCAGGTCCGTGAAAGCGGCCGGCTCGCTGCCGGAGGTGGAGACCCGGACTTCGAAACTTTCGAGGTACTGCGTGTCCTGCGAAGCCGCCCAGTAACGGAGCGTGATGGCACCGGAGAGGTTCATCAGCGGCAGAATCAGCCAATCGTCGTTTGGCTGCGCCCCATCATTATAGGCGCACATGACGAACCGGCTGCCACCGTGGGCATTAAAGCCCGCGCGGGTGAACACCTGCCACTGCGACGGGCCGTGAAACCACGAGCAGTAGCCCTGGTCCTGATCGACTTGCGACCAATCGGACGGCAGCGCGCCGGGCGTCTGCTGCTCGAAATCCTCGGCGAGCACAACCTCATCGAGAGTGGATGGATTGCGAATTCCGGGTTGCGGTAGATCGGACAGGCGCGGCGGCGCAACATCGGATGTCAGCGGGCCGTCGCGGCCGACGCGGGCATTCCGGGATGCCGGTTTAGTGGCCGCGATGGACAGCAGCGTGACCGCACTCAGCACGAGCAGCAACAACGCCGTGGTGATCCGCCTGGTCATGCGCGGCATCCTCCGTTAGAGCAGAACATCAGCAGGATAAAAATGGCGCGCAGGGGCGGGCTTGTGACCCGCCCCTGCGTGCTGGTTTACGAAAATCGTCCCGGAGAGAAGGATTACTTCAGCAGGGCGATCTTGCGGGTCGCGATGTGTGTTCCCGCGGTGAGACGCGCGAAGTAGACACCCGACGCCATTTTCGCCGCGTCGAAGCTGACCGTGTGCAGGCCGGCCGTCATCGGCGCGTTGTCAATCACCCGCGCCACTTCCTGGCCGGTGACGTTGTAGAGCACGAGGGCCACGTTCCCCTGCTGAGCGAGGGAGAACTGGAACGTCGTCTGGGCATTGAACGGATTCGGATAGTTGCCGTGGAAGGCGAAGGTATTGGGAACCGTCACCACCGGCTGTTCCACCGCCGAAGCTTCCGTGACGTCCATAACGAAGCTCTCGAGGGTGCCTTCATCGCCGCCAGCCGTGTCCGCGACGAACAGCGTCCAGGTGCCGTTGACGCTCAGGAGATCCATCGCCGAGAGCGGTTCCTGGGGCCGGAAGTGTCCGGTGTACGGCGGCGTCGCCGCCACAGCCGTGATCGAGACGGACGCTTCGTCGTCGAAGAAGGTATTGATGAAGTTGTTTCCGCCGCCGCCCACACGGTGGGCCAGCATGACGGTTTCGCCCAAGGGCGACTCCAGCCAGAGGATGAGATCGCCGTCATAGGTGTGGGTCAGGTTGACGACCACGTCGAGATCACCGATAATCGTGTTGTCGGCAATGTCGATGCTCAGACTGGCGGTGTCGTAGTCGAGAATTTCGGAGGTGCCGGTGGAGAGATACAGGCCGTCGCGCACTTCCATTGCGGCATTCACCGTGGCGGTGTCATTGTCCGTCACCACCACATCACTGACAACGAGCGTGTCGTAGAACGGGTGGGTGAACATCACCGAATACGTGCCCGGCTCAACGAAATTAAAACCGTAGTAGCCGTTAAGGGCCGTAACCGTGTCCATTTCAGTGGTCAGCACCTGCACGCGCACGCCGGCGACGGGATTATCTGACGGATCAGTCGCCGTACCGACGATCGCGGCGCCCGTGGGGCCCTGCCCCGTGGCTTCGAGCAGCACGTCATCGAGTTTGATGACGAATTCGTCGTTGGCATCGTAATGGAAAGCGATGTAGATCGGCTGACCGGCAAAGGCCGACAGGTCATGCGTGTGCTGGGTCCAGGCGTAGGGGGCGTCGTTCACGTCGACGATCAGGTTCGTGAAGTTGGCCGGTTGGTTGCCCGTGGTGGAGACACGCACTTCATAGCTGTCAAGGTAGTTGGAGTCCTGCGAGGCGATCCAGTAGCTGAGGCGGATGGTGCCGGCGAGGCTTCTGGCGCGGGAGGATCAGCCAATCGTTGTTGGGAACAGCGGGGCTGTTGTACGCGCAGGCAACGAACTTGGTGCCGCCGTGGGTGGTCCAGCCGGTGCCGGAGTAGACGCGCCACGTGGAGGCGCCGCCGCCGATGGCCGGCGTGGTGCCGGCATCGACGCTGATCTGCGCCCAACCGGTAGGCAGCGATCCGTTGGGAATCGCTTCAAAGCCTTCACTGATGATCGAGAGCATGCCGACTTCCATGGCGGCATTGACCGTGATCGTGTCATTCACGAGAACGGTGTTGTTGGGGACCGTCAGCGTCGCATAGCCAAGCTTGGTGAAGCTCAGGTTGCGGGCGCCGGTGGGAACATTGCCGATCACGTAATAACCGGAAGCATTGGTGGTGGCCGTCAGCGCCGTACCCACAACCGAAACGGAAGCGCCTTCGATGGGCGCACCGCCCACAGCCGCCGTGACCGTACCCTCGACACCGCCATAGGTCAGCGTTTCGAGGAGCACGTCATCGAGCTTGATGATGAACTCGTCGGTGGCGTCGTAATGGAAGGCGATGTAAATGGGAACACCGGAGTACGCCGACAGGTCATGGGTGTGCTGAGTCCACGCAGTGGGAATGGAGTTCTGATCGGTAATCAGGGTCGTAAAGTTGGCCGGAGCCGTGCCGGTGGTGGAGATGCGCACTTCGTAGTCGTCGGGATAGGCCGCGTCCTGCGAGGCGATCCAGTAGCTGAGTTGAATCGCGCCGGTCAGCGTCTGCTGCGGGAGGATCAACCAGTCGTTATTGGGCAGCGCCGCGTCATTGAAGTGGTTGCGCATGAAGCGCGCGCCGCTGTGGGCGGAAATGCCGGGATTGGCCGTGTTGTCATAGACCTCCCAGAGCGACAGACCCGGGCAGAGCGTGTGGGTCGTCGAGCCAAGATCCACGTCCACGCGGGTCCAGCCCGTGGGGATGGCGCCGGCGGCGACGGCGTCGAAATTTTCGCTGATGATGACTTCATCCAGCGAGCCGGGGCGACGGCCGACCGGCGGCAGGGTGCTGGGCGCGGTCGGCTGCGCCGGAACGCGTTTCAGACCGAACTTGGATTCGGCATAGGTCCAGGCGGCCGCAGGCGACGCATTTTTCATGGTCGGTCCATCGCTCATCGATGAGACGATGTCCTTCGTACCCGCGAACAGCAGAC
>CAVTJX010000004.1:0-47858 GCA_963735175.1 uncultured bacterium | reverse complement strand
AGTTCCTATATTTCATTTGGTCGTGAGGGAGTGGGGTACTACCTTAAGTGAAACCCCCGTGACTTACCCGGAAGGAGTAAGAAGATGCTCAAGACCAAAGTGCTGGCACAGGAACGAACGATTGCGCTCGGGTTGGATGTGGATGCCCAGACCGTGGCCGTGGCCGCCCTCGACGTGAGCAACGGCGAGATCCTTCTGCAAGGCCGCCTCTCCCCTGCGGCCGAGGGACTGGCAGACATTCCTTCTCGCATTTTCCCGGCTGCGCGCTGTGGGCCTGTTATGAAGCCGGCTACACCGGCTTTCACCTCTGCCGTCTGTTGCGGACGATGGGTGTCGACTGCCGCGTCGTCGCCCCCAGTCAGGTGCCCAAGAGCCCCAACTCGACGCAGCAGAAGACCGACCGCCCATGCCGTGCCGCTCGCCCAGCTCTACTTCCATCCGCCGCGCACCTTCGTGCGCATCCCCACGGAGCAGGAAGAACAGGACCGCCAACTGCTGCGCACGCGCGAGCAACTGCTCCGCGACCGCACCCGCACCCAGAACCGCATCAAGGCCTTTTTAGCGTTCCACCACTGCGCGGTTGTGCGGCCTCACCACTGGAGCCGGGCCGAGAAAGAAACCCTGCGGCAAGCGCTCCTGCCGGAGGTCTTGCGCACCTGTCTCACATCCAACTGGAGACGCTGGAACGGCTGAACACCCAGATCCGCGCGCTCGACCGCGAGCTTGTGTGCCTCAGCCGTGAGGATCGCTACCATGACCGCTGCGCCTTGTTGCGCACGATTCCCGGCGTGGGGCACCTCACGGCGATGGCTTTCCTGCTGGAGGTGTTCCGACCGGAGGAGTTCAAAACCGCCGAGGCCCTGGCCTGCCACGTGGGCCTCACCTGCTGCGAGTGGTCGAGCGGCAGCCGCCGGCGGCAAGGACAATCACCCACTGGGGCTCGCCCCTGTTGCGCGGCCTGCTCGTCGAAGCCGCCTGGAGTTGAGTGCGCAAGGATGAACCGGCGCAGCAGCAGTTCGACGCGATCAGCCAGCACGGCAAGCGTAAAAAGATCGCCATCGTGGGCATGGCGCGACGGCTCGCCGTCGCCTGCTGGGCAATGACGGTCAAAGGCGAGCCCTTCGCTTACCGCTTCGCCGCCTGAGGAAAAAGGGGAGGCCGGGGACCCCGATTGTCATCCCGTCGCGACGCCAAAAGGACGCCGGTTCAGTATCCAGGCCCCGGCCCCGTAGACGCAAAAGATCTTAAAGGTCGTTCTAACGAACCCCGAATAGCAGGATCGCTACGCGTACACCCCCTCTGTGCCCTTGACAATGAATATAGCAGGATGACAAGTTTTTAGGCGTTGGCCGTGATGGAGAAGGTGATACAGATTCTGTTAATCCCGGATTGCCTTGCGTGCCCATGTGACGGTTGCCAAGGCGACGAACAACACGCCCAGCAAACCTTCAAGGGAGGCGAGCGTGTGACTCCAGCCGGCGCGGGGCGCATCATGCTGAAGCCCAGGGTGGTGAAGCTCTCTACAGAAAACCGCAGGCAACGCGCCAGATCAATCCACGCAGCGCCCTCGCCAAAGCCGAATGAACGCGAACTCAGCAAGGCAAACTGCCCCGGCACGTTTTCGATCTCGTAGCCGAGCACGAAGAAGAGCAACGTCCACAACAGGATTAACCCAACACTCCAGCCGATGATGCGGCTTGGGCGTTCGCCGTAGCCCATAAAGCGCTCGGCAAGGAGCCAGCGCAAGAAGGAGCTTAGGGAACGCAGACGGTTGCCGGGTTTCAGGCAGCCTTGCCATCGACCGATAGCTCCCCACTCCGTGCAAGTGCGCCAGTACTCCTCTTGCTCATAGTAGATGGCGGCTTTATGCAGTATACCATTCTCTCGAAAGCATTGACGGATTTCTGAAAATGGCACATAAGCCGGGAGCTTTTAGAGTCAGCATCTTTTGCGATTGGATAGTCCATGAGCCACGAGGAATAAGATCCATCAGGCTTAGTGCGAATGAAATCAGTCTGCTCGTCGAAAACGGCGCTACCCTTCTCCGATTTCAAATGAAGCGAGGATAGCTGGCAATTTATAAACCGGACATGATGTAGCCAAGCACAGCTCATCTGCGCACCAGTCAGATTTGCTCCAGAAAAGACTGCGCTCCATAGCTTGGCGCCATTCAGGTTGGAAGCAAAAAGATTTGCCCCAGTAAAATTTGCTCCAAACAGCAGTGCATCTTGAAAATGCGTACCGAAGAGATTTGCCTCTGAAAAATTTGCCGACATCAGTTCAATTCCACACATCTCGGCATGTGCAAGGAGCGCTCTACATAAATTTGCGGCCACAAGCGTTGCTCCTTCGAATCGACTACATACTAAAAAGGCACCCCTCAAATCTGTTTGTTTGGGAAATGGACAACCACGTAGATCAAGAATCGGGCTACCTTCTAGTTCGCCTTTATAGCCTTTTTCTTCATCCGGCCAGCGTTCAAAACCATTTATCACAGTATACCACGGCAACTCAATAATTCTAAGTCCGCCCCATTGAGGATCCTCCTGCAATATTTTTACAACATCCTCAATTCGCTCGGGTGTCCAGCGGGCGCGCCATTGGGCGATTTGTTGGCCGATGGGGGTGGCGGTGGTGTCGGGCATGGGAGAGGCTCCGGTTACGGAGGGAGAGGGGGCGGAATTGCGGTTGATGGAATACCGAGGACACAGCAAGCCATGTCCCTACGAAGAGTGGAGAGGCGTGCGATTATACGGTATTTTTGGAGAACATGGTTCGACGTTGTCGGGATCTGCGACATGCCGTCTCCCATAAGAAGGCGCAATGAATTGCGCCCCTACGCGGAGAAGATTCTGGGGCGCGGGGGGAGGCGGATTACGACGTATGTTCGCGCGGGGAGCGGAATCCCTGCGCGGCGATCCAAGATTCCGGAGATCGACCGTAGGGGCGGATTGTCCGTCTGCGACAAGATCCCGACTTTGTCGGACATCCGCCCGCGGGCGCACGCAGTGTAGCCCTACAGGCCGAGGAACGCGCGGGAGCGGAATCCTCGCGCGGCGGTTCGAGGCGGCTGAGAAATCCCGAAGACGGCGGAGGCCGCCGCTAGCAATTTGAAAATTGAAAACGGGCGGTAGGGGCGGATTGTCCGTCTGCGACAAGATCTCGACTTTGTCGGACATCCGCCCGCGGGCGGGTCTCAGACCCGCCCCTACCAAGGGATACGCGCGGGGAGCGGAATCCCCGCGCGGCGATTAGAAAGATGGATTCCGGCCGGGTTTTTGTCTATGGGCAAGCGATTGTTCTGGAGCATGCCCAACCCGGCTCGGCCCGGTGATTTTGGGGGCGTTCCGCGTTCGGCGAGGGGGAGGCGGATGCGGAAGGTGGCGCCCTCCGTGGCGTTGTTTTCGGCGGTGACGGCGCCTTTGAATTTTTCGACGAACATTTTCACGATCGCGAGGCCGAGGCCGGTGCCGCCTTTTTCCTTGCCGGTGGAGAAGAAGGGATCGAAGAGTTTTTCGGGATCGATGGGCGGCAGGCCGGGGCCGTTGTCAATGACTTCGAGCACGGCCTCATGCGCTTCCGCGAAAATGCGGAGCAGAATTTTCTTGTCATGGCGCTTGACGCGGTCGAGAGCGTTGATCGCGTTGGTGAGCAGATTAATCACGATCTGTTCGAGCTGCAAGGCATCGGCGTCCACGTAGAGCGCTGTGGATGACAGGTCCAGTTGCAGCGCGATGGCGTGAGCGTGGATTTTCTGATCCGTCATCTCCACGGCCTGCCGCACCGGGGGGGTAAGGTCGACACAGCAGATCCGGGTCGCAGCGGGAGCATCGACCCAGAAGCCGCGCATGTGCTGAATGATCTCGCTGATCCGTTCGGTGCTCATGACAATGTGATTCAGCGCGGTGGTCACGGGCTCGGTCTGGTTCAGACGGTTGGCCTTCGCCATGAATTGCAAGGTTTCGGCGTGCAGCATAATGGCGTTGAGCGGCTGGTTGATTTCGTGAGTGATACCGCCGGCCATTACGCCGATACTGGCCATGCGCGCGGTCTGTTCCGCCAGCGCCAGCGCCTCGCGCTGCTTGCGTTCGGCGGCGCGGGCGTCGGTGACGTCGTTCAGGTGGATGACCATGTTCCGCTGGCCCTGACGGGTGCGGTAGAGGCTCACGCCGGCCTGCATCGTCCGCCGCTTGCCGTCGCCCGCGATAATGTCGTACTCGTGGGTGAGGGGGACCGCGTTGCCGCTGAAAAGCGCGGCCAGTTTGGCGTTGACGCCATCCAGGTGCTCGGGCACGATGCGGCCGCGCACTTCCTGGCCGATGACGTCCTCGTGGCGGCAGCGGATGATTTCGAGATAGCGGGCGTTGACGTAAATGAGGCGGCTGTGCTCATCGACGATGCCGATGCCGGCGATGGGGTTTTCGACGATGCTGCGGTAGCGGGCCTCACTTTCGGCCAGCGCGCGCACGGCCTGGCGGCCTTCCTCGATTTTGGTTTCCAGCGACTGGTTGGCGAGGGCGAAACGGCTGCCGAGGTAAGCCGAAGCCGAGAGCATGAGTGCGGCCAGGCTGCCGATGGAAACGAATTCGATCCACGGGCCTTCGGCGACCAGCTCGAAACTGGCGGCGGCGTTGAACAAGACGGCGACAATGCCGGCGCTGAAGCCGAGGCCGAGAATCCAGATGCGTTCCACGCGCTGGCGCATGGCGATCCACAACGCGCGCAACAACTCCGCGGAAAGCAGCATCATCCCGAGATAAATCCAGGCCATGGGCATGAGCGCGGCGAGCAGGGCCGTGAGCACGAGGGACGATCCGAACAGCAGCTTGTTCCCGCGCGTGTGGCGGATGATGCCGCTGACCGCGTGCATGAAGTGCATTCCCGTGAGCGGCATCCACAGCAGCGCGACGCGAAACAGCAGCGAGCGCTGGGTAAACGCCGCAAAGGAAAGCGGTCCCGAGAATGAACGTGAAGAGAATGATGACCGCGAGGCCGCAGGCGCTGGCGGCGAAGAGCGCAAAGTCGAAGTTCTCGGGAATCCGCGGGAAGAGCACGTAGATGATCAGGTGGAGCACCATCAGCGTGAGGCTGAGACCGGCCACGAGACTCCAGCCGAGAATGCGCAGATCGCGGCCCACGAGCGCGGTCAGGCTGTGATCCTCGCCGGCGCGCAGCTCGGCTTGAAAACCCGCGACCTGTCCGGTCAATCGCAGCTTTGCGGCGTGCTGCACGCTGTAGCGCACGGCCAGTACGTGCTCGCGCGCGCCGCCGGTTTCCAGGCAGACCGGTTCGCTGTAGAAGCGGATGACCGGGCGCTCGGTCGCCGCCGTGGAAGCCACTTGTCCCAACGCATAGACCCGCTTCCCGTCCCAGAAAATTTCCACGGGTCCACGGTGGTAGAGAATGAGATAGAGCGGCCGCGCGGCGAGGGCGCTGTCGAGCGTGACGTGCATACGAAACCAGCCGAGGGGCGCAACTTTCCCGTCCAGCACGGAGCTTAACGGAAAGGTGGGTGGTTGCAGTTTCCAGTCGCTGTCGTCGCAGACGGGATCGGCCCACGCGGAATCGTCACCGGCGTGATAGCGCCAGGGTTCCGTCAACGTGACAGGGTGGGAGCCGCCGTGGAGGTCGGCCAGCGAAAGCCGCACGGCGCCACCGGCAGCAGCCTGGGCGGGGCCTGCGGAATACGCAAGCAGTAATATGAGGGCAATTTTAAGGTGTTTCATGGTGGGGTCCAGCCGGGCGAATCAGAGGAACCAAAGATACATCAAGAGGTGAATTCGAAGTCAATAATATAACGCAAAATGATCACAAATGCCTTCTGGCCGCTTGGCTGTAAATCGCCGTCGTCCGGTCAAATCTGTCCGGGAGAGGCATGTGGACGGCAGCGGCCTGCTCGCTGGCGCGTGGAACAGGAGGCGGGGATGCCCGGCTAAATACCCTTAGCATGGGCAAATTAAGCGATGTGACCCAGACGATCGGGGCCATGGAACGCGAATTTTCAGACGATTGGGAGGGGTGGCACCGGCTTTGCAGCATGCACAGCGGCGAGTATGTCCTCGTGGGTGAGGGTCAAGACGAGTCTTTCCAGAGTGATTTATGGATTCAAATCTCTTGAACCCGCAAAACCATCGGATGCCGGCCTGGCCGTGGATGATCGCCGTATTCGGGTTGTGTCTACTGGTGACCGCGGGTATCCGGGGGTAACCGCGGCAGAACGGTCGGGCTGAATCAACATTCGCCTGCCGCTGCGAAGGCTGATGGCCGAGAGCAGCGGCGCGTAAATCTGAACTTTAGACGGATTGACTCATGACGCTCGCAAGTGACAAGCCCATGCTTCCGCGGATCCTCACGATTGACGACGAGGACGCATCGCGCCGCTCGATCCGGTCGTTTCTGGAGGATCGCCACTTTGAGGTATTCGAAGCGCGCGACGGGCGGGAGGGGCTGGACACTTTTCGGCGGGAGCGGCCGGACGTTGTGCTGTGCGATCTGCGCATGCCGGACATGGACGGTCTGGACGCGCTGGCGACATTTCATGCGGAAGCGCCGGACATGCCGGTGATCATCATCTCGGGAACAGGTCTGATCGGCGATGCGATTGAGGCCGTGCGGCTGGGAGCCTGGGATTACCTGCTGAAGCCGATCCAGGATCTGGGATCGCTGGAAATCGCGATCAAGAAGGCGCTGGAGCGCGCCCGGCTGAAGCAGGAGAACCGGCGTTATCTGGAGCATCTCGAAGCCGAAGTGGGCAAGCGGACCGCGGTGATTCAACAGCGATCCCACGAACTGGATCTGGCGAACCGGGCGCTGGTGGCCGATATTGCGGAGCGCGAGAAGGGGGAGCGGGCGCTGCGCGAAAACGAGCGGTATCTGCGGACGATTTTCGATTCCATCAGCGTCGGAATGTTCATCGTCGACGTCGAGACGCGGCAGATCGTGGATGTGAATCTCGCCGCGCAGCACCTGATGGGCTCGGCCATCGAGAGCTTTGCGGGGTTCGATCTGCCACCGGCACATCTGTGCGGCGGAGCAAGGCAAATGCCCGGTTACGGATCTTGGCCAGGTGATCGACAATTCCGAGCGGACGCTCCTGCGGGCGGACGGGAGTGCCGTGACCGTGCTCAAGACGGTGGTGCCGTTAACGCTGGGCGGCCGCAAGTGCCTGCTGGAAAGCGTCCTTGACTTGACCGAACGCAAGCGCGCGGAGCAGACCATTCGCGATTCGGAGACCCGCTTCCGCATGGTGGCGGAGTGCCTGGCGGAAGGTCTGATGATTACCGACCGCGACGACCGCTGCGTCTATTCAAATGGCCGCTTGGCCGAGATGCTGGGCTATCAGCGGAGCGCCCTCGATGGCCGGCCATCGATGGACTTCGTGGCCGCGTCCTACCGGGACCAGATTCGGGAGAAGACGGCGGCGCGGTACCTCGGGCAGTCCGAGCGCTACGAAGCGCAGATGCTGCGCCAGGACGGAGCGAATATCTGGGTCGAGGTTACCGCCGGGCCGTATCAGAACTCGGCGGGGGAAATCATCGGCACGCTGGCGTCGATCACAGATATCACAGACCGCAAGCGCGCCGAGCGGGAACGCGAAAAACTGGAAGCGCAGTTGCGGCGTTCGCAGAAAATGGAGACGATCGGCACACTGGCGGGCGGCGTGGCTCACGATTTCAACAATATTTTAACGCCGATCCTGGGCTACGGCGAGATGGCGAAGTTCCATCTCACGAAGGAGAATCCGGCGCGGGCGGACCTCGAACAGATCATTCAGGCGGCGCATCGCGCGCGCGACCTCGTGCGGCAGATCTTGACCTTCAGCCGCCAGGGGGACCAGGAGCGGAAGCCGGTGCTGCTGCAACTGATCATCAAGGAGGCGCTGAAGCTGACGCGCGCCAGTCTGCCGACGACGATCGAAATCCGCGAGGAAATCGACGGGAATTGCGACCCCGTGCTGTGCGAGCCGACGCAGGTGCACCAGGTGCTGATGAATCTCTGCACCAACGCCTACCACGCGATGCGCGAGACGGGAGGCGTGCTCGAAGTCAAGCTGGGCATGGTAGACGTGGACCGGGAGCTGTCGAGCCAGCGGGTGAACCTGAAAGAGGGGAAGTACGCGCGCCTGACGGTGACGGATACGGGCGCGGGCATGGACCGGTCCACGCTGGAGCGGATCTTCGAGCCGTTCTTCACCACGAAGGCGGCGGGCGAAGGCACGGGGCTTGGGCTCTCGGTAGTGCATGGAATCATCATGGCCCACGGCGGCGAGATCACGGTTTACAGCGAACCGGGAGTGGGGACGACGTTCCAGGTCTATCTGCCCTGCACGAACATCGTGTGCACCGAGCTGGAGGGCGAAGAGCGACCGGTGACGGGTCGCGCCGAGCGCGTGTTGTTCGTCGATGACGAACCGGTAAACACGCAGATGGGCAAGCAGATGCTGACGAATCTCGGTTATGATGTGACGACGCGGACGTCGAGCCTCGAAGCGCTGGAGGCGTTTCGCGCCGATCCGACGCGCTTCGATCTGGTGATCACGGACCAGACGATGCCGCAGATGACCGGCGTTTCGCTGACGCACGAATTGCTGTCGATCCGGCCCGATATTCCGGTGATTTTAATTACGGGATTCAGTGAAACGGTGACGGCGCAGAATTATCGCAAGATGGGCTTCGCCGGTTATCTGATGAAGCCGCTGATCATGCGCGAACTGGCCAGCACACTGCGGCAAGTATTGGACGAAGCGCGGACGGGCACGGTGCGATAGAGCCGTCGTCCGATGGATACATTACACACGCAGCCCGGCGACGCCGGGCTGTCTGTTATTCCGGGCGGTAGCACGAAAGTGACCGCCGGAGGGCCGAATGCCTCCCGCCTGGGAAGCGACAACAGGGATGACCCGGGTCAGTGCCGGAAGTGCAAGTGGGACGGGGAGATAGCCGCAAATTTCAACTTCAGAATAATCGCAATACTTGTTGACAAATCGCTACAGGATGCTATGATTATAGGTCAGCTTTCCCCCCTGCGCGAGGCGCGGGGCGGACGGCGCTTCCACGCACCTTATGGAGCACGGTATGATCCGCTGGTATCGGAATTTATTTTTCATTTGCGGGATAGTCCTGGCCGCGGTTTGCCCGGCCCAGAAGATCACGCCCGCCGCCGCGCCGCAAGGCCACGATCTGAAGCATGACCTGCGGCTTGCGGAGCTGTATGCCCGGTACCGGGTGGAGCAGGTCGATCTGGATGAGCGCGGTTTGCCGGTGTTTCTGGCGGGTGATCTGACTCCCACCGTGCGTAGCAGCGATCCGGTGGCGCTGGCTTATGCGTTTTTCGGGGAGAATCTCGGCTTGTACCGGATGGCCGATGCGCAGACGGAATTGCGATTGGCGAAGACGACAGTGGACGAGACCGGCACGCAGCATCTGACGTTCCAACAGTACTCTCAAAATGTGCCGGTGCTTTTCGGTGAATTGAAAGTCCACATGAGCGCAGAGCGGCGGATTACGGCGGTGAACGGGAGCTATGTTCCGGACATCGTCTTCAATCCGAATCCGGCGGTGAGCGCGGCGGCCGCCGAGAACCGGGCGCTGAGTGACATGGGCGCGGCCCGGAGCGAGTCGACGCTCGGGACGACGGAGTTGTTTGTCTATGCGTTTGAAGGCCAGACGGATCTCGCATGGCGGGTGGACGTGGTGACGGTCCGGCCCGAGGCGTGGTGGTATTTGATTGACGCGCAAACGGGCGATGTGATTCACCGTTATGCGCGGATGTATGACGCTCAGCCGTCGCCAGGGGAACCGCTGCGGCAACTGGAAACGGCGCCGCTGACGACGGCAGACGAAGAACGGTTTGCGCTGGAAAATGAGATGTGGGTCCGCCACCGGGGCGAATTCCGGTTCCAGCGGGCGGAGACGATCACCGATTTTGACGCGGAAATCGCGACGCTGGAGGCGCAGGGGGAAATCCGGTCGCGACGGACAACATATGACGTCAGTGTAGACCTGCGCCATCCGGCGCACCGGGAAGCGGTCAGCGCGCGGGGATATACGCCGCAAGCGATGGAGGCCGCCGGTTATTATCACACGCTGATGACGAAAGCCGACGCGTGGTTCCTGGCCGAGGCGGGAGTGCCGCTGGGACTCTATCCGGCGTTGCCGGAGACGTGGGAGCTGTCGCCGGCGACGGCTGATGAAAAGCCACACCGCCCCGAGGGCGGCAGCCTGGACGAAACCGTGTTGACGCAGAGCTTCGAGGGCACCTTTCCCCCGTCCGGCTGGGTTGTCGGCGACTCGAACCTGACGGGTGGATTGGACTACTGGGATGACGTTCCGTGCCGCAGTCACAGCGGCACCTGGTCGGCCTGGTGCGCGGACATCGGCGCGGCCGCGTCGTGCACGCACTACGACGACAACAGTCGAGCCTACATGCGGACGCCGGTGGTGAATCTCGCCGGGCGCACCAATTGCCAGTTGTCATTCTGGTGGTGGAACAATTCCGAACCGGATTTCGATTATTTCCGCGAATATTATTCAGCGGATGGGATCCACTGGACGCAGGGCGGCGAGTGGACGGGAGCCGACACGAGCTGGCAGAATTTCCAGGCCGGTTTGCACGGGTTCACGAATTATTACCAACTCTTTTTATTCTACAGCGACGGGTCGTTCCACAACTATGAGGGCGCGTATGTGGACGACCTTACGATTACGGCGGATTGGGCGGCCTGCGGCGAAAGCGGCACGGGCACGAGCGTGATGGGTCACGGGCCAGAGCCACATCGACACGGACTACTCGGGCGGGATGTTCCGGCTGAACGATCTGACGCGGCGCGGCGCTTCCACGTGCTGGCACACGCACGACGGCGCGATGAGCGCGAGCGCGAGTATCTCTGACGTACATCTACACGTTGAATTTTCCGACGACGCCGGGCGCGTTGGCGGCGGACGCGGACAATTACTGGACCTATTCGCCGGCGGTGGACGCGCATGTTTATGCCGGATTGTTTTACGATTACGCGCGGTCGCAGCTCGGACGCAACGGGCACGCGGGGAGCGGCCTCAACATGTGGAGCACGGTGGACGTCGCGACGCTGCACAACAACGCGGCCTATTGGGGCAGCCGGGTCGGTTACGGCACGGTGGGCACAGGGCACCGCTCGATGGCGGGCGCGCCCGACATCGTGGCCCACGAGTGGGGCCACGGGATCACCGAATTCGAGTCGAACCTGCTCTATGAAAAGGAATCGGGGGCGCTGAACGAGTCGTTTGCGGACATGATCGGCACGGCCTTCGGCTTTGCCACCGGCCTGGACCCGGACTGGGTCCACGGCGAGAATTGGAACACCAATGGTGCGTCGAACCGCAGTTTGCAAAACCCGCCGCTCCACAGCCAGCCGGATTTCTACGGCGGTCCGTATTGGGTCAACACGGCGGACTGCACGCCCTCCAGCGGCAACGACTACTGCGGCGTCCACACGAACAGCGGCGTGGGCAACAAGTTTTTCTATCTGCTGTCGACGGGCGGCACCTTCCACGGGATCGCAGTGGCGGGGATCGGCGTGTCCAACGCGATGACCATCGTTTACCGCGCGAACCGCGATTACTGGTCGAGCACGACCAATTACGCCACGGCGCGCGCGGCCTGCATGGCGGCGGCGATGGCGTTCAATCCGTCGTATGTGAATTCCGTGAAAGACGCGTGGGCGGCGGTGGGCGTGGGCGATCCCACCGAGCACACGCTGTACTGCACGGGCTATGTGTCGCTGACGAACGGCGCGGCCTACAGCGGCACGACAGTCGGCGGCGGGCGGAACGTGATGGATTACGGCTGCAGCAGTTGGAACGAATCCGGCCCGGAGAAAGTGCATCGCATCACGTTTGCGGGGCCGATGACGCTGACCGTGACGCTGTCGAACCTGGGCGCCAACGACCTCGACGTGTTCCTCCTGACGTCGTGCGACGACGCGACGTGCGTGGCCGGCGGCGACGACAGCCTGAGCTATGCGATTCCGGCGGCGGGAAGCTATTTCATCGTGGTGGACGGCTACGAAGGCGCGCAAGGCTCGTACACGTTGACGACTTTGGCGCTGGGGAGCGTGACGCTGCTGACGCCCAACGGCGGCGAGACGTATTACGCGGGCGAAGGCCGGGTGATCACGTGGAATTCGAGCCTGACGGAAAATGTGAAGGTCGAGATCGACCGCAATTATCCGTCGACGTGGACGACGCTGGCGCCGAGCGTGACGAACCGGGGCGCGTTCAACTGGCCGGTGAGCGGCCCGGTGACGGACAATGCGCGGATCCGCATCAGCGGCGTCACGCACACGTCCGTACGGGACACCTCGAACGCGAGTTTTACGATTGCCGCGCGCAGCCTGACGGTAACGGCGCCCAACGGCGGCGAAAGCCGGGTGGTGGGAAGCCCCGGCACGGTGACCTGGGAGTCGTCGGGGCTGGCGGGTGAAAATGTTAAAATCGACCTGAAGCGCGCGTTCCCGAGCGGGATCTGGGAGACACTGGCGGCTGCGGCGCCGAATACGGGAAGCTGGACATGGACGCCTACGGGCGCGACCAGTTCCACGGCGCGGATCCGGATCGCGGGGACGATCCACACGACGGTGAAGGACACGTCGAACGCGAATTTCATCCTGACGACCGGCAACACACCGTCGATCATGGTAGCGGCTCCCGGACGGTGGGGAAGCGTGGCCGGTGGGCAGCGCGCAGACGATCGCCTGGAGTTCGAGCAGCCTGGCGGAAAACGTGAAAATCGAACTCAACCGCAACTATTCGGTGGGAGACGTGGGAAGTACTCAGCGGCTCAACGACGAACGACGGCGCGTATCTGTGGACGGTGACGGGGGCGGGTACGCCGTCGGCGCGGGTGCGGATCAGCGGCGTAACGAGTCCGGCGGCGACGGATGTTTCCAACGCGAACTTCACGATTTCCACCAGCGGCGGAAGCGGCGGATTGATTGTCGTCACCAGTCCGAATGGGGGTGAAGCGTGGGTTGTCGGATCGGCGCACACGATCAACTGGAGCGCGCCTTTGCTGATGGGAAACGTGAAGATCCAGATCAACCGCAATTATCCGGCGGGGTCGTGGATTACGCTTACGAGCAACACCACCAATGACGGCGTGCATCCGTGGATGGTGACGCCGGGGTCGTCGACGACGGCGCGGATCCGCATTCTGGGCGTGACGACCGCGTCGGCGGGCGATACCTCCGATGCGAATTTTGCGATTTCGGCGAGCCGCGCGGAATCGCCGGGGCAGATCAGCGGCCTGGCAGACGTCGACGGGCCGGTGCCGACGGACGTGTATCTGGCGCAAAACTACCCGAACCCTTTCAATCCCTCGACGACATTTGAATTCGGTTTACCGGAGGCGGCGCACGTGAGTGTGTGCGTGTTTGACATTACGGGCCGCGAAGTCGTGAAACTGGTAGACGGCGAAGTGGCGGCGGGACGGCACCATGTGGTTTGGAATGGCGTCGACTGCCCGGCGGGTGTGTACCTTGTAGTACTGGCGGGGGATGGCTTCAGCGTGGTACAGAAAGCGACGTTCCTGAAATAGGCGAATGCGGGGGAAGCATCGCGATTCGCAGGGGCCGCTCCGGAATGGGGCGGCCTTTTGTTTTGCAGGCAGCGTGGGAATCATGGTGAATGGATATTGACAAATGGTTCAGGATTCGCTAATTTGTGTCAGACGGGGATCGTACGGCGCGATAATCGCGAAAGGAGCGGCGATGAAGGTCCGGCTCGGAATGCTGCTGCTGATGGGGCTGTTGCTGACGAGGACAGCCACGGCGATGGTCTGGCAGGTGTATGTGGGTTCGAATTTCTTTGCCCCGGAGAAGTCTCGCGGTGGCTTATGGGGATACCGTGCAATGGAGCGCACTGGAAGGGACGCACAATGTCGCGGAAGTGAGTGCGCCGGCGCTGTTCCAAAGCGGCTTTCCCGCGCCAGCTCCCTGGGTTTATTCGTTTGAATTCCGGCTGCCCCTCGGGACGTACACCTATGCCTGTACCGCGCATATGCCGTGGACGATGGGACAGGTAACGGTGATACCGTACGGCTCGCCGCCGAACATCGAGTTTGTGGAGCCGAGCGTGGCGCAGTTGGCGGTGACCGGATTGTCGTTCCGTTTTCGGGTGGCGCCGACGGATGAGGACCAGGACCTGGTGAGTTATGCGGTGAGCGTCGATGACACCACCCACTTCACGCCGTGGTCGCCGTATGCGGAGTTCTTAATCGCGGACCTTTCCTTGGGATTGATGCCGGAGCAGACGACGCTGGTTTCGAATGGCGGTTATCAGCCGGGACTGGCGACGTTCTATTTCCGGGCGATGGATTCGCGTGGGGCTGTCAGCCCGATCATCTTCCGCACGGTGAACATGGAGGCGGGTCACCGGCCGCAGATGAACGCGGGAATTTCCGGCAGCTACGGCGGAGCGGATCTGTATCGAGACGGGTCGGCCTATTATGCGGCGGGGGCGGATGTGGCGCTCGCTTTCGGGGCGACGGCAAGCGGCTACAGCGGCTTGATCAACGGCTACCACTACCGGGAAGGCGGGGGGGAGTGGAGCGAGTGGTCGGCCACGCCCGAGTTAACATTGGCGGCGGCGGGACTCGGCGAGCATGCGCTGGAAATTCAGGCGCGGGACATGGCGGGCGAACTGAGCGACCCGCTTGCCTATACCGTGCGGCTTGTGCCGTTTGTCCTGACCGACAGCATCGTGGTGGTGGACGAGACGCGGAACGGCAGCGGCGCGCAGGGATTACCGAACGATGCGCAGGTGGACGATTTCTACAGCCAGTTGCTGGGAGCCTACGCGGTGCGGTCGGTGGATTATGATTCGAGTTCGATTGGCGGTCTGGCCTGCATCTCGCCGTATTCGCTGGGACAGGCGGGGCTGGTGGTGTGGCACAGCGATGACCGCACGGCGGTGCTGTGGAATGAGCAGGCGCGCATCCTGGGCGAGTACTTAGACCGTGGCGGACGCATGCTGCTCTCGGGCTGGGATCTGATGAAGCCGTATTTACCCGCGGGGGATTCGATCGTCTTCAACGCCTCGGCGTTTCCCCGCATGGAGATGGGGCTTGAGGCGGCGATTCGCAACGCGCCGCGATCGGTGACGGGAATGGAAGGGCAGAATGGCTTTCCCACGTTGACGCTGGATTCGACGAAGATTCTGCCCGCGTGGCACGGCGTGCTCGATCAGGGATGGGTGTTCCGGCCACAGGCGGGGGCTGTGGCGCTGGGCGGGCTGATGGTGAACGATCCGCTGACGAATCCGCGGGCGCACCGTCCGGCGGCGTATTTTTACGAAGCGGGCTATCGCCTGGCCGTGTTTGGCGTGCCGCTGTATTTTTGCCGGACGGAAGACGTGCAGGCGATGATGGATACCTTGCTGCCGATGATGTTCGCGCCGTCGGCGGCGCCCCCCGTCCGTGTTCCGGAAGTGGCGGACTTCACGCTGGAGCAGAATTATCCGAATCCGTTTAACGCGCAAACGGAAATCCGCTTCACGCTGCCCGCGGCAGGTCCGGCCAGTCTGCGGGTGTATGACATTCTGGGGCGGCAAGTGGCGACGCTGGTGGATGGGCCGCTGACGGCGGGTATGCAGCGGATGCGATTTGATGGAGCGGCGCTCGCCAGCGGAGTGTACTTCGTCGAGCTGCGGCAGGGACCGCAGACCCGGAGCCGCAAACTGCTGCTGCTGAAGTAGGCCGGCGAAATCCTTCCTCAAGCCAACGAACAGGGATCCTCCCATGAAATACATAGTGCGCGCATTTCTGGCCGGCACGATGCTGGCGGCGATGTTGACGGTGGCGCTGGCGCGTCCGGTGGTTCCGCGCGGCCGCGGGCCGGTGCGCTTGGATGAAGTTGATCCGCTGGCGGCGAGATCGCTGGCGGTGGTCGATGCCGGACGGATTCGCGCCACGTTTTCCAACTGGGGCGAGTATGGCAATCCCGACGGCATTCCCGGATACAAGGGCTTTGAATACCCGCGTGACTCCGGCAGTGACTTTCTGTTTTCCGCCGGGATCTGGGTGGGAGCCATCCGCGACAGTATCCGCCTGGTATCGACCTCGACGGACGGTGACAACGGAACGAATGAATTTTACCCGGTGCATCTGGGGGCCGTGCCCGCCGCCAACGGGACGCTGCGGGCGGATTGGCATCTGTCGTCACTCAGTCTGACGAGCCACGATGGCGATTCGTACGTGCGCGGCCGACGGGGCGCGGACGACGACGGCGACTGGAACGCGCTCACGGACGACCTCGACGGCAACCTGCGGCCTTCGCGCAATTATGACGGCGGCGGCGGCATTCTGCAGTTTGACGACGACGACGACGGCGCGGTTGATGAGGAGACGACGAACAGCCGCGACGACGACGGCGACGGGTTGATCGACGAGGACACGCAGGACGGCGATAGCAACGGCGACCACGACGCGGGTTACGATCCCGAGCCGCGCATCGACGAAGACCCGCTGGGGAACATGGCGGCGGACTATCTCGACAACGATTACGACGGGTTGGTGGACGCGGGCGATCCGGACTTTGACGGCGACCTGGACCCGGCCACGTTTGACGACGACGCTGACGGCGCGGCGGACGAAGACGCGGCGGCGCGCGCCGACCAGGAGCTGCGCTGCATGTTTCAGGACGATATCGACATGGGCCACGTGGGCAACCCGGATAATGACGGGCATACGCCGCTGCGCGTGACGGTCGACCAGCGGGCGCTGGCCTGGACGTACGAACTCAGCCGCGACCTCGTGCTGCTGGAGTTCTCCGTGCGCAACGCGGGTGTGGATACGCTGCGCGAGATGTACCTCGCTTTCTTTGCCGATCCCGATATCGGAGCGGCGGGTGAGGGCGGCGACGCGGCTTCGCTGGACGACTTCAACTATTTCGACAGCCAGCGGCGGATGATGGTGAGCTATGACAATCTTACCGATGGGGACGGCGCGGGTCCGGGAGTCTTCGGCGTCAAGGTGGTAAAGCCGCCCGTGCCGTGGGCCGGCGCGCGCTTTTCCTTCCGCAATTTCGAGCGCATCTCGGGGGGCGATCCGGAGAACAACGTGGCGAAATACGCGATGATTTCGAGCGGCGCAATCGCGCCGCCCACCAATCAGCAGGGCGACTGGCGGATGCTGATGGGTTGGGGCGCGGACGATGGCAGCCTCAGCCTCGCGCCGGGGGAGGCTTTTGACTTTACCGTGGCCGTGATCGGCGCGCCGGATACGGCGACGCTGAATATCATCGCCGGACGGCTGCCGGTGTTTGACGGCGGTCCGGCGATTGGCGAGATCACGCTCTATACCTCACCGTCCATTCCCGGACCCTACGTGCTGAGCGCGTCCTTTGTCGATAACGACGGCGTGGATTACGCGGATGGCGTGGCGATTCACTGGCTGTGGCAGGGGCACGAAAGCGCGTGGCAGTCGGCGCCGTCGTATGCCTATGTGTGGTCGGATCCCGTCACATTTTCGGGCGAATACTATTTCATGCTGCCCGACACGCATGCGAGCGGTTTTCCGCTCGGTCTCGGAGATACGCTGCTGTTCTATCTCGACGGCGAAGACGGGTTCGGCAACTATTCAGCGCACACGCTCTATCAGCTTGTGGCGGGAACGGGATTCTTAAGCGCGCATGTGCCCGTGCCGGCGGCGGCGGAGTTCGCGCTCGCGCAGAACTATCCGAATCCGTTTAATGCCACCACGACGATCAGTTACTCGCTGCCGCGGGCGATGTCAGCCCGACTGGAACTTTACAACCTGCTGGGGCAGAAGGTGGCCACGCTGGCTGAAGGTATGCAGGCGGCGGGGTCGCACCGCGTGAGCTGGAATGCCCAAAGCGCGGCGGCGGGCGTCTATGTTTATTGTCTTAAGACGGAGGAGTGGAGCGTTGTCGCGCAAGTTGCTGCTGCTGAAGTGACCAACGCGCGGCGCTGGACCCGATGGCGTGGCCCGTTGATAGCCGCGCTTCGCTGGCTGGATTTGACCAATGCACGAAAATGCCGCGCAGGGTGTCGATGCCTCGCGCGGCTGTTCTTTAGGTAAGATGGGTTCAGTGAGATGATCAGGCTTCGTCTAAGTCCCGCTCCTCGAAGATTATGGACATGTGGGCAAAGAATACTTGCTTTTACAACCGGAATGCCCTATGTTTAGGCATTGGGTGGGCTGAAGAGTCCGGGATATTTCTGCGCTGGTGATAATCAAGACCGAATGAGGGGCGATGGCCATGAAGCGCTTAGTATGGGTAGGGATTGTGGGGTTATTGGTTGTGGCGGGGCAACTGTGGGCGGAGACGCCGCCGGCGGCCATCGTGAACGCGGCGCTCGCGGCGCGCTATGGACGGATGGAAGACAGCCCGGTGTCCACCGGGGTGCTCTACGATCTGGTGCTGCCGCTTTCGAAACTGCCCGACTATGACGGCAGCCGCGCTGCGCCGGTCGTGACACTGCCCGAGTGGCGGCAGATGGCGTATGAACTGCAACGGGCGAGTCTGGTCCCGTCGCGGCTGCCTTCACCCGCTGAGTTGCGGAGTCGCGAGCAGGCGGCAGCGCGCGAGCGGGTGATTCCGCTGGCGATAATGAATTACCGCTACCAGCGCGCGCGGCAGGGCGTGGCGCGCGACAGCCTGTTTGAGGTGGAGAACGGCGCGATTTCCGGAATCAAAGCGGGCGCGCTGGAAGAAGCGCGGGTCTTCGCGGCCACGGCGCTGTATCCGCGCACGTACCGGGGAACGAGCGTGCTGTTCCGTGTGGATTTGAACGGACTCTATTTTACAAACGACGCGCGCGCCGTGAAACGGCTGGAGATTGACTTTGCCGACGGGCGCGGATGGCGCGCCGTCGCGCCGGAGGAAATCGTCCTCGTACGCTTCGCGGCGGTGGGCGAAAAAACCGTGCGCGTGCGGCTGACGCTGGCCGACGGCGCGGCACTGGAGAGCGGATTTCTGTTTGACGTGATCCGCTTGACGACTCCGAGTCCGACGGAGACCTGGCCGCTGACGGCGACCGTGCCGTACCAGGGAATCTACGCCGGCGGCGAAGCCTATGTGTATCTCGGAGTGGGGCACACGCAGCTCGAACGGCCGCTGGTGATCAGCGAAGGCCTCGATCTCGACAACACGATGAACTGGGACGAGATGTACGCGATCCTCGCTCAGGAACTGTTGATCGACACGCTGCACGCGCTGGGTTACGACGCGGTGGTGCTGAACTACGGCAACTCCACGACCTACATTCAGGCCAACGCGATGCTGGTGAAGCGCCTGGTGGAGGAAGTCCATTCGCGCCTGCTCCCGGAGCAGGAATTTGTGCTGGTGGGCGCGAGCATGGGCGGGTTGACGACGCGTTACGCGCTGACCTATATGGAAGCGCACGCCGAACCGCATCACGTGCGCACGCTGCTGACCTTCGATAGTCCGCACCGGGGGGCGAATATTCCGCTGGGAGTGCAATACTGGGTGAATTTCTTCGCGGGGCAGTCGGCGGACGCGGCGCTCTTCCGCGATCAGCTCAACACGCCTTCGCCGCGGCAGATGCTGCTCGTGCATTACACCTCGCCCGCGACGGCTGTGCCCGGACCCGATCCGTTACGCCCGGCCTTTGTGGCGGATCTGGCCGCGCTGGGGGATTACCCGCTGGGAGTGCGGCGCGTGGCCGTGGCGAATGGCAGCGGTTATCAGCAGGGTCTCGACTTTGCGCCCGGCGCGCAACTGATCCGCTGGGAGTACTTCGTCGTTTCTGGTGGACATCACGGGCAACGTGTGGGCGCTGAACAACGCCGCTTCGCAAACGATCTTCCGCGGGATCATTAACATGATCTGGCCGTTCCCCGATCAGTCGCAGACAGTGACGGTACAGCCGACGTGGCCGTGGGACAACGCGCCGGGTGGGACTTCGAACTCGATGGCGCAGCTCGACCGCGTGGATCCGGGCTACGGCGACATTGTGGCGCTGCACACGCACCATTGCTTTATTCCCACCATCAGCGCGCTAGGGCTGGATGTCACGGATCCGTTTTACAATATCGCCGGCGACGGCGCGCTGTTGAGCCACACGCCGTTTCACACGGTGTATTTCCCGGCGGCCAATGAAGAGCATGTGACAATTTCGCCGGAAGGATTCTGGTGGTTCATGGGCGAGGCGCTGGATTCGCTGCCGTCACCCGTAGCGGTGATTCAGGCGCGGGACGAAGGCTTGCTGCTGGCATGGCCGCCCGTCCCCCTGGCGCGCGCGTACCGGATCGAAATTGCCGATTCGCCGGACGGTCCGGCAAGCAATACCGTCGCGACAGCGGATACGGTGTATGTGGACACCACTTCCGGCGCCGAACGCCGTTACTACCGGGTGACGGCGAAAACGCCGTGAACCTCCCGGCACGCGCCGCGTCCCTGTGGATAAGTCACAAGATCCGTTGTCATCGTTTTAGAGTAATCGAAGAAAAAAGCCGCACTTGCGGCTTTTTTCGTGGCGTGACCGCCGGCCAGCGTGGCAGTCTGTGCGACGTTGACTTTGTGCTAAGAATTCACTAAGTTAGGCCACGCTTACCGGGATCTTCTTCGCCGCGCGTTGTGCTTGCCGCCTTTCCCCCGCCCTCCCTTTCCTTAGCCCCCATTTCGTATGCGACTTGACCGAATTTTGCAGGCCTTGCTGCCGCACCACGACCATTATTTCAACATGTTCGAGGAAGCGGCCCAGAACATCGTCGACGCGGCCAGCCAGCTCGGCGCTCCTGCCGGACACTGCACGCGAGCACTGGCCGGAGATCGTGGACCGCATCAAACGCATCGAGCACGAAGGCGACGATATTTCGCACCGCATCTTCTCGGAACTGTCGGGCACGTTCGTGACGCCGTTCGATCCCGAAGACATCCACACGCTGGCGACGGCGCTGGACGACATTCTTGACAACATCGACGGCAGCGCGCGGCGGCTGTTGCTGTACAACATCGGCTCCTGCCCGCCGGACATGATCCGGCTGATTCAGTCGTTGCAGAGTTCGGTGACGGAAGTGCAGAGCGGCGTGAAACTGCTGCGCCGGCTGTCGCAGCCGGCGGAGATGCGGCGCATCATTCAGCGCATCAGCGTGCTGGAGGACGAGGCCGACGACATCTTCGCGCAGGCGGTGGCGGGGCTGTTCGAGAAGCAGACCAATCCCGTGGAGATCATCAAGCTGAAAGAGATTTACGTCGCGCTGGAAACGGCGACCGACGTCTGCGACGACGCGGCGGACGTGCTGGAAGCGATTCTCATCAAACACGCCTAAGCGGACGCCATGACACTGTTGCTCGTGAGCATTATTTTCGTGGCGTTCTTTTTCGATTTTCTGAACGGGTTCCACGATTCGGCCAATTCGATCGCGACGATTGTCTCGACGCGCGTGCTCACGCCGCGCAAGGCGGTGATGTGGGCGGCGTTTTTCAACCTGATCGCGGCGTTTCTGTTTGACGTGCACGTGGCGAAGACCATCGGCAAGGGGCTGGTGGATCTCGCGGCGGTGAACGAGTGGGTGATCCTCTCGGGACTGGTCGGCGCGATTGCCTGGAACATCATCACCTGGTGGTTCGGCATTCCCTCCAGTTCTTCGCATGCGCTGATCGGCGGCTACGCGGGGGCGGCCGTGGCCCACGCCGGTTTCGGCTGTATTTTATACGCGGGCTGGACGAAGACGCTGGTCTTCATCGCCGTCGCGCCGGTCATGGGAATGGTGTTGGGTTTCATCCTGATGGGCGTCGTGATGTGGTTTACGCATCTGAAGAAACCCAACACGGATGTCAACCACCTCTTCCGCCGGTTGCAGCTTTTATCGGCGGCGGCCTACAGTCTGGGGCACGGCACGAACGACGCGCAGAAGACGATGGGCATCATCACCAGTTTGCTGGTGACGGCGGGCGTGCTGAAAACGTTTGAAGTGCCCTACTGGGTGATCATCTCGTCGCACGCGGCGATTGCGTTGGGGACGATGTTCGGCGGCTGGCGGATCGTGAAGACGGTGGGGCAGAAGATTACGAAGCTGAAGCCGGTGGGCGGCTTCTGCGCGGAGACGGCGGGCGCGATTACGCTGCTGGTGACGGCCTTCAGCGGCATCGCGGTCAGCACCACGCACACCATCAGCGGCGCGATTATGGGCGTGGGCGCGACCCGCCGCGCGTCGGCGGTGCGCTGGGGTGTGGCGGGCAATCTCGTGATTGCCTGGATTCTGACGATTCCCGGCCTCGGCGCTGGTGGGCGCCGTGACCTTCTGGATCACGATGCTGCTGCAACCCGCCTGACAATTCGCGGAATTGATTTTACAAAAAGCCCTGCCGGGATGCGGCAGGGTTTCTTCGTGTGCGGGAGAAGTGGATACGCGCAGGCCCCCGCTTCTTCGGGCATCTCGTTCCCTTCGACGGAAATACTGCCGAAAGGTCGGAAATGCGAAAAGCAGTGCCTGACACGCAAACCGCCGATAGTCGGCTCGCGCAACCTTCCATTCATTAACCGGCCGAGCCGGGTTGGGCACGGTGCGGCCCAACGTCCTGCGGGACTTTAAAACAAAAACCTGGCCGGAATCCGACGTCCCCAACATGCCCAGGCGCCGCGCGGGGATTCCGCCCCCGCGCGTTCCCCCAAATATTCATAACGTCGCCCTCCGGCCGTCATCGGGTCGGGAGAGACGTGGCTTGTCGCAGACCTCGACACCGTCGGGTCGCAGATCCCGACAACGTCGGACCGTGTCCTTCTGAGCGATTCCACAACGTCCAACGATTCCCGTAGGGGCGGACCCACGTGTCCGCCCGCGTTCCAACAAGAGACGGCGGGCCAAAACCCGCCGCGGCGAAAAGTTGTAGCGCCCAGCTTGTCCGCGGAGCGAGACCTTGACACCGTCGGGCTGGGCTTCGAGATCCTTGAACCGCTGCAAACGAGTCTGCCTCGGCACGAAGATCTACAACACCATTTCCGGGCAGAGTGTGAACGACCTGCCTCGGCGGGAAATTCTTCGCCGTGCGGCCTTTCCAGAGGCCGCCGTCTGCTGTTTAACAGCTTCCGAATCGGAGGGCATCCAATCCTTTTCACCCCACGTTCGGCACTTTAACCCAACGGTGTCTCGTTCACTGCGACTTCTTCTCCAATCGGAAATCCGTTGACAATCTGCCTCCAATGATCTACATTGAGACATTCCGACTGAGATTGAAACGGCGTCACCGACCGGCCCGGAGCCTCCCGTGCAGAGTCCCGCGTCCCCCTCAAACTTCTGCCCCCCGCTTTGAATAAGAGCATAACAGGCGAACATCCCGTTCGCCTGATTGCCATATTGGCGGGTATTACTCACATTTGGTGTTTGCAGCAAGATGAACAAAATCGTTTTAGGAATTTTCTGAATCGTATAACAAAGGGATTGTGAGATTCCAAATGAGAGACTTGATAGAATCGAAAATCCGCACGATATATAGTGATTTTGTAGCAATTGCAGAGGATAGAGATTGTTTCTGTGACTTGAAATGTTTTACATATAAAAACGGTGTCGCACCGAACTATGCGGATATCTTTATACAACAACTTTATCATTTGCGCTATTTACCCGCATACGTCGCTGAGTATTTTTTAATGTACAAACATTTTCTACGTTCTAATTTCTTGGATGGGAAATTAAATGTCTTATCTTTGGGATGCGGGTGTGGCGTCGATTACTGGGGATTACATTTTGCACTTAAACACATGGGTTTAGATGCCACAAAGGTAGTAGCTTATTATGGAATTGACCTTTATGATTGGAACTATCGTGATAAATTAGGGAATGAAAACGTACATTTTACTAAAAAGGATCTCACGCAAATAGATACTATAATTGCTTCTAAATGTAACATACTAACATTCCCAAAATCGCTCGGCGAATTGGATGATGCTGGATTTCAAAGACTTTGCGATGCGCTGTCCAAGATTGAATTTGTCGAGGGGAAAATTTGCATACTTTGTTCAGTAATGACCGAAAGCTGGTCTCGAAATCGCGATGTACAGCGACTGAAACAACTAGCAGAGGTTTTTGAACGGCTGGGCTATCGAACTAATGACCCTAAAGACCGTTACTTGCTCCCGGATCAGGCAAAGGGGACGGGTCTACAGAAAATTGTTCCTGGATGTGTTTATCCTGACGATATCAAAGATATCATGATAACGTTGAACAAGTATTGTCCAAAATTTCTTAGAAATTCGAAACCTTGTAAAAATGATTGTGAAACGACCTTACCCCGATGGCCGATCCTCACGATAGACTATTTAAAATTTGCGATGCTGCGCTTTTCTCGCTAAGAATTCCACAGGTGCGAAGTGAAGTGGACTGAAGTTTTCATAGAGACTCCAGAGGGTAGAATCCGGGCGATTGCTCCGGAGATAATCTCTGCTAGCCGATCGACAGATATTCCCGCAAGACATGCAGAATGGTTTCGAAGCAGGTTTCTTGATGGATATGTCAAGTGGATTAATCCATTTAATCAAAGGGAACAATATGTCTCATTTGCGAAGACTAGGTTTATAGTTTTTTGGAGTAAATATCCAAAACCAATTATTCCATATTTAAAACTCCTGGATGAACGGGGAATCAATTATTATTTTCAGTTTACCTTAAATAACTATGAGATGGAACTTTTCGAGCCGTGCATTCCAAACTTATCTGAAAGAATCGATATTTTCAAAAAGCTCTCTCTCCAAATTGGTAAAGAGCGCGTTATTTGGAGATTTGATCCTCTCATATTGACCGAGCAATTGACTCCACAATTGTTGATTGAGAGAATCCGCAATATAGGAAATCAAATTTCGACATTTACGCGTCGGTTCGTATTCAGCTTTATTGACATTGCTACATATAAGAAAGTGAAATCTAATCTTCGAAATTTGGGTGTTGAATGCCGTGAATTTAGTGCAGACGAAATGGTGCAATTGGCAGAATCGGTCTCATCACTTTGCCGAGAATGGGGGCTTGAAGCAGCAACTTGTGCTGAAGGTATAGACCTTGACAATTTCGGCATTTCTCACAATAAATGTGTCGATGATGAATTGATTTTAGAAATTGCAGCTGGAGATATAGAAATTGAGTCATTCTTACGTCGCGGCACGACTCAGCCCGGTTTGTTTTCAGAAGAGCATTATTCACTCAAAGATCATGGACAGCGAAAAGAATGTAGATGCATAGTCAGCAAGGACATCGGACAATACAATACATGTGAAAACCTCTGCGTGTACTGCTATGCCAACACATCAGCCAAGACCGTGATCAATAACCTTCAACGACGTCCGCTACAGGTTGATTCTTCAATTTTACAAAAGAAATAAGATTTTGGCGCCGAGGTTGGTCCCCTAACCTGACCGAAATCCTATATGACAATCGGGCGACATTAGAGATCACCCGTTTTTTGCCATCAGGGGGGCGTCCTCTTCCCCCTCGTTCCCATGTGAAAGCACCACCCATTCACAAACTGACAGCCCCCACTATACCGGCACTTCCGGGATGCGGGGGCTTCGTATTTCCTGCTGGACCATCGCGATAGAACATTTGTGCAAATTGTGCTTGACAAATGCCACAGTCTGACGTACATTAGACCATCAAACCGACAGAGCCCGCCATTCTCCGAGAGTGGCGGGCTTTGACTCGCTTTTTGGGCAACAAATAGATGTCTTTTCCATTATATCCAGCCATGCAACGGTCAGATAGAATTTCATCCGCGCGTGTCCGCTATTCGCAAGTCCAATGTCTGTGTCCGCGTAAGGCAATCCGTTTCGACAAAAAAATATTTATCGTCCCGAATTTCGGGTACGGAGTCACAACAAAACCGCGCGGGGTAAGGAAACCCCACGCGGCGAATCGAGTGTTTGGCGGCCTCTGCCGTTCATCCTTCATCCTTTTTCCGCCGTCACCGGGCCGTCGCTGACCTCCTTCTTCTTCCAGAGGTAGTAGACGGCCGGGTAGACCAGCAGTTCGAGGATGAACGACGTGATCAGGCCGCCCACCATCGGCGCGGCGATGCGCTTCATCAGGTCCGAGCCGGTGCCCTGCGACCACATGATGGGCAACAGGCCGATGAACGCCGCGCAAACGGTCATCGCCTTGGGGCGCACGCGCTTCACCGCGCCGTGGACGATGGCCTCCACGAGGTCGCCCGTGGTGCGCAGCCTCCCTCTCGCTTTGGCCTCGTCGTGCGAGAGATCGAGAAACAGCAGCATGAACACCCCGGTCTCGGCGTCGAGGCCCAACAGCGCGATCATCCCCACCCACACGGCGATGGACACGTTGTAGCCCAGCAGGTACACGAGCCAGATCGCGCCGACGGCGCTGAACGGCACGGCAAGCATCACCACCAGCGACTTGAAACCCGACTTGGTGTTCATGTACAGGAGCGCGAAGATCAGCACCAGCGTGATCGGCAAGATGATCTTCAGCCGCTCGGTGACGCGCAGCATGTTCTCGTACTGGCCGCTCCATGACAGCGAATAGCCCACGGGCGTCTTCACCGCCGCGGCCACGGCGGCCTTGGCATGATCGACGTAGCGGCCGATGTCAACCTTCGAGGTGTTGAAATCGACGTAGACGTAGCCCGCCAACAAGCCGTTTTCGTCGCGAATCATGGCCGGGCCTTCGGCGAGCTTCACGTCCGCGATCTCTTCCATGGGGATCTGCCCTTTGCCGCCGGGCAGCGGCAGCAGCACGCGCTTCAGCGATTCCAGGTCCTCGCGGTAGGCGCGGGCATAGCGCACGCTGACACCGTAGCGCTCGCGGCCTTCCACCGTCGTCGTCTGGTTGTCGCCGCCGACGGCGGTCATCACCAGCATGTTGGCGTCGTCGACGGTGAGACCGTAGCGGGCGAGCTGGTCACGCTTCAAAACGAAATCAAGGAAATAGCCGCCGGCCACGCGCTCGGCGTAGACGCTGCGCGTGTCAGGCACGGTCTGCACCGCCTTTTCGACGTCCAGCGCGATCTGCTGTATCGTCGTCAGGTCCGCGCCTGCGATCTTGATGCCGATGGGCGTGCGAATGCCCGTGGAGAGCATGTCGAGGCGGCCCTTGATGGGCATGGTCCACGCGTTGGAAATGCCGGGAAGCTGCAAGCGCGCGTCCATCTCATCGATCAGCTCTTCTTCCGAGATGCGGTCGCGCCACGCCGTGCGCAGCACGGCCTTCAGCCCTTCGGGCGCCCACGACGAATACCAGCGCGCCTTTTCGCGCCACTCGCGCTCGGGCTTCAGCAGAATGGTGGTTTCCATCATCGTGAAAGGGGCGGGATCGGTGGAGGTTTCGGCGCGGCCCGCCTTGCCGAAGATGCGGTCGACTTCGGGGAAGGTGCGCAGCAGCTTGTCCTGCACCTGCAGCGCCTTCTGCGCCTCAGCGACGGACATGCCCGGCTCCACCGCCGAGGGCATGTAGAGAATCGAACCTTCGCGCAGCGGTGGCATGAACTCGTGGCCGAGCTGCATGTAGACCGGAATCGTCGAGATCACGATCAACGCGCTGACAAGAATCGTCGCTTTAGGATGGCGCAGCACGAAGCGGCAGGGGCGCTCGTAGATGCGGTGCAGGAAGCGGCTGACGGGGTGTTTTTCTTCGGAGTAATACTTGCCGACGAACACCGCGCTGGCCGTCTTCGCCAGAAACACGGGGCGGAAGCGGAAGGGTTCGTGGCGGGCAAAGAGCATCCGCAGCGCGGGGTCGAGCGTAATCGCCAGCACGGCGGCAATCGCCATGGCGAGGTTCTTCGAATAGGCCAGCGGCTTGAAGAGGCGGCCTTCCTGATCCACCAGCGTGAAGATCGGCATGAAGGCGACGGCGATGACGAGCAGACTGAAGAAGACCGACGGCCCGACCTCCATCAGCGCCTCCAGCCGCACGCTGTGGAAGCTCGCGCGGCTTGCCCGCCTCCTGCCAGTGGTAAATCTTGTTGTAGGCGTTCTCGACTTCCACAATCGCGCCGTCCACCAGCACGCCGATGGAGATCGCGATCCCCGCCAGCGACATCAGATTGGCGCTGAGACCCATCAGGTAGAAGGGAATGAAAGCCAGCGCCACGCTGATGGGAATCGTCAGAATCGGCACCGTGGCCGAGGGGATGTGCCAGAGGAAAAGGAGGATGATCAGCGCCACGATGACCATTTCCTCGATCAGCTTGTGCGAGACCGTCGAAATGGCGCGGTCGATGAGTTCGCTGCGGTCGTAAGTGGTGACGATCTCCGTGCCGGGAGGCAGGCTGAGGTTTCAGCTCCTCGAGCTTGGCCTTGACGCGCTTAATGACGTTCAGCGCGTTCTCGCCCTGGCGCATGACGACGATGCCGCCCACGACGTCACCTTCGCCGTTGTAGTCGGCGATGCCGCGTCGCAGCTCCGGCCCCAGCGCCACCGTGCCGATGTCCTTGATCGTGACGGGCGTGCCGTTCTCGCTCATCAGCACGAGCTGTTCGAGGTCTTCCACGCGACTTCACGTAGCCGCGGCCGCGCACCATGTACTCGCGTCCCGGCAATTTCCACCAGCCGCCCGCCGACGTCGCCGTTGCCCTTGCGCACGGCTTCGAGCACCATGTCCAGCGGCAGCCCGTAGGCGGCCAGCGCCGACGGATTCACCGTGATCTGGTACTGCCGCACCTGCCCGCCCACGGCGGCGACTTCGGACTGACGCCCGGCACGCTCTGGATCGCGTAGCGCAGAAACCAGTCCTGGTAGCTGCGCAGTTCGTCGTTGGTGTGCTGGCCGGAGGTGTCCACCAGCGCGTACTGGAAGACCCAGCCGAGGCTCGATCGCGTCGGGGCCGAGTTCGGTCTTCACGCCCTGCGGCAGCGTCGCGGTGATCTTCGAGAGGTATTCCAGCACGCGCGTGCGCGCCCAGTAGATATCCGTGCCGTCCTCGAAGATCACGTAGACGAAGCTGTAGCCGAAGTCGGAGAAGCCGCGAATCGCCTTGACCTTGGGCGCGCCCAGCAGCGCGCTGATGATCGGGTAGGTGACCTGATCTTCGAGGATGTCGGGGCTGCGGTCCCAGCGCGAATAGACGATAACCTGCGTGTCGCTGAGGTCGGGCAGCGCGTCGAGGGGAATGTGGCGCATGACCCAGACCGAGATCACAAGCAGAACGAGCACCGCGCCGATGACGAGGAAACGGTTTTCGGCGGAGAAGCGGATGATGCGCTTCAGCATGGCGTCAGTTCTCCACCGCCGCCAGCGCCGCGCGCAGCGACGACTCGGAATCGATCAGGAAATTGGCGCGCGTCACGACCTCCTCGCCCGCCATCAGGCCGCTCGTCACCTCCACGTGGCCGTTTGCATCGCGCGCGCCGAGTTGCACGCGGCGCGGCTCAAAACGGCCCTCGCCTGTCGCGACGAAAACGAAATGCTCCTGCCCCGTGGGAATCACCGCGTCGGCGGGAATCACCAGCGCGGTGTGCGACGCGCCCGCGAAGGTCACCTCGCCGAAGAGGTCGGGCTTCAACTCGCCGGTCGGATTGGCCACGGTCACGCGCACCTTCAGCGTACGGCTCATCGGGTCGAGCACGGGGTCGATGAAATCGAGTTCGGCCTTCGAAGCTCTTGCCGGGCAACCCCTGCGCAGTGAAGGTCGCGGGCGTGCCGCTTTCCAGTCGCGCGAGGTCGGACTGGTAGGCATCGGCCAGCACCCAGACCGTACTGAGGTCGGTGATTTCAAAGGCGATCTCGCCGGGCATGACGGAACTTCCGGCGACGATGTTCTTGGCCGTGACGACGCCGCTACGCGGGCGCGGTGAAGGTCAGCGTGCGCGCGGCTTTGCCACTTTCTTCGAGCGCCTTGATCTGCGGAGAGGACACATCCCACAGGCGCAGCTTCTGGCGCACGGTTTCCACCAGCGCGTCGCCGTCGGCCTGGTCGCCGCCGTTCTTCAACAGCGTCTCGCGGGACTTCCGCGCCAGCAGATATTCCTGCTGCGCGGCGAAGAGTTCGGGGCTGTACAGCGAGTACAGCGGCGTGCCCGCCTCGACGGGCTTGCCCACGAAATCGGCGAACACCTGCTCCACGTAGCCGCCGACCTTGAGTTGACGGCGCTAACGCGGGTGGGATCGACGGCGACGCGGCCCACGGTGGTCCAGCCGCCGCGCAGCTCGCTTTCGACGGCGGCGGCGGTGCGCAGTCCGATAAGCTGCTGCCGCGCGGGATCAATCGTCACCGCCGCGCGCTTGTCAACGTCGCCCACGTTGCCGCCCGTGGTTCCCGGCGCAGCACTCATCTTCACAAGCTTCATGCCGCAGAGCGGACAATCGCTGGGATGGTCCGCGATGATCGTCGGGTGCATCGGGCACTGGTATTTTACCGCGCCCGGTTGGCCGGCGTTGCCGCTTTCGTGGCGGTTTTCGCCGCCGCTTTGGCAGGCACGAGGTTCATGCCGCACAGCGGGCATTTGCCGGGATGATCCTGCACAATCTGCGGATCCATCGGGCACGTATACATTGTTTTGCCAGCCACGCTTCCCGCATCAGAACCCTGTTCATTCATCGCCGCGGGCGCTTTCGCAGCAGGTTCCGGAGTCACCGGATGTTCGCAGCACTGCCCGTGGCACTCGCAGCGCCAGCACTGCTTTGACGAGTTTCATGCCGCAGATGGGGCAGTCGCCGGGGTGACCCTGGATAATGGTGGGATGCATGGGGCACTGCCATTTTTCCGCGCCCGCGGTGATTTCGGTTATGCCACCGGGCGCTTTGTGGCGGATGAAGTGGAGATTCGAACGCGAGGCTGGCGACCAGCACGATCAGGCCGAGAACGATCCAGGTCCGAGATGTCGTTTTCATTCTGCGGTCTCCGCGAAAGTCGAAACGTCCGCGCCGAGGGCCGCCTGCCATTGGCGGTAGACCATCCAACCGTCGGCCTTGTGCATCACCACATCCATTTCCGCCATCACCACTTTCATCTGCGCCTCGGAAAGGCTCGCGAAACGCGTCATGCCGCTGCGGTAGTCGATGAGCATCGCCCGCCATTCGTCCTGCACCTGCGGCAGCACTTTGCCCTGCTCGATGCGGCAGCAGTCGACGGACTCGCGCCAGCGGGCGGCGAGGTCGCGCAGTTCGCGCCGTTTGGCCAGGCGTGCGCGGCGCACTTCGGCCTCGCGGCTTTGCTGCATCGCCCGCATCTCGGCCACGTGCGCGCTTTGGTTGCCCTTGAAAAACAGCGGCAGCGGCGCGGACACTTCGAGCGAAATCATTTTATCCTGCGGCACGCGGCTGGTCGTGGACAGGCCGGTTGCCATATCGGTGTTCATCGTGCGCAGATAGCCGCGAAAGCCGACACTGGCCATCAGTTCGACACTGGGATAGTACTCCAGCCGGGCGCGTTTCACGCTCGGCTTTGGCGGCGTCGGCTTCGAGCTGCGCGCGCCTGAAGGTGGGCGAGCGTATTACGGAATCCGCCGCGAGCGCCGCTTCGAGGTCGATATCGGGCGGCAGACTATCGGGCATCACCGGGTCCGTCAGCGTCGCCGGATCCTCGCGGCCAATGGCGTAGGCCAGGGTGGCGCGCTTGCGGTCGATCGCCGCCGCGCTTTGCGTCAGCTTCACTTTCCAGTTCTCCTCTTCCACGCGGCCGCGATAGACTTCCGCCTGCGACCCCGTTCCCGCCGTGACGACGGCGGTGGCGGCGGCGGTCATGTCGGCGGCGAGGGCCGCGCCGCGAATCAGCAGGTGCCGCACCTTCAGGGCGGCGGCGAGGTCATAATACGCCTCGGCCACCATTCCCGCCATGCGGTAGCGCGCTTCTTCGTAGCTTGCGGCGGCGGCGCGCGTCTTCAGCGCGCCGGCCTGCCGCGCCGCGCGGGTCTTGCCGGGGAAGGGAATCTGCTGCGCCACGCCGACTTGCCACATGGTATTGGGGTCCATGTGGGTGTCGAACGATTCGGGCACGTTCATCAGCCCGAAGCGCAGTATCGGGATTCATCCACGCCGCACCCATGCGCGCGCGGCTGCTTTCCACGGCGATCATCGCGCGCATGCTTTCGAGGTCGGGATGCGTCCGCCACGCTTCCTGCGTGTAGGCCGCCAGCAGACTGTCCGCGCCGGTGCGCGGCTGCGCTTCCGCCGGGTGGAAGGCGGCGACGACGAGGAGGAAGCTGAGGATGAAGAGGTGTAAGCGTTGCATACTCGTATTGATTTCCGCCGAGCCCGTTGATCTCACGTTTCGGCCGGGTTGCGCGGATTATCGATTGTGGCGGATCGAAAAATTGGTTGCCGCTTAATCCGGATCGGCGGTTCCTGATAGAAGATTCCCCAGGCCGGTGGTGAGGCCGGCACCGGGGAACCTTCAAGACCGGTGAAAGGTGGCGCTCACCGGGGAATCGACTATTTGCTTTCGGGCGTGGGTGCAGTCTCGATGGCCGGGGCTGTGGCGGCGGTCAGCTTGCTCAGGTACTTCGCCGGATCTTTCTCAAAATCCTTGATGCAGCCGCTGCAGCAGAAGCGCACGAGCTGGTTGTGATACACGTAGTCCACCGGCGCGCCCATCTCGCCCAGCTTCTCGCCCGAGACCACACACGTTGTGACGGAGTAGCTGGGTTTTAGCTTGAGAATCATCGCCTCGTCAAGCTTCTTCATGTATTTGGCTTTGTTCTTTTCAAAGTCCTTGATGCAGCCGGCGCAGCAGAATTGCACTTCGCGGCCTTCGTAGGTTTTCACCACGGGATCGCCCATCGCGCCGAGTTTCTCGCCGGTGACGATGCAAACGTCCAGCGGATACGCGCTTTTCGTTTCGGCGGCGGGAGCGGCAGCGACGGCGTCGCCGGTATTTGCGGCCACGGTACCCACACCGGCGGCGGCGTGGTTCATGTTACAGGCCGGTCCGTCGGTGAAGGCGGCGGAAACAGACAGTAGCGCAGCGGCGCCAATCAGAACGGTTTTCAGAAAGCCTTGCATGAGATTCTAACCTTTCGCTATGGGGATAAACGGTCCAACAGTTTTCATATGAAGCGGTGGATTTCCCAACCGCACTGGTTACCTTAGCAAGCCCTGGGCCGTAATTTAACATCTTGTTTGTAAACTACAAACATAAGCTTTCCGGACGACAATTGAAAGAGATTATCAGACCCGCTTGAAAAATATTTTCAAATCGGCAGCCGCGCGAATGAGACGTGTCCTCCCTCGACCGCCCGATTTGACGCACGTTGACGATCTGAGCGTCGCCGAAATCTTGCTGCCCACCCTTTCGCCCATGCAGTACGATTCGCTGCGCGAGGTCTTCCATGGAGTACCGTCCGTCGAGGACGACGACCCGCGTTATGGATGACATTTCTTGCCGCTGGTCAAAAGAGCCCGGAGCAACCGCCCGGGCTTTTTAAGGGCCTGAAATCTCTGCATTGCCGGATGATGCCGACAGCAGTACACGGGGAGTGCACGGCACGGTGATGCTATATGAAACTCGATAGCCTTGCGCGGGCGTGTTAATCGGCCCGATCCGGTCTTAGACTCCTGTGGAAGTACGGCTCCTGCGAGGCGGATCTGGGAAGGCGACGCATCGTGCTGTTTGGGGGCACAGCGATGATCGGATGATCGATGGTTTCGATTGTCAGCCAAAGCACGGGTGTTGACACCGTGCATATCCTGCTAATTAATTGGAAAATAAGCCTTTAATGCAAATTTTCTGAAATAGCCGGAAACTTTGGGAAATGAGCGCTGTCTATTGATTTTAGAGAATTTGAAATGTACCTTACTGCAGTTCATGGTGAATTTTGGCACCGGGCACCACTGAGATTGACTTCCCAGGCGCTGGCACAGTTGCTGCGGTAAAAGACTATTTTCCGCCCCGCGATCCGCATCGAACCATGAAGTCTGCGGACACGGTCTATCCGACCTTTACGATTAAAGGGCTGGTACATGAAAACACGCTATGGGATTTCGGGAATCGGCGCCGTCGTGCTGGTGATCGCCGCGGCATTTCTGGTGTCGCACTCGCCGTTTGCCACGGAGAGCAATGTCGATCGGCGTGTTGTGAACGCGTGGGCGCAGATGGGCGCCGCCAAGGCCTACTACGAAAGTAAAGCCGAGTGGCCTCCGCACAGCGGTTACAAGGCGTACAAACGTCACGAATGGGACTTGCTGCAGCGCGGCTGGCCGAGCGGTGACATCCGCCTGGGCGCGCTCTGGGAAGCCTATGAGCAGCGCGGCCGCATGAGCTGCTACGGCGCGCTCGACGAAACCTGGGCCAACCTCGGCCCCTTCAACCACGGCGGCCGCTCGCGCGTTGTGCGCTTCCATCCCACTACGCCCACCACGATCTACGCGGGCTCCGTCAGCGGCGGCCTGTTCCGCTCCACCGACTCCGGCGACAACTGGTACCCGATGACGGACCAGCTCGCCAACCTCGCCGTCGATTGCTTTGAGATCGACGCGCTGAACCCGCTCGTCATGTACCTCGGCACGGGCGAGGGCTATTACAATTCCGACGCCGTCAAGGGCATCGGCCTTTTGAAGAGCACCGACGGTGGCGCCACGTGGAATACCACCGGACTGAACTACAATTACAGCGCCGGGCAGAGCATCCTCTGTCTCAACATCGATCCGCGTAACAGCTCGATTGTGATGGCTTCGACCAACAGCGCGCTCTACCGCTCCACCAACGGCGGCACGTCGTTTTCCTCCGTACTCTCGGGCGACGTGAAAGAGCTGGTGCGCGATCCGCTGCATCCCGACACGCTGCTGGCCGCGCCCGGCTACCCCTGGGGCAGCAGCAACAACGGCATCTTCCGCTCCACCAATAACGGCCTCAACTGGACGCGCACGAACACCGGCATTCCCGCAGACTCGATGGGCCGCACCGTGCTCGCCTTCGCGCCGTCCAATTCGAGTATCGTTTACGCCGGCGTGGGCAACCAGAACACGCAGGGCACTTACGCCATCTACAAGTCAACGGACAACGGCCTGTCCTGGACCCAGGTTTCACCCGCGGGCATGAACCATTACGGCGGCCAGTCGTGGTACGACATGACGATCGCTGTCAAGCCCGACGACCCCAACACCATCTACTCCTCGGGCATTGACCTCCACCGCTCCACGGACGGCGGCGTCTCGTGGACGCGCCTGACTTACTGGAGCTACAGCTTCGGCAATCCGCAGTACGTGCACGCCGACCACCACGACACCTATTTCAAGCCGGGCAGTACCACCGAGCTGTGGGAAGCCACCGATGGCGGCATCTTCAAGTCCACCAACGGCGGCACGAGCTGGACGGAGAAGAACAACGGCTTCGTCACCTTCCAGTATTACGCCATGGGCAACGCCACGCTGGACACCCTGCTGGCCTTCGGCGGCACGCAGGACAACGGCACGTTCAAGTACAGTGGCAGTTTGAATCACGACAAGGCGATGGGCGGCGACGGCGCCTACTGCATCGTCGACTACACCACCAACAGCGTCGTCTATGCCGAGTATCAGAACGGTTCGCGCCAGCGCAGCGACAACGGCGGTTCGACATTTTCGAGTATCAACTCCGGCATTACCGGCGACGGCGCGTGGGTGACGCCGATGCTGCTCGATCCGTTTAATCACCTCGTGCTCTATACCACGACCACCAATGGCATGGTTTGGAAATCCACCAACCAGGGCCGCAGCGGCACGTGGGCGCAACTCGGGGCGACGCTGCCCACGGGCAGTATGCAGGTGCTCGAAGCCTCGCCGATGGTTCCCGGACGGATCTACATGGGCAACAGCGGCACGATGCAGCGCTACGAAAGCGCCAGCGGCGTCTGGACCAACGTCACCGGCAACCTGCCGGGAGCGTGGATTCCGCGGATCACGGCCGATCCGTTCTCGCCCGACGTCGTTTACTGTACGATCTCGGGCTTCGCCACCAGCGGCCACGTTTTCAAATCGACGACGGCGGGCACGACCTGGACGAACATCTCGGGCAATCTGCCCAATGTGCCGTTCCAGGACATCCTCGTCGATATGAACACGCCCACCACGCTCTACGCGGCCAGCGACATCGGCGCTTACATTACCACCGACGGCGGCGCCACCTGGCAGATCATGGGCCAGGGCTTGCCCGCGGCGCGGATTGACGACATGGAGTTGCAGCGCACCACCGGCCTCTTGCGCGTGGCCACCCACGGACGTGGCATGTGGTCGCATCCCACCAGCAAGCCCGTCTTTGCCCTGAGCATCCCCAATGGCGGCGAAGGCTGGGTGCCGGGCGACGTCAACACCATCCGCTGGTCCTGCGGCAATGTGCATGACTGGGTGAAAATCGAAATCAACACCAACTATCCCGCGGGCGCGTGGACGACGATCAGCGCCGCCGCGCTGAACACGGGAACGTATGCCTGGACCGTGAGCGGCGCGCCGACGGCTAACGCGCGCGTGCGCATCACCGCCGTAAATAATGGCGCGCTGGTCGATCTGTCGGACGCCAACTTTACGCTGGGCGAACGCTCCGTGACGCTCAGCGCTCCGAACGGCGGCGAAGGGTGGGGCATTGGTGTGCCGCAGACGATCACGTGGAGTTCCGTCGGGATGGACGAAAACATGAAGTTGGAATTGTGCCGCAGCTATCCCGGTGGCGCGTGGTACCTGCTGGCGGCGAGCGTCCCCAACACCGGCGTTCATACCTGGACGGCGACCGGCCCCGTCACGACCACGGCGCGGATCCGCATCAGCGGCGTGGTTCACACTGCGTTCGGCGATACCTCCAGCGCGGACTTCACCCTGGGCACACCCTACCTGATGGTGCTATCGCCCAACGGCGGCGAGCGCCTGATATTCGGCGAGAACCACGCGATCATCTGGACTTCGGCTTATGTTCCGGGGACGGTGTCGTTGGACTACAATCTCGATTACCCCGCGGGTTCGTGGCAACTCATCGCCGCTGGGGTTGCCAACAGCGGTTCCCAGGACTGGACGATCCCGTCGAATCTGACGACGGCCGCGCGCGTGCGCGTCCGCAGTGACAGTCTGCCCGCCATCGCGGATGTCTGCGACAATAGTTTTGAAATCTTCAGCGGCCATACGCCGCCCGTGGTGGTGCATGATCCGCTGCACGACCAGACGCCCGGCCTCTGCACAGTGACGGCACTGGCGACGGACGCCGCGTTTTCGGTGGAGACACGGGCGTTCTATCGCCTGTCCACCGCGATGACGTACGACTCCGTCTTACTGGCGGCCACCGGAAATCCGGATGAATTTGCGGCGACGATCGGGCCGCTGGCGGTGGGTTCGTATCGCCTCTTCCTGCGCGCCGTCAACGGTTTCGGCCTGGCGACGACGACGGCGGAGGAAGATTTCGACGTCGGCGCGCTCTGGGGTACGGAAACGGCCTACGACGACGGGACGGCGGAGAGCTATACGTGGATCGAGGACGAGGATGGCATCGCGGCGCAGTGGGCGGTGAAATTCGGACCGTTCCCCACACCCTACATTCTCTCCGAAGCGCGCTTCGCGCTGTCGCGCAGTTTGCCCGACGCCCGCCACACACCGTTTTATTACGGCGTCTATGCGGCGGACGGTCCGGATGGAACGCCGCAATCCCTCTTGTTTGACGGCATCACAGGGTCCATCGGCAACGACATCGGCGGCTCCCCGGCGGGAACCAATTGGGCGGAAGCGATCACCCGCGACGCGGCCGGCAGCCTGCGCGTGATCAACGTTCCCGAGTTTTTCGTGTTCGTGTCGAATTTTGAAGTGGGCAACTGCGAAGCCATCGGCCGCGACACCAACAGCCCCCGCAGCCACCGCTCCTATCTCTACGATCCCTGTCTCGACGATTGGTCGCTGGAGGATGACAGCCTGATTGCCAACGCCCGTCCCGGCAACCGGTTGATCCGCATCAGCGGCTTCCCGCTGTGGCCGCCGGTGGCCGTCATCAACTGCGCGGGTAGCGACGTTCAACTGCATTGGAATGGCGTCGGCGCGCCGCTCTACAACGTCTACAGCGCCGCCAGTATGGCCGGACCGTTTACGACCTTCGTGGGCGCCACGACGGATACGGTCATGACGGATCCCGGCGCGCTACTCGCCGCCGACCGCCGCTTCTACGAAGTGCGTTCCGTCGTCCCGTAAGCGTCCGGCTTCTTCAGTCAACAAAAAGGCTGCCCCGCCACCGGGACAGCCTTTTCTATAGATCATGAATCGCCAACCACCTGTAGCGCCCAGCTTGCTGGGCTCGTATAATCATTCTCTGAAAGCAAGTTGTGGTGTTTGACGCCGAGCCGGGTTAAGGTACTCCGCAACCCGGCCGGAATCCGGCTCCAAGATCGCAACTAACTTTCGAGAATGACTATACCACCAAACGGGTGCTCCTGAAATAAACCGCGCGCGGCATTCTCTGCGCCCCAAATCCACGCGTCCGCCCGCATCCGTTCCGCTGTCGGGGTGGTCTGCTAACCGCCCGCATCCGATTCTTGTAGGGACATGACATGTCATGTCCTCTTTTCTTTTCGTAGGGGCGGACCGATGTGTCCGCCCGCGTGCCGATGCAATCGCGCCCCTACCGCACCAACAACACCTTCCGCGTCACCCTCATCCCCCCGCCATCGAGCCGCACAAAATAAATCCCCGACGCGAGCCCCCTCGCATCAAATGCCGCGCGCTGTTCCCCCGCCGCCCTCACCGCATCGATAAGCACACCCACCTCCCGCCCCAGCACGTCATAAACCTTTAACAAGACATGCCCCGCACGCGGCAGCGCATAGCGAATTTCCGTCGTGCTGTTGAACGGATTGGGATAAGCGGAAAGGATGAAGGATGAAGGATGAAGGATGAGTGGATCAGCGGCAGCGTCAATCCACGGTAACGAAAACTGGCAGAGCACGCCATCGCCCCAACCGAGCTGTTGATGCTGAAAGGCATCCGGCGTGACCGGAAAGTTGACGCATTCGCTCATGCCTGCAAACCAGATGGTGTTGTCCTGAGCAATCTGCACTGCGCGGAAGTCATCTTTTTCATAGCCGCCCAGCAGGGTGCTGTAGCGGAGTGTGGAAAGATCTGGCGAGAGCACGGCAAAGTAGGCGTCGGGCCACTCGGGACCCGTCACCGAATCCAGGGCGTCGGGTGTAGCCGGAAAGCCGGGTCCCTGGGCGGAACCACAGAGGATAATGCTGCTGTCTGCCGGCAGGATGGCGGCCCGGGAGGGAACCCCGATAAAGCCGGTGTATTGCCCCAGGCCGAACAACGTGCTGCGTTCTACCGTTGCCGGAAGCGTGAGATCGGTGACGAACGCTTTGCGGGTTATCGAATGGGTCGTATCATAGGCTCCCGGGGTGACCGGAAAGTTCGGGGAGCGGGTCCAGCCGGATAGTAGCAGGCGGTCATCCGTCAAGGGCAATAACGTAGTGACTATGGTTTCTAAGCTGCCGCCGAAATAGGAACAGTATTCAACGAGCCCTTCCCCCAAATCTAATCTCGCCAGGAACGACGGGTGGGTATACTCCATCTCCGGTTGCAAAGCATTCGCGGTAATCGGAATTCCGCCACTGCTCGTACTTCCCGTAATCCAGACTCGCATGGGTTCCAGCACCACTATTTGGCCAAACCCAATGGTGCCAGCGCCGGAAAAGTACGTGGAATAGAGGATTTGTGACAGAACGGGATCGAATACCGTGATGAATGCCTGTTCAAAGCCCGGAAACTCGGGGAACAGTGCATCGGGGGTTGTATAGAAATCCGGTGTCGCCGCACGACCGCAGATGTATAGCCAACCGTTATCATAGGAATTCAGTTCTTCAACATAGTGCCCCCAGAAGGTGCTGTATTGCAGGTCGCCGCCATCAGCGGACAACCGGCAGAAATAACCATCAAACGAAATGGCAAAGACGGTATCCACGGCAGCATTAGTCAGGGGCCAGTCATTACTGAGAGTATAGCCGCCAACGCAAATCTCGCCGTCAGGGGTGATGTGCAATGCGGCCAAATCCTCTTCATCCATGCCGCCAAGATATGTACTGAAGCGAAGCGTGCGGCCATCGGGCGCAAAGCGGGTGATGAAGAGATCCGTATGGTTACCCAAGCCCATTAACGAGTCCTGATATGCTCCCGGTGTGGTGGGGAAATTCTGGAAAAAGGTGGATCCTGCCACCACAAGGGTTTGGTCGCGCGGATCAATCTGGAATTCATCAATCCCATCCCAGGTAGGCCCGAGAAACGTGCTGTAGAGCAACGGATCTATCACCAATTCCTGCTGTGGAACGTAACCGTCAAGACTGAAGCTGTAGGTGGAATCGCTGGTCAAGCGGTAGCGGCAGGCAATAGCACGGCCAGACTGTAAAGCTGTGGGGGCTTGCTCGACGAGCGGGCCGAGGGAGGTTGGCAGCATGAGGTTGCCCGTGGCATCCAAGGTCAACGGCGCAGACAGGCCCTCGATCTGAATCTGAATCTGCGCCGGATCGGCCCCGGCTTGCAGATGGTAAACCAGCTCCACCCCCCCGGGCTTCAGTATGTATTCTACATCCACCCCCGGCCAGACCTCTTGCGACAGCACCCGCTGATAATGCCCCACGCGGCTCTTCCACCGGCCGCTATCCCGCCCGAGGAAGTAGTTGCTGTAGCTCGCCAGCTTGTCCAATCCCACCATTTCCGGGCAAGGGCTTGCATCTAAAAACGTTAGGCGCAGTACATGCCCACGGACAGATCCACCCCCCCTTGCCCCCCCGTCAACGGGTGGGAATGAATGCTCACCCTGCCCTCTTCCTCATCCTTCATCCTTCCGCCTTCATCCTTTGCTCGGAGGTCGAGCACGAGGCCGGTGTGCGTCACAAACGCGCTGCTGCCTTGAATCGCGGCGCGGAAGCGGAAATCGCCGCCCCACTGGCCTTCGTTCTCCACGAAGTACACAGACGAAGGCACAGCGGCAAAAGCCGCGGTGAAGAATGCGAGCAGCAGAAGTGCAAGCAGCCGGATCCGCATGAGTATCTTTCGGGATGATGAGCGCGGCAGCAGAGGGTATGCGAAAAGGTCGGGAAATGCGAACACAGATGCAAGGGATCGCGGCACGATTTCTACAAATTGCCCCAATTTCACACGCAGTGGATAATGGGGTCGGCAATAATCCGCAGCCTGCATTTTGTGATCTGGCCGCATGTCCGGCACTTAACCTCTGCAAACCACCCCGCCACTGGCAGGAAATTGGTGAGACTCCCTCACTTTTCGATCCCCCCGCCGCGCGGCCAGTTGTAACTTTTCGCCCCAAAAAACCGCGCGGGGTGAGGGCACCCCGCGCGGCGGTTTTGATGTTCAAACGGCGATCCGAGAATCCGGCTTGCGCGTCTGTGCGCGCTGCAAGCAAGGGCGTCAGCGCCACCGGGTCCAGCGTCGCACGCTGGTTATTTGAGCAGCACCATGCGTCCGACGAAGCGCTCGCGCTCCAGTTCGACGGCGTAGAAGTAGATGCCCGAAGCGCGCGCCGCGCCGTCCCAGGTGCGCGTGTATACGCCTGCGGGCAGGATGCCGTCCTGCAAGCGATCGACTTCGCGGCCAGTCAGATCGTAGATCGTCAAGCGCGTGTACCCTGTTGCCGGCAAATTGAAGCGGATCGTCGTTTGCGCGTTGAAGGGATTCGGATAGTTCGCGGCGGTCAGATACGAGACCGGCGGCGCGGCCGGTTCCAGCGATGTCGACACCAGCGATTCGAGGCCCCAGGTATCGCCCGGCACGCGCCACAGTTGCCCGTTGATTTCGTAGACCAGAATCCGCGGTTGCGGCGATCCGGCGCAATCTGTCCATCCGCCCACGATGTGCAGCGCGTCATTGTCCACGGGCCGCGCCGGGGTATTGGGCCGGTGAAATTGCTCGCTGCCGAAGTCCAGTATGTACGAGATGGAATCCAGCGTTCCACCCAGCGAATACATCGACGAGTCAACGGCCAGTTGATCCTCGATCGTGCCGGTCAGCTCCACCCGCACAAGCGTCGGATCACACTGCAGCCCGGAGTATAAGCCGTTCCCGGTTCCGCCGTGGCCCGGATCGAAGATGTCGCGCCAGACATAATGATTGATGGTGTTCACAACGATCATCGGCGGTTCGCTGTAACTGAACAACCGCCCGCCGATCAGCGCCGCTTCTCCGTGCCGGGGACGCACGACCGCGGAGTCGACGGGAACGTAGGACGCGGGGCCCAGCAGCAGCCGGTACGCGGGCGCGGAGTCCACGCCCACGCCCAGCAGGTACTGCGTGAATCCTGTGAGTGAATCCTGCTCGACCAGCACCATCCCCTCCACCAGCACCGTCGGTTGCACGGGACCGGTGCCGAGACCCTGGCCCAGCAGCAAGTCCACCACCGTGGTGTTGGCATTCAGCACTTCCACCACGTCCGTGCTGAAACCTTCGCCAATGACCGCGGCGATGACCGTATACACTCCCGGCGGCAAGTCGGTAAAGACGAAACCCTGCGCGGTGCTGACGGTCTGGGCGCCATAGCCGGTGATACTTGCCTGCGTGAGCAGATTCACGCGCACGGTCACGCCCACGAGCGATTCGCCCGCGCCCGTAGTGTCTGTCCGCACCAGACCGCTAAGCCCGCCTTGGGCCCAGGCTGAATCCGCCCGCGCCGCCAGCAGCGCCGCCAGGCTGAGCAGCAGAATCAACACGCGTTTCATGGGATTACCATCCATTTCACAGAGCCGGACTCCGCTACTTGATGAAGAACAGTTTGCGCACGTCGCTCGCGCCTCGCGCATCCTGCACCCGCAGGAGATACAATCCCGCCGGGCCATGAGGACGCCAGGTCAGCGTGTGCTCGCCCGCGGCCAGCGGTCCGTCCACCAGCGTCGCCACGTGACGGCCTAACACGTCAAACACGTCAGCCGTAACCTGTCCGGCCAGTGGCACCGTCAATGTAATCCGCGTTTCCGGATTGAACGGATTCGGCGCGGCCGAGGCAATGCCGAACGCCGTCGCTACGTGGGCTTGAGATTCGTCAACGGCGGCCGGCTGTTGCGCTCCACTCACATGGAACGAGCGCATGCTGTTGGTCCCCACGTCGACGCCGTTACTGAGATGCGCGATCACGAACCAGAAGCAGCGGTCTTGTCCCTCGAAGGCGCTCAAATCCACCGTGACCGTGGTGTCTGCCGTCGACACCGACAGCGGCACGTCGTCACCGTTCACACTGTCCGCGGGAATCACCCACAATTGGTAAACGCAGGCCTGCGCGGGAACGTTCGGATACGGCAATGTTGACCACACAAACGTCCCATTCGGCAGCGTGATCGTCGCCTCGTTTTCCGGCGAGAGCAATTCAAAGACCGGCGGCGGGGAGGAAGTTCGCCAATCTGCAAAAGCCGCATCGGCGATTGCAGCACGCCGCCGGACCACACGGCCGTCACCCACCACAGGTAACGGCCTTCACCGTACGAAGGATCGTTCAGCACATACGACGTGGCCGTTCCGGTGGAATACAGGACCGGCAGGCTGATTCGAATCCGGGGTAAGCGCGCGGATCCACAGCGTAAAACTCGCCGTTGTGTCCCGGGACCTTCCAGCAACTCCCATTGAAACGTAATCGGCAACTCCGCGATCCATTCATCGTCCCGCGGGAAATCCAGCAGGATGAACGGGTCCATCGGCGCGAGCATGCCTTCGCCCATGAGTGAAACCACCAAATCCGGTCGCGCCGGATCCGTGGTGAACAGTTGCAGTGTGCCGGTGTAGACTCCGGGCTCCGGGGGATTGAATACCACAGCCACAAATATTCCCGAATCTCCCGGCTGCAGGATGAAGTGAATCGGCAGGATAGCGCTGAATCCGGTTCCCGTCACGATCCCGCTCACTTCCACCGGCTCCGGACCGTTCTGGGCAATCATCACCCAGCGCATTTCCTCGTGTCCGGTCTCGACCGACCCGAAGTTCCAACTCGCGGGTACGGCGTAAAGTGTTGCCAGGGCGTTTCCCGCGCACAGCAAACACAAGAGCCCGGTCCAAAGCCATCGAGTCATGATTCCCCTCCCCTTGAGTAGATCAAAGCGTGCAGTCTTCGGCCAACAAAGGTGTTTGGACGGCGGTTGTTGTTAACTACTTAAAGCAACATCCGCACCCGCTTGTAACTCAAGGACATTCTTGATATTACATTCCGGGGTTTCGCCCCGTCTGTCACGGCCGTAAACAAATACGTGCATGGCTTAGACAATCACCAGCGCAGTGTCAGGGCCACGCCGGCGCCGGATTCCAGCGGGACGGCACCTACCTCCAGCGGCACGGCGTGCCGCAGTAATGCCAGATCGACCTGTGAAGCAAGATACACGGTGCCCGCCGCGATTCCCACCGCCCACGCGGTCGTATAATCGCGGGCATACTGCTCGTAGGCGGAGTGGACCTTGGCGCGGTCCATTTCTTTCACGTAGGCGTCGCGCGACTGGCGGCTTTCCTGCAATCTCCACACGAACACACCCGCCAGCGTCAATTCCGCGCCTGCCCAGAGCGCGCCACGCATGCGCCGCTGTTCCAGAAATTGTCCGCAGCCCGGAAGGACGAGGTTGCCAAGCACCGAACCCGTGCGCGGCCCGGCGAATCGAAGTGCAGGCGAAACCGGCGGCGTTTTCTGCGGTGGGTGATAGGCCGCTTTCACCGTATCGAATACGCGGCGGAACTTGGGACTGATGCGTACGGGATCGAGCCGCGTGGCTGGATCGGCATCCAGCGCGCGCCGGAAATAACCTTCGGCGTCGGCTTCACGGCCAAGCATGATCAGCGCGTAGCCCGTGGTGAGATTCACCGCGACGCGCGTTTCCACGGGCCGGGTGATCAAATCATTTACATGGCGCAGCGCAAGCAATTCCACCTGCTCATACTGCCCGCGCGCAAAGGCCGAATCCACCGCCGCGCGCAGCGAATCCCCGGCCCAACCGGCAGGCGCGAAAAACAACAGCAACAAAATGATCGGGCCAAGGTGCTTCACAGGGTTTTGACATCCCAGGTGGATTGATACAGGTTCACATGCACCACCAGCGTATCGCCGCCGCGCGTTTGAAAGGTGCGCTCGACGGCAGGCAACTCGCCGTGCGAAATCTTCAGCGTGTGGCGGCCCGGCAGGAAAAACAGCGGCTGCGCGAGCGGCGTCGTGCCCACGTCCTCGCCGTCGAGGCGCACGTCGCCCCACGGTTCCACATCAAGTTGCAGTGTGACGACGGCTTCCAGCAGGCGCACGGCGAACCGCGCGTTGCCGGGGCGAATCTCAAATTCGCGCTCGATACGCGGCAGCGACGCGTTTTGAAAACCCAGCGTCTGGTTCCCCACGGGCAGCTTTAAGGGCGCGCGGAGCGGCGAGGTTCCGAGGCGCGCGCCGTGAAAATCCACCGTCGCCCATGGTTCGATGTCGAGCCACACCTCCGCGCTCTCCGCGACCGCCGGCGCGCGCGCCGTCGAATCGACCCGCGTTACCGCTGTCGCCTCGCGGACGGGTGGTTTCTTCAGCAGCGCGGGCGAAGACAGCGAATCATGGAGTTCGCTTTCGTCGCGCAAACTGCTGTCAGTGGGTACACTCTCGACGACCGTATCGCGCACGGCGGGAAAGCCCTGCGTGGGCGTCTCCGGAAGCGCCGCGGGGTTGTGCCACCGGAGCGGTGAGCGTTGCAGCAGCACTGCGCCAATCACCGCGGCCAGCACGATGGCGGCGGCTCCCAGCGTCCGCGCGGGAGTCAGCGGATTGTGCCGCCGCGCGATCACGACCGGCGTCAATGGTAAAAGTTGGGCCGCCGCCGCACGCGCGCCCGAGGGCCGCGCCGCCGGATTTTTTTCGAGGCAACTGCGGATCAATCCGGGCAGCGGTTCGGGCAAAGCTTTAAGATTGGCGTGATTAAAGTCCGGTTCCGCGCCGCGGATGCGACGCAGTGTCTCCATCACGTCCTCGGCGGCAAAGGGATTGTTGCCCGTGGCGGCTTCGTAGAGTACTACGCCCGCCGCAAACAGATCGCCGCGCTCGTCCGCCGCTCGTCCCGCCGCCTGCTCGGGGGCCATATAGGCGGGCGTGCCGACAATCGCTTTGTGATGCGTCAGCCGCGGCTCGTCGCGCATCGCCGCCAGACTGAAATCCGAAATTTTATAATTCCCGTCGCTGCGGCGCAGAATGTTCTCGGGTTTCAAATCGCGATGCAGCACACCCGCCGCGTGCAGCGCGTCCAGCCCAGCGAATAGATCCGCCGCCAGCCGCATCAGTTCCTCCGCGCCCAGCGGCCCGTGCTGCGTCAGATGCGCGGCCAGTGTCGTGCCGTCGATCCACTCGAGCAGCATGAACAGCCCGAGTTCCCCATCCTCGCCGAATTCGTAGAGCCGCACGAGGTTGGGATGATCGAGCCGCGCCACCGCCCGCGCCTCGCGCAGAAAGCGCGCGCGCAGATCGGGCTCGGTTTCCGACGGCGCGCCCAGCGTCTTGACGAACACCGTCCGCCCCAGCGCCGCGTCACGCGCCCGGTAGCACACGGAAAGATTCCCGCGCGCAATCACGGTCCACTCGCTGAGCCGCGCCTTCAGATTTTGTGAGGAGGGAGAATCAGGCATTGCACTCGATAGAAGTAAACATCAAGTTTCTAGCGTTAAAATTTCTAGCGTCGGCCTCCGTCCGTCAGTCGGTCAATAGGGATCCACCGACTCGAGAGAGTCCCGCCGATAATAATCCACCCCTTTATTTTCAGCGTCGGCCTCCGCCCGTCAGTCTGTCAATAAGGATCTACCAATTCCAAGGCGTCCCGCCGAGAACAATCGACGGCCGACGACCACGGATAATCACCTGCATCTGGTGCCAGCCCCGAGACGACCGGATTTTCGTGGATGTAGTGGAGAGCCTTTCGCAACATTTCCCGATCAACCACTACCTTCGAGAAATATCCTTTGTCCCAGATCGAGCCCTTGTTCAAGCTCGTGTGCTACCCATGTCTTGAAGCGGCGCATGATCTTCGGCAGCGTTTGCGGAGGGAGAGGATGCACCAGCAGATGCACATGGCCCGGCATGATGACGAAGCCATAGAGCCAGATCTCGCCGGACTGCCGCAAATGCTGCAACGAATCCATTGCGATCTGCGCCGCCCGCGGATCAGCAAATATCGGTTGGCGGTGCCAGAGAGCGGCATTCACAAAAAACGTGAGGTCGGATCCCTGACGATTTTCGGGAATGTGCTGCACAGGCTCCTCCTTCTAGAAGACTGACGGCCGGAGGCCGACGCTAGGAATTTTTATTCTCGCGGCAAGCTATTTATTTTCTAGCGTCGGCCTCTGGCCGTCATCGGGTTAGAAAATCCTGTACCGAATTGAGTATTTGATGATGTTGCGTTCAAACCTATTCCGATTGACGGCCAGAGGCCGACGTTAGAAAGGTGAGGAATACCGCCAACCCGGCTCGGTCGAAATTTCTACAAGGGCATATGTGATGAGCGGGCGATGCAATCAGCCCCTGCAAACGAATTCCGTTCATCGTTCGCTTCATCGCCCCAGCTTCTTCAGCGTCTCCCAGTGCTCGAGGCGGTAATAGAGGTAGCGGCGGGAGATGCCGAGGACTTTAGCGGCCTGGCTCTTGTTGCCTTCGCAGAGCGACAGCACGTGCAGCACGTGGTCGCGCTCGGCGGCGTCCCAGCTTAAATCGGGCGGGCCTTTCAACTCGCCGCTGGAATTGGCCGGGGCCAGCAGATCCTCGCGCTCGATGCGCGGCCCCGTCGCCACCACCCGCGCGCGCATGATCACATTCTCCAGTTCGCGCACGTTGCCCGGCCAACTGCCCGTCATCAAAAAGCGCAGCGCATTGGGCGTGATCCCCGACGGCCCGCCCAGCGTCTTGCGGCCTTTGTTTAAGAAGTGCCGCACCAGCAGTGGAATATCGTTCAGCCGTTCGCGCAGCGGCGGCACATTCACGGGCAGAATATACAGCCGGTAGAACAGATCCTCGCGGAAGCGGCCCTTGGCGA
>CAVTJX010000003.1:0-210722 GCA_963735175.1 uncultured bacterium | reverse complement strand
AGTAGCGGGAGTACGGAGCACGCGCCTGCTGGCGAGCCTCCCATGCCGCCGCCACCAACTCCAGATCTGTCATAGATTTCCCGAAAATGGAGGGTGCATTTAAATCAATGTAAGAAATAATCCCCTCCTTATCAACCAGCACGCGGTGCTGGACCCGATGGCGCTGACGCCCATGATTGCCGCGCGCTTCGCGCAAGCTGGGGAATAACATCCCCCCCCGTTGACGGAGGGGGATGGGGGTGGGTTCTTACTTCCGTCGCGACAGCACCGTCTCTGGCCTGATCCCCGCCCCTGTCTCTCTTCCCGTCGCCTGTTCAACAACACCCCGAATCCCGAAAACAAAGGGGCCGACCCAGTTACTTCTGAGTCGGCCCCTGCTTTCGTGGAGGTAGGGGAGGGGCTACTTCATGAGCAGCATTTTCTTTTCCGCGCTGAAGCCGTTGGTTTCGAGGCGGTAGAGGTACAGGCCCGAGGGCAGGTTCCGCGCATCGAAGGTCGCTAAATGATGGCCCGCGCCCATCGTGCCGTTCAGCACTGTCGCCACATTCTGGCCTATCAGGTTATAGACCTTCAGGCTCACGAGCCCGCTTTCCAAAAGGTCGAAGGCGATCGTGGTGGTCGGGTTGAAGGGATTCGGGTAGTTCTGGTAGAGCGCGTACTCCGTCGCCATGCCCGTTGCGGTTGTGGCGGGCGTGGCCGCTACCGAGCGCAGCGTCGTGCGCTCGCCCAGGTTGTCCACGGCCACCAGCGTGTAGCTGTAGGTAGTGCCGTTCGTCACAGCCCGATCGGTCCAGGAATAGTCTGCGCCCGTGGCCAGATTGAGGGCATCCATTTGCGTCACAACCTCGCCGTCCCGCACGATGTCAAACCGGTCGTTATTGCTCTCGGACGCCGTCCGCCAGTTCAAGGTAACGCGGCTGTCGCCGGACACCGCCGCGAAGTTCGCCAGTTCCACGGCCAGGATGTAGTCATACTCAAAGGTCAGGCAGACCCAATTGAGTATGCCGGCATCCCACCCTGCGACATCGGCAATGGTGAATGTCCAGTCACCGGCGGCGTTTGTGTTATCGAAAACCGACAGCGTCGAGTACGGCGTGAACGATCCGCTGTAGGGTTCGCTGGTCAGCGGCCCGGACGCTTCGTCATCCAGGGTGGTGCAGATCATCTCGTCGCCGTTGGCTTCGCGGGACACGAGCGCTACGTCGGTACCCCCCGGAGACGTCAGCCACATCGCGAGGTCCGAAAGGGAGGTGTGATCCAAGTCAAAGGACACATTCACGTCCGTGATGTGGTATTGCAACGGAACAGTAATGGTAAAGGTGTTCGGGGTGACGTCCAGAATCGGGCCACCGGCCAGGTTGCACACGCGTCCGTCCTGCGGTTCAGCCGCGGTGCATTCGCTGACGGTGCAAAGGGTCGTCACGAGCGAATACTCGCCGGAGGCTCCGTAATAACCGTCCACCACGACGTAATAAGTGTGGCCGGCTGAGAGCGCCACGCATTCCAGGTACGACTGGAATCCCGGGTAGAAGTCGTCGTTGCAGGCGATCGGTGTGCCGCTGCAGACGCCGTTGTAGATGTAGATTTTCGTGTCGTAGCCCGACAGCTCGAGATCAAACGTCACGCGCTGGTCCGCGGTGGGGGTGTAGCTGTAAACGACATCCGGCGAGACGCTGCCCGTGTACGGGCAGACCCAGTCGTAATTATCCAGATAAGCCACTGTCGTTCCGGTCACGGTGCCGGGAACAGTCAGCGGAAGCGCATTTTCGCACGATTCGCCATCACCCGGCGACGCCACCGGCGCTGAGATGCTTAGCGAATAGTCGCCGGCATTGTTGCCGCAGCAGGCATCGACGATGACGTAGCAGGTCGTGCCGGCGCTCAGGAAGAACGACGCTTGCGAACTCAGGCCGCAGTAATCGTCGTTGGCGGCGATCTCCGTGGTGCCGGGGCAGGAGCCGCCGGTGCGGATGATCAGGCCGGTGTCGTAACTGCTGCCGCACAGGGACACGGTGTAGTTGCCGGCGATCGCGGCGATGAACACGTAAATCACATCCGGCCCCTCACCCATGCCGCCGGACGCGACGAAGTCATCCACCATGCCGAGGGTGGAGCCGGTGTCTGTATAGGGCAGAGCGGTAATCACCGTGGCGGGGCAGGCATCATTGCCCTGATCCAGCGAGTGCGACGATGTCCGGGATTGACCCTGCAGCTCAAACAAGCGGGCGTAGAGGGCGGCGTCCGGCGTGCGGCCGGCGGCCTTTGCGGCAATGATCTGAACGGTGAGATTTTGGATTTCCAGTTTCGAATCCGCTGTCATGGCGGACGGTTGCCCGGCATAAGCGGTCAGTACAAGGAAGGTCAGCAAACTGCAAACTGTCAAAAACGTTTTCATGGTTTCGCTCCGAATTTCAGGTGAAGATAGCTGTATGGTATACATATGTTATGACGTCTTCATGATGCACACAAAATATAGTTCAAGCGCCTTGCCTGCGCAAGAGTCGCTAATATTAATCATGATTGCAGCAATTCGGAGGATTCCTGCTAAATGCCCGCAGCACGGGATTGACTACTTTCGAGTCTGTAATGAGAATAAAGATGAACAAAAGTAAGCCTCTCGAAATCGCCACTGCAAGAATCTATTTATCAATAGCATAGAAAGTATAGTCACTATGGTTGTGCGGGTCCGCGGCATTTCTGGAATAGCCGTTGTTCCACTTTGCAGAACGGGTGTCGGTTGAGCATTTTCCCCGCCAGAAAGTCGTTCACGACCGAAATAAAAAAAGGCTCAAGCACACTGTGGCTTGAGCCTTCATAATCTCGCGCACCGGGAAATCACAGCGCCGTTGTATCCATTCATGAGCCGCGATGTGGTGACCGCATCGTCTTTCGCTGCGGACTGTGACCGTCGGCTGCCGCGTCTGAAATGCGCCTCACGGAACCGGCGCTTACAGGGTGAACCAGTAGCTGGCTTGGATCATCAGGATGTCATCGGGATCGCCGAACGCGAATGCCGCAGCCGGTCCGCTGCCGTCGCGATCGATCCTTCCCGCCGAGGCAGGTCGCTAACCTGCCCGAAATCCGATTCCGTCTCCTCCGCCGAGGCAGGTCCCCTGATCCGACGAAGTCGAGACCTCAACCCAGGCGGGCCTACCCGGAATCCGCCTCCTCACCCTCGTTCCCATGTGAACGCACCCCATTTTCACAATCTCCTATCTCTCACCCCGGTCTGCAAATGTGTGAACATGGGTTCATTTAATGCACAATAATTACAACATTATAGAAAACAATGATCTTTTTGCTTGACATTGGTAGCTTTCGTATTCTATATTCTGTGTGTTCGGCCAAGAGCAAGCTGTCCGACTTGGTCGAGATCTCGCATTGCGGACAGTTTGCCCTAACGGCAGAGGAATCCCCCCAAATGCCCATACAAACACCGCCTTTTCTGCGATCACAATTATTTGCAACTTCAAGACTGATCGGCAATAAATGTCAGTTCGTTTTGTCAAAAATATTGCATCTTCCCGATTTTCGGCAGCGGCTCGCCCATGGGCGAGCGAAACGGCCGTCGTGCGGCACATAAAAAACGGACGAACCGCGTGGGTTCGCCCGTGTAAAAATCAGAGTCATCGCGCTTAGCTGTTGTCTTCTTCCTCTTCCACTTCGCCGGAGAAGCCGCCGTAGCTTTCGTCTTCGCGTTTCCGCTGGGCAAGTTTCTTTTTCAGGCAGGAGAAGCAAAGTTGTTCGACGGAGAGCCAGGTATACGGATTACCGCACCCGGCACAGACCTGCGGCCGGCGCTCGGTCTTCACGGGCTTTGGTTTGGGTTTGGGCGACGTCGGGCGCGGAACTTCCACAAGTTCGGGATCCAGCAGTTCGAGCGGAATCTCCAGCGGATCGAGTTCGATCTCCTCGCCGAGGGCGTCGTCGTCCTCGATGGGCAGGTCGTCATCGAGGAATTCCTCAGTGGGATCGAACGGCTTGGCGCGCGCCGCACTGCGGGGCCTGGGCGAGTCGAGATCATCCTCCAGCGGAGCCTCGCCCTTGGGTTTGCGGCCCCGGCGCGGAGCCACGGGTGGGATCCCGGAATCGGCCTTGGGCGCAGATTTGGCGGCCTTCTTCGGCGGCAGCTCGACCTCGTTGGCCTTAACCGCATGCTTCCTGGGAGCAACCGGTTCTTCGGGTTGCGGCGCAGCGGCTTTCGGCGCGGTGGTTTTCGGCAGTTTCTTTTTCGGTTCTTCCGCCTTCATAACCCTGTCTTTTTTGGCTGGGACCGCGGCTTCGTCCGGAGTGCGGCGCTTGGCCGGCACGGCTGGCGCGGCTGCGCGAGTCGCTGCCGGTTTGGCCGGCTTCACTCGTTCGATAGCCGGGGGAGGAGTCGCGGTCTTCGTTTTTTTCACGGACGGAGCGGCCTTTTGAGTGACCGATTTGCGCTCGCCGGATTTGGGCTTCGGCTTGGGAGCCCGGGAGCCCTGTGGCGCGGACGGGGACATGAAACTCCTCCGGTTTTACGAATCCTCGCACAGACAAGGAGAACGAAAAAACCCGTTGCTGTTCTCAACTACAACGTGACCCGGCCCTGATTGGACTGTTCAGTACAGCTCCATGAGCCTGACACCGTATGCAAAGCCTCTGCCCGCGATCGCGCGCAAAAGGCTGAGAAGATTATCATTGTCGCCGCCAAGCCGCCACGAATCGGGGATCAGCCCTTGGAATTCGAGCGGGTCTAATATACCGTCATGGGGGTGACATGTCAAGATAAATCTTGAGGGATATAGCCCCGGATGGGTTCCGAGTTTGCCGCTGTAACATGTTTAATATTAAATGATATACAACAACACAGGGGGTTTCGGGGAAGAGGGGAGCTGGCGCATTGGGCGATAGACTCCAATGCCTCTCTTAAATTCGCCCTGAAGTTATGCCGGGGATGTTACGAGATAATCCGGGCTGGAGTTCCCGAACTCTGAGAGCCGTGACACTCCGCCAGACGATTCAAGACTGTAGAATTCCACGTTTCAATTAGATAGATCTTGCTTTTTCCGTGTGAATGCTATAAATTTGCCGCTGTCGCATCGGCTCCGTGGAAACACCGCTGATTTCACGGTTCTGCCCTGTTTGAAGTCCTCTGCAGACCATCTAACTCTAATTTTTGACTGGAATTGATCTTCGGAGAATCCGGCAGATACCCGGTGTCCGCACACGTGCGGTTTCGGAGACCGATCAGCACTATGTTCAAATTTCACCGTATCCTCATTGTCCCGGCGCTCCTGATTCTGCTGTCTTGTAAAGGAACGGGGCAACCGCCTGGTCCATTCCATGATTTTACCTTCAATGTGGATTCGACTTTGCTGGGCGAGTCACTCGGCTTGAGCGGGATGGAGATCCGGCTGCCGCGCACAATGATCGAGGCGCCGGCGGACGCCATGACTGCTATTCAGGCGGCGGCGGAACAGGACACCAGCGGCTTAGCCATTGTGCCGGAGCGAGTATTTTATGATTCGCTGGGCGGTGTGCTGATCTTTTCGCACTTCCGCGATCACGACCGGAAGAGCAAGGACTTCGTCGGTTTTGCGAACCGCTATAGCGACGCCCTCCGCGCGCGACCGAACGCCGGTTCGCCGTCGCTGGAATGGTTGACTCTCGGCGGCATTCCGGCGCTGCAGGTTTACACGATGGATTCCCTGCGCGTGCAATTCATGTATGTACTTGACGTGGCCCGGCCCATGCATCTGGCGGTCTCGGTACCGCGCGGCGCGTGGCCACAGGAAGTGCATGCCGTCGAATCGATGCTCGGCACTCTACGAAAATCACATTGACGCTCATATACCTCTGAGATGCTCCGCTGATTGTATACGAGTCGATCGGATGGTTAAATCCCAACTTTCACAGGAGAATGGACGATGAAGAAATTCGCCGTGGTTGTTCTGATTCTGGTTTTCTGTTTTTCATTGCTGGGCTGCTACACCATTCAACATCAGGTGGGCAGTGGAGCATCGTCGGGCGTGAAGATGGAGAAGAAGCAGTGGTTCATTCTGTTCGGACTCATTCCGCTGAATGAGGTCGATACGAAGGCCATGGCCGCCGGTACGGAAAACTACACCATCCAGACACAGCAGTCGTTCGTGGACGTGGTCATCGGTGTGTTCACGGGTTACGTGACGATCTACCCGCGGACAGTGACGGTGACGAAATAGTCAATCCCTGACAGGTATCAGACAGAATCGCCGTGCGAAAATCGCACGGCGATTCTGTTTCCGGTCCGCCGCAAGGCTGGAACTGGTGTCCGGGATGCTGGAGTTTTCAATCCCCGTGTCCCGTTGCGACAGCCTCAGATCAGGACATTTCAGACACTGGCATCGTCCTTGCACTTTCCGGCATGTTTCCCGGTTTAATTTCTCGAATTCGGGCAAAATCATCGCTTTGACCACTGCAACCGCCACTTATCCCGCCCCGGGACTGCCGCTCCCGTCGCTGCCCCCCGGCACAGACGGCCCCTGCCGTGTGCTCTTGCTCTCGGCCGAGACCGGATGGTGTACGGATTTCAAGGACTTGGCGAAGCAGTTGCGGTTTCGCGTCAAGCGGCTGGACAGCCCGATTGACGCGTTGGTGCATATCCACGAATTCGATCCGCATTTGTTTGTGATCAACGAATTCCGGGCGCGCGACCTGACGCTGGTGGATCTGTGCGACGCGGTGCGGATTCCCCGGCAATTACGGCCATTGACCTTGCTGGCGACGACCTGTGTCTCGATTCCGTCGGGCGAAGACCTGGCGGAACTCGGCGTGGACGAGATTCTCGACTGCGCACAACCGCCGACCCGTTATTCGGGATCGCTGATTCAGCATTACCGTTTGACGAGCCTGCAGCGCCGGGTTCTGGATCGCGAGCGCGATATTCTGGACGGCCTACCCGACGCGCTGATGATTGTCGATCCCGGCCTGACACTGCTCAAAGTCAACCGCGCCTTTGCCGCGCTCTGGGGACTGGAGTCGGCCGAACCGTTACGGCGACATCTGGGACAGCCCCTCGTGGCCGCGCTGGAGAACAGCATCAGCGCGCCGCCGCGCGACGTACCGGGCCAGGCATTGGCCAATGCCCTGGAGCAGGCGTTGCGCGACGGGCAGACGAGCTTTGCTTGCCGCGAGCGGTTGAATCGCGAGCCACGGGCGCTGGAGGGCCAGATCACCCGGCTGGAAAGCCAGGACGGTCACATTCTCGTCGCTCTCCGCGACGTGACCGACCGGCAGCAGGCGCTGTTGCGTGAAGCACGGCGCGAGCGGCTGGCAACCATCGGCAACCTCGCCGTGGGCGTGGCGCACGAGATTCAGAATCCGAACACCTTCAGCCGTGTCAACGCCACGAATTTGAAATTGCTGTTCGACGCGCTGAAGCCGAGCCTGAGCGAGGCCGTGGCCAACAGCGAGAGTAAGATCGGCACGCTCTCACTGGCTGACGTGATGGGACGCATCGACGAAGCGATTACCGGCGTCGACGTGGCGAGCCACCGCATTGCGGCGGTGCTGGAGACGCTGAAGAGCTTTGGCCGCAGTAACGACGAGACCATCGGCGGCGCGGCGGTGAGCGCGGTGATTGACGAGGCCGCTTTGTTCACGAAACATGTGTTGCGCGGCAAGGTCGAGCTGATTGTCGAATTGCCGGAAGGCCTCCCGACCGTCAAAGCGACAGCCTCGGAATTGCTGCAGGTGTTCATTAATCTCATTCAGAACGCGTGCGAGGCGTTCGGTTTCTCCGCGCCGCAGGCACGCGGCACGGGCGAGGCGCGGATCCGCGTCTATCTCGAGCGGATGGACGAGCACGAGCTGGTGATCGCCGTGAGCGACAACGGGCCGGGCATCGACGAGGCCACGCAGGCGCAGATTTTCCGCCCGTACTTCACGACTCGCGCGCAGGGCGAGGGCACAGGATTGGGACTTTCGATTTCTTCCGACATTCTCCGCCGCTTCGACGGCGACCTGACCGTGCGCAGCCGGCGCGGGGACGGGGCGACATTTTTTATCACATTGAAACGCATGGACGCGGCAGCCGCGGCCGCCACAACGTGAGGACCTCATGATTTACCGGATCATCATTGTAGACGATGAAGCAGAAATTCTGCGGGCGCTGGACACGTTTTTCAATCTGCGCGGCTACGAGGTTGTGACCTGCAGCGATCCGCGCACAGCCCTCGAGCGCATCCGCACCGAGCGTTTCCATGTCGCCCTGCTCGACATCAACATGCCCCAGATGACCGGCATCGAACTGTTGAAGGAAATCAAGGAGTCGCGGCCCACGGTACAGGTGATTATGATGACCGCCTACACGACGATTGAGAAGGCGATCGAGTGCGTGGAGAACGGCGCCGGCGATTACCTGCTGAAGCCATTCCAGAATCTCGACGAACTGGCGGAGGTGGTGCGCATGGCGGGTGACCGCGTACATCGCTGGGAACGCGTGGCCTGCGAAAGCCTCCGCAATCCGCGCGACGTCACCGCTCACCAGTTGCGCACCTGACGCCAGTCCGCGGCGCTGGACCCGATGTCGTGGCCCGTTGATTGCCGCGCGCGAAGACGCGCGAGCTGCGAACGTGACGTTCGATCCGGGACGCTGCCACCGTTGATTGCCGCGCGCGAAGACGCGCAAGCTGGGATCTCCTATTGTATTACTAGCCGGCACGCTCCTGCGTGCCGGTTTTGTTAACGCAGCCTGGATTCTGCGGGAGCGAATCCAACCCGCGGGAGCGGGTTGGCTAGTTAGAATAAATACCGCCGCGCGGGGTGCCCTCACCCCGCGCGTTTTCATTGATGAATCGCGTTTGTACAGAGTAGAACAACCCGCGCGAGCGGGTTGTTTGATGCTAAGGGCAGCCCGTGGTGATCAGAAGCGGTAGTAGGTTCCGAATTCCAGCGCGGCATTCCAAACGTGGAGCCGGTGTCCACGGTAATCCACGAGCGCGTTATGCAGGGTCACATCCGTAACTTCGAGATGGCCGAGCAGGGTAAAGAACAGCGGGCTGTGCGGATCAATGGTAAAGTCGCATTCGGCCAGCCAGCCCAGCGTCAGGGGTGAGTACCTGTCGGGATGCAGATAGTAATGTTCACCCGCGCCGAGACTCGCTGCGGCACCGACGGTCGGTCGCAGCAACATGTCATGCAGCGGCGCCATCAACCGCACACCCAGAAGCACGCGATCTGTGGAGAGCGATTGCGCATCGACCTTGCGATTGATCCGATAACGGCTCTGCACATGGCGCAGGGCTGTATAGACATTCCAACCGCCGCGCAGGAGCCCCACTTCAGCGCGCAACCCGCCGCCGAGGTAGCCCGCATTATCCGGAGTACAGCCAGAGGACGGATTGTCGACGCCCTCCAGCGTCACCGTCGCTTGGAGAGCACCACCAAAATAAGAACCCTTCGGCAGCGCGAAGCATGCCGGGCAGAGCGCGAGCAGTAGTAATAGACGGTACATTTCCAACCCTCCCGGGAAAGTGCGTCTTAGAAGCGGTAGTACGTACCAAGCTGCCACGAAGCCATCGACGCATTGCGCAAGGTATAAATGCCTTCACCGCGCGGCAACTCCACATTCAGGTTTTCTGACTGGTAGAGGAAGCTGAACGCGAGCGGCGTTCGCGTGCGGACGAGAATTCCGGTCTCCAGCAGCCAGCCGAAGCTGTACCGGGATGTCTGGCGATCTTCCGTATAGCGATCTACATGCCTGCCAGCCGAAAAATCAAGCCAATAATGATGATCCGTATGACTTCGGTCTGCCCGGCCATACGACAGAGCGCCGCCGAACACGGGACTGACGGCCGAGCGGGGAAAGGCCGGATGAATCCGCAGCCCCGCCAAGAAGCGCTCGGACCGGAAGTGATGCCGTTCCGTCCATCCGCCGTGGGCGCTATCCCACGCCGATTGCGTGAACCAGCGCGTGTCGGTGCTCCATTGCGTTCCCTGAAGCCGCCAAGCGACATACGCGCTCCCGTGCCGCCCCACCCAGCCCATTTCCAGTTGCCCACCGAAGCCCTGGCGACTGGCATTCACGTCTGGGAACGCTATGCCGTGAGGCAAATTCCAGAAGCCTGACGCTGCCTGAGCCATCTTGGCCACTTCGGCTATCCCGGGCCACGAGTCTTCTTCGCCCGACAGGCAGCGCTGCAGTCCCCCGCCCACATAAAAGCCCTGCGGCAGCGCCAAGCATGCCGGACACAAAATGAGAATCAGTCCCAACCAGACGGCGCGATGCATGTTCAGACCCTCCCAGGTTGAATCAGCCGCCGTGAGTTACTTGCAATCAGATACTATTTGGCCGCCGGGCCGTATTGCTTGTCGATCCACTGCTGGTATTCGACCTGCTTCTGCTTGATCTGCCGCCACCAGTCCTCGTGACGGACGTACCACTCGACCGTCTTCTTCAGCCCCTGCTCGAAATTGTGACGCGGCTGCCAGCCGAGTTTTTTGATTTTGGCGGTGTTCACGGCGTAGCGGCGGTCGTGACCGGGGCGGTCGGCCACGTAGGTGATGAGGTCCTCGCCCTTGCCCAAAAGCTTGAGGATGCCCTTTGTGACGTCTATATTGAATTCTTCGTTGCCGGCGCCGACGTTGTAGATTTCGCCGACGACACCCTTCTGCAGCACGAGATCGAGGGCTTCGCACTGGTCCTCGACGTAGAGCCAGTCGCGCACCTGCTTGCCATCGCCGTAGACGGGCACGGATTTGTTCTCGATGAGGTTCGTCGTGAACAGCGGGATCAGCTTTTCGGGGTACTGGTAGGGGCCGTAGTTATTCGACGAGCGCGTAACCAGCACCGGCAGGCCGTAGGTGACGAAGTAGGAGCGCGCCAGCAATTCGCCGCCCGCCTTGCTGGCGGAATAGGGCGAGGAGGGACAGAGCGGGTCGATCTCGGCGAAGTGGCCAACGGGGATGCTGCCGTAGACCTCGTCGGTGGAGATGTGGAGGAAGCGCTCGACCTTTTGCTTGCGGGCCTCTTCGCAGAGCACGAACACGCCGCGCACGTCGGTCTCGACAAAGGCGCCACCCTCGTGGATCGAGCGGTCGACGTGGGTTTCGGCGGCGAAGTTGACGACGGTATCACAGCCTTTCATCGCCTTCTTCACGTCGTCCGGCTGGCAGATGTCGCCGTGGATGAAGGTGTAGCGCGGATCGGCGGCCACATCCTTGAGGTTGGCCGGGTTCCCCGCGTAGGTGAGGGCGTCGAGGTTGACGATCTGCAGCGCGGGATACTTCGCCAGCATGTAGTGAATGAAATTGGAGCCGATAAATCCGGCCCCGCCGGTGACAAGAAGACGGTTCATGGAAGGAGGTTGATTAAACGAAGAACGGGGAACGAAGAACGAAGAACGGCGGATTTCGGCGGGGTCTCGGTCTCGCCTGCGTGATGGACCTCGCTGACGATAGACCCCGCTCGGCGCGGGTGTGGTTCACGCGGCGAACATTATTTAATTCTTGAGTGGCGGGAGCTGGGGGAGGACGAGGTCGAGGTCGGGGAAGATTTTCTTCCATTGCGGGCCGCGGCGGCGCCAGAGCAGATAGGCGCGTTCGCCGGGGCCGACGAGGTAGACCGCGTCCAGCGGCTGATGCAGGAAATTGCCGATGTGGCCGCGCACCGTGCTCGAAAGGCGGCGCAGATCCATGTGCCCCGACAGCTTCTGCGCGGACGGATGCGCAAGGGTAATGAGCAGCGCCAGTGGCATGCCGGTCTTGCGGTTGCCGTATTTTTTAATTTTGCGGCGGAGGGCTTCGATCACCCGCTTTTCGAGGCGGGTCTGCGGCGGGAGGGTGTCGTCGTCGGGTGTCGCGCCATTGCGGCTGGATTTTTTGACGACGTCCTCGGGGCGCAGCGGCGACGTGATCTCGAAGCCGACACGGTCGTGGGCACGGACGGCGATCACGTCGGGCCAGAGTTCGCCATTCGTGGGCCCGGTCACTTGAAAATAAGCCGGGCCGAAACGCTGGCTGACGGCCGAGGCAAACCAATCCCACGTCCGCTGTTCAATATCGTTGTTGGACGGACCGTTGGGGTGATGGTTACTACAGTCGGGTTCGGGATCGTCGGGCATCGAAGCGTGACTCAAAAGGGAAGCGCGCGAGCGGTTCCGGGTGACAAGATTATAATCACGTGCTGAGCAGCTCGCGTTCGCGCTGCAGGTACTGGCGGTAATAGGGAGCGAAGGCTCCCCGCGCGGGAATGAGGTCGAGAATAAAGTAGATGCCGCGCTCGCGGTCGCGCGTGGGCCAGAGGCGGTGGCGGATGAAGCTGCCGGAATCGCGAGCCGCCTGCCAGCGGGCTTTCCAGCGGACACTACCGTTCTTGATCAGCGCGAGTCCGGCTGCCGTGGGTTCCGGTGAGGCAAAGCCAAAACGCGCGAGGTAGCGGTTTTCGGGATCGAGTTTCTTCGCCGCCGCGAGGGGATTGGAGAGCCGGTAGCACGGCTCGCCGAAAGTCGCGCCAGAAGCGGCACTGACGATATTGAAGGTGTTGATGACGGGGCAGTAATCGCGCAGATGCCGCCTGTAAAATACCGCCACTAACTCGGGATCAAGATTCAGATTGCGGATCGCGAAGCGCGCCAGCAGCAGCCGCGCGCGGTTGTGCGGGCGGCCCGCTTGCAGATCGGTCACGCAGGCGTCAACGATGGGGATGCCGGTCGTTCCGGCGGCGAGCTGGCGATACGCCTCGCTGTCTTCGCCGAGCGCGCCGGGCGGGAAACGGTACTCCTGCAACGGCAGCGCGCTACGGGCGAACTCGCGGAAGATGAGTTGCCGCTTGACACCCTCGAGATACACCTGCTCGCGCGGCTGAAGGCGGCGCGCTTCGAGGTAGCCGTTCAGCTCACGCAGCACCGCGCGCGGGTCCAGTTTCCCAGCGGCCAGCGCGACACTCAGGCCGGAGGTCGAGTCGGTGAGCAGGTCGCGGTTGCTGGTTTTGATCTCAAGGAGCGGCATTGGGAAGGTAAATGAGAAATTAGAAGAAGAAACCTTAGTCCGCCTTCTGATTTCTCGTTTCTCATTTCTCATTTATACACGATGTCCCAGTTGTAGGGGATCTTGGGGTCGTCGAAGTCGGCGCGGTGTTCGTCGGGATTCTTGTAGTCGTAGAGTTCCGTGGGGCAGTTGACGACCACTGATTCGTCCGTGGAGACGCACTTCCAGCCGTGATAGACGCCCGCCGGGATGCGCACGAGGATCGGGTTGTATTCGCCGACGAAAAATTCGTTGACCTGACCTTTTGTGGGCGAGGTCTCGCGGGCGTCGTAGAGTACGACCTTGACCATGCCCTTGACGCAGGTCATCTGGTCGGTCTGCTTTTTGTGGAAGTGCCACGCCTTGACCACGCCGGGGTAGTTGGTGGTCATGTAGATCTGCGCCACGGGGAGGTAGTGCTCCGCGTCGATGCGCAGAATTTCCATCAGCCGTCCGCGCTCATCGGGGATGAGGCGAAGCTTGGTTGTGATGACGCCGTCGATCATGAAATGTACCTGCATGTCATTTAAGAGACTTCTAGAATCCACACCGATCAGGTGTCAATGACGCCTTGCTTGGCTTCTTGTATGCGGGCGTACGTAAGTCCCGTCTTTCCGATAATACCCTTTAACATGAACTGATCCCGTTCCAGAACTCGACTTAGAGCTGCCATAGGAGGGCTGTACTCCATTCGAATACGCGCTTGGCAATTTAACGCCTACCCACTTGGGTGTCGCGACTAATGGCCTAGAATCGAAATGTGCAAGCCACTCGGCAACCTGTATCCTTGAATAACCTATAGATTCAAGCTTTGGGAAGATTGAACTGTCAGCACCAACATCTTTGTAGAGTTGAAGCGAAAAGCTGTCGCGGTCTGCAAGATTATATTTACTCGCAAGCGCATAACGTTGTAATGCAGCATCCGTTGTGTTACCGTACAGCCCATCAATTTGTCTTGGGCCATTCAGATACCCCGTTAGTAGTAGATGACATTGAACAAGAATAGTGCCGGGGTCAGTAGCGGCCTGTTGGCAATATACACAACCAGGCACAATTAAGAGTAACGAGATGGCAAAAAGAGTGCACAGCGACTTCATCTTACCTCCAGATTTTACCAACATAATCTCACGTCTACAGCGCGAGGTCCTTTATTGCTCTTCCTAAAATCGCTGCAAAGACCTCCCCATCCGCACCAAACTCAATCAGCGGATCCTTCCCAGCTTCTTTGCGTATTCTTACCCCATCTGTGAAGGCATCAAAATCCAGAATCTTCCCAAGCAAAATAATTTTATTGCCTCGTCCACCCATGAAGATTAGACGCTTGCTTGTCAGATATAAGGTACCTGAATCGATAAGCTGCATTACATCTTCCCTTTGGGCATTGACTGAATAGCTTCCTGCTCGCCAGTACAGTCCCTTTGCAATCTTTATTCGTAATGCTGGTCCACTATAATTCACTCGCCGTACAACGCTACGGCTCTCGCTCCATTGCGCTGAACACGACAAGTAACACTTTTCGCCCCTTTGAAGGTTTATCTCCGGCTCGATAACAGGCATGTCAGCATTTTCCACTCGCCACAGGAACCGAAATTTCTCCAGCCATCCTTCTGTTTTATTGTCGTGATCTGCATGAATATGAAGACTTCGTGATAACGCCTCAAATTCTGCTTCCTCGGCCGGTGACAGCCGTCTATCCATCGTTACTCGATCAAAGACTCTCTGTAGTACAGATCCGCCCTTTTCGCGATATATGTTGACAGCTAAATCCTCTGGGAGAAATATTTCCTTCTCCAATCGCTGAAGGAACCCATATTCTTCCTCTGTCATTTGTCCATCGGATAGAGCTGCATCTACACTTGATCCGTACAACTCCGATTTTGTTTGATTTTCTATTTCGGCGACCTCGGAATCGTTGATACCGAGTAAGCTTTTCAGTTGCACTAAACTCTGAATTTCAGCATCTGTCAGCTTTTTATCAGCGAGGCATGCCTTAATATGCCCGCGGTAGATGTCTGCAACTTCTCTTCGGAATCTGCGGGATATTGAGACTTTGTACTTTTCCTTTATGGCAGCAGTGGCTTCAATTGTTACTTCAGATGGATTAGATGCCTGTGCCAGCAAGTTGTTAAGCTCTATAAAGGCGTTTTTCTTATTCGGTCGCCTTAAAAGCCAATCAAAAAAACCACGGGGAACCAGCGGCATCACACACAGTCCGTCCATGATTCTTCTCCGGATTTACAGGTGAACATTCTCGACGCAAATATCTCACACGCTGGCCGAACTGTGACATAGTTATTCTCCAACGATTAGGAGCCGTTCTATCCGTGTCGGCGCTGCCACCAGGCGGTGAGGGCGATGGCGGCGAGGATGCTGAAGGTGACGATGATGAGGGCGGGCAGATAGTGCGAATATCCCATCGGGCCGGCCGACCACCAGGGCACGAGCCACACCGGCGCGAGCGCGCCGATGCCGCCGGTGATCATCTCCAGCGGGCGTTTATTGTGCGCCAGGCGCTGGCTGCCGAGGAAGCCGAACACGGCGACCGCCAGGCCGGAGAGGATCACGCCGATTTTGGCTTCGAGAATCAGCCCCAGCGAAGTCAACAGAAAGCCGAAAACGACGGCGATGATGGTGGAGAAGATCATGGAGTCGAAACGCTGAAACTTCTGAAACACTGAAACGCTGAAAGAATTCTGTACAGACAGAGCGCACTGCCGTGCGTCACTACGGGCAGAAAGGGAGGACATGGCATGCCATGTCCCTACCGTTCAGATAAATACCGCATAAGGCCGTCTTGCCAGGAGGGCATGCGGATGCCGATGGCGTTGTCGTAGAAGCGGGGGCTTAAGCGGCTGTTGCGCGGACGCGGCGCGGGGCGCGGGTACTCCTCGGTGGTGCAGGGGATGATGCGCGTGGGTTTGCCCGTGAGGGCCATGATCTGCCGCGCAAAATCGAACCAGGTGGTGTCGCCCTGATTAGTGATGTGATACGTGCCGAAGGCGCCGTACTCGGCGAGGCGGAAGAGTTCGGGGGCCAGATCGCGCACAAACGTGGGGCTGCCATGCTGATCGTTCACGACCTTTAACTCGTCGCGCTCGGTGGCGAGTTTCAGCATGGTCTCCACGAAATTCGCTCCGCCGTGGCCTACCAGCCACGAAATGCGGACAATGAAGTGCCGCGAGCAGAGCGCGCGGACGAAACACTCGCCGGCGTATTTGCTCTTGCCGTAAACCGACTGCGGATCGGCTGCGTCCCATTCGTCATAGGCTTGCGGGTGCGGTTTCGCGCCGTTGAAGATGTAGTCCGTGGAGATGTGCAGCAGCGACACTTGCAGCGACTGGGCGGCAAGGCAGACGTTTTGCGTGCCCGTGGCGTTGACGAGGTAAGCCAGATCCGCCTCACTCTCGCAGCGGTCGACGGCGGTGAACGCGGCGGCGTGCAGGATCAAGTCGGGCTGCGCGTCGAAGACCGCCGTCTCGAGCTGCTTGCGGCTGGTGATGTCGACCTCGGGCAGATCGAGGCCGATGGCAGTCTTGCCCAGCGTCGCGCAGGTCGCGACCAGTTCGCGGCCCAGCATACCCTTGTGGCCGGTGATGAGGATGCGGTTCATGAAGAAAACGCTGAAATTCTGAAACGCTGAAACACTGAAACACTGAAAACGAAACCCGAGTCCGACGAAGACGCGGACGGGTGACTCTGGAGAGTCACCACGGCGATCAGGCGGCGGCGGGCGGACACGCGGGTCCGCCCCTACGGAGGCGCGGCGGTTATTCGACGGCGAAGCTGGCGGAGACGACGGCGGTGATGTCTTTGTCGATGGTGGCGGTGTTGTAGACGCCGTAGTCGCTGACCTCGCGGGAATTGGGGGCGGTGATCTGGAAGACGCCCATACGCGCGTTGCGCACGCCGCCGATGCGGCCGCCCGCGCTCTCGGCAATCTGACTCGCCCGCAGGCGCGCGTCTTTCGTCGCCTCGGCCAGCATTTCGATGCGCAGATCGGCCAGCTTCGAATAGAAATACTGCGGCGCTTCGGAGTTGACCAGCAAGCCGATGGCCGTGAGACTGGTGATGTCGCGGGCGATGGCCTCGATGGAATCGACCTGCGCGCCCTTCACCTCCACGCGCTGCGAGAGGTTGTAGCCGATGAATTCCTCGGCGGTCTCGCCGCTGTCGCGGCGCTTGCGGCTGAACATGTCACGCGTGTTGACGCCGGAGAAGGTCACCAAGCTGTCGGCGATGTGGCGCGAGCGCAGATAAGCCCGCACCTGTTCCTGATTGGCCAACACCTTCTTGTAGCCTTCGGTCAGGGACATGTTGTTGTCGCCGAAGTTGCCGCTCCAGGTGGCATAGTCCGAGCGGACGGTGCGGCGGGCCGAACCGGTGACGGTGATTACGTCGTTGCCGCGTTTGGCAGCGCGAATCGCGGCATAGGTAAAGAAGCCGACGGCGAACAAGCCGATGGTCAGCGCCACCAACCCCCAGAAGAGCTGCGGAAAGCGTTCGTTCATATGCGGCCTCCCTGTTCAGGTTGTTCCGCCAACGCGCGCGCGTTGGATCGCGTATTTCCAGACCTGACGTAAAGCACCCGCGGCGGGATTTGAAAGGCGGAGCCGATCAGCCTGCACAGCGCGGCGCACGCGGGGCAGACGGCGGTCCCGAGAGAAGGCCGCACGGCGTGGTCAGATTCAGCCCGCGAAGCGGCGGTAATTACCGGCGCCAGCATCCTCGGGTGCAGCGTCGCACGCTGCTCAGAGCCAGCCGTCGCGGAGTTGGGGTTCGACTTTTTCGGCGACGAGGCGGCTGGCGCGATAGAGACTGGGGAAGGTGCCGGCGTCGGTCCACCAGCCGTCGATGACGTCGGCGGTAAGCTTGCCCATGCGCAGATACGCGTTGTTGACGTCGGTGATCTCGAGCTCGCCGCGCTCGGAAGGCCGCAGGGTGTTGATGATGTCGTAGACCTGGGCGTCGTACATGTAGACGCCGATGACGGCGAGATTCGACTTAGGGCGGCGCGGCTTTTCGACGATGGTGGTGACGCGGCCCGTGGGATCGAGTTCGGCCACGCCGAAGCGCTCGGGATCGGGCACTTCCTTCAGCAGGATCTTGGCCCCTTCCTGGTCGCGGAAGCGCTGCACGTGGGCGGTGATGTCCTTCTCGAGGATGTTGTCGCCGAGGATGACGACGATCTTGTCGCGGCCCGTGAAGACGCGGGCGAGGCGCAGCGCGTCGGCGATCCCGCCTTCGCCTTCCTGATAGGCGTAATTGATGAAGCGCAGGCCGAAGTCCTTGCCGTTGCCGAGCAGGTTCAAAAAGTCGCCGGCGTAGTGGCCGCCGGTGACGAGCACGATTTCGTCGATTCCCGCCCGCACCAGCGTCTGGATCGGGTAATAGATCATCGGCTGGTTGTAGATGGGAAGCAAGTGCTTGTTGGTAATTTTCGTCAAAGGCAGCAGGCGCGTGCCCAATCCGCCTGCAGAGGATGACACCTTTCATGGGAGTCCAATGGGTTGAAGTTGCAGGAATGAAAATTCCAAAAGCCAACGTATCCGAAGGTCTCTGACTCGGATTTTGGATTTCGGATTTTAGGATTTCTTTAGAGGCGGATGCCGCCGCCGACGATGGAGGAGGGTTCGATGATGGGGCCGCGCAGAACGTGGCGGCGCTGCTCCTCGTCGATGTCCTCGACATAGAACTCCCACTCAGAGCGACCCGACGAGGTGATGCTCTCTTCGACGATCTTGACGCGGCTGAGCAGCGCCAGTTCTTCGGCGGAGACTTGCGTGCGGCGGACAACGTGCCCGAGCACGTGGATGACCTGTGAACGGCCGTCGCGGACGATGAGAATTTTTGTGCCGGTAATCTGGCTGAAGCCCCAGCCATCCGACGTAATTGCTTTGACGTGGCCGCCGGGCTGACGCACGTAGACGTTCAGCCGGCAACCGAGTTCGAGAACTTTTCCGAGTGCCATGTCCAACCACTCCTTTGGCAATCCTGTTCACCGTGCGCGCAACGCCCGGTCCGTCCCGGGGAGGACGAACCGTGGAAGGGCCGGAAGACCCGGTCCAAATCCCTAAAAGGTAACGATTCCTCTGGGGATTGTCAAGGAATCGAGCCCTCCAAAGTTCTGCCAAATGCGACAAAATGCTTGCATTTGCAATCGCTTGGCCGTACCTTTGCAGGATGACAGCCAAAATGCCAATCTCCATAGCCATTGTCGGCCTGGGAGCGGTGGGCACGGCCCTCGCTCGCGCCCTGGCGCAAGCCGGCGCGGCGCGGCTAACGCTCGTAGGGATCGGACGGCAACGCGAGCGGCAATGGGCTGCCCAGCAAGCCGGGCGCTACATTGTTGGACTGAATAATCTCTCTGATGATATTGATATTATTGTACTTGCTATAGATGACCGGGTCATGGGCTCAGTTGCGGCGAAGCTTTCTCGCTTGGCGCTGCCGTGGAAGCGGATCAGTGTGCTTCACACCTCGGGATCGCTCGGTAGCGAGGTGCTGAAACCGCTGGCGGCGGGGGGCGCGGGCGTGGCGGCATGGCATCCGTTTCAGACCTTTCCGGCGCGGGCGCGGAATGTGCCGCTGGCGGGTATAACCTTTGGGATCACAGGCAATCGGCGGGGAGTCTCGGCGGCGACACGGTTGACGGCGCTCCTGGGGGGCCGACCGCTGAAGATTGGCGAGGCCGACCGCGTGCTCTATCACCTCTCGGCCGTGCTGGCCTGCGGCTTTGTGGCGGCGGACTTGCAGGCGGCAGTGGCGGTGCTGAAGTCGCTGGGGATCTCCGAAAAGCGGGCGCTGGACACAGTGCTGCCGATTGCGACCTCTACCCTTTCCAACATTCGCGAGCTGGGAATTGAGGCCGCGCAAACCGGCCCGGCAGTGCGAGGGGATGTGGCGACGATGCGGAAGCACCGCAAGGCATTGAGGGAACGCGCGCCGGAACTCGAAACGTTGTACCGCGCATTGACGGATTACGTTCTGAAGACGCGAGGCAAAGACAGGTAACCGCCGACAGGGCCGGAATTCTTCAGCCTCACGGTGATACGCCATTTGCTTGAGGAGATCGCATTATGACTTGGAATTGGCTCAGTCCCGGGCTATTATGGTTCCTGCTGGGAGCCCTATTACTGCTTGTGGAACTGATGACCCCCGGAGTGCTGGCTGTGTTTTTCGCGGCCGGGGCATGGCTGGTAGCCGTGCTCTTCTGGCTCGGCTGGGTTGAGAGCTTCGCCGTTGCTCTGGGCATCTTTCTTGCCGTTTCGATCGCGCTGCTGCTGACTCTGCGCCGCCGGTTCGTGCCCGTGGTCAAGCAGACCGTCAGTGCGACGGAGGATACCGACGCCGAACTGGACGATTTCCGCGGGCTGAAAGCGAAGGTCGTCGAGCCGATTGACAGCCGGGAGGACACGGGGACAGTGGAATTCCGCGGCACGCTTTGGGAGGCCCGCGCCACAGTCCCCATTGCCAGCGGCACAGTGGTGGAGATTCTGTCGCGTACCAATTTGACCTTGAACGTCATACCGGTTAAGGAGTAAATCATGACGGGAACGATTGTTCTGCTGGGCCTGGTCTTCGTGGCCATCATCGTGTTGTTTAAGACGGCGCGGGTGGTGCCGCAGAAGTCGGCCTATATCATCGAACGGTTGGGTAAGTATTCGAAGACGCTGGGCGCGGGCTTCCACGTGCTCGCACCGTTCGTCGATCGCATTTCCTATAAACACACACTGAAGGAAGAGGCGGTGGACGTGCCGCCGCAGAGCTGCATCACACGCGATAACGTCACCGTCGAAGTCGACGGCGTGCTCTATTTGCAGGTGATGGACCCGGTGAAGGCTTCCTACGGCATCAATAACTACCGCTGGGCGACGATTCAGCTCGCGCAGACGACGATGCGCAGCCTGATCGGCAAGCTGGAACTGGACCGCACCTTTGAGGAGCGGGAGTCGATCAACGCCGGGGTCGTGACCGCCGTCGATAAGGCCAGCGAGCCGTGGGGCATCAAGGTGACGCGCTACGAGGTGAAGAACATCACGCCGCCGCAATCGGTAATGGCGGCGATGGAAGCGCAGATGCGGGCCGAACGCGAGAAACGCGCGACGATCTTTGTTTCCGAAGGTAAGCGCCAGTCAGACATCAACCTCGCCGACGGCGAACGGCAGGCGGCGATTGCACGCTCGGAAGGCGAGAAGACCCGCCTGATCAACGAGGCAACCGGTAAAGCCCAGGCGATTGAACTCGAGGCCAAGGCGCAGGCGAACGCGTTCCGCGAAATCGCCGCGTCACTGCAAGCGGCGGGCGGCGCGGAGGCCATGAATCTGCGCGTGGCGCAGGAGTACATCCGCGAATTCGGCCAGCTCGCGCGAACCACCAACACGCTGATCCTGCCCGCCAACGTTTCGGACATCGCGGGGACGGTGGCGACGCTGACGAAGACGTTCGAGAGCATGCGCAGCGCGAAGCAGAGCTGATTTCTTTCGCGCGGGCACGGGACGGCGTTGGGGGGATCACGGGAATTTATCAGGAAACGGCTACGTGCCGGAAGGACGGGAACGACGACCCTGGATAACATCTCAACATTCATCGTTTATCGTTCAGCGTTCAGCGTTAGCAATGCAGAGGATTCATGCCGGATAATAAGAAAATCCTGTGGGCGGACGACGAGATCGATCTGCTCGAAGCCCATGTTCTCTTTCTCGGACAGTACGGGTACGACGTGACCGGCGTCACCAACGGCGAGGACGCGTTGAACCGCGTGCTGAGCGAGCCGTTTGACGCCGTTTTGATGGACGAACACATGCCGGGCATGGACGGCATCGAGACCGCCGCGGCGATTAAGGAAAAGCGCCCCGATCTGCCGGTGATCATGATCACCAAGAGCGAGGAAGAGGCGCTGATGGATACGGCGCTCGGCGCGCGCATCACGGACTATCTCACCAAGCCCGTGAATCCGACGCAGATCCTCGTGGCGCTGAAGAAGGTCATCGAGCGCGGGCAGATCGAGCAGAAGATCGCGACGCGCGACTACCTGGCCGAATTCCGCGAGATCACGCAGAAGCTGTCTGAGGGGCCGACGTGGCCGGAGTGGATCGACATCCACTCCCGGCTGTGCGCGTGGGAGATCGAACTCGACCGGTTGCCCGACGAGGGGCTGAAGCACTCGCTGGAAGGGCAGCGCGAAGAGTGCAACGTCGAGTTCTCCAAGTACGTCGAAGAGCACTACGAGGACTGGGTGTGGGGCCGGACCGACGCTCCGCCGCTCTCGACGGACGTGGTGAAGAAATGGGTAATGCCGCGCCTCGCCGCCGGCGAAAATGTGCTGTTCCTCGTGATCGACTGCCTGCGCGCCGACCAGTGGATGGCGATTGAACCGCTGCTTTACGACAGTTTCCGCATCACGCGGGACTACCACTATTCGATTCTGCCCTCGGCCACGCCCTACAGCCGCAACGCGCTGTTCTCGGGCATGTTCCCGCGGGACATCGAGGAAATTTATCCCGACTTGTGGAAGACGAGCGAAGACGACGAGATGTCGAGCAACCGCTTTGAGCGGCAACTGCTCGACCACCAACTGCGCGAGGCCGGGATGCTGATCGAACCCGAACCGAAATACGTGAAGATCCTCGACCCGGAGGAGGCGAACATCACCTCCCGGAAGGTGCAGCAGTATTTCAACAACCGGCTGGTATCGATGGTGTTCAACTTCGTGGACATGCTGGGGCACAGCCGCAGCCAGAGCGACGTGATCCGCGAAATGCTGCCGCACGAAGCCGGCTATCGCAGCGTGGTGCGGGCGTGGTTCGAGCATTCCAGCCTGCGGCAGATTCTGCAGGCCTTCGGCAAGCAGAAGTGGACGGTGATCGTGACCACCGATCACGGCTCGATTCGCGCGAGCAAGGGAGCGAAGGTCATTTCCGACCGCGAGGCTTCGACCAATCTGCGCTTCAAGCATGGGCGCAATCTGAAGGTCGACGAACGGCAAGCGATGATCGTGTCCAAACCCGAACGCTTCCGCCTGCCCAAGCGCGGGTTGAACGTGGGCTACATCATCGCCAAGGAAAATTACTATTTCGTCTACCCGACCAATTACCACAAGTACCTGGCGCTCTACAAAGACAGCTTCCTGCACGGCGGCTGCTCGCTGGAAGAGATGATTCTGCCGGTGGTGATTATGGAAGGCAAAGGATAAAGTACCAAAGAACCAAAGTGCCAAAGTACTAAGTGGACCCGATGACAGAATGGACTGTGGGCGCGTGTTTGGGGCGCGCGGATGAGTTTTTACAGGCGTGGCAGAAAGACGCCAAGGCGGAAGCGCTCGTGCATGCGGCGCTGGAGCTGCGCTGGGCGCTGGAACTCTATCTGCTCACGCGGTACGAGGCGGTTACCGGCGAGCGGCCCAACGCAGAAGGGTGCGAGCCGCTGGAACTTTTGGATGAAGCCCTGCTGCTGCACGACGAGGCGATGTCGCCGCAGACTTGGGGCCTCGGCGTGATGGAGGACATCAAGGAAAGCCCGCTGCGCGCCATTGCACAGGGCGGGCCGGTGCTGACGCTGCGCAAGGCACGTTCGTTCTACGGCCAGCTCTCCGAGCTGCAGCACGGCACGGCGCTGTATCTGCCGCGCGCGGAATCGGCGGCGTTCTGGACCAAACAGCATATGCAGCTCACGACAATTCACGCGGAGCTTTCCGATATCTTGCTGTGGCGCCAGTTACGCGCGTGAAGGGTAACGGTCCGAGCACGGGAACGGAGCAGAGCGCGATACTGTGAAAACAGAGGGCGGGTCGCGCGGGAATAAGTGTTGGCCAGCGAGTAAAAAGCGGCGGCCTTGACCCGCCCCTACAGGTTCCGGGGTGCGGTGAAAGAAAGCATGACGATTTCCAATACAGATTCCATCGAACAGATTATTCAGACGCACTCGCCGGAGGAAACGCTGGCGTGGGCGGAGGCATTCGGGCGCGCGCTGGCGGCGGGGAGTGTGCTCGCGCTCTACGGCGAACTGGGCGCGGGCAAGACCGTTGTGGCCAAGGGTATCGGACGCGGCCTCGGCGTGACCGACGAGGTCATCAGCCCGACGTTCAACTACATTCTCGAATACAGCGGGCGGCTGCCGCTGTACCACGCGGACCTCTACCGCATCGACAACGCGGCGGACTTTGCGGCGCTGGGGTTTGACGAATATTTCGACCGCGACGGGATTTTCCTGATCGAATGGCCCGAGCGCGTGCGCGACCTGCTGCCGCCGGACACGCTGTGGGTGTCGATTACGCCCGGCGAAAATCCCGGCGACCGCACCATTACCGTGAGGACCACCGCCGCATGATGCTGTGTCTGGAAAGTTCGGCCGATCCGACGGTGCTCGGGCTCGCGGAATTGGGGATGGGGGCGGTGCTGGAGGAGCGGCTGCTGGAAAATCGCGACCTGCTGCCGATGGAGGTCGAGCGGCTGCTGGCGGCGCACGGCAAAACCGCGCAGCAGCTCACGTGCATTGCCGTGGGCATCGGGCCGGGGTCGTTTACGGGATTGCGAGTCAGTCTGGCCTTTGCCAAGGGGCTGGCGCGCGGGCTGGCGATTCCCATCTGGCCGGTGTCGTCGTTTAAAGTGATCGCCGCCAATTTGCAGATGACGTGGGATTCGGTGGCGGTGATTCTGCCGGCGCGGCGCGGGGCGGTGCACTTCGCCCGCTTCGACGGCAGCAATCTCGAAGTGCGTCATTGAGCCCACGGTCATCAACCACGTCGAGATCTTACACGCAGCTTGAAGAGGACACGGTTCTGATTGGTCCGGGCGTGGCGAAGCTCAGCGTGGAAACGTACGCGCAGCTTGCGCGTTACATCGCCGCCGCCAGATCGGTGCATCAGGCGCACGCGGAACCGCTGGCGCGGCTGGCGGTGGAGGAGTGGTACCGCAAAGACCCGCCGGACATCAGCACGCTGGTGCCCGTCTACGGGATAGAATTTGGAGTTTGAAATAGAACGGGCGGGTCTTAGACCCGCCCCTACGCCATCGATCGCGATTCATATCCTTAATCATGCAGGAATCCCTGGCTTCTAATCTCCCTTCGCTCCTGCACCTTGGGACGTCGGGGTGGAGTTATGAGGACTGGAAGGGGACGTTTTATCCCTCCGATCTCGCGCAGACGCAGCGGCTGGAGTATTACACGACGCAGTTCAATACCGTGGAGGTAGACAGCACCTTCTACGGAATCCCGCCGCGCTCGCGTGTCGAGAACTGGGCCCGCGTTGCGCCCGCGCAGTTCGAGTTTGCCGTCAAGGTGCCGAAAGTCATCACGCACGACAAGGCGCTCGTCGACTGCGACAGCGAGATGCGCGAATTTCTCGCCGTGATCGACTCGCTGGGGGACCGACTCGGGCCGATACTCTTTCAATTCCCCTACGGCTTCAAGCCCGACCGGCTGGGGGACCTGATCACGTTTCTGGACGCGCTGCCGCGCGCGGAGCGTTACCGCTACGTGGTGGAGATCCGCAACCGCGCGTGGCTGCGTTCCAAGCTGCCGGACATGCTGGAAGAGCGCGCGCTGCCGCTGTGCCTTGTCGATCATCCGTGGATGCCGCGCGAATCGCGCGTGACCGGGCCGTTTGTCTATCTGCGCTTTCTGGGCGATCAGGAGGCCATCACGGAATATGGCCATACGCAGCTCGACCGCACGAGCGATTTGCAACTCTGGGCGCATCGCGCGCAGCAGTGGATCGATGCAGGGCTGCCGGTCTACGCCTTTTTCAACAATCATTTTTCGGGCTTCGCGCCGCACGACGCGCGCGTGTTTGCCGAACTTTTAAAAGACCATCGCCTGCGACAGGCCGCCTCATGAGCCCGCCTTCCAAATCCACCGCGACCGCGCAAACCCAAGCCGCGCATTCCGCTGCCCGTGAAGCCGCCCAAGGTGGAAGAGCCGGCAGACGCGTACAAACGTCATCCGAAACACAAGATGGCTGTGGAACCAACGTAACGTTCGATCCGAGGTGCTGACGCCCGGGATAGCCGCCGCGCGATGACGCGCGGGCTGAGGCTCTCCAGCGACTACTCCTTCGGAATCTTCGGGCAACGGGCTCTGTCCCGTTGCTCTTTCTGGAAATCGCGGCGGGGCAAAGCCCACCGCCTGGGGTAATATCGGAGCGGACGAGCTCGCCGCCTTGCGAATAATTGTCAGCGATCGCCGCGCGGAGTCTTGCAACCCCGCGCGTTTTTTGCGTCCGTGTTGAACCGATGTGCCGGTAAAAGTTGCCGCAGAGCTTTCAGAATCCCGGTTGCAATGCCGCTAACTCCTTGTTAAGGCGTTATGGCATATGCCTTGCAAATAGGACGTTCGGATAAAAGGTTCAACTTGTTATGGCATTTACTATCCGGTGGTTGATCGTGCTCGCGCTGGCGCTGCCGGCGTGGGCGGGCCTCAGACCCTCCGGGGCGCTGGCCGATCCCGACGCGGGATTGCCCGGCCCGCCCGCGGGGCAATTGTCGCTCTATGCCAGTGGCGCGCAACTACACGCGAGTCCGTGGAGCGATTCCCGCTCGCGCTTTGGCCTGGCCCTCGGGCTGGGGCGCGGGCTGTGCCTCTCCGCGGGCAGCTCGCTGCGCGAGCTGCGCGGCTATGGCGCGTATCAGCGCGGCATCGAGGACACGCGCCTCGGGCTGTCGCTCTGGCGTGATCTGACGCCGCGCTTTTCCGCGGGAATCAACGGCTACTTCCTCGCGCCGACGGGTTTTCGCCGCCAGGAAAGCTATTACAACACGGCGACGGCCACGTCCGGCCAATTCCCGTCCTTCAGCCTCGGCCAGAGCGCGGGTGAAATTTACACCGGGGGCGTGTGGCTGCTCGGCCCCGCCGCCGAACTCAGCGGCTACCTTGGCTACTTTGCCACATCCGATCGCACCGCACAGGCTTTCCGCTGGGGACTCGGCGCGTTGTTCACGCCGCTCGGACCGAAATACGCGGCGGAACTTGGCTACGGTCAGTCCATTGTGCGCACGGGACATTTTCCGAATACCGAAAATTTCAGCCTTGCCTTTCCGCTCGCCGTCACGTCCGGCCTGACGCTGGTTCCCGGCTTCAACGCGGACTTAAGCGAGGATCCCTTCTACGGCGCGTCGCTGGGACTGCGCCTGGTGACCCCCATGCCGGGCGGCTCGGTTCTGCAATCGCGATCGGGCAAGCACTTCGATGGACCGCCGCTGCCGCGGCTGGCAGGCCGCGTACTGGTGGCGCCGCCGCTGTGCGCTTTTCGGATGGCCGACGCCAGACGAACTCTGGCGCAGCATTCAAAGTGAAGTGGGCGCGCGATTCGAAGACACGACGGCTTGCCGTCGCTCGATCAGCCCGGTTTGCCCTATAACGATTCCGATCCGGCACGCATCCGGCGCAGCGTGCAAGCGATTGCCGCGGCGCATCCCGACGCCCGCTGGCTGCTGATCACCCGCGTCGAACGCGAAACCGTAAGCCGCGCGGAAGGGATCTCAATACCCTTCGTGGTATCGCAGCCCGCGTGGATGGCCCACTGCCAACTGCGTGTGGAACTCGTAGACCTGTGCGGCGATCTGTCGCTGGCCCCCTGCACCGTTGACGCCCGCGCCACGCACGCGCAAAATACGCAGTTGCCCGTGGTGTCAACTCCCGAACGCGACGGACTCAGCCTGAGCGCAACCCGCGCTTTAACGTTGGAAGCTTATCGCGAGGCCGGGCGCGAGATCGCCCGTGAGGTATGCCGTGAACGTTAACCGCTATTTTCTGCCGGCGATGCTGGGCTTCGCCCTCGCCCTTGCCGGTTGCACCGCGCCCGCCGACGACAGCCCCACCGGACCATCGTCGGCGCTGGCTTTGTCCGTGGAAGCCCAGCCCGCATCCGCTCCCGCCGACGGCGCGAGCCGCCTGGTGGTCTTTGTCGACATGCGTCAAGACGGCGAACCGGTGGCCGATTCGACGCAGGTCATTCTTTTGCATTCCGTCGGCACGCTGGATCGCGGCGTTGTCTATACGAGTTCCGGCATTGCGCTGGACACGCTGACGGCCGACACCGTCGCCGCCAGCGGCTGGCTGATCGCCTGCGCGCAGGGCCTGCGCGATTCCGTGCGAATTTCTTTTACCCCGCTCCCCTGATCCCCATGCGTTCCCTGCTGCGGTACAGTTTCTTACTGCTGCCATTCGTGCTGCTCGGCTGCTCGAGCGGCGGCTCGCGTCCGCCCGCGGGTCCCGTGACGGAGCTCAGCATCGGTTATTGCCGCGTGGAACTCGCGAGCTTTGAAATGCACGCGCAGTGGGCGACGGATCACGCCGCGGCGGGTGAAGTGCAATTTGGCCGCAGCAGCTACAGCGACACGGTGCGCGTCAGCGCCTACGCCGACTCGCAGGATGTGGCGCTGCCGGGTCTTCTGTGGAGTACGGGTTATGTTTACCGCGTCGTGCTGCACGACAGTGCCGGGCACAGCGCCGAATGCAACGGCACATTTACGACGCCCGACAAAGCCGCGCCCGAGCCGGTGATCGTGGCTTTTCAGATGGCGCATATCACCGAGTCCACCGCGCGGCTTTCGTGGCGCACGGATGAACCGGCGACGACCGTGCTGCGCTATGGCGACGGCACAAATTTTGATTCCGTAGTAAATGACGCGTTATCCATCGAGCATCGCGTGACGCTGCGCACGCTGGAGCCGCTGCGCCTTTATACAGTGCGCGCCGAAGGCGTGGACAGCAGCGGGCTGCGCGGCATTGGCGGCGACACTACCCTGACGACTGGCGCGCGGATGATCCTCAGCCTGCCCGACACGACTCTGGCGCTGGGCGACACCGTGCGCGTACCGATTGTCGTGGACAACGCAATCGACCTCGCGGCGTTGCGGCTGACACTCGATTTTACTCCCGGCTCGCTGGAGATTCTGGCGCTCGATGAAGGACCGTTTTACAGCGCGCGCGGCGGTTTTCTCTTTTTCCGTGACATCCGCAACAGCACGGGGCGGCTGGTGGCCGACCTGGCGTGGAGCATCACTTACGAAGACGGCGAGGCGCAGGGCACAGCCGCCGGCGGCGCGGGCGTAGTGGCGTATGCCACGCTGCGCGGCGTCAGTCCCGGCGTGTGCGCCCTCGGCTTCGACGCCGACAGCAGTTTTGCGCTCGATATCTTTGCCTTGCAGCACGCGTGCAGTCTACGCGCAGCAGTCGATTGAGGTGCTGCCATGACGCGCCGCGCACTGCTGATCCTGACATTGTGCGTCGCGGGCGCGGCGCAGGCCGCTCCGGCGTATCGCGCGTTTGTGGCGTGGAACGGGCCGTATTTCAAGGTGCGTCACGCGCAGAGCGACGACAGCAGTTACAGCGACCATCTGGTGAGTAGCCCGCTGCCGTTGCACAGCACGCCGTTCGCTTCGCCGAACGCGCTCGCGGTGTGGCCGGGGGCATCTTCGCCGGCGTTGTTCGTCGCCGATGCGGGGCACCGCCGCGTGCAACTCTTCAGCGCGGGCGCCAACTGGCGCAGCGAGTCGCTGAGTTACTCCGCGAATCCACAGCGCGGCGAGTATGGCGGCCGCATGATCCGCCCCGGCGCCGTGTCGTGGCTGCCGCAGAGCGAACTCGTGCTGTTGCGCGGTCAACCGCTGAAGCGCGTGGCTTCACTGGCGGGACTTGGCCTGAGCGATTCCGTCTACATGATGGAGAGTGACGGCACGCTTCGCCTACCCGCCGGTTGGGATCTCGGCGGACACGATTCGATTGCCGTAGAATACGGCTTTGCGGTTCCGCCCGGCATCGCGGGAATGGGCGACGTCGATTACGTGCTGGCGGAAACGACGCCCTCGCCCCTGCCGCTGCAACTGCATGACGGGAGCGCGGACGACGATCCGGACATGGATTCGCTTTGCGCGCTTACGGTCAACACCTCCGCGCGGACCGACGCGGCGCTCGATCTGTACCTGTTGAACACGGGCGCAAGCGGCAGCCTGGCTGGCTATACGCTGTCGCATGTCGGCCTCGGTGGCGCATTTCATTTCGTTGACGCCTATCCGTTTCCGCTGGCGCATCCCATGGATGTGGAAATTGTCGACCGTGGCGCAAACCTGGCGGGCTCCGTGAGCGTGGGTGGCACGGACGGTGTTTCCGCCGCGCGACTGACCGTTGCGGTAAATAACCCGGCGCTCTGGACCGGACACGATTATCGGATTACGTATGCGTTCGACACGACGAGCGCGATGCATCTTCCGGGAGCGGCGGGCATGGTGGAAGCGGATGTCGCCTACGACCCACACAGCGGACGGCTGCACCTCGCGCTCTGCCGCGACGCCTCGTCGGCACGGGCCGCCTACAGCTTCAGCGACGACGCGGGACAAAGCTGGTCGAGTCCCGTGGCGATTTCGTCGCCATCGCAAACGGGAACACACAGTTGCCCGCGCATTGCCGTGCGCGCCACGGGTGAGATTCACGTGGTTTACGAAGTGACCTTCGGCACCGGGGAACGGCGCCTGTTTCACACCTTTTCCACGGACGGCGAAACGTGGTCGGACGCTGAAGACGCAGCCGCCGAATTGCCCGCACCCACAGTGCTCGAGCACCGTCAACCGGTGCTGCTCGTAGATCCGACGAGCGACGCCGTGCAGTTGCTCTGGAGCGCGGATGACACGTTTTTGCATCGCATTTTCACCTCCGCCTGGGGCGAAATCGACACGATTTCCGTCGGCAACGGCGAGGGTTTACGGGCGCCCGCCGCGGCATTCGACGCGACGGGCCGGATTCATCTTGTATTCTCACTTGGCAACAGCGCGCCCTATCGTGTCGGGCATTTACTTGATGACGGCACGGCGTGGGGCAGTTATTCCGGCAATGAATTTCAGGCAGGATTGATCGACACGGTGTGCCGCGCGGCGGGTTTTGCCGACGCGGACGCGGGGCGCGGCGCGGCTTATCCCCAGCCGCAGATCGTACTCGTTGGCGACGCCCTGGCCGTCTTCTGGGCCGGCAGCGGCACCGAGAACTACGGCACCGATCACGCCGAGCTCTACGCCAACTGGATTACTTCAGCCACCGGCGACTTCTCGCCCGCCGCCATCAGCGCCATCACCACCGGCGATGACGCCGCGCCGCTCGCCTTTTCCGCCAGCGCCGACGACGCCCATTCGATTCATCTTGTCTATCCCTTCGGCACCGCGGCGAATCGCGAGGGCTTGCGTTACAAACGCTGGAGCGCCGCTACATGGTCGCCGCCCGTCACTGAAGCGGGGCGCGAACTGTTGCGCGCAGGAACGGAAACGGAGACGTGGGCGCTGACGCCCCGCCTGCTTACGCCCACCCTCGGCGGCCGGACAATACCGCTGCTGGCCTGCACGAAGAGCTACGCGGCATGGAACGGCGAACCGCGCGTGCTGCTGAAAGCCGTCGACGGCACGCTAACGATCACCGACGAAACCGCGCACGCGACGTTCCAGCAAAGTTACGTTTGGACACACGGCGAGGCCGACAGCGGCGCGATTCCGGGCCTCACACTGGCGATCAGCAATGGCGCGCCGCACATTTCGAATACCGACGATGCGAACGCCGTCGAATTCAACGTAGGCGACAGTTTTACGCTTGACGGCGCCCTGCCCGTATGGAACGACCGACTGTTCGTCAGTGAGCGCGACAGCAATCGCGTGCGGGTGATTCGCGCGGGCGACAATGCCAACGGCAGTTTTGGCGGAGGCGTACTGCTGGGAAACGCCGGGCCGCTCCGACGGCTCGCCCGCGCAGAGCTATCCGCTGGGCGCCACTGGCGGCGAAGCCAGCTATCGCGTATGGGTCGGAGCGGATTCCGCGGAGTGGGAGATTGTCGCACATCTGAACGACGCGAGTGGAACCGCCCACGTTTGTGAAGTCAACCGCTTCACGCGGACGATCCGCTTTGGTGACGGCGCGCATGGGGCGATTCCGCCCGCCGGCAGCCAGATTCGTGTCTGCTATGCGCTCTCGACCGACGAAATGGAGTTTGGCGCGGCGCAATTAAGTTCACCGCGCGGTTTGGCCGCACGCTACGATTTGCTGCATGACCGCTACGACGTGTATGTCTGCGACACGGGCCACCGGCGCCTCACAAAGTGGGCCTACCGGCCTGACGCGGCGCTCGATCCCGCCTCATGGAGCGAGTTGCTTTACACATGGAATTCGGCGACGTCGACTACCGATCTGCTGCGGAGTCCGCGGGACATCGAACTCGTGGAATCGGACGACGGCGTCTACCTCGTCGTTTCCGACAGCACCCGGCTGCTGATTTACCGGGACGACGACCCGCCGGTGTTCGTCGCCGCCGTTGACAGCGCGCTTGGGCCGTGGCGGAATCCGCAGGGTCTCGCGGTGATGCCCGAAGACAGCGGCCTGCAAATTTACGCCACCGACGCCGCCAGCGGCTCCGTCACCAAGCTGCTGCGCCGCAACTGGCTGATTCCCGGACCGGCCGATACCAGCGTCACTCCTGTCACTTCACCCACGCTGAATGTTGTCGATTCGCTGGACAGCGACGGCTATCTATTGCTGCAACCCGGCGCCGTGCGAACGGTAGAGTTGCGCCTGTCCGGCGCGGATTCGCTGACGGCCGTCGATCTCTATGGCGCGTTTCCGCCGAATTTCGTCCGGTTGCTGGCGATTCGCAAGGGCGAAATCTGGAACGGAACAAGCGCTGTCAGCCAGAGCTTCAGCGCCAGCGTCGACAGCGTGGGTGGCCGCTTCGCAATTCACAGCGCGATTTTGGGCGACGCCGCCGGCGTATCGAGCGCGGCACCCCGCGTGGTCGCGCGGCTCATTCTCCAGGCCGATGCGGCGATGGAGATTCCCGCCAGCGGCGCGATCAGCCTATTCGACAGCAGCACGCTGCGCCGCGTAAATTTGAGTTTCGTGTCCGCCGAGATCGGCGATTCGTTGCAATTGCGCGGCAGCTATCTGGCGGACATTGCCTCGGCAGGCGTCGATCCCGGCGTGCCTCCGGCGATGATGCCCGTGCCCGACGGCCACATTGATTTTGAAGACGTGGCCGTGTTCGTGCGCGCCTGGACCGGTGACGGAAATACATTTGACCCATTAGCGGATCTGGGACCGCTTTCCGGCGAGGCTCCCACGGAGTACTGCGCTTTGCCCGATGGCCGCCTTGACGCGCAAGATCTGCTCGCGCTCTCCACCATGTATTCCTGGGAGGCGGCACGCGCACCGCAATTGTTGCTCCCACCCGCCGTGACAGAGCAGAAGACGCGGAATACGGATGCACCCGTGGCCGTTGTCGTGAGACAAAACGGAGAGGGTTGGACGCTGGAGATCCGCACGCGCGGCATCCACGACCTTTCCAGCGCGCGGCTGTTACTCGACCTACCCGCAGCGGAAGCCCTGTCGGCTGAGGCCGGACCGGCGTGGGGCAGCTCCGCCCTCTTCCTGCAAACTTCGCGCGGCGGCAAGCTGGAAATTTGCGCCGGACGGTTGCGCCGCGCATCGAGTTCATCAGGCGTGCTGGCCCGCATCGAGTGGCGCAATGCTGAACCGCCGGACATCGCGCTCGCCTACGATTTGCGCGGCAGCGACGGCAAGATCATAGCCCAGGGCAGCACCGGTATCACCGTTGCGACACAGCCGCTGGAGTTCAGCTTGAGCGCCCCGTATCCGAATCCTTTCAACAGCGCCACCACGTTTACCTTTACGCTGGCGGAAGCGGGCCATGCACGCTTGCGGCTCTTCAATCTGCTCGGCCAGGACCTCGGCGTAATCTTGGATCAGAAATTTGCCGCGGGGACGCACGAGTTTCGCTGGCAAGCTCAGGACATTGGCGGCCGTTCGCTCCCCACCGGCCTTTATCTCGTGCGCCTCGAAACAGCGGGACACGGCGCTACCCGCAAAGTAATTCTCTTGCGTTGACCTTCTTCTCATTCCTCCAAGTTGACGAAGAACAGACGGGGCGGCTGCCAGAAGCCGCCTCGTTTGCTCTCTCAACCCCCTGCGAACATGAAGAAGGGCGGCTACTAAAGAGCCGTCCCTACGATTGCTTTGCATCAGGTGATATTGCTATTCGATCCAGTCGGCGATGAAGATGTTGGTCTCCGTGGGAATCTTACGCTCGCCGCGGTTCGAGGCGAAGACCAGTTTCTTGCCGTCATTGGACCACATCGGGAAGCCCTCGAAGACGGGCGAGTGCGTAATGCGCTCGAGGCCCGCGCCGTCAGGATGCACGCGGTAGAAGATCGAAGTTTGGCATGCCATGTTTCGCGCTGTCGGCGAAATTCGAGGTGAAGATGATCCACTGGCCGTCGGGACTCATGTACGGGCAGAAATTCGCGCCGCCGAGATCGGTCACCTGCCGCTGGTTGCCGCCGTCGGCGTCCATCATCCATAGATCGAGGCGTACGGGCGAAACGGCCTGCGCCCGCCAGAGGTCGTTCCACGTCGCCAGTTCGGCGGGGCTGCGCGGATGGAAGGCGCGGTAGACGATGAAGCGGCCGTCGGGCGAGAAGAACGCGCCGCCGTCGTAGCCCGTGGTGTACGTCAGACGGCGCATGTTGGCGCCGTCGGTGGCCATGGTGTAGATCTCAAGGTCGCCGTCGCGCACCGACGTGAAAATCACGCGCTGGCCGTCGGGGCTGACCGCCGCTTCTGCGTCGTAGCCCACGGCCGCCGTCAGCCGCTTCAAATTCGAGCCGTCGCTGCGGGCGCGGTAGACGTCATACTCGGAGAGGCCGCCACACGTAGCCGAGCGCGCGGTCCAGCTTGGGCGGACACTCGGGCGCGGCTTCGTGCGTCGAGCAGTAGACGAACTCGTCGGTGCCGGGAATGAAAAACGAGCACGTCGTCTGGCCCTTGCCGGTCGAAACCAGGCGCACATTCGCGCCGCTGGTATCCATCATGAAAATCTGGTCACAGGCAAAGCTGTCACGCGTGGACTGAAAGACCAGCGTACCGCCGTCGGGCGAGAAATACGCCTCGGCATTTTCGCCGCCGAAGGTAAGCTGCTTGACGTTGGCCAGATGGGTCTCGCCGGGAAAGACGCAGCGGCTCCGCCGCAACGCTGACGGACGCCGAGAGCAACAGGAACAGAACAAGAATCATGGGGACTCCGGAAGGCTATGCGAAAGGAATGAACTTCACTGAGACGCGCGGCGAGCTTTTTCAGACGGCGGCCGCTGGAGAGGCCGCACGGCGTGCCACAATACCAGCCTCTGCGTCTTCCTACTAGCCAACCCGCTCCTGCGGGTTGGATTCGCAACGGGGCGTGTATTCGCGTTTACGTCCAGCACGCAGGAGCGTGCTGGCTAGTAATCGGAAGTGGTACTGTTAGCGGCTCGAGACGCCCATCACCGCTTCGACGGTCTTTTCCATCTGCTCGCGGCGGTAGGTGACGGCTACGGTGTCGCCGGGGGCGTAGATGCGCAGGGCACTCATCAGGTCGTAGATGTTGGAGATCGGTACTTTGCCGACGCGCACCACGAGATCGCCGCGCAGGAGACCGGCGTTGGCAGCGGCGGAATTGGGGCGCGTATCGCCGACCAGGTAGCCTTTTACGGAATCGGGCTGTGAAAAATCGGGGACGGTGCCGAGCGACGAACGCAGCCGGCCACTGCCGCCGGACTTGGGCGCATCGGATGTCTTGACATAGACCAGCGGCTGCGTGTAGCCGTCAATGGCGCGGGTGAGATTCGCGGCGAGGCGCGCGCACTTGCTCATGCCGTCGAAGTTCAGCTTGTCCACATCGTCGGACGCGCGGTGGTAATCTTCGTGCGCGCCGGAGAAGAGGTAGAGGACCGGCTTGCCGGCGGTGTAAAATGTAAGGTTGTCGGATGGGCCGTAGCCGTCGCCTTTGCAGTTGACGTCGAGGCCGACGCTGGCGTTGGCCGGCGGCACCAGCGTGTCGAACTGTTGCGCGGTCTTGCAGCCGACGAGCGTAATCTTATTGTCGCGCACGCGGCCCACCATGTCGAGGTTGATCATCGCCCGCACGCGCTCGAAACCCCCGGGGAAATTCTTGACTAAATAATTGGAGCCGCCGAGACCGACTTCTTCGGCCGTGAACGCCACGATCAACACCGTCTCGCGCAACGGATTCTGTTTCAGGAGGCGCGCGATTTCCAGGATCGACGACACGCCGCTGGCATTGTCGTCCGCGCCGTTATGAATCAGGCCGGGCTTAGTTTCGAGGCTGCCGCTCTGGCCGTAACCGAGGTGGTCGTAGTGCGCGCCGACGACGAGCACCGAGCTGTCGCCGGGAATCATGCCGCCCACATTTTTCACGAGCACCGTGCGGCGCGTGAGATCGGTGGACACCGTCATGCGCGCCGTATCCACCTCGATGCTGCGCGGCTGGCTTTTGCCGTCGATCAGTTTCTGCAGCGCGTCCAGATCGAACTTCGGGTAAAGCGTCGCCAGCGCCGCGCGGGTAACGCGCAGCGCGGGAATGCCACAATCCATGTAGGGTTCGTCGGAGCGCGGCACACGCAGCGATTCCGCTTCCTTACCCGCGTAGATCGGTCCTTCCACCAGGAGAACCGCCGCAGCGCCCTTCAGTTTGGCGTTAGCGGCTTTCGCTCGCAGCGCCGAATGCGTCGTATAATTGACGCCTTCAAATACCGAGGCGGTGTCGAATTCACCCGGTTCGCCGGTCAGGCAAAGAGCGATCTTCCCCGCAACATCCATCCCCGCGAAATCGTCATAGTTGTATTCGGGAGCCGTAATTCCGTAGCCGACAAAGATCACCGGACCCGTCACCGCGCCCGCGCTGGAGAAACCGATGGGCATGATGCCCATGCTGGTATCAAGCGCCAATTCCCGCAGACTCAGTCGGTTGCCCGGCCCCAACGTCACGCCCCAGCCCATCTCAAAGGGTTGAAAGTAACTACTCTCGAAGGCTGGCACGAGGCCAATTTCCCGCAGTTGTGCCGCGACATAGTCGGCGGCATCGTTCAGGCCCTTGGTGCCAATGCCGCGCCCTTCGCGGGCGTCAGCGGCCAGATAATTTTCGTGCTGGCGGAGTTTGTCGTCTAAAAGATCGGCCCAGGAAGCGGCAACCAAGCACACAAGCGCCAGCGGCACCCAGCGGAGCGCGTTTCGTATCATCGGCATTTCTCTGCATTTGTTCAGATAGCGGAGTCTCAATTTGGCAAGGTTTTTTGAGACTGTCAACTCGATTTGCCAAATTCGAGGGAAATGGTATATTGATGCCATGACTTTGGCTTTTGACTGGACCTTCCCGCGATGGAGCTAACCGCCTTGACCGAGGCGGAGTTCCGCCGCAATCCCGTGCTTTTTGTGGAACTGGCGCATGCCTGGTCGGCGACTGGCACGCCTCCTGACCCGCGCCGCGAGGAATGGCTGCGGGAGTTGCCCCACCCCCTTCTCCCTCATCCCGCCCTCGCCCGCGAGGCCTTATGGGGAGCGCTTTCGTATCCTGAACGCGCTCGGTCGCTGTCGTGGCTTGATCAGACCGGACTGCTCGCCGAGCTGATTCCCGCTTGGGCGGGCCGGGCGGAGCGTCGTGCGTTTCGCCTCGCCGCCGTCGATGAAGTCCACCTCGAACGCTGGGCTGGAGGTCTGGGCAGCATTCCCTATGAATGGCTCTGCGTCTTTGAGGATCAGCGCATGGGCCGTCTGGGCGGCTGGGCGTTGACCGGCCTGGCAACGCTGCTGCTGGAAGGGGACGAACCGACCGCCGCCTTTACCGCGCACATCGAGCGCGACGTGAAGGCTCTCGGCGCGATCCCCATGGAGATCGATCGCCTCCTCCCGGTGATTCGTGAATATCCGGACTTGAAGGAAGTCCTCCTGACAGGCCGTACTTCTGCGCGAAGCTTCAGTCCGATCTCCATTGTCGCCACGCTTTGCAGCCTCATGGTGATGCCCGAACTCGCGATGAGCACCCTGCGCGGCGTTATTCAAACCGCCGGCGGACTCTTGATGCGCTACGCCGCGCCCGGTTCACCGGACGATCGAACGGCCATGTAACCGGCAAGATTTGACAAGCACCTTCATGATTCTGAATTCAATTCGCTTTGCCTTTTTTTTAACCGCCGTCTTTCTGGTTTACTGGATTCCGCTCCGCCGTTCACAGCGGCTGCAGAACCTGTGGCTGCTGGCCGCGAACGCGTATTTTCTCTGGGTTTGGGACTGGCGATCCGTAGCCGTCCTCTATGCCGGTGCGCTGGCGGATTTCGGGATTGGCTGGGCACTGCACGCAGCGACGCAACCGGCACGGCGGCGGCTGTGGCTGGCGCTGAGCCTCGCGCTGAACATAGGAACGCTGGGGTTCTTCAAATACTGTAACTTTTTTATCGACTCCGCCACGGGAATGCTGGGCGCGTTGGGCCTGGACTCCGGCCTGCACACGCTGAAACTGTTCCTGCCACTTGGTCTCAGCTTTTACACGCTGCAGCGACTGAGCTACACACTGGATCTTTATCGCAGGCAGATTCCCGCCACGCGTGATCCCGTTGCGTTCCTCGTTTTCAGCAGTTTCTTTCCGCTGGTGACAGCCGGACCCATCGAGCGCGCCAAACGACTGCTACCGCAGCTTGCCAAGCCGCGCGTCTTTGACGAGCGGCAGGCGGCCGACGGCCTGCGGCAGATTCTGAACGGCCTCTTCAAGAAGATTGTCATTGCCGACAACCTGGCCGGACCGGTGGCGACGATTTTCAGCGAGTACTCGCGTTTTTCCGGTCTGGATCTCGCCCTTGGCGCGTTCCTGTTTGCGATCCAGATCTACGCCGACTTTTCCGGATATTCGGACATGGCGATCGGCTGCGGGCGCCTCCTCGGCTTCCGGCTGATGCGCAATTTTAACTATCCGTATTTCTCGCGCGACATCGGCGAATTCTGGCGACGCTGGCATATTTCGCTCTCCAACTGGCTGCGTGATTACATCTACACACCGCTCTCCATGAAAGTCAGCCTTGACCGGCGGATGCGGCGCGCGGCGAATATCCTCGTCACCTTTGGCATCAGCGGCCTGTGGCATGGCGCGCAGTGGAATTTCGTGGTGTGGGGCCTGCTGCAAGCCACGGGTTTTGCGCCCCTCATCTGGGGCCGCGCCGGCCAGTATGAAACGGCCACGGTGGCCGAAAACCGCCTGTTGCCGACATTCACCGAGCTGTGGCAGATGGTTGCCACCTTCAGCTACGTCTGCTTCGTGTGGATCTTTTTTGCGGCCAGTGACCTGCGGCACGCGCTCGCGTTTGTCGGCGCGCTGTTCACCACGTCGTGGCTGGCCATTCCCCATTATCCCGTCCCGGTACTCCTCTGTCTGCTGTTTCTCGCAGTGGAATGGATTCAGCGCGGACAGCCTTACCCGCTGATCACGGCGGCGCGGCTCCCCGCGCCACTGCGCTGGGGCGCGTATTGCGCGGTCATTCTTGGCATTCTGGTGTTCGGCAGTTTCGGCGAACACGGCTTCTTTTACGCCCAATTTTAGGCGGCCATGCGACGTTTCTTAGTACGCCTGCTCCTCTTCGGCGGCATTACACTGCTCCTGGTGGAATTAATTTTTCGCACCGTGATTCCGGCCGCCCAACGCGGACTCTCGGCCCAGGATCCGGAAACACGGATCATGATTTGTGAATCCACCGTGGACTATGACGGCATCCATACCATCGGCCGCCTGGCACACGACCCCACCCGCTGGCACATCAACAATTGCGGCTGGAATTCGCCTCTGGATTATCTGCCGCCCTCGCCCGAACGCGACCCGGTGATCGCCGTCATCGGCGATTCGTTCATCGAGGGCTATCACGTGGAGGGCAGTCAGCACATGGCGGCGGTGATTGCCCGCGACCTCGGCAAACCCTGGCTGGCTTACAGTTTTGGCCAGTCAGGCTCGTCGCTGTCGCATTACCTGCATATCGCCCGCTACGCCGCGCAGCGCTTTAATCCGCGGATTTTCGTGATGCTGGTAACGGACCGCGACATTGCCGCCAGTTTGCGCGACGTGCACCGCAATCCGCGCAATCTGCAATTGGCCATGAAGAACGGCGCGGTTACGGAATTTCCGCCAACCGAACGCTACCGTCCCAGCCGTGTCAAGCGCCTCATGCGCCGCAGCGCCCTGCTGCGCTACCTCATGTTTAATGCGAAGCTCGACCTGATGGCAGCACCGCGGCAGGCAGTCGCCACCCATGAGAGTGAACCTCACCGCTCCGATGAGCGCGACGACCTTGAACGCTGTGCGGCGCAATACGTAGTTGAGCAAATGGAGCGCGAACACCCAAATGATCTGATGGTTTACGTGGTTGACGGCCCGCGTCAGGACATTTATGCCGGACGGCCGTCGATCAGTATTCGCGAGGCGGCGATTCTGCGGCAGGCATGCGCCGGCAAAACGCGCAGCGTAGTCCTGGATATGGGACCGATCTTCGCCGACACCTATCGGGCCACCGGGCGTGAGATGAATTTCGCGGACGATCAGCATTGGAACGCCCTGGGGCACAAAACCGCCGGCCGGGCGGCCGCCGACTTACTGCGCACCATGCTGAAGCGAATCGGCGCGCCAGCCTCTGCGCCGGATACTCTGTTGGCTACTTCCACCTCATCATCCATAACATATGAAGATTCGCGTTGACATCTGGCTGCACCGCGCGCGGCTGTTTAAGTCGCGCACACAGGCCACGTCCGCCTGCCGTGAAGGCAAGGTGCTGATCAACGAAAAGTTCGCTGAGGCGGGCGATCTGGTTGCCGAGGGCGATACGCTGAAGCTCCGCCAGCACGGCCTCTACCGCGCCTACCGCATTCTTGAAGCGGCTGACATTAATCTCTCCAAGGTCGACGCGAAACGTTTCTACGAGGAAGTGACCGACCCGGACTCGCTGGAGAAATTCCGCCAGGTGGAAGAAGCCAACCGGGACTGGCGCGGCGGCCCCAAGCGCGAGTCCGCCCGGCCCACGAAAAAGCAGCGCCGCGACATCGATAAATTTCGCACGCGCAGTTAGCGCGCAGCGCACTGTTAAAAGCAGGCGGCCCCACGGGTCGCCTGCTTTCATTTCAAGAGTTCCATCGCCGCCCGCACAATGCTCTCCGGCGGAATCTGGCGCATGTAAGCGCCGCGCTCGAAAGTGACGCGGTCACAATCCACAGGGATTCCCGGCGGCTCGATCACCACGTGGCGCGGATTCGAGGGATCGTTCCAGTTGGCGGCGCGGCCCAGACCGAAGATCGTCACCGCGGGCAGTCCGCACGCCACGGCCACATGTTTCGGTCCCGAGTCCGGCCCCACATAGAGCCGCGCCCGGCGATAGAGCGCCGCCAGCGTCGGCACGCGCGCGTCCTGCAAATGCGGCACCGGTTGCGAAAGCTGCGCCAGCGCTTCCGCAGCCAGCTTCGTTTCACCGGGGCCGCTCGTTACGATCACCGCGCAGCCCGCGCGTAACAATCCGTCAATCACCCGCGCCGTCAGATCGGGCGGGTAGAGTTTTTCCGTGTTGTAGCTGCCGGTGGCTAGCGCCACCAGCGGCTTGGCTGAATCGAGCGAAGCGATGGCCGCCTGAGCGCGCGCCGCTTCTGCGGGCGCTACCGCATCGCTATAGACTTCGAGTTCCACTCCCGCCGGAGGAACCTGCATCTGCCGCAGTATCTCCAGCCGCCAGTCCACCTGATAGCGGTTGCGGTCGGTCTCTTCCTCGATCACATGATGCGTATACGCCCAGCGCCGCCCGCGCCGATCGAGTCCCACACGTACCCGCGCACCCGAGAGCCACGTGAATTGCGCGCTGCGCGGATTCGAGAAGAAATCAATCGCCCAGTCGTATCGCTCGGCGCGCAACAGCCGCACGAAGGCCAGATTCTCCCGCAGCTCTCTGCGGCGGCGGCGCAACCAGCAGCCGCGTAATGAGCGGATGCCCCCACAGCGCCTCGTCGGCCGGCTGTCTCCACCAGAAAATCGAGCGGCACACCCGGAAAATGTTTCGCCAAGCGCGCGAATTGCGGGCGAACCGAGCACCACGTCGCCGATTCGCCGTGGCTGCACGAGCAGGATCCGCGACGGTGGCGCGAAGGTGCGAGCTGCCGCGCAATTTCATGCGCGGGGTACGAGGTGAACGACCGCCAGCGGCTGGGACGTAGCGACCGACTCCAACGGCAGAGCCCGAATCGTCACAGCCGCTCCCGTAACATCCACCTCCAGATAGTGATAGCGGCCGCCATCCGCGAGCTTCGAGCCGCCGCCGCCGGATATCATGTACGTCACGCCGTCGCGCAACTCCATCAGAAAGGAATGAATGTGCCCGGAGAACACGGCCTGCACACCGTGTGCGCGACAGAGCGCGTGCAACCGTTCGGCATGCGGCCGCTCTTCCATCCCGTAAAAAGCTTCGGTCCGCGGATCGAACGGCGGCTTGTGGCAGAAGAGCAGCGTGAACGGCGCGGTACCTGCCGCAAGCTGCGTCTCCAGCCAGGCAAATTGCAGTTCGTGGATCGAACCCCAGGCGTTGTTGAGCACGATGAATTTCACGGGACCTAAAGTAAACGCGAGGTTGTCCGCGCCAAACAGGGTATGAAAACACGAGGAATTCCAGCGGCCATGAGCGAACAGATCATGATTGCCCGGCGTCACGGCGAGCGGCACGGGCATCTGTGTGAGCAGCGGTTGCATTCTACGGTATGCTCCCACCGTCGCCTGCCGCGCCAGATCGCCCAGCGAAATCGTAAAGGCGGGTCCGGTGGTGGACAGTTGATGGATAAACGCTCGATAGGCCGCCGCGCTGTCACGCCGCGCGCCGGAATCCGCTTCCGCGCCCGCCGCGTCACCAAAAATCGCAAAGCGATAGGCGTCACCCAAGCGACCGCTGAGAGTTATCGGTGTGGACGCTCCACCCGCGAAGGTGCGAAAATTCTCACCGCCATAAACGTAATCGGGCTTCCAGTCCCGGCGTGATTTCTGCCGCGCAAGATGCAGCGTCGTGAACAATCCACCTGACGTCAGCAGCGCCAATGCCACAAACGGCAGCGGAATGCCCGCCACGTTTGCCTCGTCCGCTTCGGGAAACAACGGCGCGCGCTGTGCCGCCCAATGCGCGAAGAGCATCCCGGCCGCAAACAGCGCGACAATATTCCAACGCGGGAGTCTGTCGACCGCCAACCATACCAATGCGCCCGCAAGCAGCGCGGCCGAGACGACATCCCACGCGCGCAGAACCGGCGCGTGCGCGAGTCCGAAGACCGCCGCAAACAGCACGAACGCAATCACCGCCACATTGACGACGGGCAGCCGTGCGGCAGAAGGTCCCGGCTCTGCGGCGGCCATGAAATGCGCGGTCACGATGTCGGCCGCGAGTAGCGCCAGCACCGGTGCGGCAATCGCCGCCGCGGCGGCAAACGAGACTCTGCCGAAAACCGCGAGCAGAATCATGAGCGCCGCAGTCACCGCCGCGGCCAGCCACCAGCGGGAGGCCGCTCGATGTTTAATACTCTGCGAGATCGCGCAGGGGATCACGAAACCCCACGGCAGCCACGGCAACAGGACCGCTGTCCATGTCTCCGCCGCCGCGATTTCAAGGTTCGGCAGCGGCAACCCCGGATTCCATGAATGACGCAGTCCGATATAGCCGAAAAGACTTGTCACCGGAACCAGCGGAAGCCAGCGGTTTCGCCCTGCGGATTCCATACGGCAAGCGTCAGCGTAACCAACGTCAGCAACGCGGCCACTCCATACAGATACCAGGACACAACGGTCAGAAACACCAGCATCCCTAAGAAGAAGGGCCGTTCTTCGCCAGTGGAACGCGTACCGCCAGCCACACGCTAAGCGCCGTCACCATTGTCAGCGCGGCGACCGAAAGCCGCGCCGGATCCGTCGGCGATGAGCCCCGTCGCGGGCAGTGAGCAAAAAACCGCCGCCGCGTAAATTCCGCGCCCCGCGCCCAGCAACCGCTCGGCCGCGTCGTACACCAGCCCGAGGGCGAACAGCACCATCGCCAGCGAAGCCGGCAGCAGCATCCGCGTCACCCAGGGCAGATCCCACGTGGCCGCGAGCGCCGGCGCCCAGCCGACGACGGCCATGCCGATGACGAGCGCCGCGGCTACCGTTTTTTCGTTGCGACCGGGAAGATTGCGCGAAAACCGTGCTCATGGTGTGATCTGTTGCTTGAAGAGAGTTTCAAAGCGTCGCATCGATTGCTCGAAGCCGAACTCGCGCGTGACACGCTCCTGCATCTCCACCGCCGTCAACACGCGCCGCGCAGGATCGTTCAGCAGCAGCGCGGCCCGCGCCGCCATTGCCGCCGTGTCGCCGGGCGGAATCACGTTGGCCGCGAGCGAGTCCCGTGAGGATTTCCGGCACCGCGCCCACGCCAAAAGCCACACACGCCACGCCCGCCGCCATCGCTTCCAGCAGTGCGTTGGGGGTGCCTTCATCATCGGACGTCAGCAAGAACAAATCGGCGTCGCCCGCCACGGCGGCAAAGTCGGACAGAAAGCCGATGCACTGCACATGTTGTTCCAGGCCGCGCGCGTTGGTTTCGGCCTCGAGGTTCACGCGCAGCGGTCCTTCGCCCGCGATCAGCACGCGCAAGCGCGGCTGCAAAGGCAGGAGCAAGGCCGCGATCTCCAAGAGGCGGTCAAAGCGTTTCTGCGATTCGATCCGCCCCGCCGCCAGCAGCAGCAATTCGTCCGCGGCCACGCCAAAACGCCGCCGCAGTTCGCCTTCGCGTTGCGCGACGGGCAGCACGCCGTTGTGAATCACGGAGATGTTGGCTACCGGCAGCCCCAGTTTGCGGTAGCGTTCGCGAATCGACGCCGCATTCACCACCACGCGCGAGAGCACGAGCGATAGCAGCGCGCGATGATGCAGGCCGCGCCGCAACAGCGGAAAACCGTGCCGCGCAATTGCAGGCAGCCCCAGCGAGTGCGCGGCGAGGCCGAACTGCCACGCTTCCTTATTGAAATTCACCACCACCAATTCGGCCCGGTGCGCGGCAAGAATTTTACGCGCGCGCATCATGGCCAGCGGATCGAAGTCACCGCCAAAAATCGTCTCCGCCACGGGCAGGTTGCGCTCCCGCGCCGCCGCGATCAGCCGCGATGCGGGCCGCCCCACCACCAGCACGCGTGGCCTTGCTCCGCAAGCCAGCGTCGCGGTCTCCACCGTCCACTTCTCGCCCCCGCCCCACATGGCGGGCCAGGCCGAGTTGACGAGCGCGAGTCTCACGAGAGCGCGGTCTCCTTTTCGTACAGCGGCATCAGCGTCGCGTAGAGCGGACTCGGTGGTCAACAGTTCGTCGTGCGTCCCCATCGCCGAAATCCGCCGTTGTCCATCACCACCACACGGTCGGCGTAGCGGATGGAACTCAGGCGGTGGGCGATGATGATCACTGTGCGCTCGCGGAAGAGCACGTCCAGCGCGCGCTGAATCATGCGCTCGGATTCGGAGTCCAGCGCCGACGTCGCCTCGTCAAAAATCAGCAGCGGCGAATTGCGCAAGAGCGCGCGGGCGATGGCGATGCGCTGCCGCTGCCCGCCCGAAAGCTGCGTGCCGCGCTCGCCGACCATCGTGTCCAGTCCCTTGGGCAGCGTGGCGATGAAGTCCGCCGCGTGCGCCTGCTCGATCACGGCCTTCAGCTCTGCCTTCGTCGACGTCCGTCAGGCCGTAGGCGATATTGTAGCGCACCGTCTCGTTGAAGAGGAACACGTCCTGGCTGACCGTGCTGACCAGGCGGCGCAGCGAGCGCAGCGTGATCTCGCTGGCGGGCACGCCGTCCACGAGGATCCGCCCCTGCTGCGGATCGTAAAAGCGCGGGATGAGATTCGCCAGCGTGCTCTTGCCGCTGCCGCTGCGGCCCACCAGCGCGATTTTTTCGTGGTGATGGATCGAAAGCCGGATATCCTTCAGCACCCAGTCGGGCGACGTCGGATAGCGGAACGAAACGCCGTCAAAGGTCACGGCCTCCTTGATCGTCTCGGCCTCGACGCGGCCCGCGTCCATCACTTCCGGCGTCTCGTCGAAGACGGCATCGAGCCGCGCGCCCGCCGCCGAGCCCACCTGCAGATTGTTGTGAATCGAGCCCACGCCGCGCACCGGCGCGAGAATCGCGAACAGCACCACGATGAAGCGGATGAAGTCTTCCGCGTCCAGCAGATTGCCCGCCAGCACCTGCCGCCCGCCGAAGAGCAGCACCAGCGCGATAATCACCACGCCGATGGTTTCCGAAAGCGGCTGCGCCAGCCGGTCGAGCCGCACCAGCCGCAACCCGTGGCGGAAGAGATCCTCCGAACGCGCCTCGAAACGCGCGACTTCGTAGCGCTCGGTGCCGAAGGCCTTCACCAGCCGCGCGCCGCGAAATCGCCTCCTGCAAGTGCGACGACAGCTCGCCCAGCCGCGCCTGGATGCGGCCGCTCTTGCGCTTCAGGCTCTTGCCCGTGCCGCGGTAGATGAAACCGAAGAGCGGCACGATGACGAGCGCCAGCGTCGTGAGCTGCCACGAAATCGAAAACAGAATCACGAGCAGCGTGAGCACCGTCAGCGGATCGCGCACCGCCTGCGTAAACACGCGCTGGAAGGTGACGCTGATCACGCTCACGTCGTTCATGATGTTGCTCATCAGCTCGCCCGTGGGCCGCTTGTCGAAGTACGTGAACGGCAGCCGCGCCATGTGATCGAACACGCGGTCGCGCAAGTCGCGGATCATCCGCTGCTCGACGTACGACACGAAATGCATCTGCCCGTAGGCGAAGACATTCTTGATCGCAAAGACGATGATCAGCGTCACGCACAGCCGCGGCAGCATGTTGGTGGGGTCGTCGCCGCCGATCAGATGCCACGACCACGCCTTCAGCGTTTCGTACCACCCGCCCATTCCCGCCACCGGCACCGGCAGACCCGCCGCGCTGTTGGCCTTGTCGGGCAGAAAGATGACGTTCAACACCGGCGCCACCAGCCACAGCGAAAGCGCGTTGAAGCCCACGTAGAACAGCGTGCAGATCGCCGTCCCCACGAGCTGCGCCGGGTAGCGCTTGAAAGGATTTATGAATTTGAGGTAAGTAACCATGAAGCCAACGATGAACGAGGAACGAAGAACGATGAATGAAACGATGCTGTGTAGGGGCGGGTTCAGCGCGCCGTTCACTAAATCCTAAGTACAACTCGTTCCGCGCGCAACCCGCCCGTACCGAAACGGAAACAAGCACGCAATTACCGAGCGTAACAATTCCGCGAAAAATGCTTCCAGATTGGTGGCCATTGTCGGTCCAGTTGAAGGTGTTGGCAATGGCTTCGCGACCGGCGGCAATCCACGCCGCGCGCTTCTCCGGATGCTGAAACGCCTCCACAATCGCCTCGGCCATGGCCACAGGTTCGCCCGGCGGCACCAGCCGGCCGCGCACGCCGTCCGTCACGATCTCGGCGGAGCCGGGAATCGCGGTGGCGATGATCGGCACTCCCGCCGACCACGATTCCAGAATGAAATTCGACACGCCTTCGCGGTATGACGACGACACCGCGAGATCCGCCTGCGCGAGCGCGCCGCCGAGTGTTGTGGTGAAACCGCCCAGCCGCACATGGTCATCGAGCCGTAATTCGCCGATGCGTTGAAAGAGCGCTTTCTCCATGTCGCCGCGGCCGTAGATCACACAACGCAGCTCCGGCGCGCGCTTCACCGCCAGCGCCATCGCTTCGACGAGAATATCAAAACCCTTGTCGCTCTCCACGCGCCCGGCGGCCAGAATCAGAAATTCGCCCGGCTGCTTCAAGGGTGGCAGCGGCGTGACCGGGGTCGTGTCCACGCCGTTGTAAATCACGCGCACACGGTCGGCCTTCACCCACGAATAGCGAATCAGACTCTGCCGCACCGCCTCAGCATTGACCACGATGCCGTCGGGGAACGTGCCGTAGCGCAGCCGTTCCTTGATGGTATCCGGTAAATCGCGCGTGATTCCCATGCGCATCACGTAGCGCGCGCCGGTTCCCAGATTGGCAAAGCCGCCCAGCCAGTAATCGCGGCTGCGCGTGGGCAGAAAGATGTCCGCGCGGTGCTTGCGGATCAACCGGTGCAAGCCGCACGATGGTCCGCACGTCGGCGTCATTTAAAAACGGCAGCACCACCTGCGGAATGCGGGCGCGCGAATGACCCTTCCAGATGTCCGGGTCGCGCACCGCCATGAGTACATCGTGCCCGCGCCCGGCCAGCGTCTCGGCCGCGCGCAGCGTCCATTTCTCGTTTCCTCCCCACACCCGGGAGGAGTTCACAAACAGAATATTCAAAGCAACGGGGGGACAATTTGCGACAAGATCGATTAACCCCTAAATATCACGAAATTTCCCTCAAATTACAAGCCCAGCGTACGACGCTGGACCCGCCAGCGTGCGATGCTGGACCCGGAGGCGCTGACGCCCATGATGGCCGCGCTTCGCTAGCTGGGTGGTACCATCGCCCGGTGCACAGAAAACGCCAGCGCGGAGGTTTACGCACCCCCAAATAAATCTAACCTTTTGCTCTCCATGCGTCGCCCGGATCTGACTGTCAAGCGGTACGATTGCACCGCCAGCCAGCTCCACTCGCAGGAGTGGATCGGTTTCATCCTCGACCCAAGCGTTATTTTCTCCGCGAGCAAAGCATTCCCCGCTCCGAATACAGTATCTTGGATCCGTCCAATGTTAGCAACCTCTAAGTAATCTGCTCCTGCTGATATTCTAACAGTATCCATTACAGTCTGTTAGTGGAGCATGAGGAGATGTATAAATTCGCCGATTTCCACCGCATCTCTCTTGACTACGGGTGAAAGTTTTCGCATATTAAGATGTCAGTGTCTGGTATAAGCTAATGTTAGAAGTATCTAACATTGGCGTATACAACGGCTTGTTTTTTCAATAACTTCAGATCGATCTATGACCACCATTGATACTCCGCAGACGGCCAATTTCGCCATGACGGGCCAATCTGTGCCTCTCGATCAGCTTCCCCTCGGCTCCCGCTGCCGGATCGAAGCCATCGACGAAGATTCCGAAAGCCTGCTGCGCCTCATGGAAATGGGCCTGGTGCCCGGAGCCATCGCTACCATCGAGCACTCGGCGCCCTTCAAGAGCCCCTACAGCCTGCGCCTCCAGGCTGCACCCTGGCCGTGCGCCGCGAGGACGCCCGTCGCGTGCGTGTTACCCTGCTGCCCGATCCCCGTCCCCGGACCCCGACCCGGTCGTGACGTTGCTTTCTCAAACCCCCGTTGCCGAGACGCTTAGTAAGCGGCGGCTGATAGCCATCGCCGGCAATCCTAACGCGGGCAAGACCACGCTCTTTAACGCCTTCACGGGCACGCGTCAGAAAGTCGGCAACTACCCTGGCGTGACCGTCGAACGCAAGTGCGGTCCGATGCGGTTGCCCGGCGGCGAAACGGTGGATATCGTCGACCTTCCCGGCTGCTACAGCCTCGCCGCGCGCTCGCCCGAGGAACAGATTGCCCACGACGTGCTGCTGGGCGAACTCGAAGGCGAAGAGCGGCCCGATCTGGTAGTGGTCGTCGTCGACGCCTCGAACTTGCAGCGTAACCTGTTCTTGACCTCGCAGCTCCGCGACCTCGGCCTGCCGCTGATCGTGGCGCTCAACATGATGGATATCGCCCACCAGCGCGGCTGCGAAATCTGCACCGACAAGCTCGCCGCCACGCTCGGCTGCCCGGTGGTGCCGCTCGTCGCCCGCAAAGGCGAAGGGCTCGCGGAGCTGCTTGCAGTCATCGAAAACGCACCCCCGGCCCGCGCCGACGGCGGGCGGATGCCACGCTTTATCGACAGCCTTCCCGCCGCGCTGGAAAAACCCGTGGCCGCCCTCGAAGCGGGCCTCATGCAAAGCGAGCTTACCCATTATGGCAGCGCCCGCGGCGAAGCGTTGTGGTTGCTGGTCTCCGCGCTGGATGGCGACGACGCCGTGCATGTCTCGCCTGCCGAAGCGGCCCTCGTGCAGCGCGTGCGCGCGCAGTTCCATCTGAATTCGCATCAGCTCCGCGCCCTCGAAACCAGCGCCCGCTACCGCTATTTGAAAGAACTGATGCGCGAGTCGGCCTGCGTAATTCAGGATCTCCCGCACCGCCTCACCGACCGCCTCGACCGCGTGCTGCTGCACCGCGTGCTCGGGCCGGTCGTGTTCATCGTGGTGATGGCCCTCGTCTTTCAGTCGATCTTCTCCTGGGTCACGCCACTTGATGGACGGCATCGAGGCCGGCGTCGGCGGGATCGTCAGCCTCGTCGGCAGCGTTTTGCCCGACGGCATGTTCAAGCAGCTCATTCTTGAAGGCGCCATCGCCGGCGTCGGCAACGTGATCGTCTTTCTGCCGCAGATTCTCGCGCTCTTTCTGTTCATCGGGCTTGCTCGAAGACATCGGCTACATGGCGCGCGCGGCCTTTTTGATGGACCGGATGATGGCCCGCGTGGGCCTGGATGGCCGCGCCTTTTTGCCGCTGCTGTCGAGCTTTGCCTGCGCGATTCCGGGGATCATGGCCACGCGCACGATTGCCGGGCGCAAGGACCGGCTGGTGACGATCCTCGTCGCGCCGCTGATGACGTGCTCGGCGCGGTTGCCGGTCTACACGCTCATCATCGGCACCGTCTTTGCCGCCAGCCGCCCCGTGTGGGGCTTCTTCACCGTCGGCGGCCTCGTGCTCATGGCGATGTACCTGCTCTCCGTCACCACCGCCGTCACCGTGGCCGCGCTGTTAAAGCGCACGCTCTTGAAGAGTCCGCCGCCGCCGCTGCTGCTGGAACTGCCCACCTACAAGCTGCCCTCGCTGAAGTCCGTCATTCTCAACGTCTACGACCGCGCGCGGCTGTTCGTGATCCGCGCGGGCACGGTGATTCTCGCCGCCACGATCATCGTCTGGGCGCTGATGCACGTGCCGCTGGGCAAACACGATTTTGCGCAGTTCGACCGCGCTGCGGCAGACCGTCGCCGTCGATCCGATGCTCGACACCCAGGCGCGCGTGCAGGCGCTCTCCGGCGTCCAGGCCCGCGAGGAGGCCTACCGCGTGGAACACAGCATCGGCGGCGCGCTTGGCAAGTTTATTGAGCCCGCCATTGCGCCGCTGGGCTTCGACTGGAAGATGGGCGTCGGCATTATCGCCAGCTTTGCCGCGCGCGAAGTCTTCGTCAGCGGCCTCGCCGTCGTCCACGGCGTGGGCGGCGCGGACGAATCCTCGCCCTCGCTGCGCGAAACGCTGCGCGCCGAAGTGAATCCGCGTACGGGGCACGCGGTCTACACGCCGCTGGTCGGCATTGCGCTGCTGGTCTTCTTCGTGCTGGCCTGCCAGTGTATGTCCACGGTGGCCATCGTGCGCCGCGAAACCAATTCCTGGCGCTGGCCGCTGTTCATGGTGGCGTACATGTCCGTCCTCGCCTGGGTGGGCGCGTTCCTCGTCTTCCAGGGCGGTCATTTACTGGGGCTTGCCTGAGATGTCCACGCTGCTTGACACTTCCCTCGTGTTGCTCGCCGTGCTCGCGGCTTGCGGCTATCTTTTGTGGCGGCGGGTGCGCGCCGCACGCAAGCTCGACCGCGACTGGTCCAGCGGCCGCGCCGAATCCTGCGGCCACTGCCCCGCCATCGAAATCCGCAAAGCCCAGCACAAGTCCGCCGCGAAAAAAGCTTAACCTTCTCGACTTCTCCAATACAAAAGCGGGACGAACACCCATGTTCGTCCCGCTTTGTGCGATGTCCTTCCCAACCCTGGGCAACGGGCTCTGTCCCGTTGCTCCTTTGGGAGATTACGGCGGGGCAGAGCCCGCTGCCTAGAGCGTATCTTAAAAACATCGGAGGAGGATCAGGATGCAGGCGAGGTGGAGGAAGCCGAGATAGTTCTCGATCCAGTACTCGTAGCGTACTGGGATTCTCCGGAACTGCGTGAGCCAGGCGAAGAGGCGTTCGATTTTCCAGCGACGCTTGTAGCGGCGTAGCGGGCGACCATCCTGCGTGCGGCGATTCCCTTCGCGGTTCGGAGAGATCATCTCGATCCCGTACTTCTCCAGCAGTCGCGCGTCTAAGCGATCACTGTCATACGCCTTGTCACCGATCAGACGCTCGGGGAGATCATCCACGAAGCGTGACTCCAGCGTTTGTTCGACCAGCGTCACTTCATTGGGCCGAGCGCTTTCTGTGCAGATGGCGAGAGGAAAACCAGCGCGGTCTGCAATTGCCATGATCTTCGTACCTTTGCCCCGACGGGTAGGTCCCACTTGGCGCCCCCTTTTTTCGCCGGAGCAAAGGTTCCGTCGATGAAGGTCTCGGAAAGATCCAAGTCTCCGCGCTCGCGGAGATCGCGTGCCAAGGCTTGCAACACCTTCTTGAACGTGCCGGCACGGCTGTATCTCCTGATAACGCCGGTGACACGTTTGGTACGGCGGATAGCGGTCGGGCAGGTCATGCCAAGGCGCTCCCGTCCGCAAGATCCACAAGATGCCGTTCCAGACCTCGCGAGCCGCCACGCGCGGTCGTCCGCGACCATCGACCTTCCCCCGCTTAACGCGAGGCTTCTCAACCACTAACGGGGCAATCACCGCCCACTGCTCGTCGGTCAAGTCCATCTTCCGAACCTCCGTGAAAAGAAGGCTCCCAAGATAAGAGACCGCGTGCTAACTGTCAACTGTTTTTGAGATGTGCTCTAGTGCCGAATCAAGAATGGTCCGCTTGGTTACCTGCGACTGCGGTGTCGGCTGCTTGCAGCCGACCCATCCACGACAACCTTTGTTGATTCGGCACTCGAGGCGGCCTCCAACCGTCCGTGCGGAAGTCAACCTGTTGACGCGCACTCCCAAAACAAACGCGCAGGGTTAGGAAACCCCGCGCGGCGGTTCATTTCTACTTGGGCGATTTATTTTAACCTGGGCGGCGGGCTCTGCCCCGCCGCATCATTCCGAGCAACGGGACAGAGCCCGTTGCCTAGGGGTCGATTATACGTCTCTGCTGGAAAAGTCCCTGCCCGTGCGTCTGCGCGCGGCGGAAATCAACGGCGCCAGCGCCACGGATTGAACGTCACGTTCACTTCACCAGCAGCAATTTCCGCACCGCCTGCTGCTTGCCACCGGTTTTCAGCGAGGCGAAATACAATCCCGAAGGTAAGCCAGAAGCGTCAAAGCGGAGTTGATGTCTGCCTGCCGCAAGTGCGCCGTCCACCAGCGTCGTCACGAGGCGGCCCTGCGTGTCGTAGATCGCGAGCTGCACGGTCGCGGCTACAGCCAGTTGAAACTGCACCCGCGCGCTGCTGTTGAACGGATTCGGATACGTGCTCAGCACGTCCATTTCCCGCGGCAGCGTCTCCGCCGTGGCGCTTTGCGCCGCAGACGCGAACGCGTGGCAGATCAGCGCCGCGCGCGCAAAAATCATCTGCTGTTCGCCGGGCAATACGTCGTAGAGCGGCGAATCCCAATAGGCCGTGGCCGCTTGCGGATCGGACGGCGTTCCACACGCGCACGAACAGCCGGTGCCCCGGCACCTCGCCTTCGATGCCCGGATCCGCCCAGAAACAACCCGGCGCATCCAGTAACGCCGCGCCATTGAGGCGGAACGTGCCGCTGTTATCCGCATCGCGCTGCGCCCGCGCATAGAGCGCGTCACCGGCGCCCGGCGTGCCGTCCTTCTGCGGCGCGGCGATGCCGTCATCCGCGATATCCAGCAGCACCTGCCCGAGACAACCGTCGGCCAACGGCGTCGCGCTCAACGCATTCTCCGTCAGCGGTCCGCCCGCAAAATCAAAATACGCGACTTCCACGCGAAAGGTGGTGGCCCGGCCCAAAGTGCCAAGACCCATCAACATCATCGTTGCGAGCGTCAAACATAATTTCATGGTGATGACCCGAATGCGCGATAAAAAACCGGAGGGGACTTGCCGTCCGCTCCGGTTTTATACCGTCAGAATGTGGGTCAGAGACGAACGCTTCGCCGCCGACCCATCCTCCACAGCGCGTGGTTATTGGGTCTTGGGAGAATTCGCCGGCTTGGTTCGCGGCTTGGAAGGGCCGAATTTCCAGTCGACATCGACCGGACCCCCTTCCGGAATGCGCAGCATTGCGCCCCCGCGATCATTGCCGAAATCGTACTCGACCGTGTCCTGGTAATAGGGAGCGATGGCAATATCGTCACCCTCCCATAATCGCAAATAATATGCCCGGTTCGGGCTGAACGGCACAAAGTAGCGCAGCGAGAAAAACATCCCGCTCTTACCGTCCGGCACCGGCGGGGTGTCCACGCCCAAGAGCCGCATCATATTCCAGTTGCCGAACGCGAGCGAATCATCGCCGCCGGGTGTGCCGTCGGGATGCGGCGCGTCCGGCACGCCGTTGCCGCCGTCCATAAGCACTTGGATCAAATGCCCGTGCGCGTGCGGTTTGCCCGAGTGATCGAGCACCGGCGCCGTCCACGAATTCATCGACGCCAGTCGATTGTAAGGATTGGCTTCCGGAAACCACGGCGGCGGGTCATCGGAATCAAACACGATAATGCGATAATCCGTCGGATCTTCCGGAGCCGGCCACTGCTTTTTTACCGGATTATCCGCCGCCAGGGCGGGCAGCAGACCCACAAACAACACGACGGCCGCAACCAATTGCGCAGCAATCCAAGAGTCGCGTTTCAACGGCACCTCCACGGATAAGCCATTTTCGCTCCGTCCGCCGCGCTCAATGCGTGACCGCGGACAGGGCTTTCACCCGGTTATTGGTCTCGGTCAGCATCTGCACTTCCGAGGAATCGATCGGCACGCTCTCGTCCAGCACTTGCGAGCGGTTCGAATACTCGAGACTATCCGTCGGCGCCCGAGTGAGATCGAGGAAATTGGCGAAGCTGCCCTTGGCTTGCGTACCGATAATCAGACTGTGACCGGCACGCGTCGGTTGGTCGGTGCGCACACCACTCGTGACGACGAGATCAATTTCGGGAAACGCTTTGACCAGCGAATCGGCTTCGTGCAGTGTGAACTCGCCGATCACCGTCAGCCAATCGCTCTTCTTCGCCACCTTGTGCACGAGCTTGCCCATCGCAAACGGCGACTCCCACCGCTCCACGGCCGCCGTGTCGCGCTTTGCCTTCCACGCCGACGCCGAGACAAAGCCGATCACACCCAGCTTGCGCCCCTGCTCCTTGCGAATGACATACGGCTGAAACACCGGTTTCAAGCTGTGCGCGTTCTGAAACACGTTCGCCGCCACCACCGGCAAGCCCTCCGCCGCGGCTTTGCGCCACAGCGACAGCCCGCGCGCAATCTCGCGGTTCGACAGCCCCACGGCGTCATAGCCATAACGGCGATAGAATTCAACGAACGCGAGCGTCTTGATGGAATCGCCCGGCGCCGCCGTCGCGGGCGCAAAATTGCCCGCATCCACTGTCAGGTTCAACACGGTATCGGCACGCGACTGCGTCAGGAAGCCGGCCCTCCGGGCCAGCCCGCCTTTCTTCACGTGTCAACCACAGGGTTCCAGTTCACCTTCCAGATTGCCTGAGAAGTGAACGCGAGCCGGCGGCATTACTTTGCCCTTATGGCCGGCCTGCGCCGTCAGTTGCACGGCGCAGACACCCAACCCCAGCAGCGCCGCCAACAGCGGCAGCAAGCGCGGTCGAATCATGATCGTCGGTCTTCCCAAAATAATTAGCCTTTACCCGGCGTCGGCGCGGCCTTGGCCGGCGGCGGTGGGGGAGCGGCATTAAACGCCGCCAGCTTGTCCGCCCACGTTCCGGTCTCTTCGTAGCTGTCCGTCAGCGGCTCATTGAAACTGGTAAAGCCCACACTATCGCCGTTGGCGGGATTGAAATCCAACATCGCCCAGTGGCCGTTATACCCCGAGGTACCGGTGCCCACCACCCGCGTCTTGCCGATTTGCTGCACGTTCTCGCCCTGCCGCAGCGCGCCGCTGGAAATTACCAGCGCGATCTGCGGATATAGCTGCACCAGCGTGTCGATCTGCGCCGAAGTCAAGCCGCACAGCACCACCACCGCGTCCGTCTTCCGGATCAGGCTCGGCAGGTACTTCTTGGCCGCGTCGAGGTGGGGGATGATTTCCAGCTTCGTGCTGTCCAGCAGCGTCGAACCTTTGGGGAATTCGGTCTCGTTCAACAGCCCGATCAGTCCCACGCGCATCTTGCCGTAATTGCGGATCACGGACGGCTTGGCCAACGGCTTGCGCGTCTTCAGATCCAACAGATTGGCCGACACGAATTCCGTATTCTTGGTCGTGTCGATCAACGCCTTGATCACATCGTGCCCCATCCACACTTCCTGCTGTCCGAGGTTCAGCACGTCATAGTGCAGATCCTTGTAGCTCGTGACCATGAACTGGCACTTGTTCGAACAGCCGCCCTTGGGGTCCCGGTCCACATAATTGCCGGCATCCACCGTCAGCCACGCCGCGTCGGGATTCCCCTGCCGATTGATAAAAGTAGCCCACCGGGCCACTCCGCCTTTTTTGTCGTGTCAACCACAGGGTGAGACATTGCCGCGGATATTACCGCTGTACATAATTTGCAGCTTGCCCGTCGCCGCGGCCCGTTTACAGCCCGGCGCGATGACGGCGCTGGCACAGATCACCAGTGCCAGAAGAATCAGAAGCGGTTTCTGCATGGCCTTCCTACGCATTGTTAGAAACAAAATCGAAGGGATACTCAGAGTCAGTTGTTATACCACAAAGAAGTTAGCAAGTTTCCTGAAAAATTGCAAGGCCGCACCCCCGGCCCGGCGATTAAATCCCGTATTTGCCCGTATCGGACCGCTCCAGCCGCCCCCACCCGGGTCCGGATTGAATTGGAGTCGGCGGTCCGGAGGCGTTCCTCTCCCCACCGGACTAAAAAACAGGGCGCCCCAAGAACGCCCTGTCTTCAAAATTTCAGTCACTTCCCCACCCCCCGTTCACGCGAGGGCCAAGGGGTGCAGCAGGGAGATGGCGACGTCTATTCGTGCTCGTCGCGCACGATGCACTGCGGGCCGTTCGCGCCGCACGTCCAATCGGCACGGATCAGGTTCACTTCCTGATACCCATCCGAGAGGGTCTTCACAACGCTGGTCCACAGGATATTGACTCCATCCGCTTCATAAACGCGAAGGTAGAAGCGGGAGGGACTCGGCAAGCCGGCGATCGAGCTGAACGCCGTTTCCATATAGAAATAGCCCGCGCCAATTTCAACCGCTGTGCCGTTCATGATAAATTCATTCAATCCAACCGTGAGCGGTGGGCCATCCTCGCAGATCGGGGGGTGATCGCACAAGGGCGCCAGGGGGTCCGTGCCGTCCGGGCCGTCACTGTCAACATCCCAGTATATGCGGACGATGCGCCCATCGGGCAGCGGCGTGGCGCCGTTACAAGTGGTCGTCAGTGCGGCGTTGGCTCCGTCATTGGGAACGTACACCCAAATTGACGTGAACTGCCCAAAGGCGGAGGGAACGAGCAGCAGACACAAGAGCGCGGAAGCGGCAAGCCAGCGAACCATGATATTTATCCTTCAGTGAGTATCTCGCAGCCACGTGAATAGGTTGGATACACTTGCCTGCTCCCTTAGACAAAGCGGGGCCTGGATCCCCAGACCCCGCTCTGCCAAGAGACTTGCAAACAAGTTTACTTCACCAGAAGCATCTTCTTGGTGGCCGTGTAGACATTGCCGACCTTCACGGTGTAGAAATACAGACCGCTCGTGAGGTTCGACGCGTCGAAATTCATCGAGTAACGGCCGGCATCCTTCGAGACGTTGTTCAACAGCGTGGTCACCAACTGGCCGTTGGCGTTGTAGACCATCAGGGTCACGGGGTTCGTGTCCACGATGTCAAAGCTGATCGTCGTCGTCGGGTTGAAGGGGTTCGGGAAGTTCTGGCCCAGGGCGTACTCGGTCGGCTTCGCATACATGGCATTCGGAGCAACCTTGCCCGAGAAGACCACGTCACGGCTGCCGTCGAGACCCACAACCGCCAGTTCGTACGTGTAGATGTGGCCGTTTTCGGCGGTCTCATCGACAAACAAATAGCTTTCATCGCTCGTATGGTTACGGGCGGTCTCAACACCGATCACTTCGCCGTCGCGCACGACTTCGAAACGCGCCAGGCTGGACTCACTGCGGGTGTTCCAAACCATCTCCGCCTTGTTGTCCAGCGGAGTCACGGTCACGTTGCCCATTTCGACGGGCAGGAGGAAGTCAAAAGTCACACAGACGCAGCCATTGGCCACACCCAGAACGGTCGTCTGAACGAACCACAGGCCACCATTCTGCACGAATGTCCAGAGCGGCGGAATCGCGGGGATAGCCATCGGGTTCACGGCGCCGGGATTATCCAGCGTGCAAAGATCTTCGCCCGGGCACGGATTGCAGCCGGGGGTGATCACGATGTTCGGGAGGCGGGGATGCAGCGGGGAATTCGCCACCGGACCCACGGAAATAACGGTCGAGCCACCTTCGCATACTTCGATGCACTTGAACTGCACGGGGGTCTGCGGACCGGGATTCAGAACCGGAACGAAGCTGATCATCGCGGTCTGGGTGCAGAGAACCGGCGGGGTACGGACGGTGTCCTGACAAACCCACGTCGTCACTTCATACTCAACGTTCGCGCCATCGGCGCCGTTCGCAAAGATGGGGCTCGTGTACATTGTCGTCCACTCGGCGCGATTCGGATAGTACACGCGGAGGAACAGGCGGTTCGGCAGCAAGTTGGCGGCGATGATGCTGAGGTAGTTCTCGCAATAGAACGTACCGGCGGCGCCACTGACATCACTGTTGATCGCGAACTGATTGATGTTCCAGGTCAACGCCGGGCCGTCAGCGCATTCCGGCGGGTTGTTACAGAGCGGGGCGAGGGGATCGGAGGGATCCGGGCCGGTGCTGTTGGGATCGAGGAACAGATAAACCGGCGTACCATCGGGCAGCGGCAGACGCGCGGCGGGACCCGAGCAATCACCGATCTGCGGGGTCACGGGATACGTGAGGGTTACAAACGTGAACGGGTTGACGCCACCCTGACCGAAACTGACAGCGGCGAACATCAGCAACGCCGCGGCAATCAATAGCACTTTGGCCTTCATGAACGTTCTCCTTGAGCTAAAATCCACATTTGAGTTGTGACTCGTCATATTCATCATTTTGTCGAAGTCGTGGGCTTCGTGTCCGCCGTCGAGTGGTTCTTCACCGAAGGAGTCACTGCGGGAGGTGCGGTTACTTTCTGAATCGCGGCATCGCCACGGAGAGCGGGAGTCTCAGGCATGGTCACCGCCGCGCCACTGGCCACATACTGATAGCTGAAGGCGTGGCCAAAATGCTTGTTGACGATATAGTAGGCCTTGCCGGCGGTCACCTGCGGAAGCGTTCCCTGCCACGTACCATCGCTGGTGCGGTAGTAGAAGTACGTTCCCGTACCGCCCTGCTCCGCCACACGGTCAGAGCCGCCGATGGTGCCACCGGTAAACGTCGCCGCAAGCAGATTGAGCTTGTTGCGCGCGATATCCCGTGGGTCACGCCAGGAATACGGCGTCGAAGCGGAGCCGCCCGAAACGGCCGGGGCGATGATGTTCACCGCCGGGATGCCCACCGCAGTGGTATCCGCCTCACCCGCCAGGACGAGGGTCCGCGTGGCTGCCGTCTTGTTGTTGTAGAAATACGCCTTGGCCGGCGTCATTGACGAGCCCGTTTCGAGGGTGCCCGCCCAGCCGCAAGAGGCGTTCGTGTTCCGGTAGGCGTACACGCCCGAGCCGCCCTGCACCGAGATCCGATCCGCATTCGAAATCGTGCCGCAGTTCGTCTGCGTGCCAACGATGCTCGACGGCTTCGTGGACTCTGTCCCGTAGGTCGGAACGTTGCCACTCGGAACCAGCCAGAACTTGAACGGCAGACCAAACGCCGTGTTGCCAACCAGGCAGTTGATCTTGACGTACCCAACCTTGTTGGAGGGTCCAGACTCCAACGCGAAGCAGTACGTGCTGACGAGCAGCAGGGCGACCAGAACAAACATGACCTTCTTCATCATTCCTCCTTGAACACCAGGATTACCGTAAGAATCCTTTGAGTCGAACTCCTCATACTGAACAAATCCACCATATCGCGAAATCAGCCTATACGTCCATGTTCTACATTTTGGGGCATTTGAACCATCGTATCGCCCCGATAAACTCTGCTTAGTATAGTGAGGCTTTGGCGCCTTTTTTTCCGGCCCGATGCCCGAGCCGGATGTGCCGGGCCGCCACGTTCCTCTTCACCGCAGGCCGATAAAAGCCCGCCGGGTCAGTGCCCGTGGCTGCCTAATTACTTGGTAATTATGGGGGCTAAAGTGGCAAAACCCGCCACTTCCCTCACTACCCCAACAACCGAAGTAGGATAACTAAAAAATGACCGTTTGTCAAGACGTTTCCGGAAACTCGTAGAAATTTTCCAACATGCGGCTCAAAATGGTAGGTCTTCATCGTCCTCTGGCCGTTCCGAGTGCTCGGGCGGGGTCGCCTGCGCTGGCGAAGTGCGGGGCACATCAGACGTTCCGCCATCCGCCCGGCCGCCCAGCATCACGAAGCGGTTGCCGATGATCTCCGTGCGATAACGCGTCCCACCCCCCTGGCTGTCCTCCCACGACCGGGTCTGAATGCGACCCTCCACGTAGATCAGGCTGCCTTTCTTCAAATACTGGCCGGCAACCTCCGCCTGCTTGTCCCAAAGGACGATATTGTGCCATTCCGTCTGCGAGGTACGGTTGCCCTGGGCATCCTTGCGACTCTCGTCCGTGGCGAGGGAGAACTCCGTTTTGGCCATGCCCGACGGCGTGTACTTGATTTCGGGGTCCTTGCCCAGTCTGCCAACCAATATAACGCGATTGATGGTGCCTGCCAAGATAATTCTCCTTCCGTTTTAAAATGTCGAAGGGCTTTTCGGCCACTCTGTCCGCTATCTAAATGCAGCGGAATCAAATCCGCTTGCGACGAAGCAGTGTGCTGATCCCCAGCGCGAGGGTCAAATAGATTACCGCCACGAGGACTCCGAGGATGTCCGCCAGAAAATCCCGCGCGTCGGCGCTGCGGGTCGGCACGTAGCGTTGCAGCAATTCAATCGCGATTCCCACCAGTAACGCCGCCACCGTTCCGGCAATCCAGGCCCCGGCCCGGGTCAGTTTGGGAGAGGTTTCGAGGGCTTTGATCCAGATCACGCCTCCCACGGTGAACGCCCCCGCGTGCAGGATCTTGTCGCCCAGCGTTTTTATCAGCCAACTCGAACGTACATCGGGGCTTAAAGCCAGTGCAAGCACGGCCGCCGTCCATAAAGCGGCCGCCGCCGGCCAAAACGAGGCCGGAAACCAACGCGACGCATTATCCGCCACGGGTTCACTCATGCACAGTGCCCGTTACAACCGCAGGAATGCCCGGAATCGCCGCCCTCCTCATCCTCGGTTTCCTCTGCGGCAACCGAGGCAAAGGCCGCCGGCAGGTAGGTGATGACGTCTCCGGCCAGCAGCGAGGCCATCCCGATCTCTTCCGCCGCGAGGTCTGCCGCCCGCCCGTGCAGGAAGGCCGCCATCCACGAGGCGCTGTGGGTGTCGAGGCCCTGGGCCCGCAGCGCGCCGATAATCCCCGTCAGCACGTCGCCCGACCCGGCCGTGGCGAGGCCCGGATTGCCCGTGGGATTCAGCACGCCGAGGCCGTCCGGATTGAAGCTGATGGTGGGCGCGCCCTTCAGCAGTAAATGTACACTATGTTCCTGCGCAAACATCCGCGCGGCAGCAACGCGAGTTGAAAAATCCGCATGCTTCTCGCCCGCCAGGCGGTCGAACTCGCCCGGATGCGGCGTCAGCACCACGTCCTCTTCCGGCAGCGCGGTCAGGAGGCCGTGCGCGGCAATCAGATTCAGCCCGTCGGCGTCGATCACGTACGGCAGCTTGGCATAGCTGAAGAGGGCGGCCAAGAATTTCGCCGTCGCTTCGTCGTTGCCCAGTCCCGGTCCGACGGCGATGACATTCGCCCATTCGAGCTCGGCTTTCAGCGCCTCCAATGCCTCGGCGGCAATCGCGCCGCGTGGCGTCGCCGGCAGGCCGATGGTCATGATTTCGGGACGGAACGCGGCGATTTCGAGGCGAATACACTCGGGGCAGGCGACCTTCACGAGGCCGACTCCCGAGCGCAGCGCCGCGAGACTCGACAGCCGCGCCGCGCCGCTCATGCCGCGCGAACCCGCGATGATCAGCAGATTGCCGAACAATCCCTTGTGCGCGTCACGCGGCCGCTCCGGCAACTGCTGCAACACGTCGGCGTCTTCGGGCAGCCAGAAGGGCGCGGCGGCGATGATCTGTTCGTCGTCGGGAATGGAAATCGGCGCGACGATGAGATCGCCCGCGAGATCGCGGCCCGGCGGCAGCAGCAGCCCGCACTTGGCCTCTTGAAAAGTGACAGTCACATCGGCCTCGACGGCCTCGCCCGGCGCTTCGCCGGTGGTCGCGTCGATGCCCGAGGGCACGTCCACGGCATAAACCTCGGCGGGCGATTCGTTGATCGCTTCGATGGCCTGCGCGTACACGCCGTCCGGCGCGCGCACCGCGCCGGTGCCGAAGATCGCGTCGACAATCAGGTCGTACTCGGTGAGCGTGATGCCTTCATCTTCCGCGGCCCACTGGATCGCGTGCAACCCAAGCCGTTCGAGCAGGACGTAGTTCGTCAGCGCGTCGCCTTTCAGACTGTCCGCGTCGGGCAGCAGATACACGTCGACCTCCGCGCCGCGCAAGAACAAATGCCGCGCGAGCGCAAAGCCGTCGCCGCCGTTGTTGCCCGGCCCGCAAATCACGGCGATGCTCAGCGGTTCGACATCGCCGAGCCGCTCTTCGATGGCTTCGAGCATCGCCCGCGCCGCGTTCTCCATGAGCACGATCCCGGGAATCCCGATCTCCTCAATGGCGTGCGCATCGAGCCGCCGCATCTGGTCAGACGTTAAAAGTGGAAGCATGGAACCAATTCGGAATTAAGAACGGAATAACCAAAATGAGATCTTCTCTGCGCCATCATGCAGGGAACCAAGTTCTAAGTGTTGTTATCAATTTCCCGTAAGGAGTTTCATCATCAACAGTCCATAATGTATAGTCTGTGCAATCAACTACCTCCCGAAAACTGATTTTCTCGTGCGTAAGCTTTCGATGTTGACGTAATACATATAGCATCCTTTCCTCAAATCCACGTTGATGCTGATCTTCAGCTTTTTGTATCCAGTCCCGGACTATACATTCGTCTGTGTCCAAGAATTCTGCAAGGGAATTTGGATGCGCTAAATAAAGTGCTTCCAGCTCAGGCGCTACACATACTGCGCAGCAGCACTCTGAAAATGTAACCCTCGCGAGATTTACTTCGATTTGAGATTCAATTCTACTTCTGTCAGTCCCCGCATTGCATCCTTCTAGGTCAAGCAACGCAAGCGCATACCGCTCTTTTTCAGGCGGTCTACCTCGTTTTGACCTCGCTATAAAGTCCGCCTGCTTGAATACGCCTGAATCTCTTCCAGTATGTGGATACACAACCGGTTCAAAGTGACCGATGCCAAGCTGAGCATGTCCGTATTGGATCGCTCCGATCAAACCGGTATACGGTGAATCGGGTACGACGCATAGTAGACTGGCCATCAGAGAATTCCTGCTACGAGAAGACTGGCATTATCAAGTTCATCATGCCATTGTGTAACAGCGGGGTGATCGATGGCTCTGCACAACTCCGTCCCGTTATGCGGCTTCTGAAAAACAATTACATCTTCAAGACTAAAATTCGCTAGGACTATCGGCGAGTGGGACGCAAACAATACTTGTTGCTCCTCGTCAGCAATTTTAAACGGCGATAATACTCCTTCGATAACGCGAGGGTGCAAACCGTTTTCCGGTTCTTCAATTAGGAGAAACCGGGGACTGTTTGACGAGTATGCTAACAATGTAAGTGCTAGAAATCTAAGGGTACCATCAGAGAGTAAATACTGTGGTATATGCACCCCATCAGGCGAAATCGCTTGTACCGTAGTTCTTTTATTGTCTGGGCGAGTGACAACAGAAATGTCTACAATCTCAGAAATATAGGACCGAACATGCGCCAACCATCTTTTGAAATTTCCCGGATCAGCAACCATAAATCGCGAAATCACATTAGCAAAATTATCGCCGGTAGGCGTTAATGATTCGCCGGACTTCTCAGGTGATCCTGATGACCTAACAGCGTCAATATCCAACTGAATACGAATAGGAGCGTTAAGCAAACTCTCCTTTACCCAACTAATATATTCATAACCTCGTTCGCTTGGTGCAAATTTTAATGTCATCTGTTTGGGACCTGCAAGTAACGTCTGGTGCTGCCAGCCCTTCTTACCAGAATCACCCCCAGGTCGGATATACATATCTGCCGCAGTCGATGTCTTGTACAGAATACGCTGCCATCCCTTGGTCTTGTGCGTGGCATGTCGTCTTAGTACATCTACCTGTGCTGCAGCATCTGTCTTTCTGAAAAGGTCGAGATTTATCGACTCTTCTGTATTAATACCGAGAATATCTGTAGATATAGCATCAGTCATCATCGTGACCGATTCAGCCTCTACAATTACGCCGAGTTTTTCGTTCTGCGACAATATAATCGTGTATCGTAATGGTGGCCAATCTGATCTTTCGAGAAGAACAGAAATACCTATAGAACCACCTTCTTTGCAGTGCGTTAATTCAACGAGATTATCCGCACCCGTTTGGCGAATAGCAGTCTGCGGCCCGTCACCAAGCATAGAATTTTTTAGTAGAAGTATCGCATCAAACACGCTACTCTTGCCCGTACCATTCGGTCCAATTAATAGCTGGTAAGGAGCAAGTGGTACGCTAACAGCTCGAAGAGCTTTAAAGTTAAATATGTCAACTTGTGTTATCATGCCACTCCCAGCTTTCAAGTAAACGACAAAAGGCAATTACGTTTGTGCAATCCAATCTGCGGCATCGCGGAGGAGCAGGGGCGGCCTAAAAACAGGCCGCCCCATGCTCGATCCATTGCAGGTCTTACTTCAAGAGCAGCAGTTTCTGGACGCGGGTGGCGGCAGGGGTGTGCAGGACGGCGAAGTAGGTGCCGGAGGGCGCGAGCGCGCCGTTCCACTCGACTGCGAAGCGGCCCGCCTCGTGGCGGCCATTGACCAGCGTCGTCACTTCCTCACCGAGGAGATTGAAGATCTTCAGTTCCACGTTCCCCGCCTGCGGCAGGTCGTAGCCGATGCGAGTCGTGGGATTGAAAGGATTGGGATATGCCGAGACCGCATATTCCGTGACCAGCGCCGGACCGGTAACTTCCGTAACCGCGCCGAGCGCGTCGATGTGGAAGCGGCCAATGCCGTTTGAAGGCCAGGTGGTATCCGCGCCCGAGACGGCCATCACCGTCCAGTGCACCCAATAGATTTCATCCAGCGACCGGTCGACCGGCAGCGGCACCGTGTAATCCAGTGTGGTATCCGGCGCGCCCACGGTGAGCATGGTGTCCGGGAACCAGTCCGCGTCGGGCGACGTCATGTACAGGCGATAGCTGAAATCGGTGTCGTTCGGATCCACCGACGTGCGCCACGCAAAGTGCAGCACCTGCGTCGTCTGCAGGTCCTGCGTGCTGCTGTCGGTGGGAGCGACGCGGGCAAAGGGCTGCGGCGCGGGTTCGAGGTCGCGGATCGAGCAACGGATGAGGGCGTCGGTGCTGCCGTTCTGGCGGCTCTCGGCCCACGTGCTGCCGGTGTTTTCCCACAGGCGGCGGGAGAACGGCGGCGCGTCGGAATCGAGCGCGACCGTCATATCCGTGCCGAGCTGGAGCCAAGCGACGTAGAACGAACCACTCGTGATTTCCACCGGCGTCGGCAGATTTACCACGGCCCACTGCTGGGCGGGGGGATTGGTCACCGTGGTGGTGAACAGCACCGTGCCGGGACCGCCGGCCGGGCCGTCATCGTCGAGGATCTGCGCGCCGAAATCGTCGGCCACGTTGCTCCAGATGAAATAGCGCAGGCTGGTGATTTCCACGGGATATGTGGGCGGCACGAACTGGTTGCCGATGCCGCCGTCGCCGCCGGCCCAGCTCAAGCTGTCGTCGGCGAAGCCATCGTCGTAGGCCAGTTCCACCGGCTGGTCGGTCAACACCACCGCGTGGACTTCACCCGTCGCCATGTTATTCGTGGCGATCATGTCGCCGGGGCGCGTTACGGTCGCCACCGCGCGCAGACTGGGGGTCGTATCCACCGTCCACAGTTCGGCATAGTTGACGTCCAGCACAGCGCCGGCCGTGATCGAGGGATGCGTCACCGTGCTCAGCGCCACGACCTGATTGTTGGCGCGGCGCAGCGTGTAGCTGATGTTGAAGTTGCCTTCGTTCTGATTGCCCGAATTGCGCACGGCGAGCCACGGCGAAAAGAGCGTGCCGGGGCGCAGGAAAATGGCGGCCGAAGCCGAATTATGCAGCGCCATCAGCGAGAGGTCATGCACCGCGTAGGTCACCACGTCGGGATATTCGAACTTGATCGCCGAGTTGGGCGTGGGATACGCGTTGAAATGCGTCGAGAGGCCGATCTGGCCGCTGAGGTTCTCGATGCCGATCGACGTGTAGTTGTTGTAGGTCGCGCCCGTCTGCGCGCCATACATAAAGGTGATCGAAGAGTCGACCGCCGAAAGAATCAGTTCGAAATTGTGGTTGCCGATGTTACCGGTGTCCGTCCACGCGGTGGCGTTCGACCACGACACGATCAGCGTGTCGTCGTTGTTCGTCCAGCGATAGCAGGCGCTCGGTTCGGCGCCGCCGAACACCCAGTCGGCCACGTAGGCGCCGATCACGTCATTGGGCTCGCTCGAAGTGGGGAACTGCACAAACGGCGAGGCGAGCTGGCCGTTGGCGGAAAACTTGATGTAGCCGTTGGACCCGATCCAGAACTGGTCCACGTCGTACCAATAAAAATGGAAATCGAAACCAATGGAAAACGGGCCGACGAAGTTGTCGTCGCCCAGCCCGGTCACCGCCGTGCCGCTGGTCGAGATATCATGCCACAGATAGGCGGGACCGCCGGTTTCGTTGGAATCCTTGGCCCGGTAGCCGTAGGTATCGGGACCCCAGGCCTGGTCGAGCGAACCGCCGGCGGTGTGGCCGGGATTCCGCGCGGGAACGCTCACCGCCCAGGCGGCGGTGATCCCGACGAGAACACAAAGCAGGATCGTGAAAATTTTCATGGCAGGCTCCTCAAGTTAAAAGGCAATATGCAGAGCGTAATCGCGTCGGGGGGAGGAATGCGGGATGGCTCCACAGTCGGCAATTCAGTGCGGGAATGCGGCGGGAGAGCGGTTAGACGTCGGGGTAGATCATGACCACCGCCGCCGCCGTGGTGCGGGTATGCGTCAGGCTGAGGGCCACGCGCATCGGATACTCGGCGTAGGGTCCGTGGATGTGAACCTGCGGCACTTTGCCCCGGCCGCTGATCACTTCCACGTCGAGAAACGACAAATACTGGCCGATACCCACGCCGAGGGCTTTGGCCACGGCTTCCTTAGCCGCCCAGCGCGCGGCGAGCGATTCTTCGGCCCGGGCGCGGCCGAGACATTCCGCGCGTTCGCGCTCGGTGAAGATGCGCTCTAAAAAAACCGGATCGTCGAGCTTTAAGCGAATGCGCTCGACCTCGACCAGGTCAATGCCGCAGGATGGTAAAATCGGTTTGGGGGGCAGCATAGAGAAGGGGAAACGCTGAGACGCTGAAAGCAAGAGTAAAATAAGGCCGGGTACACTGAAAAGTAGAATCGGCGGATTGGCTCGCGCCGGTTTCAGTGTTTCAGTGTTTCAGCGTTTTATTTGACGAGTAGAAGTTGTTGCGCCACGCGCAAATCGCCGGCGCAGAGCAGGGCAAAGTAGGCGCCGGAGGGCAGATCGCCGGCGTCCCAATCGAGGGTATGATGGCCCGCCGTCTGCCGTCCTTCAAACAGCGTCGTCACCATGCGGCCATTGAGGTCATAGATGCGCACGGAGGTCACACCCGCGCGTTCCAGATCGTAACGGAGCGTCGTTCGCGGATTGAAGGGATTGGGATAGGCCGGATGCAGAGCGGGATGGGCGGGCAGCGCCGCCGCCAGCGGCGACGCCGGGGTCTCGTGAAACACGGGTCGCATGCCCATATCGGAAATCGATCCGTCGGGATCAAGCGGCAGCAGTGGATCGCCCGCGTCCACACACGGAGACGACGGCGCCAGCGTAAAGCTGTCGCCGGTGCTGTCGCTGAACAGCGGGTCGGCGAACAGGTTGAAGAAGCCGTCGCAGGAATCGCCGTTCAGATTGACGTGTGTCGTCAATCCTAAACCGGCGGGCGTATTGGCCCCGGAAAAGTCACCGCCCGCGTTGTCGCCGAAGCAGCAATAGCGCAGCGTGGCGCCCGGGTAATTGAACTGCACGCTGCCGCCGTGCGATTGAAAGGCGAAAATACAATTGCGGGCGCTGGTTTGCGGGCCGCAATTGAGCGCCGCCGCGGACGGCGCCTGATTCCCCGCGAACGTGACGCGGGTCAGCATCTGCTCGCCGCTCTGCAAATTCAGCCCGCCGCCATAACCCTGCGCGCCCGTGCGCATCGCGCTGTTGCCGATGACGAGGCAACTGTCCATCACGAGGCTGATATTGAAGCGGCCGTCGAGACCGCCGCCGCCGATGGAAGCGTTGTTCGCCAGCGTACTCCCCGTCATGGTCAACATCGTCTCGCGGCAATAGAAGCCGCCGCCCCAGACGAGGGCGGTATTCTTGGCGATCTCGCTGCCGGTGATCAGCGCGACGGAATTCTCCAGGCTGAGTCCGCCGCCGTAAAGCGCGCTGTTGTTGCTCACCACCGAACGAATCAGCGTGAGTAGCGTCTGTGACTGGCAACTGATGGCTCCGCCGCTGCCCGTGTCCCGGCCGTTGTTGTAAAACCAACTGTCGGTAATCGTCAGGCGGGCCGCGTGGCGGGCAAAAATGCCGTGACCGGAATTCGCCCGGCAATTGCGGATCGTGCACGAGTTCAGCGAAAGCGTGGCTCCGTCCAGCAGCATCGCGCCGCCGAGGCCCCAGTCGCCGGATGCTTCCGCCCGGCCGTGCTCAATCACGGCATAGGTCAAAGCGCACGAATCGGCCGGGGAGAAAATCCAGATCCCGGCCCAGCCCTGCGGATTGGACAGTGTGTCGGTGGTGAAATACACCGGCGCGTCTTCCGTGCCCCGCGCGAAGAGGGCGCCGTCCACCGTCAAACGGCAGTGGCCGGCAAAGTAGACGGTGACGCCGGCGGTGATTTCCAATTGCTGCTGCGGGGGAACGGCGACATTCCCTAACACCATGTAGGGACTGCCTGCGACCTCCCACAAGCCGGACACCGGACCCGGATCCACCCACGTCGTATCCGCCCAGGCTGCATGCACACTCAGCAGCAGGGTGCAGATCACAAGAAGCCGTACAAGCTGCGCCATAATCAGAACTCCACATCTCATCAAAGCGGCCAGAATCGAATCTATTGCAGACTCATGGGAAGTGCCCAGACTGTGTCCGCGGCGCAAACGCCGCGGAGCACGAAACAAGATGCGGTGGGGGAATGGACCCCGAATATTCGTCGTCAACTGTCCTGTAGCAGAATGCCGCCAGCCGTCCCGCCGATGTTATTCTGAATAAGGCAATGCCGTAGTTCGACTTCGCTATAGATCGCCGTGATCCCGCTGCCAGTGTCTTCCGACGCCGTCTCGAAACGCGTGTTTTCGATCACCGCGTAACGGAACCGGTACACATCAGGTCCGTGCTCGAGCCAAATCCCCCGCCAGCCCCCGGGATGCGCCGCCGTATCGCAGGTAAACGTCACGAGGCTGTCGACCGTGCCCCGCACCGAAAAACTGTCCGCCGCCGCAATCAGGTACGGGCCATCGGCGTTGACAATAACCCCCGGCTCGATCCGAAGCGCTGGATAGGCCCGCACACTTTGGAGCAGAATGTACGGACTCCCCTCCGCCGTCCACACCCCGCTAACGGTATCTTGTGCCACCCACGTCGTATCTGCCCACGCCGAAGTCAGTCCCAAACAGAGGCCCATGAACAGCCAGACAAGCCGTTGCATACCCACCTCCGTCAAGTTTGGTCGTTCAGCCTTCCGCTTGAATCGTATTCAGCACGGCGATGAGTTCGCCGATGTCGTCGATCTCGTAATTCGCGCCGCTGACGCGTCACGCCCTTGGTGTCGCCGTAGCGGGCGAAGACGGTCTTGATGCCGAGGGCCTTGCCGCCCACCATGTCGCGTTCGGGCCAGTCGCCCACCATAATCACTTCGTGCGGCTGTAGCTCCATGCAGGCCAGAGCGCGTTCAAACGGCATCGGCGACGGTTTGCGATGGCCGGTGTCTTCAAAGGCCACCACCGGATCGAACAGGTGATGCAGTTCAAGCTGGCAGAGCCTGCAGCCAGGCGTTCAGGCGCGGCGCGTCGCTGATCACCGCCAACTTCAAGTTTCGCCGCAATAATTCTGCCAGTGTGGAGCGCGCGTGCGGGTAGGTGACCATCACTCCCGTACGTGCCCGCCGATAGGCCACAATGCCCGTCGCCAGCCACTTGTAGTTGATCGCGCCGAAGCGCTGACTCAGCCAGAGGTCGAAAATTTCCTGATGCTCGATCCCCACCTGACCGTAAAGCTCATAGATTTCCTTGTAGACCACTTCCCAGGGCAGCGGCAGCCCCGCGTCGACCATAGCGGCCGCGGCGGCTTCGATGGAGGCGCGCTTCATCCGCATGAAATCTAACAGCGTGTTATCCAGATCGAAAAGCACGCCACGGATCATGTGCGGACCGCGAGGGAGTAAGTGACCAATCTGTACATGGTTAACCTAATTTGTCAATTTACCAACTCTCATGGGGAAAAGCAAGAGCCGATTGACCTCTCCGGATCTTTCCGTCCTTTGCTTTCTGAGAGCTAAATTCGGCACCGGTGCCCGTTAATTTTTCGTGCCTTGACATTCTGCCGGGGGATTCGTACATTGATAGTTTATGCAACTATTGATAAATATGCGAGTTGCCGCCAGAGACCGGAGATTCCGGCCCCTGCTACTGCTGCTCGCCCTGCTTTTCGCCCTGCCCGGACTGACGCTCGGTGCCGATTTGCCTCGACCGACCGGGTACGTCAATGACTTTGCGGGTGTGGTTGACGCCGCCCAAAGCCAGAGAATCGCCGCCGTTTGCCGGGAATTGGAGGAAAAGACCGGCGCCCAGATTGCCGTCGCCACCTTCAAAAACCTGAATGGCGACGAGATCGACGGCTTTACGGTACGGCTGTTCGAGGCATGGAAGCCCGGCCAGAAGGGCAAGAACAACGGCGTCCTGATCGTCAACGCCATCGAGGACCGCCAAATCCGCCTGGAAATCGGCTACGGTCTCGAACCGATCCTCAACGACGCCATGGCCGGCCGCATCCGCCGCGACGTGATCACCCCGCCCTTGCAGGCCGGCCAGTACGGCGAGGCCTACTTTGCGGGTGTGGCCACGGTGGCGGCGATTATCGCCAAAGATCAGAATGTCGCGCTCCAATCCCTGTCCGGCGCACAAGTTCCACAGATTCCACGGGAAACGCGGAAAAGCGGACGGCAGCGCATCCCCTGGCCGCTCTTAATGTTCGGGCTGGTTTTCTTCGTCATCGCCATTAGCCGCGGCGGCCGGGGAGGCCGGGGCGGTGGCGGCACCTTCATTGGCGGCCCATTTATCGGCGGGGGTTTCGGCGGGGGAGGTTTTGGCGGCGGGGGTGGAGGCTTTGGCGGCTTCGGCGGCGGCATGTCCGGCGGCGGCGGCTTCGAGCGGCGGCTACTGAGCGTGGAAAGCTGCATTGGTATCTGGATCGCCGTGGGGTCTCTCCAGAGGCCCCCGTCTGAAGCGGCAAGCGAAGCAGAGGGGTGACTCTGGAGAGTCACCACCGCGGACTGATACGGAAGAAAATCGCATGCAGAAAATACTCGATCAGATTACGCAGGATGCGCGCACAGCGCTGGGGGAGAATTTGCGCTCGGCGATTCTCTATGGCTCGCATGCGCGCGGTGAGGCGGTCAAAGGCAGCGACATTAATCTCCTGCTGGTGGTGAACGACAGCCAGGCGGCAAAACTCGCGCCCTTGATGAAAGTCATACCCGAATGGATCAAGACTGGCGCGACCGCTCCCGTGATTTTTGAATACGCCCAGCTTCAGCGCAGCGGGGACACCTTCGCGTTGGAACTGGCCGAGATCGCCGCCACTCACCGATTGTTGTGGGGTGAGGATCCGTTCGCGAATTTTGCGCCGGATTGGCAGGCCGTGCGTCGCGAACTCGAACACGAATCGCGACAGAAGACGATCTTCCTCAAACGCCGCTGGCTGGCGGGCGGCGGACAGGAAGCGGCGCAGCGCGCACTGATCCGCGACACCGTTCCCGGCTATCTGGCGCTGTTGCGCGGCGCGATCCTCTTCCAGCGCCGCAATCTGACGCCGGTCACCTTCGACGTGCTGTTCACGGAAATGCACACCTATTGCCTGTGGTTTGAGCCCGCCGTCTGGCAGAAACTACGCGCGGCCGCCCGCGGTCTGGAAATCGTCCCCGCCCGCGAACTCGACGCGTTGGTCATGGCCTATCTCGAGCAAGCACGCAGCTTCGTCCGCTACATCGACCAGATCCCGGATTAACCAGCACGCGGTGCGATAACCTTGCCTTACTAGCCGGTACGCTCCCGCGTACCGGATTTGGATGCCGCATTCACCCACCATTGCGAATCCAACCCGCAGGAGCGGGTCGGCTAGTAGTGCCGAACGACGGTTTGACAGTATCAAAGCTACCCTTTAAATCAGATAACGGACACACTCATGCGTGCATTGGCGATCATGCTGCTGGTGATCGTGGGCCTCGGCCTGCTCATCGCCATGTGGATTTACGGTCAGTACAACTCCATCGTCAACTTTGACGAAGAGGCGAACAAAGCGTTCGCGCAGGTGGACGTGGTACTGCAACGGCGCTACGATTTGATTCCCAATCTGGTGGAAACGGTGAAGGGCTATGCGGCGCACGAAAGCAGTGTGCTACTCGGTGTGACCGAAGCGCGCAGCCGCGTCGGCCAGGCGATTGCCGCGGACGATCCCAACGCCCGCGTCGCCGCCGAGAATCAACTCTCGGGAGCTTTAGGACGCTTGATGGTGGTGGTGGAAGCGTATCCGCAGCTCAAGGCCAACCAGAATTTCCTCGCGCTGCAGGACGAACTGGCGGGAACGGAAAACCGGATTTCGGTGGAACGCCGCCGCTTCAATGAAGTCGTGACCGAATACAATAAAAAAATCCGCCGCGTGCCGGGAAACATCGTGGCGGGAATGTTCGGTTTCAGCCGTCGTCCGGTTTTGGAAACGCCTACGGAAGCGCGGACCGCGCCAAAGGTCAATTTCGGCGGGCAACCGGCGAAGTAAATCACACGTTGTAGCGCCCAGCTCGTCCGCTCTCGCGAGACCTCGACACAGTCGGGCTGGGCTCTTCAAACGCGCGGGGTACGGAAACCCCGCGCGGCGATCGTGGAGTTTTTCGCTTTCTTCTACGGTGTGGGCGGCGCGGGAATATGCAAATCGCCCGCCGTGGGTGCAAAGTCTTGCGGGTCGGTGTCGATCACTTCGTTGACGAAAGTCGACATTTCGCCGTTGAACGGGTTCAACACCAATAGTCGCAAGAGGGGTCCGTCGTCGGGGGCTTTGTCCACAAAGTCCAGCCGGGACGGGGAGTTGGGTTCTGATATCATCCGGATCTCTGTAGCAAGTGCATCGTCTGTCTGTCAGTGGGTAGGGCAAAGCGAGTGCCACCCGCAAATCCCTGATCCCACCGCCGTGAGAATCCCCGAAGACAAAGTCGAAGCCGTCCGCGCCGCCAGCGATATCGTGCAGGTAGTGCAGGGCTACGTGACGCTGAAGAAGCGGGGTCAGAATTACTTCGGCCTCTGCCCGTTCCACGGCGAGAACTCACCCAGCTTCAGCGTCCATCCCGGACGGCAGATCTTCCGCTGCTTCGGCTGCGGCAAGGGCGGCAACGTCTTCGGCTTTCTGATGGAAGTCGAACGGCTGACGTTCTTCGAAGCCGTTAAGCTGCTGGCCGAAAAGGCGGGCATCGAACTGCCCGACACGCGCGGTCAAGATTCCGATCAACCGTCCGAAGGCGAACTGCTGGTGCAGGTCAACGGCTTCGCCCGCGACTTCTTCTACAAGCAGCTCACCACAGCGCAAAGTGACGGCGCCAAAGAAGCGCGGGCGTATCTCGAAGTCGCGCGGCTACGGCAAGGCTGTCGTCGAACGCTTTCTGCTGGGTTACGCGCCGGACGGCTGGGAAGGGCTGGCCGAGGCGGCGCGGCAAGCGGGACTGCCGCAGGCGATGCTCCTGCAGGCGGGACTGGTGAAGGAAGGGCGCGATCCGGGTCGGGTTTACGACGCCTTCCGCCACCGCGTGATGTTCCCGACGCGCAATCTCGCGGGGCGGGTGATCGCCTTCAACGGGCGGCGGTTGCGCGACGACGATCCCGCCAAGTACATCAATTCGCCCGAGACCGCCGTCTATCACAAGGGCCGCGAACTGTTCGGCCTGTGGGAAGCGCGCGGCGAGATTCGCACCCGCGATGAAGCGATCCTCGTGGAAGGTCCCACCGATTGTCTTTCGCTGGTGATGGCGGGCATTCCCATCGCCGTGGCCAGCCTGGGCACGTCGCTGACCGAGCCTCAGGCGCGGCTGCTGAAGCGTTTCACGAGCCGCGTGTTTATTCTCTACGACGGCGACAGCGCGGGCCGGGCGGCGGCGCGGCGGGCGGTGGATATTCTGCTTGGGCGTGGGCGCGATCCCGCGCGTGATTCTGCTGCCCGACGACGAAGACCCCGATTCCTTCGTGCGCAAGCAGGGCGGCGAGGCGGTCTGGAAGCTGCGCAACGAAGCCGCGCTCTCGCCGGTGGAATTTCAGATGGTGCTGGCGGGCAAGCAGCGCGGCGAACGCACCACCGCCGTGCGCGAATTGGTGGCGAGCGCGGCGCTGATTGAGAGCCCCGTCGAACGCGATCTCTTCTTGCAGGAGATCGCCGCGAAAACCAAAGTCAGTCTCGACGCACTGCGCGAGGAACTCGCGCGCAGTCCGCTCGCGCCGCGTTCATTCACCGACGAGACGAATGCTACGCCCGCCATGGCAGCCTTCGGGACCGATCGTTCCGCTCATCGGCGCGATGATCCGCCGTCCCGCATTGCGCAACGACGTGTTTACCGCCTGGGGCGGCTCGCGCATCGACGATCCGCTGCTGCGCGAACTGTTCAAGGTACTGTACGAAGATTGGAAACGCGGCGAAGCTCGCCCGCCCGAATCGCTGCTCGACCGCTTCCCCGATCCGCCGCTGCGCGATTTTCTGGTGAGTTGTCTGTACAGTCAAACCGATTCCGAAATCGACGACGACAAAGCCGCCGCGATCGACCGCCGCGTGGCCCAGGACTGTCTGCGAGCGCTGGAAGCCGACCGCGTCCGCGAAGATTTGACCACGCTGAAGAACCAACTCGCCGCCTCCCCCGAAGGGGGCACCCGCGAATTGCTGGAACAGATCAAAGCCCTCCAAGATCGCGAAAAACAACTGCGCATGCGGCAGTAGCAGCGTCCTCTACTTTACTAACCGGTACGCTCCCACCATTCTTACTAGCCGGCACGCTCCCGCGTGCCGGATTCGAGTCCCACAAACAACCCCTGTTGCGAATCCAACCCGCAGGAGCGGGTTGGCTAGTAGTCATTTCAAGTATTAATTCTTTTTCAATTTATCAACTCTACATGCAATCCAAATACCACGGCACCACGATTATCGCCATCCGCCGCCACGGCAAGAGCGCCATCGCCGGCGACGGCCAGCTCTCGATGGATGACATCATCATCAAGGGGCGGGGCAAGAAGGTCCGCAAGCTGTTCGACGGCAAGATCCTCGTGGGTTACGCCGGCGGCGCGGCCGACGCCCTCGCGCTGCTCGAAGTCTTCGAGAACAAGCTCAAGCAGTACAACGGCGACCTCACGCGCTCGGTGATTGAAGTAGCTAAGGAGTGGCGGCTCGACCGCAGCCTGCGCCGCCTCGAAGCCGACATGGTGGTGCTCGACAACGAGAAGATGTTTTTGCTCTCGGGTCTCGGCGAAATCGTCGAACCCGATCCCGGCGACGACGTCATCGCCCTCGGTTCCGGCGGATCTTACGCCCTCGCCGCCGCCCGCGCCCTGATGAAATATACCGACATGGACGCCCGCCAGATCGCCGAAACATCCCTGAAAATCGCCTCCGAAATCTGCGTCTTCACCAACGAGTCCATCACCGTCGAAGAGCTCGATTAATCCTGTCTGTATTGCTGACTCGAATTTTGAATTTCGAATTTTGGATTTTCTTCCGTGAACCCTCTTCCCCAGCCCATTAAGCAGCTCACTCCGGCGGAAATCGTCAAGGAGCTGGATACTTATATCATCGGACAGGACGCGGCCAAGCGCGCCGTGGCCATCGCCCTGCGCAACCGCTGGCGGCGACAGCAGGTCGAAGGCGAACTGCGCGAAGAAATCTATCCCAACAACATCATTCTCATCGGCCCCACCGGCGTCGGCAAGACCGAACTGGCCCGCCGCCTGGCGAATCTCGCGGGCGCGCCGTTTATCAAGGTCGAAGCCTCAAAATACACCGAGGTCGGCTATGTGGGCCGCGACGTGGAATCGATGATCCGCGACCTCGTCGATACCGCCGTAGCCAAAGTCAAAGCCGAGCAGCGCGAAGCCTTGCGCGGCGAAGTGGAAACCGCCGTCGAAGAACGACTCTTGGATCTGCTGCTTCCGCCGCGCCCCAAGCGACGCCGCGCCGAAGAAGGCGAAGCCGCGCGCCGCACCCGCCGCGCCGAGCAGGAACGCCGCCGCCGGCAGCGCGAAAAACTGCGCCTCGACCTGATCGCCGGAATGCTCGAAGCCGAAGTCGTCGAACGTCGATGTCCCCGAAGACCAGATGCCGCTGATGCAGATTTTCTCCGCCGGCGGCATGGAAGAAATGGGCATCAGCATGCCCGAGATGATGGGCGGGCCGTCCAAGCGCATGCGGCGGCGGCGCGTCACCATCAGCGAAGCCCGCGAATTCATCCTCGAAGAAGAGATGGAACGGCAGATCGATTTCGATCGCGTCGTGCGCGAAGCCGTGCGCCGCACCGAGACCGCCGGGATCGTGTTCCTCGACGAAATCGACAAGATCGCCGCCCCCGCCGAATCCACCGACGGCGGCCCCGACGTCAGCCGCAGCGGCGTGCAGCGCGACATCCTCCCCGTCGTCGAAGGCACGCAGGTCACCACCAAATACGGCCCGGTGCGTACCGACCATATCCTGTTTGTGGCCGCGGGCGCGTTCACGGCCTCCAAACCGAGCGACCTGATCCCCGAATTGCAGGGCCGCTTCCCAATTCGCGTCGAACTGGAAAAACTCGGCCCCGAGGAATTCTACCGCATTCTGACGGAACCGAAAAACGCCCTCGTCAAGCAGTATATCGCGCTCCTCGGCACCGAAGGCGTTACCCTTAGCTTCACCCGCGATGCGCTGCGCGAAATCGCCGCCACGGCGCACAAGGTCAACCAGCGCACCGAGGACATCGGCGCGCGGCGCCTGCATACCCTCATGACCACCCTGCTCGACGACATCCTCTTCGAGGCTCCTGACACCCGCCACCTCAAGGTTACGATCACAAAAGAGCGCGTTATCCGCGTGCTGGCCGAGATCGTGGAAGACGAGGATCTCTCCCGCTTTATACTCTAACTCTTCGCGCACAGATTACACGATCCGTTTCGCTTTCCGGCGGCCTGTGCTTTGCTCTAAGTTTTTGTACGACTCGCGCACTCGGCGCTAACTACTCCAGATACAACAATATAGCAGGGGCATTTCAACCCCGGTCGATCTACCCGCGCGCAAACTTTGCGCGCCGTCCAAATTTTTGCATAGATCGATGAATCACAGCAGTTTTCAACTACAGGGAGCACATCCATGAGACAGGCAACTCTGATCAGTTATCTCCTGGTCGCCCTTCTGTTGCCGTCGCTTCTCTTTGCGGCCAGCACAACCTCGGCTTTGAGTACGCGGATTCTCACCGCCTCCCCCACGCAATCGGTGGTGGCGGCGGAATTCGACGCCCAGGCCCTGGTCACCACGCTCGGCACGCGGGAATTCGGCGCGCAACCCACGGACGGTTACGGCCTCACGCTGGCCATTGCGGGTCAGGGCACTCCCGAACTGCGGGTCACTCGCTTTGAGCTTGGCGAGCCGCTGACAATGTCCCTCGCGGCCGGCCTCGCCGCCCAGGATGTGGCCGCCTCAGCGGAAGAGCTGGCGACGGTGAGCGAGCCCGCCATCCTGCATGATCTGCGCATTGTCAGCATCGGCTTCCGCCCGTTGATGTTCGCGGACGGCGCAGTGCGTCTCGTGAAAAATGTGGAACTCGCGGTGACGACCCGCGGCGCCGGCGGTGTGAACAGCCAGGCCGATCCGCAGTCGTTTTCCTCGGCCTTCTATCCGGTCTACAAAGCGAGCGTAGCCAATCTCGACGAGATGTATCCGCATGTCTCGCTGCGCGCGCCGGGCCGCTACCTCGTGGTGACGAAGCAGGCCGTGTTCACCGAGTTGGAAACCACCGTCGCCTGGCAGCGCTGGCTCGACCTGAAGAAGCGCAAGGGCTACCAGATGCAGATCGTGGCCCTCGCGACTCCCACGGCCGGCAACATCCTCTCGACCATTCAGAATGCCTACGATGATGCGTCACAGCGCGATCTGGAATACGTGATGATCCTCGGCGATCATGGTGATATTCAGGGCCGGGTGCTGCCCAATCCCGAACACCCGACAGAGACTCCCTTCCCGGTCGGCGACAATGCCTATTTCCGCCTCGATGGCACCGATATGTTACCCGACGTGTTTTCTGGTCGCGTCTCCGGCGTCTCCACATCCGACTACGTCACCTACTTCGCCAAGGTCTGGCGCTACGAGACTGCCCCCTATACTGCCGACATGAATTGGTACCGCTCAGCGACATGCATGGCCGGAAATTGGAACGATGGAACCACGGGAATCTTCCCCGTCACCCCGGTATGGAACATGATCTGGGCTCGCGAACGGTTGATGCGCGATGGCCTCATCGCCAACGCTGATACTTTCTACTACCATGACCAGGGTGACGGCGCCCCCGGCGACTTTACCACCAACATCCGCGCCGACATCGACAGCGGCGTGTGCCTGTTCTTCTACCGCGGTTGGGCCGACCAGCGGGGTTTGCAGTACCCCGCCCTGCGCGTTGAAGACATTATTGGCCCGTTCGGATACCTGAACAACGGTGAGCGCACGCCAGCCGTCTTCAGCATCGTCTGCGGCAGCGCCGCCTTTCACTACGGCAGCGGCCAGTGCTTCGGTGAAGTTTTCACCACGGGCATGGGGTCGTTCAACGAATCCAAGGGCGCAATCATTTATTTCGGCGCCACCGACCTGCACACCAACACGCGCCACAACAACGCGATCCTCGCCGGCATCATCAATGCCCTGACCATCGATGGCATCCGCAGCGCCGGCGCATTGGCCATGGCCGGCAAGCTGGAAGGCTGGCGGCAGTTTCCCCGCGAACAGGGCGGCGAGAATTCCCTGGCCTACTACTACGTCCTGCACGTCTTCAATCTGCTCGGCGACCCGGAAACCCAGATCTACGCCGGAACGCCGCGGAGCTTCACGGATATCGCCGTCCATTCCAACCTCACCGTGGGCCAGTCGCAGGCGCCCATCAGTGTCTGGTCGAGCACCGCGCCCGTGGCGGACGCCGTCGTCACGCTGCGTCTCACCGGCTCGGACGACGTCGCCGTGGGCATGACCGACGCTGAAGGCAACGTAATGCTGCCCACCAATTTCACCGACACCGCCACGCCGGTGCAGATCACCGTCTGGAAGGCCGGCTATTTCCAGAGCCTGCTCACGCTCCCGGTAGAGAGCCGCGCCTTCGATCCGAAGATCACCGCCGTCAACTGGACCGCGGGGGCGGATAATCTACCCAATCCCGGCGAGAGCGCAAGCTTCACACTCGGAGTGCAAAACGCCGGCACAGCCGCCTATAACGCGACGCTGGCGGTGACCGCCGTCGACCCGGGTCTGACCGTCAATACGAGCAGTCCCACCCTCGGGGCCACCGATCCCGGCGCCAGCGCCACCTCTTCGGCGATTGACATTCAATTCGGCGGCGAACTACACGACGGGATGGAACCCAAGCTGTCGGTGGTCTTCACCGACGGTGAGAACAGCGTCACCCGCCTTGTGCCGCTGCGTGTGGCCGCGCCGGACCCGACGGTGGTATCCCTCGCGGTCAGCGGCGACGCCAACGGCAACGCCATCCTCGAGCCCGGCGAAAACGCGGATATCACCGCCACCGTCAAGAACGTCGGCCATCAGGACGGCGCGACACTGACGATGACCGTGGGGTCGTTCGATGCCGCCGCCAGCTTCAGCGACGACCAATCCACCTGGACGAGCCTCGCCATCGGAGCGACGGCCGCCGCCGGCGATCCGTTCCACATGGCGCTCAGCAACCTCGTCACTCCCGGCCGCCAGGTGCTGCTGCGCTTCGCGTTCTCGCAAAATGGCGTGGTCGTGGCCCGCAAAGACGTGCTCCTTGCCACCGGCGTCGTGACTCCCAGCGTCCCCACCGGTCCCGACGGCTACGGCTATTACGCTTATGAGAACATCGACGGCAGCTATCCCAAAACCCCGGCGTACAGTTGGATCGAACTGGATCCCGCCCTCGGCGGCAACGGCACGCCGCACACGGTGCGCGACGATTACTATTTCGACATGCCCCTGCCCCGGCCCTTCACCTTCTATGGCGCGGAACAGACGCATGTATGGATCAGCTCCAACGGCTGGATGAGCTTCGACTCGATGCGCATCCCCGAATTCCGCAACTGGGAACTACCCTCGCCCATGGGCGCGCCCAACATGGTCTGCCCGTTCTGGGAAGACCTCATCGGCAAGCACATGGCTCCCGCCGTTGACACGGTGTTCACGGTGTGGACGCTGGATGACGCGGCCCACAACCGTTTCATCATCCAGTGGCGCGCGCTCAACCGTGAAGGTATGCCTGGCAGCGCCCCCGGCATCGATACCGCCTACTGCACCTTTGAGGTCATCCTCGAGGATCTCACAAGTGGCGACGACGATATCCTGATCCAGTACAACCAGATCACGCAGGTAGACCGTGGCGAAGGCAATTACGCCACCGTGGGAATCCAGGACAAGTATCACCAGAACGGGCTGAACCTGACGTTCTCCAACTTCTACGCGCCCTCCGTGGACACGCTGCGGGCCGGACGCGCGATCCGCTTCACCGCCACGCCGCCCGACGACGTGACCGGCGTCGATCAACCCGTTACGCCCGTATTGCCCACGCGTTTCGCGCTGCATGAAGCCTATCCGAATCCCTTCAATCCCACCACCATGTTGGGCTTTGATCTGCCGCTTGCGGGCCGCGTCTCGCTCCGCGTTTACGACGTGCTGGGCCGCGAAGTGGCGACGCTCGTCGACGGCCTGCGCGCCGCCGGCAGTTACACCGTTACCTTCGATGGCCGCGATCTCGCCACCGGCCTTTACTTCGCCCGCCTCGAAGCCGGCGCGAATGTTCAGATTCAAAAGCTGATGCTCGTCAAATAGTCTCCGCGAAATCTGGCCGCATGAGAATACAGCAAGGGCAGCCGAATGGCTGCCCTTGCTGCGTTGATGATTCTTATCGTACCGGCCGAGTCGGGTTGGGCACAGGCCCGCACAATGGCATACGCGCCAACAAAAACCCGGCCGCAATCTGCCGCCAGAAAAACCCGACGGGGACAGCAGTAAAAGCTATTTCGTTGCACCTACCGAGTTCAGATTCCGGCCGGGTTTCTGTTCATTGACAAGCGATTGTCCCGAGCCATGCCCAACCCGGCTCGTCCGGAGCATTGAAGGCTTTTTCCCTCATCCCTTCTTCCACAATTCCAGCACCTTTCGCGGCAGTTCCTCGCGCACCTTCTGGAATTCGCGCGAATTGGCGCAGCGCCACACGCCCGCCGCCGCGCCGATATGGCCGTCGCCGAGGTTCAAATCGCGCACGATCTCGCCCATGTTCTTCGTGTGCGGCGCGTGCTGCATGGAGAGCGCCAGCGACAGCGAGAGCGCCACGTCAAACGTCTTTTGCCCGCCGCGAAACACCGGTTTGATTTCCACATAGCCGCGCGCCGTGGGATTGACGAGCGCGATCAGCTTCTTGTCGATCCGCACAGAGTTGGAAAAGCCGGTGGTGTCGACGACGAACAGTTCGCCCGCCGGATCCTCGGGCAGCGCGCGGCCATACTTGCGGATCACGTCGAGCATCTGCTCCTCTTCCGCCGCGTAGCGCGCCGCGCGTTCCATGATCCACGCGTCCTCGGCGACCTCGGCCAGCGGCAGATCGCGCAGCAAAAACACCGTCTCGCGCAGGAAGTGCTCGTGTTCGCGGCGGTGCGGCGACGACGCCTTGATGGCGCGGTCGATGCGGTTCGCCGCCGTGTCCGCCCGCCACGCGTCGAGATTCGGGTAGGCAAAGCTGTCGATTACATCGGCTTCGCGCGCCAGTTCGGTATAATCCTCGGGGAAGCCGTCTTCGCCCCTGTAGATGATCATACACCACCCGCACGCATGAGGGCGCGTCGGCGAAGCGGCCCGGAATCGTGCTGCGCGTCAATGCCGCGCAATTCCAGTTCGGTGAGGTTGCCGAGGTGATGGTCGAACCACATCCCGCATTCCACCGGATACGGCAAATCACAAACGATGTCGGCCCGCGTGATGGAAATCTCCGCCTTGGCAATCGTAATCGGTCCGGCAAAGCGAATGTCTTCGATATCCCAGGCCCACGACAACAGCGCCGCGCTCCCCAGCCCGTCAAAATCATTATGCGTCACAATGGACGTCAAATCGTTCATGGAATCCCTGTGGCCAAATTAATCCCTGCACTGGCCGAGGCGGCTCGCCGAGCCGCCCGAAATCCGTCATCCGCAAGTCACCCGCATCTACCGAACAAGAGTCACGATCCCCCGCTCAAGATCCCAAAGATCTCGACAACTTGACCACGGATAGTCTTCGGGCCTATCGACAAGATTACGCCGACAGGGATTTTGATGCATATACGCGATTCTTGTCTGCACGGCTTCCCGATTTGGAATCCATACATCGTCATAACGGTCACGCCACAAATGACATTGGGGATATCGAGGAGGGTAGATCACATGGGAGGTCCATTTCTTAAAACCCTCCATCATTCTTGGAATGACTGGTTCATCGCCGTTCTGGCGCACTAAAACATGCACATGATCCGGCATCAGTATGTAGCCGAAACAATCTACAGAATGTTTCGCTCGATGGAATTCCAGCGACTCCCGCAATCCCCGGCAAATAGCCTCGCCGTGGAACCAGTGGCCCCGTACTTTCGTCACCGTGGTAATAAAATGGAGGCTGCCGTCTGAGGCAAGCAGCAGATGTCGTTGGCGCATGGTTTCGGGCGGCTCGGCGAGCCGCCTCGGCCAGTTTTATGGCCAGTCTAATTATTTTGCGCAGTGAAAGAAATTCTTTCCTCCGGGCGTGGGACGGCGCCGGCGCCTCGGATCGAACGTCACGTTCGCACGCTGCTACTAAAACTGGCCCGCGAAGCCGCTGCCGCGGTGGCGTTCGATCTTCACGTCTTTAAGCTGCGGCGACTTCAAATTGATGCGCAGGAAATAGCCCGATCGGAAACCCAGCGGGCTCCACTGGAACGCCGCTTCCCAGCAGTGCAGATCGCGGGTAATCGAGACGCGCGTGTCGCGCACCTCCTTGCGGTCGAGGTCGAGCATGTAACTGAAGTTCACGTTCCAGCGCGGCGTCAGATTAAACGTCGCGCTCGTGTTCAAACTCGAGGTCACTTCGCGCGCTTCGTAATTGCGGCGCTGGTGCAGATTCACCTGCAGCGTCAGCGGCATCTGGTAGAGTTGCGACGGCTCGCGGCCCGGCTGATCCGACACCGTCGGCACAACCGGATTGTCGTGCGAAAAATCGAGGCTCTGCATCGGGTTGTATGGCACCGCCGAGGAGTCGCCGCCCCCCATAATCGTGCTGTCGGTTACGCCCGGCGGCTGGCGGCGCTGCATGAAGCTCACGAAATCCGCCAGCGTTTCCGCCCGCACGGTGAACCCCACGTCGATGTCCGCGCTTGTCAGATCGAGCGGCGAAAGCAATCCGCCCTGCGGCGAATCGAAATAGAAGCGGCGCACGCGCCGGCCACCCACCGACTGGTACAGCGAATGCACCGTCGTGACGTCCAGCGACAATCCCTGCACCGGCCCGATCACCTTGCCCGGCAGCGCCGTGCGGAAATTCATTCCCACGTTATCCCAGCGCAGCGAATCCCGCTTCAGGTCCACCCCCGTGCCCATGTTCCACGTCAGAAGGTCGGCGCGCTTCACCGGATGATCGGGATCGTCCTCGATTCCCGTCTTCATCTGGAACAGGTGCCCGAGGCTGAAACTGAACCGTTCGGACAGGCCCTTTGGCGTGGCGCCGGAGACGCTCTCCGTCGCCGGGAAGCGGTCGTAAAGCAGCGCGCGGCCATCCGGAAGTTGCGCCGTATCGTAATAGCCCCAGGCCTTGTCCGCGAAGTCCGGACGGTAAGAAAAGCCCACGCTCGGCGTCATCGTATGGCGGAAGCTCGCGCCCAATCCAAACGGCCGGTTGGCCGTGCCGTAGAGTTTCGTCGTCGCCGATCCGCCAAGATCAAACATCGTCCGCTGGAAGAAACCGGTCTGGTCGTCGCGGTCAAAGATCCGGTCGCGTGCCACATAGCGCACCGCCCGCCGCGTCCAGAGGGACGAAATGCCCAGCCGCGGCACCAGGCTGACATAGCGCAGCAGTTTGGCGTTGGCGCTGAGGCTCGCCGTATGCACCGCGCCGTCGCGTTGCTGCACGACCGTGGAGTCCGTCCCGTAGATCGTCGTGTTGGCCGCCTGCCGCCCCGCGAGGTTGATCAGTCCCGGGCGGATGGCGTCTTCCTTCGGCTGACGCCGCATGGCCAGATCGTTGCGGTAGCTGACCGCATAGTTCCACATGAAGGCGCGGTACCACGGCGGCTGCAATTCCTTCGGCGCCACCGCGCCGCGGATGTTGCGCGGCGCCTTGGGCGGCGGGAAAATCAGTCCGCTGCGGTGATTCAGCGTCATCCCCGGCAGCGTCGCGTCCCACGTGTCGGTTTTCAGGTTCTGCGTGTAACCGGCATTAGCGCTGAACGTCCACGGCGAATTGTCCCAGCTTTTACTGAAGGTCGCGTTCGAGCGCACCGACTGGTTCAGGAGCTGCTGCACGCTGCCGGTGTTCTGCACGAAGGAGTTGCTCGAATAGTACGCGCCGCTGATGTTGAGCCGCGTGTTGCGGTCGATGATCTGGTTGTGCTGCGAGATTACCGAGTAATCCCGGTGACGCGCCCCGCCCACCCGGCTGAGATTGAAATCCACGCTGGTATTGCCCGTCAGCGTGTAGCGCTTCTCGTAGCGCAGGCCGCTGCGGCCCAGCACGCCGAACTTCTCGTAATAGTCGATGGTCGAGCGCACGTCGAAATAGTCCGAGGGCGCCCAGTAATACCCCATATCCTTCAAAAACCGGCCCTGGCTGGACGATTCGCCGAAGGTCGGAATCAGGATCCCTGAGGTTCGCCCGTGCTGCTGCGGAAAAATTCCATAGGGCGCGGCCAGTACCGGCACGTCGGCAAAGTACAGCACCACCGGCCGGGCGATCACGCGCCGCCCCACGTTCACTTTCAACTCCGAGGCCGAAAAGTGGTAGTGCGACGATTCCGCCTCGCAGGTTGTAAAGTCGCCACCCTTGACGAGAATCACCTTGTCCGAGATCCGCTTGAACTGCTCGCCGTGGTAGAAGCCTTCCTCGAACTCCGTGCTGCCGCCGCGCACGCGCCCGATGCGCGTCTTCATGTTGTAGACGATTTCGTCACCCGTGAAATCGTCCACCCCCTGCCGGAAGTGCGGCCGGCCGCGGGGCGCGAGGCTCTCGATCTCCGTCTGCGCGCTGTCCGCCCAGAGCGTGTCGACCCCCGGCATGGCCGATAAAATCTGCGCGTCCCAGTCGACGATAATCCGCTCCGCCTCCAGCGTCATATCTTTATAGCCGATGGTGGCGTCGCCCGTCAGCACCGTCAACCGCTTCTCCACGTCGAAGTCGATCTCCCGCGCCGTGTAGTTCACCAGCGTGTCCAGTCCCGAGCGGTCGGCGGTCCGCGCCGCGACGCGCCCTGTATCCACCGCCACCGTGTCGCCTCCGGCAATGCGCAACGTGTCGAGCGCCGCCGGCTCCTGGGCCGAAGCCGCGGAGCCGGTGGTGCGAAACAGCGCCAGGGCACACAGGAGGCAAAACGAGGCAAGCGTTCTCACAAAGGCAATCCCCAGGCGGAAGTGATGCGCGGACACACCGTCCAGAGTGCGTCCGGCAAAAATGCAGGCTCTTCCTTTTTTGCGTGTACTAGCCAACCCGCTCCTGCGGGTCGGATGCATTGAAACGTGCCCGTTCGCGGCTGTCACATCCAGCACGCAGGAGCGTGCTGGCTAGTAATCAGGAGTACGATAATCAACGGGCCGCGTCACCGGATGCAGCGTCGCACGCTGCCAGCGTCGCCGTGAACGCCATCGTCCATTCCGCGCCCGGTGCGAGATGCAGATCCCAGCGGAAAAGCAGGGCCACGGACTGGAAGACACGCTCAAATCCGCCTTCGGACAGCGATATACTTTCAATCGGCGCGCGCCATAGCCGCGTTGGCTCTTCGAATTGAAATCGGACTCCCACCCCTTCCAGCTCATCGGCCAGATGCACCTGCCGGATCCCGGCGTTGTCAGCGACCTCGCGCAGCGGCCGGCGCAGCAATTCCAGTTCCGGCAGCGCCAGCGTATGTTTGTCCGAGTCCGCCGCCATCAGCGTGAGGTTCCACTCGATACCGAAGGGAGTGTGCAGATCAAACGTCGCCAGGTTGCGCAGGCGATAGCGGATTTGCAGACTCGCCCGCCCCGGCACGAGGCGGATCGTCTTCGTCAACTCCACCGGCGTGCCGCCGACGTTGCCCCGCCGCTGCAAGGCCACGGCGTCGGTGAAGAGTTCCGACAGCGTATACGGCCCCTGCAGGAAATCGCCGTAATCGGCCATGTGGCCGTTCTGGAACTCCGGATCGTCGAATTCCAGCCGGGGAAGTGATCCAGCAGCGCCACGCGCGGCCAGCGGTCGTAGGACAGCAGCCGTTCGAGACCCGGCTCCTTGGTCAGCACCAGTTCGTGAATGGAGGCCGTGCCGTCACCGGCCGTGCCTCGCGCCTCGGGAGCCGTGTCGCCGTCCCCTTCCCGGTATTCTCCGCGAGCACCGCAAGCGGCAGCTTGGAATGATAGGCTTCCTCGTGCCGCGTCAGCGTGTCCAGCAGATTGTAACCGTGCGGCCGGTAATCCCACTCGAAAAGCGTGCCGCCGCGCGCGGGCGCGAGATAGGCGTTAGCGTACGCGTTCTCCAGCAGGATTTCTTCCCGGCCGTCGGCGTCGAAGTCGGTCTTTTCGATGTCCACCCACTTCCGCCCGCGGTGCGCGGCATTGTCCATCGCGTATTCGCTGAGGAGCAGCTCCTTCCAGGCCGCGTGACGCAAATGCGGCAGATAGAGACCGCCGAACACGCCGTGCCAGTACGCGCAGTTGCACTGCCCGCGCAGCAGCGGCGTGTACATCTCGCCGCGCTGCTTGCGCGCGGACAGGTGGTGGTACTTGCGGCTCGTGCGCAGCATCTTCTTGTGCAGCAGATTGGCCTCGCCGTAGCGGGCCATGAAGTTCCGCCAGAAACCGCCTTTGAAAAACGGCCGGATCTCGTTCCAGTCGGACCGCTGCTCGGCTTCCGTCAGCAGCGCCGTAAACTCCCGCTGGGCGCGCGGCGGCAGCGACCACTCGCTCATCTCGAAATACGACCCCGTCGGCAAATACGTGCGCCCCGCCGGCGCGATCCGGTCGCGAGCCTCGCCCAGTGTCAGCAGTTCCACTTCGTCCGCGTGCCGCTCCAGCATTTCGAAGAAGCGGTGCAGCCAGCGGTTGGTATAAACATGCTCATGCGTCTTCGGCCAGAGGCCGAACTTCTCGCCGTCGTCCGTCATCACGAACAGCGGCTGATCGACACCCACCGCGAGCTCGCGCATATAATCGAGGGAGACCTGGGGATCGGCAAAGGGAATCGTGTAACGCAGCTTCTTGTGGATCGGGAACAGCGCCACCGGTCCGCAATTCGCTTCGGTCAGAAAGTAGCCGGTGAGGTCGCGCAGCTCGTGCCCCGCCGCGAGGAACTGGTCGTCGTCCAGCGGCAGGTATTCCACCCCGCTCTCGGTCAGAATGGCGGGCAGAAACGGCTCCCAGACGCGCTCGGCCAGCCACGCGCCGCGCGGCAAAACGCCGAAGCGCTTCTTCAGATAGGCCCGCATCCGCGCCAGTTGCTCCAGCGCGTCCGCCCGCGGCAGCACGGATAGAATCGGCTCGTAGAACGCGCCCCCCAGCAGTTCGACCTGCTTGCGCTCCAGCAGCTTGCCCACCAGCTCGAAATAGCCGCGTTCGTGCTTTTCCAGCCACTCGAAAAGCGTGCCCGTGGTGTGCAGCGAGAACCGGATCTGCGGATGCTCCAGCGCCGTTTCGAGAAACGGCTTATAACTCTGGCGGTAAGCCTGCTCGAAGACGAAATCGAAGTTTCCGACCGGCTGATGATTGTGAATACCGAGCGCGAAAGATATTTTTGACACGGGCATGCCTTTGCAATGGATAACCGGAATCGCCGGACTTCGTGCTTGCCGCCGCGCCGCTTACTGCTTCAGCAAAGCGATGCGTTCGGCGTGATAGACTTCAGGACCGCCCCGCCCCGGCCGTTGTACGGCCGAATCGGGATCGAAGGTAAAGGAGCGCGCCCCCGAGTTGAAATAACCGTCGCATTCGACGCGGAAGCTAACCGTCACCATCTGATCGATATGCTGATATGCGCGCACGTAATTGCTGCCGTTCTGGCACTGTTCCAGGTTGCCGTCGCCCAGATCCAGCGCGTAGCGCCAGATAAGCCGCGGGCAGCCCTCCACCCGGCGGTAGGTGCCGTCTTCGGTAAACTCCGTCACGTCCACCCCCAGAAACCAGAAGCGGATAGGGATCATCCTCTTCCGGCTTGCGGCAGCCGGAATTTCCGAACAGGCTGAGCGCCGCCGCCAGCAGCAGCAACGGCCGGAAGAAGCGAATGGAGTTCATGGCTCGGGGATTAAATTTTACGTAGCAAACATGATCATGTCTGTCGGGCGTGCTCCGCCATCCACAGCGCCGCCGCCCCCTGCACGCCCGCGTAATAACCCAGTTTGGACGGTAGAATCAACAGGTTTTCCGTGTGCGTCGGCAGCGCCCGCGCCCGGAGTTGCTCCTGAAAGGTCTGCCGGAAGAATTCCGCCCCTTGCAGCGTGCCGCCCCCCAGCACCAGCGCCTCGGGATTCAAAATGTGCAGCCATGACGCCGCCGCTTCCGCCAGATACCCCGCCAGTTCGCGATGCACCGCCTGTGCCCGCGCGTCGCCCTGCGTCGTCAACTCCGTCACCCGTCGCGGCGTCGGCACCTCGCCGGTCGGGAAGTGCTTCAGGACAATTTCGTCGAAGCCCCGCCGCCCTATGTAGCCCTCGATGACTCCCGCCACACCGATCACATCCGGCCCGGTCGGCGAAATCACAGTGAATCCCAGTTCCGCCGCGCCCCCCGACGCGCCGCGATACAGCTTGCCGTCGATGAGGATCGCCCCGCCCACGCCCGTACCCACGGCCACGGCGATGAAGTGCTTCAGCCCCACCGCCACGCCCCAGTGATACTCCGCCATGCCCAGCGCGTCGACGTCGTTGCCGAGGATCGTCGCGAGACCGAACTCCTCGGCCATCGCCGCCCGCAACGGCACCGCTTGCCACGTGGGAAAGTTGGGCGAACGCATCACGTGTTCCCCGGCCAGATCGACAACCCCCGCGCAGGCGATGCCCAGTCCGCGCGGCCGCGTCGTCCCGCTATGCGCCAGCACCTGCCGTGCCGCCTGGGCCGTGACCGTCACCACGTCCACCGGCTCGCGCCGTTGCGGAGTCGAAACCACGGCCTGGTTCACGAGCGCGCCGTCGCCGGACACCAGCCCCACTTTAATGTTCGTCCCGCCGATATCCACGCCAAGAATTAAATCACTGGGCATAAGTACGTTGCTAATCGTCCGCTCTGAATTTCATTTCTGATTCGGATTTTGGATTTCGGATTTCGGATTTATTCTTCCACTTCCAGCCACACGCGATTGTCCTTCTCGCGCCGCAGCTTCAGCGTCCTGGCCTTTTCTCCCGGCACCAGCGTGAACTGCGCGTAAGTAAAGCCGCCGCCCGGCAGCGGATAACCGAACAACACTTCCGTTTCCGTCGTCACGCCGGTCAGCCCCACACGCGCCTGCTCGTGGCCGAAGTCCAGATCGAGCGCAAGTGTCCCTTCCGCGAAACGGCACACGCGCCGCCGTGCGGCCCCAGTTGACCGGCGGCCGCGGCTCGATTTTCAACCGGTGCGTCAGCGCCTCCGGCCGGATGCCCAGATAAATCTCCGCCACATTCTGATACGCCGCCGCCATGCCATTGAGGTCCAGCGCCGGACCTTCCAACAGCAATGTCGCCAGACTGTCGAAATCCGGCGTCTCCGCGATCTGCGCATCCATGCGGTAGCGGTATGCCATGAACCGCTGCCACGTGAACGCGTCGATCGCCAGGCGCGGATTCCACAATTTCAACGGTTCGGGATCAAGCCAGTTGAAACCGTAACGCGCCCCGGCGCGCAAAAACAGCGCGGTATCGGGGTACGTCGTTTCCTTCGTCCCTCGTTCGTCGTCTTCCGGCGCGGGCGCGGCGCTCGTATCGAGCACGCTTTCCAGCCGCCGGCGCGGATTCGCTTCCAGACGCCGATAGCGGCGCGTCGACTCGGCCAGCAGTCCCTGCGCCTTCTTCGCCGCCCGCAGCGCTTCGCGGCGGAAGTTGTTCTTTGCTTCGTGATCGCCGCGTGAAAGCGCGATCTCTTCGCCCAGCGTCATCAGCTCGGCGTAGCGCACGTGGGCCACGGCCAGGCGCATCAGGCTGTCGCGCACCGCGTCGTCGGCCACCACTTCCACGTCTGCGGTTAAATATTCCGCCTGCAACCGCGAAAGCCCGAACAGAATCTCCAGCGCCAGTTGTTTCAGCGTGTCCGGCGGTGCCATACCCCAGTTCAGCGTCGCGCGATACGCTCCGCTGCCCCAGCGCAGCCGGTCGCGTTCCTGCTGCTCGCCCCGCAGTTCCCATTGGCGCGGGAAAACCACCTCCGGCGCGCGCCGCGAGGCCAGATACAGCGCCGTCGACTGCTGCGCGGCGTCTTCGATGCGCGGCCGGATATCCGGCAGCGACAACTGCTCTGCTCCGCTCAGTGTAGCGCCGAGCAGCGCGAACACGCGGTCGGCGCGCTCATCCGACGTATGCAGCGTGAAACCGTTTTTCGCCCGCAAACTGTCCGCCGCCGCCGCTTCCAGTCGCTCCACCGAATGGTGCATCACGTGCTGTGCCCGCGCCAGCGCTTCGGCTGCGGTTTTTCCCGAGGCGATCGTCACGTGCGGCTGCTTGGACAGCGCCAGATTCATCCGCCACACCGGCGGCTTGCCCACGGGCGAGATCCGCGTGATGTTTAAAATCGCTTCGGACGATGCGAAGGCCAGCGCCGTGGAGTCGGGCGCGATCACCGTCCACAGCCGGTCGCCCAGTTTTTGCGGATTCGCCGTCCACAGCGAGTCGGATGGATCGGCCGTCAGCACCAATCGAAAGCTATCGGCCGCGTGGCTGTTCAAATAGAGCGCCACGCCTTGTCCGCCCGGCAACGGCAGCACGGATTGTTGAAATCCCGCCGCCGTGTCGTTCAGGCTGATGGCAAACAGCGACCGCGCAGCCGCGCGGCGCGGCATGCGAATCGGCTCGCCACTCGGCAGCGTCCACTGGAATTCCCACACATCGGCCTTTTGCGGCAGAAAGCGGGCGCGAACAGCAGGTGCCGACCGGCCCGTAATCTGTATATCTACGCCAACGCTCACCAGTGTGGGCAGCGTTTCACTGTCGAAGCTGATCTCAATCCGTTTCTTATCAGTCAGATACGGATTATCCGGCGGAGAACCGTATCCCCCCGGCACCCCGCCAGTGCCAAGATCAGCAAAAACAAGTGCAGGTGCTTTGTTTGCATAGGTTTATATAATACTAAAACCACACGAGAATTGCAAGGCAAGTCTGCTCTTCATTCCCCCCCGTTGACGGGGGGATTAGGGGGGGTGGAGTTTCGGTGTCGCCGCGCGGGGTACCCCGCCGTGGTGGCCTTTAAGGCCGCCATGATGTCACCATTCCCAACACCGCCGCGCGGAAGCCTGCCCCTGACTCGAACCGGAGTGCCCTCACCCCGCGCGTTCTTCAGTCCCGCCGAGCCGGGTTAAGCGGGCGACACTTTCCGCATCAACCACAACCCCCAAATCCGCGCAACCCAGCCGAAACCCCCAATGAACGCTGAAACGAACGCCGAGCGGGGTCTACCGTCACCGCGAACATCGGCATGAGGACGACGAGACCCCGCCGAAACCGCTCCACCCCGGCCTCGCCGCCGCACGGGATACACCGCCGTGGTGGCCTTTAAGGCCGCCATGCTCCCCGAAACGTCGCGGGCTTGAAAGCCCGCGACGGCGGGGAAACGTGTCCCCGGTCGCCGCGCGGGGTTCCCTTACCCTGCGCGTAACTAACCCCGAATTCACATGTGTCACTCTACTAGCCGGCACGCTCCCCGGTTACTAGCCGGCACGCTCCCGCGTGCCGGACTTGAGTCGCACAACGCCACCGGTCGCGAATCCAACCCGCAGGAGCGGGCTGGCTAGTACTAATCCTCGATTTCTCACCCTCTTCCTTGTCACTTGACAATTCGTTCAAAAATTAGTACATTATGTTGTGCCTATCCATGTTTATAAGCTATCATAATGAACATTAGTCACATCGGGCGTCAGCATTCTTTAACCCCAACGTCCACACCTGTTCAACCCAATCCGTTCCGTCGAAAAAAGTTGCATCACCTTTAAAACACAGAACTTGCGCTCAGAAATCAGCACTTAGCCCGATTCCTAAGTCTTTTCATCCTTCATCCTTCATCCTTCATCCTTCATCCTTCATCCTTCATCTTTTCTCCGGAACCCTGTTCCCCGGCGACTCGTTCAAAGTTGACCATGCCATCACCCACAACCGATAGCTAAATGCCCAATCCTCCCAATCCCGAAAAAGTGCGCGAAGAAATCGCCGAATTTCTGCGCTCGAAATATGGCAGCGACGTCGCGGTGGCCGATGTGGATTTGAATATGCCGCACGAAGGCACCGCCACCACCAAAGGCTCGCCGCTCGCGCAAATCGACTTTACGCTGAAGCCCGCGGAACTGGAAGCCTACCTGCGGCAGTACGTGCTGCATCAGGAAGAGGCCGTGGAAGTCCTCGCCACCAAAATCTGCACGCACTTCCACCGCCGCAAGTGGGAACTGGAACACCCCGACGCCGAAGCCGCCATCGGGCAGATCAAGTCCAACATCCTGATGATCGGCCCCACCGGCGTGGGCAAGACCTACCTCGTCAAGCTCATCGCCGACAAGATCGGCGTGCCGTTTATCAAGGGCGACGCCACCAAATTTTCCGAAACCGGCTACGTGGGCGGCGACGTGGAAGACCTCGTGCGCGGCCTCGTGCGCGAAGCCCACGGCGACATCGCCCTGGCCGAATACGGCATCATCTACGTCGACGAAATCGACAAGATCGCCGCCTCCGGCAATTCGTGGGGGCCGGACGTTTCGCGCAGCGGCGTGCAGCGCGCGCTGCTGAAACTGATGGAAGAGACCGACGTCGATCTGCGGACGCCGCACGACCTCGCCAGCCAGATGGAAGCCGTGATCGAAACCCAGCGCACCGGCAAGGCCGAACGCAAGAAGGTCTCGACGCGCAACATGCTGTTCATCGTGAGCGGCGCGTTTTCGGGTCTCGCCGAAATCATCCGCCGCCGCCTCGCCCAGGGCACGCTCGGCTTCCGGCAGATCGCCGACATTCCCGCCGCCGAAACCGAGGTCTTGAAGCGCGTCACCACCACCGACCTCACGCAATACGGCTTCGAATCGGAATTCGTGGGCCGTCTGCCCGTCATCGCGCAGCTCACCGAACTGAATGAAGGCGCGCTTTACGACGTGCTCAAGAATCCCTATTCCGCCGTCGTGCAGAGTAAGAAGCGCGACTTCGCGGCCTACGGCATCGAACTGGAATTCGACGACGAAGCGCTGCTGGAAATCGCCCATCGCGCCTATCAGGCCGGAATCGGCGCGCGCGGCCTCGCGGCGGTGATGGAGCGCACGCTGATCCGCTTTGAAAAGCTGCTGCCGTCGTCGAGCGTGCGCAAGCTTGCCGTCACCAAAGAACTCTTGCTCGATCCCGAAGCCGCCGCTGCCGACATCCTGACCAAAGACGCGGTGACTCAATTCCAGCGCAAGTTCCTCGAGAAGAGCGGCCTGATCCTCGAATTCGCTCCCGAAGCCTACACCTGGCTGCGCGAGACCTCGGGCCTCGATCCCGCCCACATCGGCGAAACGCTGATAAAAATGTTCGGCAACTACGAATATGGGATGAAGCTCGTCGGCCTCGCCAACCTGCGCGTCACCCCCGAACTGCTCGAAGCCCCCGAAGCCTTCCTCGACCGCATCATCAAGCGCATCTACAAAGACAAGCAAGCGTGACGCTTGATCCGTAGCGCTGGCGCCGATATCATAGAGAACAGCGGGACCCCCGGATTGGGGGTCCCGCTGTCGTGGACAGGTGCGTCGCTGACGGTTTAGGGAGTCGGCGTCAGGTAGCTGATCGCGTTTTCCAGAAGCGAGCGCGAGTAGACGGGATTGTGCACGCCCTTGCTGCCGTCGGCTTCGACGAACATATAGGCGTAACCGGCTTCGCGCTGCTCGCGCGTCCAACTGAGTGTATCCATCGCGGACATCACCGCGCCGGTGGTGTCATGCGGCAGTAACGCGGCGAGCTGCGTCAACAGATCTTCGGTTTCGGTCTGGATGCTGTTGATGTCGAGGCCGTTGGTCACATCGTGGCAAGCAGCGCACTTGCGCGTATCGGGTTCAAACGTGTGACCGAACTCCGGGGTGACGCCGGGGGCGCGGGCCACGGTGTACATATGACAGGAGACGCAAGCGTCGGCCATGGTGGTCACGTTCTGGTGCACGCGCTCGTCGCGGCGCTCGTAGGTGAGGTCGGCGATTTCCCAGCTGCCCTGGCCCATGTACATATCCGTCTGCGGGCTCTCGTGCGGGCCGGGGTGGGCGCTGCCGTTGGTGAGCTGGCCGTTGATCTGCGATTCGCTGCGGCGCGCATGGTGGCACTGGGCACACGCCTGGCCGATGCCGAGGCCGGTGATCGTATAGCCGGTGGTGGCGATAGCAGAATAGGGACTGGTGGCGTCGGCCAGCGTGCGGAGCTGAGCGGCGTTGGCGTCTTCGTGCGGATCGTGGCAGGTCGCGCAGTTGATGCCATTGGTCATGGCGACGTCGGCACCGGCGTAATCGGTGTCCTTAGCCTTGATGAAGCCTTCGGAAACGTGGCACACCTGACAGTTCGAACCACCGAACTCGTCGAGGAAGGCTTCGATACCGCCGGCGGTGGCGATAGCGGTGCCGTGGCCGGACTCGGCGGTTTCTTCGCCTTGCTCATGGCAGTTGGCGCAGGTCGCGCCGCTCATGGCGGCGGCAATCTGCGGGGCATGCGAAGCGGGATTACCGCCCATTGCGCCGTGGCAGGATTCGCACTGCACGCCGGTGAGGCCCGCGGTGCGCAGGTTGTCATAGCCGGTGCTGTCGGTACCGGTAGTGAGCAACACACCGCTGTGGTCATACGTGTCGTCAAAGCCGGTGGTGTGGCACTGCAGACAGTAATTGTTGGTGTCGGAGGCGGCCAGCGAGACATAGGCATTGGCATGGCCGGTTTCCAGCCACGCGGCGGTCACGCTGGAGTGACAATGGCCGCAGGTGGCCTCGTTGTTACCCATAAAGCCGGCGGCGAATCCGGGGCCGGTGGGGCCGGTGGGACCCTGGGGTCCCTGGGGACCCTGCGCGCCGGCGGGGCCGGCCTCGCCTTCGCAGCCCACAAGCAGGAGGCCGGCGGCGAGAAACAGGGCAATCAGGACGGAGACGATGAGCTTACCGCTCTGCATGATCAGACCTTTCTGGTTAGGCACATCGAGGCAGATCCTCGGTGTGTTAAAGGGAATTGATGGTCTTAGGATGTGATAATCAATTTATGAATTTGTTCACAAGAATACAAGATCGGGCTGTCATAACACGCACGAGTCGTCTTTTGTGTGATGCCCGTAATCTATTGATTATGTTGGATTCTTTTGCTAAGTCCGGAAATTCAGTAGAATTCGAGAGGAATGCACCTAACTATACAAAAACTATCCTATATCAATCGCTTAGAATTATTCATAGCACTTGCCGTGGCTGAACGCATCCGGGAGTCGACGGACGGCTTTCGGCATGTATAAGCCCTTTCCGCAGCAAAATTCACTCCATTCGATCTTGAGATCTTCATGACAAGATGAGGCAACTTTCAAGAGCGGAACTAATTTTTCAGCGCTTTCGTTAACCTCCTGTACGGGTGCGGCTTAGCGGTTCGGCATCATAGCCGGGAAAATCCGCCTCAAGGGCCGCGAAAATGAGGAGATCCATGAAACGGTCTATTTACTTTGCACTGGTGGGAATTTTCCTGCTCCAGGCCAACGCTTTCGCATTCGTGCGTGTGGGGATCAAGGGGGGTATTAACCTCGCCAGCATCTCGACGGACGGGGACAGCATCAGCTACACCCGTACACCGGGATTTACGATCGGCGGGGCATTGGATGTGGCGGTTCTGCCGACGCTGTCGATCCGCACGGACCTGTTGTATGTGCAGAAGGATGTGAAGTTTTCGGCAAGCGGTCAGGATGGCCGGTTGAACTTATCCGAGGCGGTGCTGGCGCCGTTCCTGGTGCTGCGCTTTCCGTTGCCGCGGGTGTTGCCGTTTTTACAGATCGGGCCGGAGTTCAGCCTCACCACGGCGGCGAAGAGTGACTTCGGCGGCATCAAGCGTTCGATTACGGACCAGTGGCGCGACAACAACTTCAGCATCAACGTCGGCGGCGGAGTGATTCTGCCGGTGGGGGCAAACGACCTCACGCTGGACGCGCGCTACAACTTTGGCATGGTCAATTTGAACACGGCACGCAGCGATATCAAGACGCGCACGAACGGGATCCTGTTGCTTGTCGGGTACAATTTCCTGAAGATCTAAACGACAAAAGGGCGGGTCTTAGACCCGCCCCTACCGCAGATTGCAACATAAAAGCCCGCAGATGACTGCGGGCTTTTGTATGAGGCATAATGCGGATTCAGAGCAACACGCCTTCGAGCTTAAGCAGGAATTCTTTCATCGGCAGGCCGCCGCCGAAACCGTGGAGGCTGCCATCGGAAGCAAGCACGCGGTGGCAGGGAATGAGGATCATGAGCGGGTTGCGGCCGCAGGCCGCGCCCACGGCGCGGGATGCAGCCGGGCTGCCAACGACTGCGGCGAGTTGGCCATAGCTCATCGTGTGGCCGAAGGGGATCTTGCGCATCGCCTGCCAGACGCGCATCTGAAAATCCGTGCCCTGCGGCGCCAGCGTTACCGTGAACTTTTTGCGGGTTCCGGCGAAGTATTCGGTCAGCTCACGCGCGGCCTGTTCGAGGATCGCGTTGGGGTGCGGCTTGCCGGACGGATGCGAACCGGTGTGGTGATTATCGAGGCGGGTGAGGGCGGTGTCTGTGGCGTGCAGCACCAGCTTGCCCACGGGGGACGGGAGTTCAAGCCAGAAAGAAGACATGTGAAAATCCAAAATCCGAAATCCGAATAAAGAACATTCTAAAGCGTTAAGATACGAAAGTGCGATGTAGAAGGCAAGCGCGGGGCTGGCGGCGGTTTTGGCGGTAGGGCGTGCAGATTCCGGCCGGGTTTTTGTTATCGCACAGACGATTGTCCAGTATCATGCCCAACCCGGCTCGGCCGGAACATGGCGGGGCATTCTTCATTCTTCATTCTTCATTCCTCGTTCATCGTTTACGTAGCCCCAGATAAAGAAGCCGAGCGCGCCGAGTAGTGCCATGGACGCGCCGAGGTAGAAGGGGGCGGCGATGCTGACGTGGTCCCAGAGCCAGCCCGCCGCGACGCTGGCGATGACGGTGAGCAGCCCGGTCACGGTGTAAAAGAGGCCGAGGGCCGTGCCGCGCGAGGGCGAGGGGACGAGGTTGGCAATGAGTGCTTTGCTGACGCCTTCGGTGAGCGCAATGTAAACACCATAGATCAGGAACAGCGGCCAGACCATCCACGGCGCGGGTAGCACCGCGAAGCCGAAGTAGACGAACGCATAAACGAGCAGCCCGAGGGCGAGCAGGGTCTCTTTGCGGATGCGGTCGGCAAGGTGACCGATGGGATAGGAGAGCAGCGCGTAGCTGGCATTGTAACAGAGATACGCGCCGATCACCGCCTCGGCGCTCCACCCTGCCTGCTTGGCGCGCAAGAGCAGGAAGGCGTCGCTGGAGAGGCCGAGCGTAAACACGGAGAAGAGCGCAAGCAAGGCGTAGAAACGCGCGCCGAAATGCAGATCGAGGGGGCGGCGGGGATGCGGCGAAAGCTGCGGTTTGATCTCGCGCACCCAGAAGATCAGCAGCACGCCGATGAGCGCGGGCAGAAAGGCGATCCAGTACAACAGGCGATACGCGTTCGCTTCCGGCGTGCGGCTTTTCAAAATCCAGAGCAGCACCAGCGAGATGGCAACGCCAACGAGAGCCCCGGCGGTGTCCATGGCGCGATGCAAGCCAAAGGCGCGGCCATGCAATTCGGGCGGCGTGGAATCGGCGATGAGCGCGTCGCGGGCCGTGGTGCGCACGCCCTTGCCGAAACGGTCCATAACGCGCGCGGCGAGCACCGCCGGCCAACCGACGGCAATGGCGATGAGCGGCTTGGCGAGGGCTGAGAGCGAATAGCCCGCGAGTACATACGCCTTGCGGCGGCGGAGCCGGTCAGAGTGCCAGCCGCTGACGCCCTTGAGCACACTGGCCGTGCCTTCGGCGAGACCCTCGATGATGCCGAGAGTGCTCATCGAGACTTTCAGCACCTGCGTGAGAAACAGCGGCGTGACCGCGTAGAGCATCTCGCTCGAGACATCGGTGAGGCCGCTCACCCAGCCGAGGCGGATGACATTTTTAAAGCGGTCTGAAGCAGGGGAAGGTGCGGGCATCGAAGTAAACGCTGAAACGCTGAAACACTGAAAGACGGACGTCCGGAGTCCTGGTTATTTAAGCAGAAGCAGTTTCTGAACGAAGCGGTGATCGCCGGTTTGCAGGACGGCGAGATAGGTGCCGGAGGAGAATTCCGCCGCGTTCCATCTCGTGCGGTAGCGGCCCGGTTGGATTGTGCTGTTGACCAGCATGGCGACTTCCTCGCCGAGGAGATTGTAGAGCTTCAGCGTGACGGACGCGGCTTGCGGAATGTCATAGGACAGAACCGTGGTCGCGTTGAAGGGATTGGGATAGGCGGAAAGGATGAAGGCGGAAGGCTGAAGGATGAGCGGATCGTCCACGGCATCCGGCAGGTAAGGCGAACTGAAGGCTCCGATGTCGGCCACGGTGCCGTCGGAATCCGGCGGTGAGGCGGGATCGCCGGCATCGATGCAGGGCGAGGAATCGAGCAGATGATAATCTCCGGCGGCGAGATCGACAAAGCGCGGATCGAGGTAGAGGTTATGGAACGCGTCGCAGGAATCGCCGTTGGCGTTGACGGTGAGATTGGAATCTAATCCCAGAGAGCCTTGCGAGAAATTCCCGCCGGTATTTCCGAAGAATAGATTATGATGCAGGCTGTCGCCGGGAATACTGTGGCCCAGGCTGTCGGCATAATACAGATCCGCCTTCATTACCGGCCCACCGGTGTTGAACGCACAAATGCTGTTGCGAAGCGACGACCACGGTCCCATCTGCGCATACTCGGAATACCACGATACAATCGCGCTGGAATCGGCGGCATGGTTCGCCACAAAGGTACAGTGATCGATCGCTGCTGAACCGAAGTACGCGTCGATAACACCGCTGCGCGGCGCGGCGTTGCTGTCGAACACGCACTGGGTCCAGGTGGTCATCGCCCCCCCGGCGTAAACACCGCCGATAGTCGTGGCCTGATTAGAGGTGAAGCGGCAGCGTTCGACTCGCAGGCGTGCCGTAAATTCAATCTCGGTAGAACCTATTGCACCGCCATAGGCAGCAGAATCGTGAGCAAACTCGCAGTCGTGAATCGTCGCCGTGCCACCATAGAAACTGAGGGCGCCACCGAAACCGGATGTCCAATTGCCGAAGAAGCGACAGTTTTCGATGAGGCTTGCGGTAAATTGCGAAAAGGCAAGCGCGCCACCGTCCCACGAGGCATAGTTGTCTTCAAACACACAGCCGGAAATCTCGTTCGAGTCGGCCAGCGCAACACCCACCCCGCCGCGGGAACTGGAGTTGCCACTGAACCGGCAATTGGTGAGGCGGAGACGATCCGCCAGATCGATCCAGAACAATCCGCCACTATTGGCGATGCCCTCACACCCCGCGAAGTCAATATCATTCCCGGCAATATAAAAGACACTCCACGGGCACTGGTTATCACGAATATTGCAGGAATCGAGGAGCAGGTTGGAGAAGAGAACCGTAAACGCGGACTGGGCACTCCGGTTGTTGCGGATGGCACAGTGCGAAAAAGACACGTCGCTGCGTTCGAAACTGCCCCACGAGAACTCCGCCGTATCCGCATCCATATTCTCAACAACGCAGTAGCGGAATTGGATCGTATCCGGCCGCATGAAACGTAAGTGAAAGCCGCGCCAGCGCTGCGGGTTGAGCAGCGTGTCGGTGGTGAAGATGATCGAATCGGTGGCGGTGCCCAGGGCGCTGAACTGAGCGCTGTCGGCGCGCAGGGAATAGGGGCCAGTAAAGTAAACCCGCACACCCGGCCCAATCGTCAAACTGCTATCAGTGGGGACGTTGATGTGGCCCTGGATCATGTACGGGCTGTTGGTGGCCGTCCATGTTCCCGAAACATTGCCCGCCGCCACCCACGTGGTATCGGCACACGCCAAAGAAGTACACGCCAAGAGGATGAGAACCAGCCAGAAGGAACCGCGCATGAGACACCTCCGCAAGGAAAACGCTGAAAGACGGATAGGCAGACGGGTGGGAGTCGATAAAAGATACCAGGGTCGATTAGGAAGATCGGAACTGCAATAAGCTACAACAGAGTTCCCGATTTGTCAAGGGGAATAACAAAACGCGCGGGGAGCGGAATCCCCGCGCGGCGACGACGGGGACGGCGGGGACGGCGGGGGCGGCGGCGGTCGCGAGGACGGCGGGATCCTGGTCGTGCTCTCGCGGTTGTTCTCACCGGGGGTAGATCCCGCGCGGCGACACAGATTCCGGGCAAGTCGCGGACGACCGGCCTCGGCGGAAACCGACATAAAAAAGGACACGGCAAGCCGTGTCCCTACCAGAGGAGGAAGATGTTTCAATCAGGCGGGGTACTTGCCCATCACAAAGTAAGTAAGTTGGCGGGTTTCGTGCTGGGCATCGTTGAGCTTGGCGCGGACCAGGTCGCCCTGGGAGATCATGCCGTCGAGGCGGCCGTCCTTAAGCACGGGCAGGTGGCGGATGCGATTATCGGACATCACGGCCAGCGCATCGTCGACGGAAGCTGAGCCCTCAGCGGTGATCAGGTCGCGGGTCATGTGGTTTTGCAGCCGTTCCTGCGCGAAGTTGCAGGGATTTTCGGCGGCGAGGCGCAGGATGTCGCGCTCGCTGATAATGCCCACCAGCTTGCCGACGCGGTCGACCACCGCGAGGGCGCCGATTTTGTGGGTGTTCAGGCGGCGAATGGCGTCCTGCAAAGTTTCCTCGGGCGTAGCCGTGACCACCTGCCGCCCTTTTAGATCGAGGATTTCCGCGAGTTTCATGGGAGCCTCCTGCAATGCGATCGAGAATTAGAGTACTAATTTACATGTGAAATCCGGCAATGTCAAGCCCTGCGGAGGCTTCGAAAATATATTTTAATTCTGTGAATAAAGTGGCTTGGAAGTTGGCGGATGGCGGGAGTTTGTGAAGATGCGCGTCTAATAGAAACGCGCGGGGTGAGGGCACCCCGCGCGTCGATGAAGAACGGAACGGACGGGTGACTCTGGAGAGTCACCACGGCGAATTCTGTAGACCTACCGCACAAGCAGGAGCTTCGCGGTGCGTTGCGCGGGACCGGCTTCGAGGCGGGCCAGATAGAGACCCGAAGCCCAGCGGCTGGCATCGAGCTGCAGCGTGTGCGCGCCCGCCGGGAGATAACTGAAGTCGCGGCGGAACACTTCACGGCCCGTCACGTCAAAGACGGCGAGCACCGCCGCGCCGGGTTGCGGCAGGCTGAAGGCCAACGTAGTTGTGGGATTGAAGGGATTGGGGTAGCTCGTCAGGCTGTAATTATTCACGATCTGCGGCTGTGAACCCACCGCCGAGACATCGGCATTGAACACACCGGAGCCGTTGGTCGCGGCCGTGCTGTCGTAGCCATCCGTGGCAATGACGCTCCAATGAAACTCCAGCAGCTCATCCAGCGAGGCGAGCGGCAGGATAGCGGTAAAGTTGGTGTCCGCGGTGACGGTGTCCCAGGCCGTGGGATAGGTTTCAGAGCCCAGACGGAAACGGTAGCGTACGGGATCGCTGTCGGTATCGGCCGCGGCAGACCAGGCGAAGCGCACCGTGTCGGATGACGTTTGCGAATTGTCGAGCGGCGTGAGGCGCGCGAAGCTGCCGGGCGCGACATTGGGACGGCCATAAATCTGGACGCCGTCGACATACCAGCCTTCCCCGCCCACGGTGGTGTTGCTGCCGAAGCGGAAACTGAGCTGCACGACGTGGCCGGCCCAGGGCGCGAGATTCAGACCGACTTTCGTCCACGTAGTTGTGCTGCCGCTGAAAAGCTGGGTGCCCGCCGGAAACGGACCCGTGGGAATCGTGGCCGAGCGGATCGTGCAGTTGTAGCCGTTCTGTGACGGAAATACCTGCGTGAAGTTGCCGCCATCGATGGAGAGTTCGAGGATCCCGCCGTCGTTAGCCGAATCGGGCATGCTCATCACCGTTTCGGCCTCGATTTGCTGCCAGTATTCCAGCATCCCCAGCGGCGGCACTGTATAGATGGGCGAGAGGAGCCGGCTGTCGCAGCGCGTGCCATAGTTGCCCGTGCCGGTATTGCCGCACTTGTAGGAAAAGCCGCCGGAGAGCGCGCGCTCGATGGAAAGATGCCATTGGTCAGCCCAGGCGATACCCGGCGTTTGGTGTATCCAGCCGTCGGCGCCGTTGTCAAAATCTTCCCGCTCGTAGACATGAATCTCGGCGACGGCGAAGCTGTTGTCGGAAGAATCGGAATAGGCCGGTGTGCCGAGCGAAACGATGCGGATGCGGGCGTTGGTCGTCGCGGGTCCGGGAATCACCACGGATTCGCGGCCGTCGTTGTCGGTAGAGGGCACGAGCGTCGTCCACGGGCCGGCGGCGCCGGTGCGCGAGAGGTCGATGCGGATTCCGGCCGTGAGCAAGCCCGGCGACCAGGCGACGGTGATGGCGCTGTCGATGGGCACGAGTCCGCCGCTCACCGGTGAAAGCAGCGCGAAGGCGGGCGGATTAGAAAGCAGGCCGCGCGGCACGAAGCGCGCGTACAACGCCCAGTGATTAACGCCGCCGTTCAGACTCTCGTCCGCCGTCAACAGCGCCTGCGCCGCGGCGGGCATGGTGGCGCTGCTGCCAATCAGGAAATGATGCTGAATGACGAGCTGGTCCATCACCGGGCGGCCGAGATCGAGGCGCGCTTCGTAACAAGGCTGACTCCAGATTTCGCCGTCGTCGTGAACTTCGCCGCTGAGGTTCTGCGGGTAGTGCTTGTTGGCGTTCAGCGTGCGGCCGTCCCAGAACGAATTGTGGCCGTCCCAGTTGTAGACCCAGGTGGCGCGATAATCGGAGAGCAGGCGCGAGTAGGATGCGGCCCAGTAATCGCCGAAGCCTTCGCCCATGGCGCCCTTGTCCCCGCCGCCCCAGTTGCTGTTGATGCCGAACTGCATGGCGTGGCCGTATTCGTGCCAGATGACGTCGGCATCTTCGGCGTCGTCGACGCCGCCCTCGCCGAAGGAGCAGCGGCCGCCGCCCGAAACGGTGAAGTAAGAATTGTCATCGCCCTGCACGCCGTGCGCGTCGATCTGCATCGGCTGATTCTGAACATCGTTGAAGCCCAGACTTTGAATCCAGCGTTGCGCCGTTGAGATGTGGAAGTACACATTGACGTCCTCGAATCCCTGCTGCTGGCGATTGAAGCGGAAGCTGTCGGGATGCGTAGCCGTGACGGGAGCCGAAGTCGGCGTGTCCCAATCGGTGATCCGGCAGAAGGGACCTTCGAGGCGGTAGACGCCGCTGGACAGCGTGATGTCGAAGAGCGTGTCGATGCGGATCTGCGATTGGAGCTGCGCGGTACTGGCGTCGTTGCCATCGCTGTAGCCGGTGGTGCCGTAGGCCACCTGCGCCGTGGTGAGCGGATCCGGCTTGAAGATCGAACCCGTGCCGTTCAGATAGCAGATCCGGTCCTTCACGCGGCGGATCGCGCCGGAACTGGCGTCAACCAGCACTTCCCAGTCACCGCGCGGAGTGTCGAGAAACTGATTCACGCGCCAGCAGACGGCGATGTCACGATTATCGCCCGCCCAGATGACGAGCCGCGTTTGCGGCGCGTCCTTGGGCGGCAAAGCGGGTTTCAGATAATTCAATGCGATCGCGACGGCCTGCTCGGAGGATAGCGCCACAGCGGTGGAGAGGTTTTCGGGAACGGCGATGAGACTCGAAAAATAGAAGCGGACGATGCTCTGCTTGTCCAACGTTACGACAAGTTCGCCGGGGTAGACGGGCAGGCCGCCGATGGTGCGTTCGAAGGTGACGTGCGATCCCATCGGGCTGTGAGTCGTTTGCACGGCGGCAAGGTTGTCCGTGGAGGGCAACACACCCACCCAGTCGCGATGACGCGCCAGGAACGCGCGGGCGGCAGCTTCGGGCGTGCCCGGAAAGGGACCCTCGGCAAGCTGCGAAACGCACTGCAGGTGTCCGTCGCGGCTGTCGACAACACGGTTGTCAAGCTCGTAGCCTGTGCCGGTCTGGTCAACGAAGGTCGGCGCCGTTTCGAGGGCGCTGCGCGAAATGGGCTGCAGCGCTAAAGCGGCGCACGCGAGCGCCAGGACGAACAAAATTGAAAGCAATCGCATAAAATTCAATCCGAATGGTAACGAGGCAAAACCCACCGCAGAAAATTAAGACCGAACTTGAAAGATAGCATTTCCCATGCCGGGATGCAACCGACAATATGCCATAAATAACAATAAAATAGGCTCCGGAAAGTATGCCGGAGCCTAATTCTTGAGAGGCCGTGTGAACTAATTTAAAGGCTTACGCGCCACCATCAGCCAACCGCCGCCGCGCTTGTTGCGCGCGCGCACGTCGAGAAACATGGCCAGCGCGGCGAAGGGATAAAGGACAATCATCCACGGGATGACAACCACGAAGAACAGTTTGGAGAGCGACAGCAGCCGCATGGGAATGCGTTGCAGCGTTTGCCAGGCGAAAGTGCCCCACACGGGTCCGTAGACGCGCTTCAACACGTCCACGGTGAAACCCGCGTTCTGCATTTTATGATAGAATTCGCGTTCGGTGTAGCCCTCACGCACATGCTCGCCGATGACGCTGTCGGGATTGTGATGCGGACTCTTCTTTGACGGTGGCGGGCGTGGAAATGACAAACAATCCGCCGGGACGCAAGCTGGCGAAGACGTTGCGGAAGACGGCCTCGTCTTCAAGGATGTGTTCCATCACGTCCACGCTGAGCGCGAGGTCGAAGCTTTCCGCGCGCTCGAACGTCGTCAGGTCGCCCAGTTCGAAGTGGACGTTGCGGCGTTGGATCCGGTGCGTGAACCAGCGGCAATCGCGGACCTGTTCCTCCTTGACGTCGACGCCGAGGATCGCGGCGTGCGGCCAGAGGCGGCCCATGTAGTAGCTATACTGGCCATAGCCGGAGCCGGCGTCGAGAATATCGTGAACCTGATGGTCGCGCTTGATCGCCTTGAGCGCGGCGCGCACGTGCCACTGACGCAAAAAGAGCGCGCCCAGCGCCTTGAAAAACAGCTTGCGGCGCAGCACGCTGCGGGCGACCATGCGCCCGAGCACGGCTTTTAACGGATCGTAATCGATGGCTTCAACGTGGAGCACGAATGTTCCTATAGAATATCGCCGTGGGGACTCTCCAGAGTCCCCCGTCTGTTACATCCCCAAGAGGGGTGACTCGGAGAGTCACCACTGCGCACGGAATCATTTGACGAAGCCTTTGCGCACGGCTTCGATGAAATCGGTGTAGGCGGGTTCGCCGCCAGCGGCGCGAATGTCGGCGGCGACCTGGCCGCGATGATACGCGCCGTGCATGGCCAGATGCAGCAGCATATCGCCGCGCGTGTTTTCCCAGCGCTGGCCCTGACTGTTGGTGTACGCGCTGACGCGGGCCAGATCCGCCGGTTGCAGGCCGGCGAAATACGCACGCCACTCGTTTGCCAACCGCTCGAAATGGGTTTCGAGTTCGGTGATGCGATACTCCGGCCAGATGACGATGCCGGCGGTATCCGCAGCGCGCAACCGCGCGCGATAGAGATCTTCGACGGCAATAATATGCGCCATGCGCCTGACGGCGCTGACGGGCGGCTGCGGCGTAGTGGAGAGCGACGCCAATAGCGTGCGATTGGCCCAGTGGTCCCAGGCGAAGAGGCGGCGAAGATTGGAAAACATATCGTTCATCACTTACGTCCCTCGTATCTATAAGGCTTTGAATAAACGCGTCCCAGGCATAGCCGGCGGCTGCGCTTTGCACGCCCACGGTAAAGGCGTCGCGGCCGCCAACGGCATAAAAAGTTTCAACGGCGGCGGCAATAGCCGCAGGCTCGGGCGCCGAAATCACGACACCGGATTCGCCGTCTTTCACGACTTCGGCGAGGCCGCCGACCGCGGTGGAGAGCACCGGCACGCCGAACGCGTACGCCAGCGGCACAATCCCCGACTGCGTGGCGCTGCGATAGGGCAGCACCACGGCGTCGGCGGCGGCAAAACACGGGCTAATTTCTGCGCCCGAAAAATAGCGATCGTGGATGACGACGCTTGCGCCGAGCTTTCGCTCGGAAATGATCCGGTCATACTCCGCGCGCGCTTCGTGAAACGGACCGCAGACAAGGAGTTTGATGTTCGGGTCGTACGCAAGGACCTGTGGCATCGCCCGCAGCAATAAATCGAGTCCCTTGTACTGCGCGGACAAAGCCAAAGAAGAGCAGCACGCGCGGCGCGGCGCAATTCAGGCTGGCTCGCGCTTCTGTTTGTGAGCCGGGATAGTGCGGATAATTTTCGAAGAGCGGGTGCGGCGCGACGCGAATGGCGGCCTCGCCGAGTTCAGGCAGCAGCGTCTTCAGCACACGCGCCTCGGCCTGACTGAGCGTGACGAAATGGAGGGCTTCACTTAACGCCATGCGGGCCAGCACACTGTCGCCGGGGAAGCGTTCGTGCGAGACCGTGTCGTGCACGAGATAAACCCATTTTTCGCGCAGCGCCATCGGCAACGCACGGAAGACGGCGCGATAGCCCGGTCCCAGCGCGGGCAGCCACCACGCGGCGACGATTAAATCCGGCTGCTGCGCCGCGATGGCGCGGGCGGTCGCTTTCCACGTGCGCGGGTTCCACGGCACGAAAAGGCGCTCGGATTCGATGGTATGCGCGAAGGGTGAATCGTCATAGAGATCGCGCCGGGTAAACGGTCCGGGCGAAAGCTTCTCGAAATTGACGAGCGCCGCGGTGTGTCCCGCTTTTTCGAGCGCCAATGCCAGCGCGCCGGTGAAGTGCGGCACGCCGCCGCGAAACGGCCACGCCGGGCCGAAAAGGACGACCTTCACCGCCGCCGCTCCGTTTGCGCCCGCTGGCCGAAAGCCTCGATGGTCTCGATCATCCCCTCCCAGCCGAAGCGTTTCATCGCGGCGCGAACACCTTCCGTGAATACGCCGCGGCCGCCGCGGGCATAGAACTTTTCCACGGCGTCCACCAGCGCGGCGTTGTTTTCGGGCGGGACGATGAAGCCGGTTTCGCCGTCGACCACGACTTCGCCGAGGCCGCCGACGTCGGTGGTGATGACGGGCAGCCCCAGCGCGTAGGCGACCTGAATGATCCCCGACTGCGTGGCGCTGCGGTAGGGCAGCACGGCGGCATCGGCGGCGGCGAAATACATGCCGACCTTCTCGTTCGGGCAATAGTCGTCGTGGATCACCACGGCGTCCGCGAGGCCCAACTCGCGCACCAGCTTGTCAATCCCCGCGCGTGGCTCGTAGAACTCGCCCACCACCATCAGCTTCGTGAGCGGCAGGCGCGCGCGGATGTCGGGCAGCGCGCGCAAGAGCAGATCGAGCCCCTTGTAATGACGGACGAAGCCGAAGAACAGCAGATAATTGTTCTGCGGATCGAGCCCCGCCGCCGCTTTCGCTTCCGCCTGTGTGCCGGTGAAGGCCGGATAACAATCATAGATGGGATGCGGCGAGAAGGCGACGCGGTCTTTGGCAAAACGCGGGAACCAGGTGAAGAAATCGCGCTCGACGACGCGGCTCTGGGCGATGGCAAAATCCATCTGCGAAACCGCGAGCTGCGAAAGTTGCTTGTCGCCGGGGCGGTGTTCGTGGGGAATCACGTTGTCGAGAATGAACAGCACCTTTGCGCGCGTGTGTTTCCGCAGCAGATGCGCCACGGCCCAGTAACCGGGACCGAAAAACGGCATCCACCACTTGAACAGCACGAGGTCGGGATGAAAGGCCGCGAATCTCTTTGTAGGTGCGATACCAACTGCGCATGCCGAGCGGGGCGAAGCGCGCCACAGGCGAGACGTCGATCACGTCGGTGCTGGTCTCCTTCTGCGTCTTGCCGGGGAACAGCCACTCGGGAAACTGCTTGATGAAGGAGACATACTGCACCTCGTGGCCGCGCGCGCGCAGATGCTCGTAGAGCACCGCGAGGTACTGGGCGATGCCGCCGCGCAGCGGATACGCGGGGCCGACGATCGCGATTTTCACGCCGTCACCTTGAGCTGGCGCGTGACGGCGTCGATCACGCGGTGCGGGTCGATGCGCTCCATGCAGTGAAATTCGCAATCGGCCACGAACGTGCAGACGCAGGGCGGATCGGGCTCGAGGATTTCGCCGCGCCCGTAGAGTTCAAACTCGCGGGCGTTGAAGATGTTGTTGAAGAGCACCAGCCGCTTCTGCAAACCAATCGCGAGGTGCATCGCCATCGTCACCGCTGTCACCATCAGATCGATTTCGCCCACGAGCCTGACGAACTGCTTCAGCGGAAAATGGCCGAGGTAGGTCGCGCCGGACGCCTGGGCGATGCGGCGGTTCTTCTCGTCTTCGGCGGGGCCGCCGAGCAGCAGCACGCCCAATCCTTCCGCTTTCAGCATTGAGGCCAGTTCGGCCCAGTGCGTTTCGGGCCAGAGGCGGCTTTTCCAGCGCGGCGCGCAGCCCGTGTTGAGGCCGACGAGCGGCCGACCCTTGGGCAAGCCTTCGGGCAGCGGCTGATCCAGGCAGGGATCCAGCACATATTCCTCGCCCTGCCATTCGAAATCGCAGATGCGGAAAATTTCGGCGGGATACGAGAGCACATTGGCGCGGTTCATTTTATCGTCGATGCCGGTAATGAATTTCGGCTCGGCGACGGCGTTCACCGGCGCGGGCCGGCCATTATCGAGGATGTACCCCGAGCGCCGCCGCGCCGTGGTGCGGTTCGCCAGCGCGCAAGCGGGGCGGTCCTTATCGAGCACGATCACCCAGTCCCACGCCGTCTCTTCGCAGATCAGCGTCGCGTCGTGGCCCCACTTCAGCACCTCGTCCGCGCCGTCGTCAAACCGCGCGCGCGTCGGCACCACGTCGGGCGTTTCCGTCAGCCACGTAATCCACGCGTGCGGATGCTCTTTCTCGAGCTTGCGCAGCAGCGGCGTGGTGCGGATGACGTCCCCCGCCGCCGCGAGCTTGATGATGAGAATCCGCTCGGCGATGGGATCATAGAACGCGCAACCGTCACAGATCACGCCGTGCGTTTTATGCGGCTTACAGGGCAATTCGCCGCGAAAATGGCGGCAGTCACGATGGACAAGGTAGGGCATGGGACCTGAAGAAAATTCGAAATACGAAACTCGAAACTCAAATTAAGAAGACCGAACCAACCTCACGAAAACTTGAAACTCAACTAACGCGCAGAACCAACAATTTACTAGCGGCGGCCTCTGGCCGTCAATGGCCGCCGAGAGCAGGCTCGTTATTGCGGAACATCATTGGGCTGGAATCGCAAGGTCCTTCCACGGCACCGGTGAAAAAGTAGCCACCGGGGACCGGGTAAATGTCAGAGACCCCCCGACTTTCAGGACAGCCCGCGACGAAACGCGACCAAATTTCGTTTCCATGAAGGTCGGTCTTAATAATAAGCTCGCGGTGGCTGCTATCTTCTGAGAACCATTGGTTTACCATGAAGACGTAGCCTTGCCCTTGCACAAAAATGGGTGAACCGCGGTCTCCATGGTTGTCGCCATATTGACTGGACCATAGACTGTCGCCGGATTCCGTGAGTTTCATAAGCAATATATTATACTTGCGGGGATTCGGTCGCTCGCGGAGATCGCCTCGGACGACAATTCCGCCGTCAGGCGCGAAACGCACTGAATACAAGGTGAGGGCAGGCTCTGTCTGAATTATCCGGTCGAGGAGAACATCACCCATTGCATTGATCTCCACAATCCAGCCATCCGGCCGAGCGTTTTCCTGGGCGCTGCTGAACTTCTCGCCTACAACCGCCATTCGTCCACTAGGCAGGGGAGTAACGTCGCACAACGCATCCCAGTACGGGCCACCATAGGTCCGCAACCACTCTAACTGGCCGATGCTGTCCGCCTTTAGAATCCAGCCGTCTGCGTTGGGTTGATGACTGCGCGAAATCTGCGGTCGACCCACGTATCCCGTGAGAACGAAACCGCCGTCCTGGCATGCGGCGAGCGCTCCAACGTCCGCATAGTGATGAGTCGTATCAACGCTGTAAATTTTAGACCATAATTTGTCGCCGGTCTCCGCCAAACACATCAGCCAAATCAGACGACACGAATTGGTCTGGTATACCGAATCGAACGGATAAAAATGACTTGCGTAGTATCCAGCAAGGACTAAGCGACCATCAGCGAGCTGCACGACAGATCGACAAGAGACAATAAAAGCGGTCGAATCCGGAATGTAACAACTTTCCCATCGTACGTTTCCATCGCCATCCGTAACCACTACCCAACAGCTTCGATTTCCTGCTGGATACCTGCAACTATCTGCAACACCAACCAACGCGAGGCCGCCATCGCGCGTGGCAATAGCAGTCGCGCCGCTTAACATCTGCTTATCCTTGAACCGCTTCCACCAAAGTAGGTTTCCCATTGAATCAGTCCGCGCCGCCCAGATATCTGTTTTGGCCAGAGGCATCTTGGGCATTGGCGTCTCGCCCCACGTCTGCATGCCGAAAAGCGAACAAATAGTCAGTATGCCTATCAGGAAATAGCGCAAGAAAAATCTCCGGCAATATAGTTGCGTCCGGAACGCGAGACACAGAAGCCCAGGAGGAGAGTAGAGGCTTCACCGCCTTAAATGAGCCATGATGGCGAAAAGTCAGGATGACGATCCAGAACACGCGCGGGGAGTGGAATCCCCGCGCGGCGATGGGGCAGATTAGCAGAAATGGTCGCTGTTGGAGATCCTTCCGTAAGAACGTCAGGATGACGAGCGAAACGCCCCTCATCCCTCCGCGTTCATCGCTTCTTCGCGTGAAAGACCGGCGTGTAGAGCGCGTCGAGGTACGTGATGGCGTAGATGCCCAGGGCGACGTAGCCGGCGACGTTGCGCGTTTGATACGCGCGGCGGTAATCCTGGTAGGCGTCCTCGAGGCGCGGATCGCCGTAGCTGCGCAGACGGCGGTAATCGTTGTGCGAACGGCTGGCCTCGCCCTGCAGGACGGCAAAGGCGAGCAGCGACATGAACTGCGCCGCGGCCAGCGCCGCGCCCTTGGTGGACTGCTTTTTGTAGAACTGCCCCCAGCCCGGCAGCGCCAGCGAACGCCACGAGGCGGCGAGGCGCACGTCGGCCTGTGGCATGCGATAGACCGCGGGCTCGCTGGCCACCTTCAACATATAATCCTGCCGCGCCGCGCGGTAGACCTCCATAATTTTGGGCGAGGTCTGCACGGGATCGAGATCGTAGGCGGGATTGACGGTCAGCACCTGCGTGAACTCGCGCAATGCCACGTCGCGCTGGTCGCGGGCCACGTAGATGAATCCCAGCAGCAGATGGAACTTGAGCTGGTCAAAGGCGTCGAGTCCGCCGGCCTCGCGCAAGCCGCGCAGCGCGGAGAGCTCGGCGTCGTCATAGCGGCCGTCGTCATACCGTTCCTGCGCGATGCGGAACAGGCTGTCGACGGGGGCGGTCTGCGCCTGCGCGGCAAACACACAGAACAGCACGAGCAGACCGCAAAAAGTTGCTTTCAACATCCACTCCTCCCACTGAATGCGAAATCTAAAATCCGAAATCCGAGTCAGAAATACGGATCAGAACGGCTCAGCCTTCCGCTTTGAGCTTTTTGACGGCGGCGGTGAGGGCGGGGACGACTTCCATCGCGTCGCCGACGATGCCGTAGGTGGCGACCTTGAAGATCGGGGCGTCGGCGTCCTTGTTGATGGCGACGATGGTGCGGCTGGTGGTCATGCCCGCGAGGTGCTGCACCGCGCCGGAAATGCCGACAGCAAAATACAGCGTGGGCGAGACGACCTTGCCCGTCTGGCCGACCTGCTCGCTGTGGGGGCGCCAGCCGGCGTCGACCACGGCGCGCGACGCGCCCACGGCCGCGCCGAGGGCTGCCGCGAGGTCTTCGATGATGCTGAAGTTCGCCGCTTCGCGCAGGCCGCGACCGCCCGAGACGACGACGTCGGCTTCGGTGACGTCCAGCTTCGCGCCGGCTTCGGCTTTCTCTTCGACGACGCGAGCGCGGATCTTCGATGCGTCAATCGCCACGGCGCGCGTTTCGACGCTCGCCGTGCCGCCGGTCTCGATGGCGGAGAAGGCCTTGGGGCGCAGCGTGGCATAGACCGCGCCGCCCGTGACCGTGCACCACATGAGCAGCTTGCCGCCATAGATGGGCCGCTGAATTTGCAATTCACCGCCTTCCAGCTTCAAATCCGTGCAGTCGGAAAGTAGCGGGCGCTGCATGCGGGCGGCCACACGCGGCGCGTATGCCTTGCCCACCGCCAGCGCCGCGAACAGCACGACCGAGGGATTTTCGGCCTTGATGACATCCGCCGCGGCGAAGGTGTAGCCTTCGGTGGAATAGTAAGCCAGTTCGGGACTTTGAAGCTGCACGACGCGCTTCGCGCCAAACGCGCCGAGGGTGGCGGCGTCGGCCACCTCGCCGAAGGTGACGGCCACGACGTCGCGCGCCGATGCGCGTCGCCGCGCTCACCAGTTCACGCGAGACGGCCTTGAGCTTGCCGCCCTTCGCTTCGCAGAAGACAAGAATGTTGGGCATGGGGATTGGATTATGGTATGTTTGAATTAATTTGATGGCATGTAGGGGCGCGATTCATCGCGCCCACGGGCGGACACGTGGGTCCGCCCCTACAAATGATATTTCGCGTAGATCACGCTCTCGCTGCCGTAGTGTTCGCCGGTGCCTTCTTCTTTAAAGCCGAGTTTTTCTAAGGCGCGGCGGGCGAAGGTTTTGCGGGTTGGTGACGGCGACGATGCGCTTCAGCTTCAGCTCGTTGAAGCCGTAGGCCAGACACGCGCGGCCCGCTTCGGTGGCGAGGCCCAGGTTCCACTTGTCGCGGCGGAGGTCGCAGCCGAGTTCCACTTCGGGGCCTTCACCTTCGAGGGGCGCGAGGCCGCAGTCGCCGATGACCTCGCCCGTCGCTTTTTCCACCACGGCCCAGAAGCTGTAGCCGAAATCGCGCTCCATCCCCGTCACCCAGCCGATGAAGCCGCGCGACTGTTCGACGGACTTGTTCAGCCAGATCAGAAAATAACGCATCGTCTCCGCATCGCCCAGCACCTTGAACATCGCGTCCGCGTCGTCCAGCGTGAACGAGCGGATAATGAGGCGGTCGGTTTCTAACGGTAAAGGCACGGGAAGAAAACGCTGAAACACTGAAATGCTGAAACACTGAAAGGCGGGCGGTGATGATTACGGCGGGGTCCTGTTCTCGCCCACGCGATGGTCCGTGGCAACGGTAGACCCCGCTCGGCGACTATCGGCGGGCGGGTCCGCCGTTCATCCTTCATACTTCATACTTCATACTTCTCTTAGAAGGACTTTCGCCTCATCGCGGAGCTTCTGGATCAGCGCGGGGACGGCGTCAACGCCCTGGCCGACGATTTCGCCGCCGGTGCGCGGGGGACGGGTGGCGATGGAAAGCGGCACGACGTGCGACTCCACGGCCGTCGCAGCCACTTCGTCGAGCGGCTTCTTCTTCGCCGCCATGATGCCCTTCAGCGAAGCGTAACGCGGTTCGTTCAGGCCCTTGTTACAGGTGACGAGGCAGGGCAGCTTGGCTTCGACAATCGCCATCGCGCCTTCGATCTCGCGCTCGAGCTTCAGTTTGCCGTCCAGCCGCTCCAGTTTGTTGACAACGGCAATCGACGGAATGTCGAGCAGTTCGGCCACCATGACGCCCACACCGTGATGGTCGTGGTCGATCGCCTGCTTGCCGCAGAGGATCAGATCGTAGGCGAAGCCCATTCCTTTGATCGCCTGCGCGAGCACCTGCGCCGTGGCGAAGGGATCGAGGCTCACCGCGCCCTTCACGTGCACGGCGCGGTCGACGCCCATCGCCAGCGCGGTGCGCAGGACTTTGGGCACATCGTCGCCGCCGAAGCTGATCGCGACCACTTCGCCCGCGCCGTCGGCTTCGCGGATCTTGAGCGCTTCTTCCACCGCGTATTCATCGTAGGGATTAAGAATCCAACTGATGCCTTCGAGGGCGACGCCCTTGCCGTCGGCGGCAGGCTTGATGGTGGCCTCGCTGTCGGCCACGGCTTTTAACAGCAGCAGAATGTTCACGGACAGACCTCGTGTATGGTGATTTGAAGAAAATGCGAAGATCAGTGGAACGCGCGGGGTACGGAAACCCCGCGCGGCGGCGTCTCATTGACCTACTAGCCAACCCGCTCCTGCGGGTTGGATTCGTCGGGGACCGTGGATATTGGGGTATCTCCATCCAGCACGCGGGAGCGTGCTGGCTAGTAACGTGGTAAAAACGCAGGAGCGACCCAAATCCACGTAATTTACGCAGCGGGGCTGAGAATATCAAGCTGCGGGTTGGGGGCGGGGCGCTTGTCGCGGGCGATGAGCAACACGCCTAAGAAGATTGCGGCGAAAATACCGGCAGCGGTGGGCGTGCCGAAACCCATCCAGATCAGTGCCAGGCCGGCATAGCCGACGAGCACCAGCAGATGGAAAAGCATGGCGGCGATGATCCCCGAGCGCACCATCAGCGCGCCGGCAATCACGCCCCACAGCAAATATGCCAAGCCGCCAATGCTGGTGAATTGGGCGATATCAAACCCCGCAAAATAAGCCGCCGCGCCCGCCGCCAGCGGGATCGCCAGCACCGGCAGCCGCAGCCAGAACATGAGCAGTGACAACAACCACAGGCGGTACACGCACTCTTCCCACACCATGTCGAGGCCCGCCTCCGCAAGCAGCGCCCCCGGCGCCACGGGCGAGGACAGCGTATTCGCCATCAGGCCCGGGATCTTGCTGAGCAGCCCCACCGGGCCGAAATAGTGACAGGCGATGCTTTCGTACACGAGCACAAGGGCGGCGGCGGGGAAGGCCCAGCGGGCCGCCTTGGCCCAGGCGGCGCGCCAGCCGATGCCCCGCGAAACGGGGCGGCTGAGAGTCGAACTGTGGCGAAAGACGTCGCGCGCGAGCGCCTCACCCGTCGCCACCACGAGGCCCACCAGCAGCGCGCTCTGCAGCGCCGTCACGACGGCGCTGAGAGCAATACGGGCGAGATAGCCGGCCTCCGGGCTGTCGGGCGGCATGAGAATCACCGCCTGCGGAAACGTCAGGCCGCGGGCGACGAGAATCAAGCCGAAGGCAATCGCGCCCCACAGTCCCGCCTTGCGCAGCGCCAGCGGCGTGCGATGATAGTGCATCATCAGAAACACGCCGCCGAGGATGAGCGTGAAGCCCAGCACACGGCTCGAACGGGCCCCGCGACGCGGCAGCGTTTCGAACATCGACGCCGTGGGCCGGAAGCTCAGATCACTGATCGTCTCGCCCGCCAGCGTGACGGTGAAGTTGCCCGAATCGCCGAGGGCTTCAGACCAGTCGAAGGTGAAAGTCCAGTCGTTGCGCTGGGCCTGAAAGACGAGCGTATCGGAAAGCAAGTTCAGCGAATAGGCAGGGACGCCCAGTTCGCCCGCGAGCTTGACGACGACCGTGTGCAGCGCCTCAATGCGTTCGAGGCGTTGGCCGGGTTCGTCGTCGAGTTGTTCGCGCTGCACGCGGTAAATCTGTCCGGCGGGCGAAACAGCCACGGTCCAGCCGTCAACCGTGCCGGGGCGGAAATAGCGCAGCAGATAGCCCACGCCGGGATCGACACTGAAGCGTTTTTCGCCCGCGCCGCGCGCCACCCACGCGCCTTCGCGTCGATGCTCGACCGCCTGAATGAGCGTGTAGTTTTGCAGTTCGACGCCCTGTTTCAGCAGGAAGCTCTCGGCGATTTCGGCGGCCTCGTCGGGGCGCAGCCAGCCGAGGTCCCACGGCCGGGCATAGTGCCACACGCCGTAGAGCGCGACGGCAAACAGCGCGAGCGGCAGAATCGCGCTGCGGGACACGAGTTGGACCACCGTGCGGGCAATCTGCCGCGCGGTGAGCGAGTGCAGTGTGGGGGATTTTACGCGATGGGACACAAGCCTCTCATCCGATCAGCGCCAGGTCGCCTTTGCCGGCGCGCACAATTACCGGTCCGGCCGCGTCGTCTGTCAGGTCAACCACCGTGGAGAGCGCGCTCTGGAGGGGTCCCGTGTCGAGGACCACGGCGATTTCGTGGCGCCATTCCGCTTCAATCTCGTCCGGATCCGTCAGCAGCTCGCCCGTGCGGCTGGTGACGCTGGTGGAGAGAATCGGGCCGCCCGAATTCCGTGAGCAGCGTGCGGCAGACGGCATGGTCGGGCACGCGGATGCCCACCGTCTGCCGCTTGGTCGAGCAGCAGTTTGGGCACTTCGCGCGAGGCGGGCAGAATAAACGTGAACGCGCCCGGGCACGCAGTGTTTCATGATTTTATAGGCGGGAGTGCTGACGCGGGCATATTTGGAAATGTCGGAGAGATCGGCACAGAGAAACGAGAGCGCGTGCTCTTTCGAATAGCCTTTGAGCGCGAGCGCGCGTTCCATCGCCTGCTTGTTATGGATGTCGCAGCCGAGGCCGTAGACGGTATCGGTGGCGTAGGCGATGAGGCCACCCGCTTCCAGCGCTTCGATGGCCCGGCGGATATGCCGGATATTGGGATTATCGGGGTGCGTTTTCAGAATCATCACCGCGTTCCTTGATCCATCTGTTGCACCGTTGCTGACGATGATTCCACTGCACCGTTCCGGGCCGTAATGGGGAGACCCGCATTACTGAACCGCTGGGCCGACAAGGTACAGCGTCGCGCGCGCCGAGTCGGCCTGACCAATTTCATCCCAGACACGGGCGGTAAGGGTCACCTGCTCCGAAGGACCGAGTTCGCGGAAGATACCGGTGTAGACGGTGACGGCATCGCTTTGCGCGGTGGTGTCGAAAGCGGTCCACTGACCGCCGTTGCTTTGCGCGGCATACGTAAAACCCTTGCAGTGCGTAGCCGCCGCGGGTCACAACAAAGCGAATCGTAGCGCTGTCGACCGCCGAAACGGGAGCAACGATTTGCACTGCGGCGGCGCGCCCCGCGTGACTGTGATTCGCAAACTGTCGGTAACCCGCCGCCCGGCAGCGTCCATCACACTCCCCTTCACCACCGGCCAACCGCGCGCGGTAAAGGCATGCGACACTGTCCAGGTCCCCGCCGGTGGATTGAACAGCACCGTATCGGTCGTGCCGTTGCCGTCGAAATCAAACGCGGCTTCCACTAGCGGCTCGGTGCCGGGCGCGAAGTCGAGGGCCAGCGTCACCGCCACTCCCTGCAACGCCTGTGTGGGACCGGTCAACGTGACCGTCGGCCAGCGGGTTTCTTCTTCGGTCGTGCAGCCAACCACTGCGAGCAGCGCGAGCGCGGCTGCTGTCAGATGCCAGATGTTCCGGTTCGAATTCATGACTGGACTCCCCTTGGGTTGTAACGGATCGGAAGCCCGCTCCGGGAGTATCGCTCACTTCGGATCGGGCTGCGGAGCCGCGTTCCCGTTCGTCCCCGGCACTATGCTTCAGTTTACGGTCACCTGCAAAGAATCGGTATCGACCTGTTCCTCCGTATCCCACACGTGCACCCAGATCCAATACGTGCCATTGCGTGAGAAATCGAGCGTGGCTTCAATGTCGATGCGGTCGGGCAGCACTCGCAGCAGACGTGTCTGGACAATGTCGCCATTCGACACGCCGAAGTTCCAATCGGCGATTTCGAATTCGCCGGGCGTGACATGAGCTTGCACTTTCAGCGAATCGGGGCGGGTAACGACGGAGGAACCGGTCAAATCCACCAGCGGCGGCGTGCCCAGGGGCTCGACCTGTTCGGCCTGGCTGGCGTCGTACTGCGAACAGCCGGCGAAAAGCAACGCGGCCAGAGCGGTGATCCAGATTGTTGGGTGCATGTTCATGAAGTGTGTTCTTTCGATCGGGACACGGTCGTGAAGCGGGTGGGTCGTAACCGCCTGCCGAGCCGGGTTTCGTGGCCAGGATGTGGATAGTGGCCAAAGCTTAGGTTTCGGCCGGGTTTCGCGGGGATGAGACGGTGGTCGATCCGGAAAGGGTGGCCCGCTTAACCCGGCTCGGCGGAGCAAGATCCACCCCGGGCCCCCAGCCCACAACGGACTGAATCCCGGTCCAGCGTCGCACGCTGGTGGTAAAATAGTTTAAATCAACGGCAAGCGCAAGGGGAATGGCGGGAAACAGAAAGACCCGAAGCGGATGCTCCGGGTCTTTGTATAGCTACTAAATAGACTTACTGGCGCTTGCCGGCGACGGGCAGGGTGGCCACGTCCTCGAAGAAGTAGTCCGTGGGATCGACCGGTTGGCCGTTGACGCGCACTTCATAGTGCACAGTGCGGGGCGGTGGAGCGGCCGGTGGAGCCGACGGCGCCGATCTGCTGGCCCTTGGACACATACTGACCCTGGCGGACATCAATGGAATTCAGGTGGCCGTAGGCCGTCTGGAAGCCGAAGCCGTGGTCGATCATCACGAACTTGCCGTAGCTGTAGTAGTGCCCGGCGTAGATGACCTGACCCTCGGCGGTGGCCACGATCGGGGTGCCCCGTTCCTGGCAAATGTCGACGCCGGCATGGTTTTCCACGCGTTTGATGAAGGGATCGCGGCGGGATCCGAAGCCGCTGGAAATATAGCCGCCTTCGATGGGCCTGAGCGTCGGCGTATGTTCCAGCATCTCACGGTTGGCCGTGAGCTTGGTATTGATTTCCTGGAAGCTGGCCTGCTGGAGCTGGATCTCGCGCTCGAGTTTGTCGACGGTCCACAGCCCATAGGTCAATTCGGGCAGATTGGCGTCAACCGGAGCGGTGGGGGCGCCGCCGATGCCCACATTGCGCACATCCTCGTCGATGGGCGGCAAGTCGGCCATCATGCGCAGCAGCTTGTCGGTCTGTTCGAGCAGCGACACCTGCTGGTTGACTCCCGCCATGCGGGTTTCCAGCTGGACGATGTGGTCTTTAAGCCGCCGATTTTCCTGCGCCAGCGAATCGCTTTCGCGGGAATTGATCAGAAAGCTGGCCAGCAGTCCGGCCACCACATTGGTCGCTAAAAAACACACCGCCAAGCCGAGCAATGCGGCCCGGACTTTACGGTGTGAGAGCGTCAGTTCGACCTTACGCGAAAGGTCGTGTGACAGAAAGATCAGTTGAAATCTGCGGTGTGGCATTCACTTCCGTGGGGGTATGGGGTGAAACAAAACCAGCCGTTTGATACCTCACGTGGGTGCGATGCGATCCACCGTCAAAGCGGCAGAATTACGCAACAATTCCGTCAAATTCACTCAGATCAGTATTTGACGGATAAAACCCGTAACAATCTATAGAGGAAATTACTGACTTTTACCCTTTTTGTCAAGGCTAAAAGTGTATTAAATCACCAGCTTCAAGAATCCCACTTTCGCTTCAGAACGGTCCCGAATGGGGGGCAATTCTCCGAAAGACAATATTCCTGACCATATGGGTAATATACAAGACCGCCGGAATGGTAGAGGCAAGCTCTGTGCCTCTTTTGGGCTTAATGACCGCAGCGGCAGGCTGCGCCGCAGGCATGGCCGCCGGAGTCACCCGTACTGCCGCAGCATTCAAACTGCGAAGCACCCGCCGAAGCGGCATGGGCGGCAAAGGTTGAGAATTTGCGCTGGAAGGAACCCGTTTTGCCACAAGTACATAGGGACGGGACTTGGACCGTTTCGGCCCGCTGGCTGAAGACCTCGACGTCCTTGCCACATTCGTCACAGCGGTATTCGTAGATCGGCATGGGGATTGGTTTCTGATGGACTGCGTGGAGCAGGATACTCACTTAGCAGAGAAATGCCGCCGGGATTGTTCCGGCGAACCGATTCGCTTACTCGGACAAATACTCCGGGATGACCACAACGTCTGAGTTTACAGATAAGGTAATAAAGCAGTTAGCATGCGCTTTCTGGACCAGCAGGGCAAATTTTTCCGCGTCCACTGGACCCTCCACAAGAATTCGCGGCCGCAGCGTAACTTTTGTAACTTTGTAACGCCGCTCGACAAGTTCGAGCAGCGCTTCGGGCTCATCACTGTAGGCTTTGATGGCAATCCTGGCCCGCGAAAACACGGCCAGAATCGTCTGCATCATGCAGGTTGCAACACTGGCTGCGAATAATTCTTCGGGATTGGTCTGCTGCGGATGCTGCACTTTGTGAGCGGCACCGGCGGTCAACTCCTGACCCGTGGGAAAGGTGATGCGGTGGACACGCGGGAAGGCGTCGTAATCGAGGTTGTTGCCGTGCCAGGTTATCGCACACGTAAAAGTTGATTGTTCAGGAATCATGCAAAAATCCTCGCTCTGGATACAGAATGATCGTGTGCGATCAGCCGCCACAAGACCTGACTTCGGAATATAGGGATCTCTCCTGTGAGGCGCAAGCGGGAGCACTTGACTTTCGGTAAAATCTGGCTATATTGAAATGTCCAATCCAAGTAAACTTATCCGTTTAACAGCGCAGGGGCGCTCAGGATGAATAAAGACGAATTGATTACCGCCGTGGCCGCGAAAACCGGCTATAACAAAAAGTCCGCGCAGGAAGCCGTGGATGCCGTGCTGGAAACGATCATGGACATCGTGCGCGACGGCGACAAAGTAGCGATCGCGGGCTTCGGGACGTTTCTGCTGGTCGAACGGAAGGCCCGCATGGGGCGGAATCCGCGCACCGGCGAAGCGATAGCTATTCCCCTGCGCAAGGAACCGCGCTTTGTCCCCGGCAGTAAATTCCGCGAAGCGGCTCGCTGAACCCGGCGAGTTCAACTTCACTTTTGTGCATCTAACCCGACGAGGCGCTTTCATGCAGCGGTGGCGTGGCCTTCTGATTCTCGTTCTGATTCTGGCGGCGTGCGGTGCGGCGGCGGCGAAGACCTTTCGCACACTGCCGAATGACGCGCACAATCTCGTACAATTCGTCTCCGATGCGACGCTGGAGAAAGTCGTGGGCCGCACAAGTGACATTCACGGCACAGTAGCGCTGCAACTCGACAGTCTGCTGAGCACGACCAAGGCCGAATTCCGCGTGGATCTGCGGACGATCGACACGGGGATCGCCCTGCGCAATCAGCACATGCGCGAGAATCATCTCGAAACGGCGAAGTATCCCGCCGCAGTGTTCACGCTGACGCGGTTTATTTCGGCGGACAAAGATTCGCTGGAACCCGGCCAGAGCGCGCACGTGCTGGCCGAAGGCGAACTGGCCCTGCACGGCGTGACGCGCAGCTATCAGATTCCGCTGACGCTGGTCTACACCCACACCAGCACCGAGGCGGCATCCTCACCGTCAAAGGCGACTGGACGGTGAAACTCGCCGACCACCAAATCAACCGCCCCGCGTTCCTCTTTCTGCGCCTGGCCGAAGAAATCAGAATCATGGTCAACGTGACGCTCGGCGATAATATGGTGAAGGCGGAAGAATAGGAAATGCGGCGGGACAGAGCCCGCCGCCTAAGCAGTTGAGATGTAACCGTAATCTGTGCCATTACGCAGCGGCTGTGATTGCGTCCATCCGGAGACCACCATGCGCCTGCGGCCGAACCTTTTGCCATGTTTCACGAAAACGCCTTGCCCCGAGCTGATTGGGATTGGGCGTTGTTTTGTAAACATGAATTATGGAATCCTTTTGATCATCTGGCTCGGTAGTGACCACAAATGTCAGAGCTGAGGCACCGGATACGCTTTGGACACGGTGGTATTCCGACGATGACTATGATGGCTTCGAGGGTGGTGCCGGAAGTGCCATAGCCACTCCCGACGGCGGTTACCTAATGGGTGGAGCTGGACGGCAGTCCGGGCACACCGACCAGGATGCGTTCATTGTGAAGGTGGATCGGCAGGGGCAGATCGAATGGACCCGCGTCATCGGCGGTGATGGCGAGCAAGGCCTAGGCTGTCCACTCGTTTTGGAGAATGAGCTCCGGATCCTCGGCGGAACCGATTCCCAGATTTACCCGCTGCCCTTCCTGATGTGTCTGAATGCGACCGGAGAGGAGCAGTGGCGACGGATTGTCGATGAGGACCCGGCTGCTTGGGGCATTTCTACCATGGCTCCGGCCCCCGCGGGCGGCATCGCCATCTCGGGCGTTTACCGGGATTTCCCGCAGCCAGTCCATCCCTATCTGATGCGCTTGGATTCCCCGGACACTCGCTTTGGGTGCGGCACTATCCGCTGGAAGGGCCAAGGCAGTCCGGCTACATGAAAGATATCGCCGCCTGTCCGGACGGGGGCTGGGTGCTGGCGGGAGGTTGCTCGGATAGTCTCCCCCTTCGATTCTATCCCGGGTTCTCATGGCGGTCGGGTAATCCGTGTGGGCGACGGGGGCCACACCCTTTGGACCCATTACGCGCCCGATATGCGGGTGGTGGTTCGTTCGAGCCACTGCCCGATGGGGACATTGTGTTGGGCGGTTCGCAGTCCGGCCGCAATGCTCCCGGCGATCTGCTCAATACCGTCGAGATTGTATACCTGCGTCTGGACAGTAACGGTCATGAACATTCTTGGCGGCGTTATCCGCTGTCGGGAAATACGGTGCGTTCATTAAACGGTGGCGAGGCTTTCGACTGACGGCCGGATCGCTTATCTGTACTATCGGATCGAGCCGTGGACACCCCTACACTTGCACGCTGCTGCTGACGACGGCCGATGGAGACAGCGCCTGGGAGTACGAGTTCGGGGACTGGATGACCAACGCGACATTGCACCACATCGCGGGCACGCCGCAGAGCGGGCTCTTTTGCCTCGGCGGCATCTACTCGGATATCACGAACCGGCACTATCAGTATCTAGTCCGCTTTGCCGGAGAGCCATCACCCGTGCCACCCTTGCCCGCAAGCTTTGGGCTGCTTAATGTATATCCCAATCCCTTCAACGCCACATCACAGATCCGCTTCCCTGCCGCGTGAGGGGCGGGTGATGCTGCGGGTGTTTGATCTGTCGGGCGGGAAGTGGCGGTGCTGGTGGATAAGGTGATGACAGCGGGGGAGCAGGCTGTGGCGTTTGACGCGGGGGATCTGCCATCGGGGATTTATTTCGCGCGGTCGGAAGCGGCGGGACAGATGCAGACGCGGAAGATGGTGCTCTTAAGTAAACGATGAACGAGGAACGGCGGGACGATTTCGGATTTCGCCGATGCCGTCAACCGTGTTTCCTATGGCCAGGAACGCATCGTGCTGCACCGCCATGGCGGATGAAAAGCGCACGACCGTGGGTGAATTGAAGCAGGAATTGCGATTGAAATGACTGCGCGGGCGGACACGCGGGTCCGCCCCTACGATTTCGTTTCTCGACATCGAAATATCGCCGGAGCCTCCACAAATGGCGTGAGGGCGCTGCTGCAAGGTCGGCGTTTGTTGATCTTTACTGATCTTATCGGCCCTTTCCAAATCGGGCAAAGTTTTGTATATTTTATTCTAAATTGCACGTGACCCTCAGGCCAACCGTATGCCCGAAAATCACGACGAACTGATTGTTTTAACAACAGTAGCAGACAAAGAGCAGGCGGCCGCCTTTGGCCGCGGCGCGGTGGAGCGGCACCTCGCCGCGTGCGTGACCTGCCTGCCTGGCGCATTTTCGTTCTTTCGCTGGGAGAGCGACGCCGTGGGCGAGGAATCAGAAATCGTGCTGCTGATCAAAACCCACCGCCAGCGGCTGGCGGAGCTGGAAGAATATTTTACGGCCGAACATCCCTACGAACTGCCCGAGTTCATTGTGCTGAAGCCCGCTGCGGTATCAGAACTCTACGGCGTGTGGATGCGCAGCGAACTGCACCTCGAACGCCCCTGAAGGGCGTACCAACTTGAGGAATGATAGCACTATGCGAGAACGGTTGACCGATTGGGGATTGCTCTGGCTGCGAGTCCTGGCCGGGCTGGGGCTGATGGTTCATGGCTGGTACAAAGTCACGGGCGGCGTGGAAACCTTCGCTTCGCAAGGTGTCGATCCCCTGGGCTTTCCCGCGCCGCTGGTATTTGCCTGGTTGGCGACGGCGGCGGAACTGGTCGGCGGTTTCTTCCTCGTGCTCGGACTATGGACGCGCTTTGCCGCGGCGGCGCTGGTATTTAACATGTGCGTGGCCGCCTTTGGCCGGGGCTTCGCGGGCGCGTGGATCGTCCCCGGCAAGCCGTCGAAAGAGCTGGCGCTGGCATATCTCGCCATCGTGGTGACACTGCTGCTGACCGGCCCCGGCCGCTATGCGGTGGATTCGGGACGCGGCGGCGCGCGCTCCGCTCCCAAAAAGAAAAGTAAGCGGTGAGCGCGGAACTTCGTGAAATCAGGTTCGTATTATAGTTAGAGAGAAGTATGCGACCGAGAGGAGTTTGTCATGGAAACACCCAGAACCTCCAATACCGATAAGAACCTGTGGGACGACCTGCGCGATACGGTCCGGGGGGGCATGCGCGATTTCCGCAATATGGGTGACGAACTGTCGCGACAGGGACGGTTACGGATGGATATTTTTCAGACCGAGCGCCGGTTGCGCTGCGCGTTTGAAGCGTTGGGCGAAGCCGCCTACCTGCGTCTGCATCAACAGCTTGACGTCGACACGAAGGATCCCACGTTGAACGAACTGGCGGGGCGCGTCGACTACTATTCCGGTGAACTGTTCCGCCTGCGCGAAGAGCAGAAACGCGCGCCGGAACAGCCGAAGTAGACATTGCCATCGGCAATCCTACCGTACAAAAGCGGCCCGGAAGTGATTCCCGGGCCGTTTGTTTAAAAAGAAGGGCGCACAGCGGTGCGCCCCTACAGAACATCGGAAAGAGCCTATTTGATATCCAGCAGCTCGACTTCGAAGACCAGTACGGCATTGGGGGGGATGATGCCGCCGCCGGCGCCGCGTTCGCCATAGCCGAGTGCTGGCGGGATAATCAGCTTGCGAGTCTCACCCTTCTTCATCGAGGCCACGCCTTCATCCCAGCCCTTGATCACCTGGCCCTGGCCGATGGCGAACTGGAAGGGCTGATTGCGATCCTTGGAGCTGTCAAACTTCTTGCCGTCTGTCAACCAGCCGGTGTAATGCACGACCGCCGTCTGGCCGGGCTGCGGGCTGGGGCCATCGCCGGCCTTGAGCACCAAATACTTGAGTCCGCTGGCCGTGGCTACAGTATCCCCCATCGCGCCGCCCCCTTTTTTACCCGCACCACCCTTGCAGCCCGCCATCACGAGGAGGCAGACACTCAACACAAGCACGATAAAACGCGTCATTTTTCCTGTTCCCGGTATTTTTTCCTTGTTTTCCGTCCCCCGCCGCCCGTATATTGAAGGCGGGGACGGGGCCGAGTACGCTTTCGCTGCTCTCGGCCAAAATAGAAATAATAATATAGCAATACCCGGCGAATTGTCAAGCGCCGATCCCCTTTGATAGTCTAATGTAAGTATGTTTTTACCCCCGGAGGCCGCCGCGCATGAATCCTCCGCAATTTATCCTTGAAATCAACACGCGTATCCGGCTCCGCCAGTTAGGGCGGCGGCGACCCGTTCTTGCTGGCCGACATTCCGGACGAGGAGATCTCCCACTGGGCCGATCTTGGTTTTGACGCCGTGTGGCTGTGTGGGGTCTGGCTGCCCAGCCCCCAGAGCCGCCAGATTGCGCTCACGCATCCGGGCTTACAGGCCGACTATGCCCAAGCCCTGCCCGACTGGACGCCGGGCGACGTGGGCGGCTCGCCGTATGCGCTTCGCGGCTACGAAGTCAATCCCAAGTTCGGCGGCGACGCGGCGCTGCAGACACTGCGGCGGCGGCTGCATGAGCACGGCCTGAAACTGATTCTCGATTTCGTTCCCAATCACACCGCCATCGACCATCCCTGGGTGAACGAGCATCCGGACTGGTATGTGAACGGCACGGAAATCGACGTCGTGCAGCATCCCGATCACTGGTTCTGGGCGCAAACCACCGCGGGCCTGCGCGTTATCGCCCACGGCCGCGATCCGTATTTCCCGCCGTGGACCGACACGGCGCAGCTCGATTACCACAATCCCGAATTGACGCGGCAGATGCGGGCCGAACTCGCGCGCCTCGCGCAACTGTGCGACGGCGTGCGCTGCGACATGGCCATGCTCGAAGTGGCCAGCGTCTTTGAACGTGTCTGGCAGCGCCACATCGTGGAGTTCTGGCCGCGGGCGATTGCCGAAACCAAGCGCGTGAACTCCGACTTTTGTTTTTTGGCGGAGGTCTACTGGGGACTGGATGGCGCGCTCGAAGAAATGGGTTTTGACGCGACTTACGACAAGGAGTTGCTGGATACAGCTGGTGACGGGACGGCCGCTGCTGCGGGCGAGTTTTGATTTGCCCGCCGCCGCGCACCGCCGCCGCGTGCGCTTTCTGGAAAACCACGACGAGCCGCGCATCGCCGCGCGGCTGCAACCCGATCCGCTGTTTGCCGCCGCCGCCTGGGTGATGGGCCTGCCGTCGGTGCGGCTGTTCTACGACGGGCAAATTGAGGGCAAGCGTGTGCGGGTGCCGGTGCAGTTGCGGCGCGCTCCCGAAGAACCGGTGGACGGCCTTGTACACGCGCGGTATGCGGCCCTCCTGGCGGCCTTGAAGCGCAAAGTCGTGCGCAACGGCCTCTGGCTACTGTTGAATCCGCAACCGGCGTGGAGTGGCAATGACTCCTGCCAGCAAATCCTCGGGCAGGGCTACGATCTCGATGACGAGCATCTGCGGATCTTCGTCAATGAATCGGCCCAGCGCGCGCAGTGCTGGGTCCGGCTGGAACTGGGTTCGCTGGCCGACCGGCAGGTGCAGCTTACGGATCTCACCGGCCCGAAGCGCTACACGCGCGACGGCATGGAATTGATGCTGCGCGGGCTGTACCTCGATCTCGAACCGTGGGAAGTCCACATCTTCGATTGCCGCGTGCAAATGCCGGCGGAACCGGTCGCGACCGAAGACGCGCGCGCTGCCCACGCTCAGCGAACTACGCCGTTAGCGAACGTGACGTTCGATCCGATACGCTGACGCCGTTGATTGCCGCGCGAACGTGACGTTCGATCCGATGCGCTGACGCCGTTGATCACCGCGCGCTGCGCGCATGCTGGATTGTTGCTGATGTCTTACTCGCCGCCACGCTCCCGCGTGCCGGATTTGCATGGATCCGGCCACATCACAGGAATCCAACTCGCGGGAGCGGGCTGGCCAATACTAATCATCCGCCGCGCGGGGTACCCTCACCCCGCGCGGTTTGTTGTTGAAGCGTTGCGATCGAGCAGCAACACGCTGCAAAGTTGCGATTTGCCAACAGGACTCCCCGCCGAAGGCGATTGCTTGCTCTCTGACATACAGGCAGTTAAGACTGTGGATCCGGCACTTAGCGCTCTGGCGCGGGGCTTGCCTTTGGAAAGCCCAGCAAGAATGATGTGCGGACCATTGTATTGATGGGTCAGAGAAGGAGAAATCGTATGAAACGGCTGGGCTTCATCCTCGGAACCTTATTGGCGCTGGCGAGTATCGCCGGTGCGCAGGCGTGGAACTTTGTTGATGTCAGTTCGATCCTCACCGGTGAGCAGCCGACGTGCGCGGGAACAATGGCGTGGGGCGATATGGACAACGACGGGGATCTGGATCTGTTTGTGGGTGGCACAGGTGGAAATTCGAGCTACCTGTATGTGAACGTCAACGGCGAGCTGATGGAGGTCAGTGAACTCTACGGCTTGCGCGCCTTCAGCACCGAGTATGTGCGCAAGGCGGAATGGGTGGACTTCAACAGCGACGGCCGGTTGGACCTCTCGCTGGTGAAGGAGAATGACTGGGGCGTGCAACTGTTAACGCAGCAGATCAACGGCCAGTTCAACTCGCGCCGCGCGGTCAACAGCCAGGTGTTCGCGCAACCGCTGCAGGAAGCGCTCTGGGTGGACGTGGACGGCAACGGCACGCTCGACCTCGTCGTCAGCAGCGGCCTGGTGTCGGCGCCGGAGATGACGGTGTTTGTCCGGGAGGCGGACGATTTCGTGGCAATGCGCGAAAGTCCGTTTGAAGAGTTGCTGCCGGACGTGGGCGCAATGACGTTCTGTGATTACGACAACGACCGTGATCTCGACGTCTTCCTTGGGAATGCGGCAGCGACGGGTGGTTCTCCCCATTTCTTCCGCAACATCGGCAACGGCGACTATGAAGATCTGGCGGGACCCTTCGGTTTCCCGCAGGCGCTTGGCGCCACGGGCGCGGTGTGGGCGGATTTCAACAACGACAGCAAGCTTGACTTGTTCGTGCCCGATCTCGCGGGGACGCCGTACCTGTATCGCGGCGCAGTCATGCAGGGCGGACTGCCCAGCCTGCGCACGACCGACGCGCCGGGATTGACGGACGTGGCGCTGCATGCGCGCTTTGCGCATGCCGTGGACGCGAACCTCGACGGTTGGACGGACCTGTTCCTGGTCCGCGCGAATGGTGAAGGCACGTCGCTGATGATCAATGTCGCGGGCCAGTACTGGTATGACGCGGCGCCGCAACTGCTGCTCACGCACGAGCATTTTGACAACCGTGCCGGCGCCTGGGGTGACTATGACAATGATGGCGATCTCGATTTCGCGGTGGCTCTGGGCAGCGAGGGCATCCGCCTTTTCCGCAACGACTTGACGACGGCGCGGACACGGATCACCCTGAGCCTGGTGAGCCGCGGCATGCAGACGCCGCTCTACGGCTGCAATGTGCGGGCGCAGATCAACGGCCAATTGTCTGCGATGAGCAATGGCCCGGTCCTCTGTTCGAGCGGCTGCGACGATCCGCGTGTCACGATCGTCTTGAACGACCGGCGGCACAAGGTCAAGACGCTGGATATCGCCATCCGTTGGCCGAACGGCATCGAGCGTCATTACGATCTGAGCGACGTGACGCTGAACGGAATCGCCACGCTGGTCGAGCCCGTAACGCCGGTTGATCCGATCAAGTCCGGTCCGGAAACACTGACGACCGTCCCGATTCGGATTTCCGCGGTGGCCAGTCCCAATCCGTTCAACCCGACCACGACCGTCAGCTTCACGCTGCCGGAGGCATCGGATGTGCGGATGGAAGTCTATAATCTGGTCGGCCAAAAGGTGGCCATGCTGGCCGAAGGTCCGTATGCCGCCGGCACGCACCGTGTGAGCTTTGATGGCCGCAACCTGCCGTCGGGCCTCTACTTCAGCCGCCTGACCGCCGGCAACACGACCACGCTCTGCCGGATGCTGCTGGCCAAGTAGCCACTAAAGCACAATCAGAGGCACGACAGGGTCCCTCTCCCCCTGCCGCGCCTGTCAACAAGCCCCCGTTCATGGCCGGGGGCTTGTTTTTTTGCTGCCAGCCCGTTATCTTAGTGCGATCAATAACGTACCCGTGGGAACTGCCCTATGCCGTCTGTCCCTCGCCGCTTCCTGCTGTTTGCCCTCGCGATTGGCGGGCTGTTCGTTGCCGTGCGCCTGCTGTTGCTGCGTCAACTGCTGGCATCGCCGCTGTATCCGTTGCCGATCCTGGACAGCGATTTTTATCTTTCATGGGCGGCCAATCTGGCCCAGGGCCACGGTCACCCACAGGGGCCATTCTGGCTCTCGCCGCTGTACCCGGTGTTCCTGGCCGGGTTGTTCAAGGGTTTGGGAGCGATCTCCGTGTCCGTCGTCGTGGTCGCGCAGATCGCGCTGTCGGTGGGGACATTGGCGGCGCTGATCAGCTTTACGCGAAAACTCTTCGGCGACACCGCGGCGCTGATCACCGGTTTGATCGCCGCGCTGTACGCCCCGTGGGCCTACTTTGACGGCGTACTGCTCAGCGCCTCATTGATCCTGTTTTTGAACGCGCTGGCGCTCTGGCTGCTGATCACGAAGACCGATCTGGTGGCGACGAATACGAAACCCGCGCCGGACGCGATCTGGCTGGCGATCGGGGCGGCGTTGGCCCTCTCGGCGCTGGCCCGGCCGCTGGTGCTGGTGTTTGCCGTCGTACTGGCATTCTGGATCGCCAAGCGCCACGGGGCGGGCTGGGTTAAGCAGTTGGCGTTTTTGGGACTGGCCATGCTGGTGGTGCTGGGGCCGGTGCTGGTCCGCAACTGGCGGGTCTCGGGCAGTCCGATCCTCACGACGTCCTCGGGCGGGATTAACTTTTTCATCGGCAACCGCGCCGGCGCGTCGGGGATGTATGACGAACTCAATTTTATCACGTCGTTCGATCCGATACGTGAAGCCGAGGGTTATCGCGCGGAAGCGGCGAAGCGCACGGGCCATGAAATGTCGCTGAACCAGGCGTCACGCTATTGGGGCTTGCAGGCGCTGGACGACATCGTGCACAATCCCGGCGGCTGGCTGCGGCTGGAGCTGAAAAAACTGTGGCTGACCCTGCAACGCGAGGAGATTCCCAACAATCTGTCGTTTCGCGGCGTGGCCGGATTCAGTCCGTTGCTCCGCGCGCTGCCGATGCGCTGGGGATTGCTGCTGCCGTTTGCCGCGGCGGGGATGTTCCTCGCGTGGCGGCGGCGGCCCGACGTGAAATTGCTCTGGCTGTACACCTTTGCCTACGTGGGTGGCGTGCTGCTCTTTTTCAGTTCGTCGGAATACCGCTATCCGCTGGTACTGGCGCTGTTGCCGGCGGCAGGCTGTTTCTTTGTGGAAATCGCGCGGCAGGTGTCACAGCGCGAACACCGCGCGCTGATTCTCGCCTGCGGCGTGTACCTCGCGGCCCTGGTGGTGGTGAACTTCCCCTCGCGTACGGTGCATCAGGCCACGATGCCGTGGAACGACTATTACAACATGGCGGTGGGCGCGATGGATCGCGGGCGGACAATGGACGCGATGCCGCTGTTCGTGCGCACGCTGGCCATCAAGCCCGATCACACGGAAGCGCGCATTGGACTGGCGCGGATTCTGTGGTCGCTGGGAAATTTCGACGACGCCCGCGCGGAGTTCGCGCTGGCCGGCGTAGCGCCGCCGGATTCGGTGCAGGGCGCGCCGCTGGAAAACTTTCTGGAAGACCTTTATCAGTATACCGAAGACGGCAACTGGGAGGAAGCGCTGAAGTTTCTGGATCAGCGATTTCCGGCGGACAAGGACGCGCCAGTGGACATCTGGATCAACCGCGCGATGATCGAGTTTGTGCTGAAGCGTCCCGCCCGCGCGCTGGCCGCGCTGGACAAGGCGATGGCAATCGATCCGGCCTCGCCGGAGATTCCGTATAAGGCGGCGATGCTGGCATTGGAGCTGCCCGACAGTTCGCAGGCCGACAGCTTGTTGCAGCTTTCGCTTAAGCGTCACGCAGCCTATGCTCCGTCGCGCATTGCCCTCGCGCGCATGGCGCTGGCGCGGCACGACACGCTGGCGGCGCGGCAGCAGTTCGAGGAACTGAAGCGGATCCGCATCCCCGAAGACTTCGTGATTGCCAAAGCCCAGCGGTTGGCGCTGGATCTGGGCGAGCACATGGACGCGATCTACAAGCCGCAGGAATGAACGCAGAACGATGATCGCAGCCTACGATGTAGGGGTGGGTTAAGGTCTTCCGCAACCCGCCCGCGAGCGCGACAAATCGCGCCCCTACGGTGTGTGTCGTCGTGGACTGTGATGAGATCTATCGTCGCCGCGCGGGATTTCCGCACCACGCGCGTAAACAGTACCCGAATATTCTAGCGTCGGGCTCCGCCCGTCTCTGGTATACGGAGCAGATGACGCGTTGCTCTTCAAACGAAATGCGGCGGGGCAGAGCCCGCCGCCTAAGCGGAATCGACGATGACATGGAAATGCAAACGCGGGCCGGGAAATGTTTTCCCGGCCCGCGTTTTGTTCTGTGCAGATGAATGCTATCGGCCGTAGAGATGCTGCCATTGGAGGGCGCCGCTGGCGTCGATCTTCAACGCGCAGCCGTCAAAGCCCGCGCGGCCGGAGGCCGTGGTGTAGCCGCCAAAGACGAAACCCCCGTCTGCCGCCGGTAGAACAAAGGTGGCGCGGTCATCGGCGGAGATGTTATAAGTATGAGTGAAGATGGCGGCGCCGCTCGCGGCAGTGCGCACCATCAGAAAATCCTGCGCCGTGTCGGTTTCGGGCCGCGTGAGACCCGCGAGAATCACGCCATCATCCGCCAGCCCCGCCATGGCAAACGGCACCTGCGTGTCGATGAGGACAGGGGATGTGGCTGCGTCGACTCTCGCCCGCGGCATTCGTGCGGTAGAGCACAATGTCATAGGTTCCGAAACCCGCGCTGGCCGGATCGTTGGCCGTGGCGACCACAGATCCCCCGAGGGCAGCTCCGTGAGCACATCCTCGATGTTGACACTATTAATGGTTCCCAGCGGCCGCGTCCAGAGCGTGTCGCCGTTTGTGCCCGTCTTAATAAGGTACAACCGATTGCTGGAAATCAGGCGGCAAAGCAGCACGATGTTACCGTCCGCGGTTTCCACGGCATCGGAACAGGTGAGATTCGCCAGTTCGTTGTAGGTGCGATCGAGGGTGACGTTGGCCTCGGCGTCGCACTTCACGAGCCGCAACTGGCCGAGGCTGCTCTGCGTCATGCCCGCCCAGAAGAAAGCCGCCGTCCGCCGTGGGCCGCGTGGCTGTGGGATAGGTGAACCCGCCGACAGCCGGAGCGCGGAGTCCAAGTGAAACTGCCATCGCTCGCGGCTTGCAGGAGAAAGACCGGACTGCCGCCCAGCGGGCGATAGATCCCCGCGGCAAGAATACTCCCGTCGGGCTGCACGCGCACGGCCTGAATGCCGCCGAAGGGGCCGAGATCGTAGCGATGCTCCCAGAGCGTGCCGCCGTTCTGGTCGAGGCGCACAAGGTAGCCGTCGGCGTCTTCGTAATCGCCGTCGGTGCGCACGCCGCGCCCGGCGAGGATGTAACCGCCATCGGGAGCGGGCGCCGCGGCTTCGAGGAATTCGCTGGTATAAACTTCGCTCTGTTCCTCTTCGCAGGAGAGCAGGAAAAACGGCAACAGGAGAAGAAGGAGAGTGCGGAGTCGAGGCATAATTCGAAAGTCAGACCTATGAAGCGGGGACGAGGGGTGTCGTGACCGGAGGTGAGTCCGGCTGCGGTTCGAGCCGCCAGTGGTAGAGCTTAAGACGCGGATTAAAATTCCGTGTCTGCGAGCGGACGCCCAGATAATCGAGGGAGTGCAGCAGCATGTCGCGCGGATCGGCGATGTTCTGGCGGATGTCAAACCACAAGTAGTAGATGTCGGTCTTGCCTTCGAGGTGACTGCGCAGGCGATGAACAAAGGGAGTGACGGGACCGGCAACGTCGGGCACAAAGATCGCTTCCCGGTAGCGGGGCGCGTCGGGCCAGTAATAATCCAGTAACCGGTAAGTGCCGGGAACGACGAGTACCACCGATTGCGGCGTCATGTGGTCGCGCAGATAGCTGGCCGTGTCGCGCCAGTTTTCGCGGCGGCCGTAGAATTCGGGACTCCAGAAATGGGCGAGGGAGACCGCAATCACCGCCGCTCCGACGAGCGTGGTGAAGAGCTTAAGCAAGCGGCCGGGGAGATCGCAAAAACCGAGGGCGATCAGCCAGAGCGCAAAGGGGGCGGAAAAGATCACGTATTTGGGCTGGAGCCAATACTGCTGCGTAATCATGCTGGCGACGAAGGCGAGGATCACGGGAATTGCAAAGGTCTCGTAGCCAAGCCAGAGCGCGCGGTCGCGCGGGCCGCTGATGTGCCGCCGCAGGAGTCCGCCCAGAATCAGCAGTGCGGGCAGGCCGACTAACAGCGCCAGCGGGAGGTTGTGGGCGAGATCGCTGGAACCCACGGCGCGACCAAGCCCCTGGTCGGATAGCGCAAAGTAGCTGAATCCGACGGCAAAGGCAGCCACGAGCTTGGGCATGGCGCTGGGCAAATGCACGGCGTATTCGCCGCCGCGGCGAGCGACGAATTCCTGCAGATTGTGAAGGTTGGGCAGGTAAAGCAGCACCACCGCACCCATCGCCAACACCGACCAGCCCAGCGGAATCGTCCGGCGTTCACGGAACAACGTGACCGAGAAGGCCCACCAAAAAGAGCGCATAATGCAGGTGCGTGTACATCCCCACGACGGCGACGGCAATAAATGCCAGCCAGCGTCCCCACGTACGATGCTCGAGCAGATCGAGCAGCAGCCACACCTGCCACAAGGCCAACAGGGCCACCAGCGAGTACATCCGTAATTCCTGCGAGAACTCGACCAGCATCGGCGAGACCGCGATCAGCACCGTGTAGGCGGTGGCGAGGCGGCGGTCTGCCCAGCCGGCGGCCGATGGCATAGGCGAACGGAATCTGCGCGAGGCCGAAGCACAGCGGCAGCAACCGCAGACCGATCTCGCCGTGGAACCCGAGTCTGCCGCCAGAGATAGAGCAGCGTGAAAAACACGGGCCGGAAACGGTCCTCGGTGTCCGTCAGCAACTGTTGGCTGTCGCGCAGCAGCGAAAAGCCCTCGTCGCCATAGAAGCTGTAACCGAGCAGCGGCAAGCGCAGCAGCAACGCGGCGGCGAGAATCAGCAATACGATTGTCAGGTCGCGCTTCACGGATTCAGCGCGGTTTTTCGCAGGTGGCCATGAGGCGATGCTTGAGCCCGCAGAAGAGCGGGATTTCGGCCACGAGTTCCATCATCAGTTGCAGCACGAGCATCCAGCGCGGGCGATAGATTGCCGGCAGGCCCCAGCGATAAATCTGAATATTGACGAAGCCGGCTCCGCGCAGATATTTGACCAGGCGGCGGCGGGTATTGATGCGGTAGGGCGCCTTATACGTGCCCTCGCTGATGATCTTGAACCGTGTTTTGATCCATTCGCGCTGGCGAATGTTCATGAACTTGTTGGGGAACATGAACGGGTTGAAGACGCTGTTGGTGTTGATCAACACCTTGCCGCCGGGCCGGGTGACGCGGAAGATTTCGGCGCAGACGCGGCGCGGATCCTCGATATGTTCAAAAACCGAATCGCTGTACACGGCGGCGAAAGAATTTTCGGCGAAGGGCAGGTTTTCGAGCACGCCGAGCGCCTTGTGCGCAGGCACGGGATTCTTCTTGATATCTTCGAGGCCGGGATCGACTCCGACCATCTGCGTCAGGGGCGGATTCTTGGCGCGCAGGGTGGAGTCGTCGCCGCAACCCGCTTCGAGCACCGGCAGTGATTCCAGGCCCTGCGCCCATTCCAGCATGAAATCGCGATTATAGTAGGAATTCTTGCGCGCCAGGTTAGCCCAGTAGCGCCGGAACACCCTGGGCACCGCCGCGTCCTGCTCCGTGCGCGACAGGCGGTACATGCCCTTGGCCAGTTTCTGTTCGTCAGTTTTGCTCATGAATCGGATCGATCCTCCATGATCTCAAAATTCCAGCGTAGCATTATCGTCAGCCGACATCGCGAATCGCATCCACCGGGGCGAGGCGGGCGGCGCGGCGCGCCGGGTAAACCGCTCCGAGATAGGAGAGCAGCACCGCGATCACCGCCACCAGCACGAAATCGAAAACCTGCATCCGCACCGGCAGGGCTTCGAGAAAATAAATATCCGAAGGCAGGGCCACCCACTTGTAGCGGAGCTGGCCAAGCAGAATCAGGAAGCCGATCAGCGTCCCCAGCGCCGAACCCACCAGCCCGACGATCAGTCCCTGGGTGCTGAAGATGCGGGCGATGTCGCGGTCACGCGCGCCCATCGCCTTGAGGATGCCGATGTCGCGGCGCTTTTCCATCGCCACCATGATCAGCGTGGAGAAGAATATTGAACGCCGCGACGACAATCACGAGCGAGAGGATGATCGTCCACATCCACTTTTCGATCTTCATCCACGAGAACAGGGTTTTGCGCAGTTCAAACCACGTCTGCACGTAGTAGTTCTGGCCGTTGAATTTCTGCTCGACCAGCGGCTTGACCGTGGCGGCCATGTCCATATCGTCGAGACGGATTTCGAGGCCGTCAACGCGGTCGCCGCGCTTGAAGAGGTTCTGCGCGGCGGCGATATCGACATAACCGATGAGGTCGTCGAACTCGAAGAGACCGGTCTGAAAGACGCCGGTCAGCACAAAGCGGCCCACGGCGGGCGCGGAAAAGCTGGAACTCATCCCCGCCGCGCTGAACACCACGACCGTATCGCCGAGGCCGACGCCGAGACGGTCGGCCAGGAAGCGGCCGAGGATCATGCCGGGCAGGCCGTTGGCGTCGAACTTGAACGCGCCGCGCGTGATGTGCCGGGGCAGTTCGCTCACCTCGGCGAGGGTAGCCGCGTCTACGCCGCGCACCATCATCCCCTCGCTCTGATTCTTGACCCGCAGCATCGCCTTTTCGAAAATGTAGGGCGACGCACCGGTGACATGCGGGATCCCGCGCACGATCTGCGCGGCCTCGGGCCATTCCGCCAGACCCTTTTCGCCGTAGCTGCCGAGACGCAAATGCGCGTCCGCGCCAAGGATCCGTTCGCGGACTTCGCTTTCGAAGCCGTTCATCACAGACAAAACGATGAGCAGCGCGGCCACGCCCAGCGTCACGCCGCCGATGGAAAGATAACTGATGAGCGAGATGAACCCGCTATGCGAGCGCGAGCGCAAATAGCGCAGCGCGACGTAGACGTTGGTTTGCAAAGAAATTCCTTATGCCGCCATGCGCCGCCGGTCGATCCAGATTGTGGCGAGCAGCGTGACCAGTGCCCCGATCAAGCCCGACCACGCCACGACGTGGATGTTGGGCGGCGGAGGGCTTAGGAGACTTGCCAGAAAAAGGGCGAAGAGAATCATTGCGAGAGTCATAAAACCCCACAGGCCGCGATGCGTGGGATTGCACGTCGCCCGCAGATAAATCCAGACGCCTACCGTGTAGAGCGCGATTTCCAGCAGCGCCGACGGCAGTGTGTGGTTCCACAACCCCAAGCCGAATTTCGGCGACGCGCCGGGGGTCAGCGCCAGGTCGGGTCGATGCACGATGAAGTCCAGCACCCAGTGCGAGAAGCACCGCCGCCGCCAATATCAGCCCCACGCGGTTGCGGCCGGCGGCACGGGCGATGGGCACAGCGCGCGGCAGCAGATAAAACAGCCCGGCCCACAGCAGCGCAAACAGCAGGCTGTGGCTAAACGGATAATCGTAGAGATCGAGCGGATTGGCGACGGTAATGCCCGGCACGATGCGCGCCGCCTCGAGACCCGTGAGCAGCAGCACGTCCCACACAATGTCCATCCACATTGCCGCCAGCAGCAGCCACGGCAGCGGCACGCGTTTCTCCGCCCCCTTCAGCGCAAACCCCGCCGCAAAATGGCCGATGAACATGGGCGATCTTCCCGGTGCAATGCGAATATTATCTGTGTAGGGGCGGGTTAAGTCTTCGCAACCCGCCCGTGCAATGCCTCGCCATCCAGTTCCCAACGCTCTGGATTCTGCAGGATGTAGTTGCGAATGGTGTCAATGTGATCATTGTGGCGAATCACATGGTCATAAAAACTGCGCTGCCACACAGGAACACCGGGAGTGCCCCGAAGCCGGTTGATCCGCTTGGCGGACGTAGTTTTAAAGAAGCGAATCCCTTCGCTGAGCGTGGCAGTGTGCCCGGCACCTTCCGCGATCGCATCATACGCATCGGCATTCATTACGGCAAGCTCATCTGCCGACACCAGAAAGAGAATCGCATGCAAATGGTTGGGCATCACTACGAACTCATCCGGGACAATTGACGGAAAGTGTTGCGGCAAATTCCGCCAGCATTCCTCCGCAATCGCACCGCTGGGATTCAGTTCCATGGTGCCGCCACGAACAACGCCCAATGTGCCTTGCCGATCGTGTGTGCAGAGCGTGATGAAAAAGCCGGTCGCGGCGGCGTAGTCAAATCCCTTGAGGCGCGGCGATTTGCGCACGGGCAGATTGGATTCTGTTATCTTGCCTCCGGCGTCGCGGGCGGGTTGCCGAATACGGGCGGATTGTCATGCGCGGGCGGGTTGCGGAAGACCTTAACCCGCCCCTACAATCGAAATACGAATCTCTACGTTCGCATTTGCGGGAAGAGGATGACCTCGCGGATTGAGGTCTGGTCCGTCAGCAGCATCGTCAGGCGGTCGATGCCGATGCCCATGCCGCCGGTGGGAGGCATGCCGTATTCCAGCGCGCGCAGGAAATCCTCGTCGACGGGCTGCGTCTCCTCGTCGCCCTGCTCTTTCAAACTTCGCTGCGCTTCAAAACGCTCGCGCTGGTCGACAGGATCGTTGAGTTCGAGAGAATGCGTTGCCCAGTTCAAAGCCCAGCGCAAACGGCTGGAAGCGTTCGACGAGGCGCGGATCGCCGCGATGCTTCTTCGCCAGCGGCGAGAGCGACAGCGGATAATCGTAGATCAGCGTCGGCTGGCGCAGCGTGGGGCGGACGTGGGTCTTCATCAGCTCGTCGAGAATCTTGCCTTCGCCCATATCTTTGGTGATGTCCGTATGCAGGTCGTGGGCGATACGGTGCAACTCGACCAACTCGATGCCGATCAGGTCACGGCCGGTGAGTTCTTTCAGCAGATCGTAGAAGCGCACGCGGCGGAAGGGCTGGCCGAAATCGACGGTCTCGCCCTGGTAGGTGACGATCGTGGTGCCCAGCGCGGCACGGGTGGTCTCACGGAAGATGTCTTCCGCGAGGTTCATCACGTCCTCGAAATCCGCGTATGCCTGATAGAATTCGAGCATGGTGAACTCGGGATTGTGATAGCGGTCCATGCCCTCGTTGCGGAAGTCCTTCGAAATCTCGTAGACCTTTTCGAAGCCGCCCACCAGCAGCCGCTTGAGATAGAGTTCGTCAGCAATGCGCAGATAGAAATCGCGGTCGAGCACGTTGTAAAAGGTGGTGAAGGGCCGGGCCAGCGCGCCACCATAGAGCGGCTGCAGCGCGGGCGTTTCCACTTCAAGATAGCCGCGCGCGTCGAGAAACGAACGGATGGCGGTGATGATCTTCGCCCGCGTGCGGAAGATCGCGCGCACTTCGGGATTCACCGCAAGGTCGACGTAGCGCTGACGGTAGCGCGCTTCCTTGTCGGTGAAGGCGTCAAAGACCTCGCCCTCGCGTTCCTTGACGACGGGCAGCGGGCGCAGGCTTTTGGAGAGCAGTTCGAAGCTCTGCGCGCGCAACGACGGCTCGCCGGTATGCGTTTTGAAAGCGGTGCCGCTGAAGCCCACGATGTCGCCGAGGTCGAGGCGCTTGAAAACTTTATACGCCTCCTCGCCCACGCGGTCGCGCTGCACATAGACCTGCATCTGCCCGAATTCGTCGCGCACGTGGCAGAACGCCGCCTTGCCCATCACGCGCATGGTGTGGATGCGCCCGGCAATGGCGAACTGTGGCCCGACGTGCTCTTCAGTCTCGACCTTGCTGTCGAAATCCGCGAGCAGATCCGAAATGTGCGTGTCTTTGGCAAAGCGGTAGGGATAGCAATTAACGGTGGCGCGCATCGCATCGAGCTTTTCGCGCCGCTGGCGCAGCACCTCGCTCAGATCTTCGGTGACGGGAGGGGCGGGGGTGGGTTCGGTGGACATGAAGGATAGTTTATCGAATGAGGTCAGAGTAACGTGTTCAGAAAGTGGTCGCTGTTGGAGATCCTTCCCGAAGACGGTCAGGATGACGAGAAATGGGGTTCAGGGAGCGACGGCGAAGAACCATGTCAGCTTGGCGCGCAGGGTGCGGTTGCCGGGGGTGGTGTAGTTCTGTGGCGACGGCGGCGGGAGGTCCTGGCGGGTTTCGTCGTAAACCAAGTACAGCCAGCTTCCCGGGCTCCAGTTCCAGGCCAGCAGCAGATTGGCGAGCAGCGCCTTATCGCCCTCGACCCACTGGAACGTGCCGCGCAGCGAAACGGGAAGCGTGGGCGAATAGCGCACGCGCAATTGCCAGACGCGGAAGTCGGCGATGCCGTAGTGACTGTACTCGCCCACATCCGTCACCCGCTGCCAGGCCATTGCGCCTACCAGATCGAGATTCGGGCGCGGCTTCACCGTCAGCGAGGGACTGAGACTCCAGCGGTGGCCTTCACGGAAGGTGCCCTGCTGCGCGTCCAGATGGGCCTCAATGGCGCGGCGCGGATCGCTGTACACCCACAGCCAGCGCATACTGTACGGATGAAACTCGGGCGTGAAAACGCCGAAGTTGTCGCGGTATTCGTCGGTAAGAGCGAAGCCGTAATGGCGGCGGTAGAAGGTGCCCGCTTCGAGACCCGCTCCCACGGTCCAATAATGACGCGTCGTGCCATAGAGCCGCAGCAGGCCGCCGCCGGAAGGCAGCGAGCCATTGGCCAGCGTATGGCGGAAGCCCTGCGCTTCGTAGGTGACGGATTGGAACGCCGTGCGATGCGGATAATACGGCTTCCGCAGCGTCAGCGCCTGATCCGACGTATTGGAGGCCGCACCCCAGCCGAGATCGTTGATGTTGAAGTCCGTGCCGCGCCAACTCAGATTCGCTTCGGCGAGGAACAATCGCAGATCCTGACCGAATCCCACCTGCACTTCAAGAGGCTGGGCATCCGACCCCGAACGATCGACGGCCGCGCCGGCCAGCGTTAAGCCGTTGCGCAAGCCCCAACGGAGCCGCGCATCAAGACCCGCCGTGCCGGCATGAAAATTCTCCGCGTCGAGGTAGGTCCCGGTAAAACCGACCGTGCTGGCACGGCCTACATTGAACACGCCGCGCGCCACGCCCACGTCCTGCCGCATGCCATAGTAATCGCGATTCTTGGCGACGAGCACGCTGCTCCGCAGCGTGCCATGCTGGCCGGTGATCCGTCCGCCATAATCCGGATCGGTGATGCGGCGCGTGTAAAACTGCTCGATGGGCGCACCGTCGAAGAGATCCTTCATTTCGAGAAAGAAGGGCCGCCGCTCGGTAAGGAAGACGGGATAGTCGGAGAGATTAATGACCTCCTCGTCGACGTCCACCTGCGCGAAGTCCGGCTGATACGTCAGATCCGCTGTCCACGACGCGCGCGGCACAAATTTGACCAGCACGCCAAGGTTTTCCGCCTCGTTGCGTGACGCCCAGGAATGCCGCGCGGGGGCGTCCCAGCGGCCCACGGCGTGGGGCAGAATTTCCACGTGCGTAGCGGGTGGGATGTCCGCCAACCCGGCTAACGTTCCCAATTCGCCTACATGAAAATCGCGCTCGGGATCGACGGGTTGCCAGAATACCGCTTCCTGACGGCGTTCGATCTTGCGGGCAAAATTCAGACCCCAGCCATCGGCGCGCGGGCCGCCGTGGCGGATGGAGCTGAAGGGAATACGCATTTCTGCGCTCCAGCCGCTGTCGCTGCGGCTCACGGCCGACTGCCAGAGTCCATCCCAGGCATTATCGGCGGTGATTTCGCCGGTCACGGTGCCTTCGGACTGCACCCCCGCGGCTGTGAGGGTGAACCAGTAACAGTTGCGGTGATCGTGGAAGGTGTCGAGATAAAGGTCGACGAAATCCGAGCCGTGGTCATTGTCGCGGCGCTGGATGCGGCCGCGAATGCTGTCCGGCGCGGGATCCTCGCACTGATAACCGACGTAGAGGGCGCGCTCGTCGTAGAGCACCCAGACTTTAGTCGCGAGCGTTGCCAGCGCGCCGCCGTCGGGATCGCGCTGCACAAAACTGTCCGCCGGTGCGCCCTGAAACCACGCGGCCTCCAGCACGCCGTCGATGCGGATGCCGTCGGTGCGATGCGCCATCAAGGTGCGGGCACCGGCGGGTATGATCACTGTCAGAAGAGCCGCAATCCCGAGCCAAAGACGGGAACGGTTCATTCAGCCTCCCACGGGCATAATTCGGGCAGGCGCAGCACAGCCTGCGTTCAATTGCAATGGCGATCCGGCCGTTCCATCTCACGCGGATTCCTGTAGAAAACGGTTTTTAAACAGCGCGGCGATCGTTTCGATCTGTTCCTCGCGGCTGGTGCGGGCGACGTTGAGGATCAGGTCGTAGTGTTCGGGAGCGCTGCCGTCCTGGCCGAGATATTTCATGAAGAAAGTGTGGCGGTTTTGTTCCTCGTCGCGCAGAAAGCGCCGCGCTTTGTCGGCGTCCCAGCCGAAACGCTCGACGAGGTTCTGTTGCCGCCACGCTTCCGGCGCAATGAGGCGGATGTGGATCCCGCCGGGCAGACCCGCGGTCAGAATCGCGCCGCCGCGCCCGACGATGACCGCATGACCCAGCACCGCCACGGCCCGCACCGTGCTGACGAGCTGGCGCAGGATTTTTATATCCGGCGCGCTGCGGCCCATCAGCGTTTCGAAAAATTCTTCCATGCCGCCGCGCGCGGTGCGGTCTAATTCATCGATGACGTGCGCGGGCAGTTCGAGCTTCTGCGCCATATCCTCGACGATCTGGCGGCTGTAAATCTTCCATTCAGCCACAGGCACGCCTTCGACCGCGGCCAGGCGCGCGGCCAGCGGCTCGGCCAGCGAGAGCCGCGGCGCAGCCGTACTGCCGCGAGAGCGTGACGAACGGCACGGGTTTGGTGCCGGCGGGCGCGTTCTTCGCTTTGATGCTCTGCGTCACCCGCAGCATCCCTTCCAGCCGGTGCGCGATACTGGAAGGCAGCGATTCATGTCGATGATCAGCCATTGGGCCCTGATGAGTTTACAAGTTTGCGATCAGATAAAGTCAAATATACACTCTCGGCACGCGGCCCGTCAGATAAATCGGCAGTTCGTAGGGAATGAATCCCGACGGTTCGCAGAGTTCCCAGAGCGTGATCTCCGCGTCGCCCTGGCGGCCCCACAGCACCACGGGTTCGCTCATGCGGTAGCGGTCCTGGCCGAGGTTCACCATCAGTTGATCCATGCACACCGCACCCGCGATGGGATAGCGTTTGCCGCCGATCAGCACCTCGGCGCTGCGGCCCAGCAAGCGCGGGTAGCCGTCGCCGTAACCCACGGGTACCGTCGCCACCCACACGTCCTCGGACGCGATCCATGTGAGGCCATAGCTCACGCCTTCGCCCTTGCGCACGCGCTTCATGTAGACGATTTCGCTGACGAGCGCCATTGCCGAAGTTAGCGGGAAGGCGGTGGCGAGACCCGGCGCGGCGTACTGGCCATAGAGGCCGATGCCGGGGCGGATCATGTCGAAATGCGCCTCGGGAAAGCGGATCGCCCCCGCCGAATTGCAGAAGGTGGCGCAGACCCGGTTTCAGCCCCGCCGCCTCGGCCATTGACACCGCTTCCCGGAAGCGCGCAAGCTGCAACTGCGCAAACGCGGTATTCGGATCTTCCGCCGTAGCGAGATGCGAATAAATGCCGGCGATTTCCACATGCTCGCAACGGGCGGCGGCGCGGAACAGCTCTTCCGCCGTACGCCAGTTCTGGCCGATGCGGTTCATGCCGGTGTCGATCTTCAGATGCACACGCCCGCGCTTCCCCGTGCCCTTGGCGGCTTCGTTGATGGCCTCGATCTTGAACACGGAACTGGCCGTCATGTCGAGGTCGTATTCCAGAAACAGCGAAATCTGCGAACCGACGATGCCGCCCAAAACGAGGATCGGCTCCGTCAGTCCCGCGCGGCGCAGCGTGATTCCCTCTTCCACGAAGCCCACGCCAAAGTAGTCTGCGTGGAGGTCGGAAAAGATCCGCGCACACGAGAGCAAGCCGTGGCCGTAGGCGTCGGCTTTGACCACTGCCATGATCTTCACGCCCGGCGCGTGCCGCTGAAAGGCGCGGAAATTGGCGGCGATGGCGGCGCTGTCGACGCGCGCGAACGTCGGGCGATGCAATTCACCCGAATCGGCGGCAATCACGTCCGCGAGGCTGATGGGATAACGACGCATTAATTCCGTTCCGTAGGGGCGGGTCTGAGACCCGCCCTCTGTCCGCAACAAGTCAGACTTATCTTACCAGCATGCAGCTTCTTGGTCTGCACCGCGTTTTCGCCGGTGAGGCGGACAAAGTACAGGCCGGTGGCATTATCGCCGGCGTTCCACGTGAAGCGATGAGTGCCCGCGTTCAATAGCGTCGGCGCGAGCAGCGTCGCCACTTTCTCGCCAAGGATGTTGTAGATCGCCAATTCGACGCGCGCGGCCTGCGGCAGCTCCAGCGGAATCACCGCCGCGCTGTTGAAAGGATTCGGATAGGCGTCGCCCAGCGCCAGCGCGCGCGGCGCCGGGACCACGGCGGGTTCCGCCGCGCCCGTGACCATCGCCGTCAGCCTCACGTCGTCCACATACCATTCCGTCGTGTAGTCGCCCTTATAAAGAAAGGCGATGTAAATCGTCTGTCCCGCGAAGCTCGTCAGATCGATCGTAACCTCCGCCCACGTCTCCTGCACTTGATCGAGTTCTGTCAACTCCGCAAAATTGATGTTGTTGGTGGACCAGAGCACGCCGTGATAGGCTACGGCGGTATAGTAGTCAGCCACCCAGTAATTGCGCTGCCAGAATTTGAGCGTGATGCCGGAAGCGCCGGCGGGCAAAACGATGGCAGGCGTAGTCAGCCAGTCAATCTGTTGGCCGCCCGTATCGTCATCGTTGTGGAAGGCGGCGTCGGCGCCACCGTGGACCGAACGACCGCCCGCAGGTTCGCTGGTCGCGGACTGTGATAGCTTTTTCCAACCGTCAGGATTGGTCGCGCCGGTCTGATCGACTTGCCAGTTCGTGGGGGGGAACGCCGTTTCAAAACCCTCGGAGAGCAACGTAACCTCGTGGGGGCCGGAGTTCCACTGCAGCGCGCCCAACGGATTGATGCGGCCATAGCCATAGACTTGATCCAGGCCCGCAGCGCCGAGGTCGACGGCGGTTTCCTGCAACGCCTGCCGCACCTGCGCGGGCTGCATGCCGCGAGCAAGCAGCAGCGCGGCGAGGCCCGCCACATGCGGGGTCGCCATTGAAGTTCCCTGCCAGAACCCGTAGTAATCGGCGTCACTGGCGCTGTGCAACGTCGAGAGCACACCGTCGTCGTAGCCGTCGTGATTCAAATCCTGTTCGGTATTCCCGCCCGGGGCCACCACGTCGATGCCCGCGCCGCGATTGGAATAGGGGGCGATGGCGTCGTCGTAGCCGGTCGCGCCGACGGCGATGCAGGTCGCATAAGCGGCGGGATAGGCGATGTAGGGTTCGCCCTCGTTGCCCGTCGCCGCGCACACCACCGCATTCGCGCTCGCCGCCTGTGCAATGGCCGTGGAAAGCGGCGGTCCCGGATCCTGCGGCGGCCCGCTGACGGGAAAGCCCAGCGACAGGTTGATCACATCCGCGCCGTGCGTCGCCGCCCAGGAAATGCCGTTGGCGATCTGCGAAGCCGAGCCGCTGCCGCTGTCGTCCAGCACGCGCACCGGCATCAGCGTGCACAGCGGCGCCATCCCCGCGATACCGGTAGTATTATTCGTGGCGGCGAAAATCGTGCCCGCCACGTGCTCGGCGTGCGAATCATCCACCGTCGACGTCGGATCGCTGTCATTGCCAATCGCGTCGCGCGGACTGGTGGTCAGGATGCCGGCCCAGTCCTCGTGAGCGAAATAGAAACCCATGTCGCAGACGGCGACGACCACGCTGCTCGCGCCGCGCGTGATGTCCCAGGCGGGCTCCATGTTCAAACGCGCAAGCGGCCACTGGAACGCGTAATACTCGTCGTTGGGATGGTAAGAAGCGTGCGCGATGTAATTGAAGTTGGCCCATTCGACGTCGCCCCGGCCGCGGAAGAAAGCGACCGCCTCGCGCGCATCCATCGTGGGCGACAACGCGACACGGTAGAAATCCAGTTCTGCGCTGCGCTCGGCAACAGTCGCGCCGATTTCCGCGCACACCGTGGCCGCCGCCACGCCGTCGAGACGGGACTGAAACTTCACCAGCACCTCGCCCGGCGCGAATTCATAGTACGGTTCGCCCGCCTTCAACAGCGGCGCCTGCTTGTCGGCCAGCGCCACGGAAACGGACAACAGCAGCGCCACAACAATGATCAAACCTGACTTCTTCATGATAATCTCGCGCATTATGCTAAGACCTTATTTTCATCTCGCGCCGTGCGGCCTCTTCCGCCGAGGCAGGTCGTCTTCGCCCTGCCCGGAATCCGTCCTTCAGCCCTTGTCCGCGCGGGAGGGTTGCGGAAGACCTTAACCCTCCCCCACACGAAGACGAGCAGGAATAGAAGGCGTCTTCTCTTCATCCTTCCGCCTTCATCCTTCATCCTTCGTCACCGTCCCCCGGCTGCGGGCGAACTTGCCGGATTCGCCAAGCAGCAGAAACGCGCGCACGAAGTCGTCGAGGTCGCCGTCCATCACCTTCAGGATATTGGACGTCTCGACGTTGGTGCGGTGGTCCTTCACCATCTGGTAGGGCTGGAAGACGTAGGAGCGGATCTGGTGGCCCCAGGCGATGTCGCTCTTGCTGTCCTTCAAGGACGTTGTTCAGCGCCTTCTGCTTTTCCAGCACGTACTGGTAGAGCCGCGCCTTGCAGCACCTTCATGGCGCTGTCGCGGTTGCGGTGCTGGCTGCGGTCGGTCTGGCAGGTGACGACGATGTTGGTGGGCAAATGCGTGATGCGAATCGCCGATTCCGTGCGGTTGACGTGCTGCCCGCCCGCGCCCGAAGCGCGAAAGGTGTCGATCTTCAGATCGTCGGGCTTGATTTCGATTTCCGGCACGTCGTCCACTTCGGGATAGACGAACACGCTGGCAAAGGACGTGTGGCGGCGGGCGTTGGAATCGAACGGCGAGATCCGCACGAGGCGATGCACGCCGCTCTCGGCGCGGCAGAAGCCGTAGGCGTACTCGCCGATGACTTCGATGATCGCCGCGCGGATCCCGGCTTCCTCGGCTTCTTCAAGGTCTAAAAGGTCGGTCTTCCAGCCGCGCTGTCTCGAACCAGCGCAGGTACATGCGGTAGAGCATCCCCGCCCAGTCGTTGGACTCCGTGCCGCCCGCGCCGGGGTGAATGTGGACGATGGCGTTCAGCGCGTCGTCTCGGCCCGTCAGCATGGCCCGCAGTTCGAGGTTTTCGAACAGCGTGTTGGCGCGGCGGTATTCTTCATCCAGTTCGCTGTCGGTAAAGGCGGTCTCGTCGGCCACGGCCATCTCGGCCAGCGCCGCGAGGTCGCCGAAGCCGCGCTCGGTGGTGCGGTAGGCTTCCACCCACGAGCGGTGGTCGGCCAGTTGCTTCAAGAGTTTCTGCGCCTGCTGCTGATCGTCCCAGAAGGCGCCGCCGGCGGAGAGTTCCTCCAGCTTCTTGATTTCCGTCTCGCGCCGCGCGAGGTCAAAGCGACCTCCGCAGGTCGTCGAGTTTCGGCCGCAGTTCGTTCACCGCCCCCTGCAATTCATCCGGTCTCATGTCCTATCTCCAGAAAAGTAATGATCGTTCATTGCCACCCCGCATCTCCTTGCCTTGGAGATGCGATAGCACGCTTAATCGTTTAACTGGCGGCGCCGTGCCGTGCTCCCGCCGCTCAATTACTGCTTGCTCAGTCTTCGCTTCGGTGCCTGCCAGCATTGTTCAAGAACTCCAGAACATCTGGACTTGCGACGATTACAGTCACCGTTGCGCCTTTCTTCCATCCATCAAGGATTGATCCATGAGTCTCTTGACCGATCGTCGCTTTCAACAGTCTAATGGCCATACCATAAGCTCTCTTTGCATCCTCCTGGACACGTTAAGTCGACATGCGATATCCATGTAGATAGCTATTCCTTAGATTGTTGATTTCAAGTAAGGTGTTTTTGAAATCCGTGTTAATGAAATCTAGTTTATGCAATAATTCAATTCTACTCTTTTGACGCTTATGTTCGAATTCTTGTAACGATATAGCATCAACCAAGTGAGATCCTTCACGATTACGAATATAGAGAGCCAGATCATAGGTAAATACTGTGCACATTTCTGCCACAAAACCACACAGCGCAGTTGTTCCCTGAAAATTCCCAAGCAAGTAATTGACCTTTGCATTCTTCAATGGTCTAGTGAAAGTGTCAGTAAACCTCTCATTCGCTGGGGTCCCATGAAAACTACCGTCCTCCTGAAGCAACTCATTGTACCTTTTCTCGAACTCCATCCAATTGAATCCTTCGCCAATTTCAGCGAAGTATTCCAGCAAATCACTATCTGCTGGTCTCTCGCCTCGCTGCATCCGGGACGATTCGAAGCTTCTCGAATATAGAAGGTAAATCGGAGAAGAATAGTATCCTGCTTCGACAGTAAGTCCCGATGCGTGGCCATAGAATATCGTTCCTTAAAGGACATAAGTCTACATATCTATTTCAACAGGCCGTAACGTGCATCCGTTTCGTCACGCGGCATAAACCGTCCGCGCCCCTTCCAGAATGCTTTTGCGCATTAGGTAATTCTCGCTGTGCTCGACACTGTAGCGTGTCAGCAGATCCACCCGGCGGCCGAACAGCGAACGCAGTTCGTCTTCCATGTCTACCATGTCGAGCAGCGTCCACGGCGCGTCGCGCGTGAATTCCACCATCACGTCAATATCGCTGTCCGGACGAAATTCACCCGTCAGGACTGAGCCAAATAGCGCGAACTCCACGATCTGCCACTTTTCACAGAAAGCGCGGATCTTCTGGGCGTCAATTGGTATGCGGGGTTCCATATCACTCCCGGCCTGAATTCGTGGGCATAAGTGGTTCCAATAGGCTGATCAGTTGCGGAACGAAGACTGTCGCAGTCGTCCACACCCGATTCCAGTCCACCTGTTGATATGTGTGAAAGATTCGATGGCGCATGCCGATAATCTGCGGCCACGGAATCTCCGGGTGAAGGCTGCGGAATTCCGCAGACAGGTGACTCGCCGCCTCACCGATATTTCCGATCTGGAGTACGATCCCATCTTGTCGCAGGGATTCGGTGTCAAACTGCTCGCGCCGGATTCCGGCCGTGTAGCTGTAAACGCGGCGCGCAGCCTGCATCATATACAGTAGATAGGTTTCGTCACGCGGCATAGTCGGTCCGGGCTCCAGAAAGTATGCTTAGGCGCATCAGGTAGTTTTCGCTTCTCATCACACCGCCAATCATCAACGGGCATGCGGATCTCATCCTTCATCCTTTTCTTCTACGCCGCCTCAAACGAGGCGCAGATCAGCGGCTTGAGCCCGTCCACGTCGGAAACAGTTTTCACCGCCCGTTCGTAGGGATCCAGCAGACGGACGCGCATCCCGCCGGAATAGACAGCCACATCGCAAAAGCGGCGCGCGCCTTTCAAAAAGCTCACATTCACCGCCGCCGCCGAAGCCGCGTGTCCACAGCGTCGGGCGCGAGACCGCGGCAGTAGCGCTCGATTTCGCGGTACGTCTCCAGCACCTCAGGCCGCTGTCGCCTGACATGCGCGGTGTCGGAAACCGTCAGGCTTGTCAGGCGATTCCGGATTTGCTCACGGTCGAGCGCGGGCTGGTCACAATGCCGCCGCACCAGCCGCACCAGTTCGGGTGGCGGATCGGCCAGCAGACTCTCCAGCGCCGCCCGCACCTCATCCACTTGCTGCTCGTCCATGAAGCTGCTCCTGATGCTCGCGCTCATCGTCCGCCGCCGCCCGGGCCCCGGGCGGCAAATCCTCAGCCAGGTGCTTATTTCAAGAGTCACCATTTTCCGCGTATCCGGTGCGCCGCCCGCCGTTTCCAAGCGGCAGAAGTATACGCCCGACGGAAACGCCGCCGCATCCCAGCGGGCCGAAAAACTGCCGGCCGCGTGCGGCCCTGCGGCCAGCGTCGCCACCACCCGCCCCGTCAAATCAAACACGGCCAGCGTCACCGCGCCGGGCACTCCCACCGCGTAGCGGATCACGGTCTGCGCATTGAACGGATTCGGATAGTTGTCCAGCAGCCGGTACGCCACCGGCAGAGTCAACGAAGGCGTGACCGGCGACAGCCCGGCGGTATCCGGCGTAAATTTCACCAGCGACACCGGCCACGCGGCGGCCGTCACCAGGTAGCCGCGATCCGCCGTCGGCAGCACGCGCATGCAGGAGGGTTCGGCCAACGCGCCGGGCGCGGTCTGGCTCCACAACACATCGCCCGCGGCATTCACCTTGACCACCCACAGCGCATTGTGCGCGCTGCCGATTCCCGCCGCGACGTAGTGTCCGTCCCACGTCGGTTTCAGCGCGCCGATGGCCTTGCCTTCGGCCAGCGTGTGCGACCACAGCGTCGATCCGTCGGCGTTGAGGCGCACGAGCCACGCCAGCGAATCGCCCGCGGCATTGACTTGCATGCCGGCCAGCAGAAAGCCGCCGTCAAGCAGGCTCTGCCCCGCGTAGAAAAGCTGGTGAGCTTCGCTGCCCCACTCCCGCGTCCACAGGCTGTCGCAACTCACGCCCACGCGCAGCGCCAGGCCGTGGCGCGGATTATCTCCCGCCGCCCACGTCTCGCCGATCAGCAGATAGCCATCGGGCGCGGCGCGCACGATGCGCAGCCCGCCCAGGCAATTCCCGCCCGGCCCGCCGTAATCGAAGGTCTCTTCGCTGATGCCCAGCGAATTCACCTTCATCAACCGCGCCTGCACCGGCGGTTCCGCGTCGCTGCAGGCAACCAGCAAATAGCCGAGATCAGCCGTCGGGCAGGGATCGTCCATCACCCGGCCCAATCCGGGATAATCACGCTCCCAGAAGCGGTTGCCGGCCGTATCCGTTTTCACGACGTGCGCGCCGTGATTGCCGGACCAGATAAAATTCCCGTCCGGCATCCGCGTCACGCCGCTGAACCCGTTCGTGGCGCCGGCGAAATACCGCCACGTCAACCCAAGGCCGGAGGTATCATACGAGCCAACGGCTCCGCCCCATTCCTCGCCGGTAAACTCACCACCCACCATGTAGCGCATCTCGGCCATTTCCGCCAGACATTTGGCGCCGCCCAGAAACGCTGACGTCCATTCCACCATTGGCGGCTGCGCCCACACCATTGGGGCGAGCAGCACCAGACACAATCCAATAACCCGTGCCATGGAAGCCTCCTTTTTGTGCTGGAAGTTGCGTACTCAGTACAATCGGGACCACCCGCGGCGAACGTCGTTACAGATAGTTCAGTAGACCTTCTCCACGTTGGTTCCGGGAAAATAGAATTTCAGAATATCCTCCATCGTCTTGCCTTCTGCCGCCTGGCGGGCCGCGCCGCACTGGCAAAGGCCCACGCCGTGACCCCAGCCCGCGCCGCTGAAAATGAACTCCTTGGGCACCCCCGAGCTGTCGTGCACCACGTCCACGATGAAACACGAGCTTTCCAGCGCCGTCTCCGAGAGCGAGCGCCGGATCTTCAGTTCGCGTTTCACCCGCAGATTGCGCCGCGAGCCGAGAATTTCGATTTCCAGCAGCCGCCCCGAGCGCCCGCGCCGCACGGGCAGAATGTCGTAAAGCGTGCCCACGTCGGTGCCGGTCTTCTCGCGGATGATGCTTTCGAGTTCCGGCCGCGCGTAGGAAATCTCCCAGCGGAAATGCCGCCGCGCGTAGTCGCTGTTGACGGGCAGGTTCAGCCCCGTCAGATTGCAGCACACGTCGGGCGAAGCGCTGATCCATTTGCGCACGCCCGCCTCGGTAGTGAGGTCGGGCGCGGTTACCCGTTCGTTGATCGCGCAGAGCCGCCCCTCCGAGGGGTGCATCGAGGGCGTCATCCAGGTCGCGCCCGCGTCTTCGGTGTGGCCCCCGCAGACTGCGCTGTAGTGCGGCTCCACCAGTTCGCGATCGTTGACCAGCACCCGGCCCTTGGTTTCGTCGACCGCGGCGGTGGTGCGCGGATCCTCCTTCGAAAGCCCTGAATAGACCTGGCAGTGGACGTGGCCGCAGAGTTCAAAGGGATCGTTCAAATGCTTCGTCGCCTTTTCGGACAGCACCACCGAACGCGCGAGGATTGCTTGCGCCTTCAGCGCTTCGTGCGGGAAGCCCGCCGGCATTTCGGCGGGAACGACGCCGTGCAGATAAACGTCGATGGGAATCTCGTTGATCACCGCCAGTTGCCCGTCGTGGTCGAGATAGGCCTCGAACACGCCGCCGTAGTTGCGGTTCTCGGTCTTTTCGTAGCGGAACCCGCTGCCCGTGCGCACGCCGAAGATCGTCACGTAGGCGTCCTCGGCCGCGGGAATCAGGCGGAAGCCGTCGCGCAGCGAATACGTTTCCACGAGGTCGGCGTCGAACAGTTCCACCGTGCCGTGGGCTTCGCGGATGACTTCGCGCACGATCCGCGGCGCGTAGTCGTCTTCCAGCGAGTCGATCAGCGGTTGGGCGTCGGCTTCGGCGCGAAAACTGCCGAGCTGCACGCGGTAGAGCGTGTTGTTGCCGATCACGCGCTGCCCGGCCTCGATCGGTCCGCCGATTTGCCGCACCACGGCGGGCGTCTCCGCAGCTTCGAAGCTTTCGGCCAGAACGTGGGCGTCGTCGCGATGGGGAAACGAGCCGACGAGCACGCTGAACAGGAACTGGGCGGGCACGGCTTCATCCACGCGCGCGCGCCATTTGACGGTGGAGACGCGGGCTTCGCGCACGCGCTCGCCCTGCAGCGTTTCCACGGAATAGCTGCCGTGCATCTGGAAGGTCAGCTTGTCGTAGTCTTCGAGCAGACCGACGCGGACCGTAAGCGAATCAGATCGGACGGTGGAACTCATGAACGCGGTGTTGCTTTCCGCCGCAAGCGGCGGTTGGAGGTGAAGAACCGAGAACAATACGAGGGCCGCGGCAATCATCCGCGCGCGGCGAAGCGGGACAATGAGCCAGTCAGGCATGACCGGCGGAGGGAGCTTTGGGAACGGGCGGGGTCAAACAGAGCGCGTGCGCGGCTTCGGCAAAGCGCTGCGCCGAATCCGCCGGCAGCAATACCGAAAGACGGCTCTCGGTCAAATGAATCGCGGCCAGTTCGTCGCTGTAGGCCGCAAGCCGCGCGTGGACCGCGTCGGCCAGCTCCGACGCGCCGCCCACGCCGGGACCGATCAGCGACACCAGCGAGAGCGCTTCGTGCGGCACAGCGGGCGTATCGAAAAATTCTAACGAAATATCATCCTCGGGACGCAGCACGAGCAGGCCCTTTCCCGCCGATTGCCCGGCCAAAAGCGGCGCGCGGCCCTGTTCGCGCAGCAGGTTTACGGCGTGGACGAGATCTTTCATGGATTCAAACAGGCGGCAGTGGACGTGCGGCGCGAGCACCACGGCGGTCAGCGTGCGGCGGCCCAGCGGGCGGTCGGTGAGGATCGTCCCCGCCACGCCGGTTTTCGAATTGCCCACGGCCAGCTTCACGCCGTATTCCACGGCCATCTCCACGGCGGGCACTTGCAGAATCTTCGCCCCGCAGCCCATCATCTCCAGCGTCTCTTCGTAGCTGATTTCTTCGATGACGCGCGCCGTGGGAATGACCTTCGGATCGGCGGACTGCACGCCGTCCACGTCTTTCATGAACTCGACGCGCTCGGCCCCCAGTGCGATGGCGAGACCCACGGCGGTGGCGTCAGTGCCGCCGCGCCCCAGCGTGGAGATATTCTTGTCGGTGGTGATGCCCTGGTAACCGGCGATGATCGGGATGCGATTCTGGTCCAGCACTTCGCGCACGCGCAGCGCGCGGATCTCCACGATTTTCGCCGCCGTGTGCACGGTGTCGGTGATGATTCCCGCCTGCGCTCCGGTGAGCGACACGGCAACGTCGTCCTCCAGCGCGTTCAGCGCGAGGGCGAGCATGGCAATCGAGATGCGTTCGCCGACGGAGAGCAGCACGTCTAGTTCGCGTCCCGCCGGATGCGGATTGACGGCCCGCGCCAGCGCGAGGTAGCGGTCGGTGGTATCCCCCATCGCCGAGACGACGATCACGAGCTGCGCCCCCTGCCGCCGCCGCTCATAAATGAGTCGCGCGACCTGCCGAATATCCCCCGCCTCCGCCAGCGCCTTCCCGCCAAATTTTTGAATGATCAGAGACAAAATATTTTGTGCTTAGAAAATTGTCTGGTGTAGGGACATGGCTTGCCGTGCTCCTTGATCTCCGTAGGGGCGCACGGCCTGTGCGCCCTCTTCTCCTTCAAACAATCCTGCCCGTCACTCCCCACCGTCATTCTAAACGCGCCCCGCGCGATCCGGAATCCCCATCGTCATCGCCCCATCCACCAAGATCATCCTGACGCACTTCTCCCCTCCGTCATCCTGACGGTCTTCCGGAAGGATCTCCAACAGCGACTACCCTCACCGCTCGCCACCACTCTCTCCCGTCGTCATCCTGACGGTCTTCCGGAAGGAAGTCTCGGGCTCCTTGTGTACCAACATGTCAAAGGCGGCATTTGTTCATAATTATGTCTAAGAGCAGATCGAGACGCTTTCAATAGCAATCGCATGTTAGCTCTTAGATGTAGAATAATCCTCGCCATAATAGCGCTGAATGGAGTTATAAATATACTTCAATCCATGAAATGACGATCTTAGTCTGAGTCCGAGATACCGCGTGCCATCCAATCATGAACGACTTCCTTCGGCAGCTCCGTAACGATATCACTCACGCGTTCGCGAAGTTTTTCAATCGGCATTTTTAGCGCATTGGGTCCAAGTCTGGATGTTATATAAGTCAAGATGCGGTCTGGAACATAAAATCCTGATTCTGATGCAAATTCCTGTTTCCCAAGCTTTGCTTTTAGCCATTCCAGCTCAGCTTGTGCTTGCGCCAAGGCATGTTCCTTCTACGAAGATTACTAATGATAGAGTCTTTTTCCGCCTCCTCTACCTTGGCTCTCTTCATAAGCTGCTCAAGGATTGCTTCTTTTTCCTTTACTACTTGTTCAGCCTCTTCCTCCTTTTTTTCGATCTGTTTCTCGGTCTGCACTTGGTTACCAGGGAACGCTGTAGGAAATCTTCCAAGCTGTGCGTCCATATGGCTAAGCTTCTCACCGAATGCCCCCTCAAATTCGTCCCGATATATTCTCGAAACATCGGTCGTAAATCGATATGTATTATCGTAAAAAGTATTTGCCGTTTCCGTTGATTTCTGATAGAACAAAACAGAAAGCCAAATTGCAAATAGTGCCAACGTCAGTGCAAGGAAATCTGAGAATTTGAAATCGTTCAGATCAATTGTAATAGACGAACCAGTGATCCTTAACCCTAAAATAAAAACCAGTATCAGCGCCACAATTACTTTTAGCCAGTTGTTGCGGTTTCGGATCTTATCCTCAACGCTCATCGCTAACTGCCTCGGATTCGCTTCCATGAAGATCTCCTTCAAGGGCCTAAATTTGTAGGTGACTGGACTGACCACCGCAACTGGTTTCTAAATCGCGGGTAACATCTCTCGTGAAGTATTCCGGCGCTGGGTTAAGGATCACGATTCGTTCATTCAATCGATCACGCAGTGCTACCAGACCATTGGTGGTTCGCTTATATGTTTGGTATTTTACTGGACTAAGATCAAAGGGGACTTTACCTTTCATCATTGTGTTAAAGTAACTTTCCTCTACAAAGAGCAGAATCGGTTTACCGCGCGCTATCGCATATCCAATTTCAAGATAACAGTTCGGCCTTTCCCATGTTATATCGCCGATGACAAAATCGCAAATATCAATATAGTCGAAAATGTCAAGGTAGATATTTTTCTGGGGCTCTTCATGCTCCTGAAACCGCGGAACTAATCCTTCTGCTCGTATAGCTTCCTTAAACGTTTCAAGCATTTTCTTGTGCGAAACGAGCGATAATGCATCCTTTTTTAATACCCTCGATGGAGGTGCGCATGGGCCGATGATAAACACCGTACCTAGAGATGCTCCAAGTTGCTGCTCATACAGCATTCGTCCTCTGATCGTAAGTGTTACAACATGAGTCGAGAAATCCTTACGAACTCCGAATCAATCAGACTCTCGACCTCTCGGGAAACAATATCATGAGGAAAGTGTATCTTCGGTGCTACGCCAGCCGCCATTTGACTTCCATTGTGGTAGAGATAGTGGACAATTAGCCTCCTCGCGAGTTTGCTTTCTTCGATTGGCAACGTAATTAAAGGGGGATAGTCAAGTCTAAGTGAGTTCTCGTCTTCAGAGTATGTAAAATCTGTCTTATCGCTCTTCAGATGTGAGAATTCTAATCGCTGAAGGGTGGGTGATTCCATGTTCGTAAATGAAGTGTAACTTCCATTAAGAACCATCCATCGCGCTAAACGAGTGGCCTCGGACATCAAACTATTCGCGATTGTTAACGATCTTGAGGCATGACCAGCACCTCGGAAATAGAATTCAATAATGTTTCTGCCCTGAAGGAACGCGTTAAATTCTACCTTTACACCTACCGAGTTTCCAGCATCCCTTTCCCGTCCTCGCAAGGAGACAAGTACTGGTTCCAAGTTGCGATTTGAGTATTTTACAGTGATGTCATCTATCACAGGCTCTTCTCGCTTTCAATAACCTTGATGAATCCGTACCCCGCCTCTTCCCCCTTGCACCCATGTGAACGCACCCGAGGGTGCAAAGCGGTATCTTCCGTCCCCGCCTGTACATCACTTGAACATATTAACCGTGCATATTCAACATACGCAACAAATAACAGACATTCCGGATTTTATGCTTGACAACTGCCATTGCACATTTGTATATTAACCCCGTGCGCTGAGGCGGGCAGAACCCGCCGGAAGTAATTTCGGGGGCGGGATTTGACTTGGATTTCGGTCCCGGACTTGATCCGGGATTGGGTTTCGGATTTTCTTCCGTCGAGGCAGATCCGTTCCGTCGAAAAAGTTGCATCCGCTAACAAATTCAACACCGGAATTATGCGAATGGAGCGCGCAAGTGCCATTGAGATTCCGGATCGCCGCCCGCGGCGTCCGGAATCGCAATGCACGTATCTGTCCTTCATCTCTGCTGAGCGGATCACTTCAGCAGCACGAGCTTGTTAGTCTGCCTGAAACTTCCCGCTTCAAGGCGGTAGAAATACACGCCCGAAGCCAGCGCGGAAGCATCAAAGCGGCGCTGATAACTGCCCGCCGTCAGCCGCGAGTTTTCCAGCACGGCCACTTCGCGGCCCAGCAGATCGAACACCACCAGCTTTACATTGGCCGTAACCGGCAGATCGAAGGCAATCGTCGTGGTGGGATTGAACGGATTCGGATACGCCGCGTGCAGCGCGAACTTTGCCGGCAGCGGCGCGGGTTTGTCCTCCGCGCCGAGGGTGACGAGGTGCAGGCGCTGGGCGGCAAGATCTCGGCTGCCGATCCACCAATCGTCCGTGACGTCCTCGGTCCAAACGACGACGGCGTCACCGTCGCGCGCGGCCAGGACGGGTGTAATCCGCGTCGTGGCAAGGTCCGCGATGGGCGTGCCGCCCGGTACCCAGAAGGGATCGTCCGTGGCAGGCAGGCCGTCGACGGTGAGATGCTGGCAGAACACGCTGAAGACAAGGTGATCGTTGGTGAGGTAACGCCCATCGGCCCAGGCGACGAACCAGCCGTTCGCGCCGTCAGCCACCAGCGCGGCCTCCTTCTGGTCGCGGGGGGCGACGGCCACGACTTGACCGGTGGAATCCCACAGCCGTTCGCCCGACACCGACAGTTTCTGCGCGTAGAGATCGAGGTCGCCGCGCTGCGGAAATCCTCCCAGACAACACAGAAGTTGCCCTGCGTGTCAGTGGCGATTTGGGGACGATCCTGCAGCAGCGTATCGCTGATGACGGCGACCCCGTTGTGCGCCCACTGCTCCTCGCCCATGGCGTTCAGTCGCTGGGCAAAAATGTCGGTATTATGTGCCAGTGTGCGTCTGTCTTCCCAGACAGCGTAGACGCCGCCGCTGCCGTCGCCGCTAAGCACCGGGCACTCCTGCGTGCCCGCGGCGTCACACAGCGGACGATTCCAGGTCACGCTGCCGTCGCCGCAGATTTTCGCGCCGCCGAGATTATACTGGCCCCAGATTCCATAGCGCCAGGCAACGACACAGCAACCCTGACCGTCGGCAGCAAGCCCGAGGGCCGCTTCCTCGTCGTCCGGTGTTTCCGAAAGCCGTACAGGCTCGTTCCAACCGGCGGCGGGCTGGCAGTTCGCGTCGAAGCGCATCACGAAAACGTCGGGAATGTAACTGTCATTGAGGTTCGACCAGGCGAGGTAACAGCCGCCCTGTCCGTCGGGAGCGATGAAAGCTTCCTTCTGGTCGGTGGTCAGCTCGTCGCTATAGACGAGGCGTGCGGCGGCGGTGCAGGCGAGTTCATCTTCCGCATCGATGCGTTGCAGGCGGATCCGCCGCCGGCCTGTGCGCATGTCCTCAAAGGCGATGAAGAAACCGCCGTTGCCGTCCTCCGCGAGGGTGGCGTTTTGCTGTTCGAGGCGGCTCAAGCCTTCGTTGTCGGGCGCCAGCCGGTCGCCGTTCACCGCGCGGGTGATGTTGCCGTCGGGGCCGATGATCTGGTAATCGAGCACAATGTGGGCCGAGCGCATGTCTTCCCAGACCGTGGCGGTGCGTCCCGCGCTCAGGGCGATCACTTTCGAATTTCCCGCCATGCCATCGAGGCTGGCAACGAGGATGATGCCTTCGGGCGCGAGCAGCCGGCTGCCGTCGGTCAGGCTCAAGGTTTGCAAACGCAGGCTGCCGGAGCCGGTCCGGCCATCGTCAAAGCCCACTCCCACACCAACGCCAGGGATCAGCCGCACCAGTGGCGCACCCTGCGTTCCGGGGCCGTCCGCGGTCAGGTTGCCGCAGGTTCCGTTCCAGGACAGCGTGCCCGCCGACAACACTCGCACGGCGTAGAGGTCAAAGCTTGCGCCGTCGGTGTTGCGTGCGTCTTCCCAGACGCCCACCAGGCCGCCCGCGGCATCGCTCACCACTTGCGGGCTCTGACGCGAGCTGCCCGAGGGATTGTCGGGATCGGGATTGGCATCGCCGCAGAGCTTGAGGCCGTTCGCGCCCCAGAGCGGCGTGCCCGTGGGCGAGACTTTCTGCGCGTAGACTTCCTTGACGAGACCGTTGGCGCGCAGATCTTCCCAGGCAACCAGGCAACCGTCCACGATGGCGCCATTCCAACTCGAAGTGACGCACAGCGTGGACCAGCTCCAGACATGGTCACACAGTTGCAGCGTCCCGGCTGTGAACTGCATTTCGCCGGCGGCGTTCAAGCGCTGAAGATAGACGCTGGCGAGACTCGAACCACCCGGCCTGCTGTCCCAGGCTACATAGCCGCCTCCGGCGCCGTCGGCGCAGATCTGGATATTTAGCTGGTCGTCAGCGGCGATGCAGACAGCCCGGCCATTGGCGCCCCAGGGGGTCTGGCCATCGGGTGTGACTTTGGCGGCGTAGATGTCGTAATCCGCGGCATTGCGCTTGTCGATCCAGGCGACGAGCAGGTTGCCGGCGCCATCCGGCGCGACGACGGGCGCGGCTTGTTCCCCCGACGCATTGCAGGCGGCAACGGGATCGGCCCAGGCCAGGCTGCCGCTGCCGAGGAGGCGCTGGGCGAGGATATCCCCAATGTCTGCCATATGGTCGTACCAGACGACGAACGCGCCGTCCGCGCCATCGGTCACCACATAGGGTGGCGAATAGCTCCCCTGCCACTCCGAGCCCCATGACGGCATGGCGTGCGCCCGGACGCAGACGCCCGTGAAGTCGTTCGCGCTCCATTGCCGCACACCGGAAGTCCCGAGTTTCTGGGCATACACGCCTTCGTATCCGGGATCGCGAGAGTCCAGCCAGGTCACAATCCAGCCGTCGCTCACGCGGCAGGCCGCGGGGTGACTCTGCGGGGACACTTCGCCGCAGACGGTGACGCCGCCCGCGGTCCAGAGTTCGGCGCCCTGCGCGCTGACGAGCTGCGCGCAGATGTCCAGCGAACCATTCTGCACGTCGGCCCAAACGTAGAGGGCGTTGCCCGCGTCGTCCGCCACGGCGACCGGATTCGGTTGCAAGTAGGTGCCCGTGCGCACGGCGACGCCGGCGGGATCCCAGAGGCGCGGATCGGCCTGCGCGGTCAGCGTCAACAGCAGCGCGGCCAGCAAAGCAAAGTACAGAGCCTTCATAACCACCTCCCCGTTTGAGAAGATTCACAGCACTCAGAACATGATGGGAAGAACGATGAACGGCCAGAAGAATAAAAGATCTATTTCAACACAATCAGTTTTTGCGTCTTCGCAAAGCTCCCCGCCTCGAGGCGGTATAGAGGAGTGGCCTCATTCCGCAGGAAGTTCCGCCTCTATTTGACCCGTATCCACTTCAGTTTCATCCGCCGGGGCGGCGCATTCCTCGGGTGTTGGAGTCGGCAATTCCGTTGCGGTGAATACTTCTCCGGTAATCACTTCATCGAGCAGCTTCTGAAGCTCCGGGTACAGCTTCAATGTATGCTCCAGAACCCAGAGCAGTTGCAACAATTCGTGAGTCATGTCGGCAGTCCACTTCTGCGGTCGGATCTTATCCAGCTCCGAGCTTTTCTTGCCCGCGCCCTTGGCCATGCGGTAGGCCAGACCACGATTGAACCACTTTCAGACCGGAAACGCTGAACTCGAACACTTCCGGGGCAACAGGACCGAAGCGGCCCTCGCCCACATGCAGGACCATCTTTTCGTGATCGTAAGCGTACTGCTCGGGATAATCCTCTTCACCTTCAGGAATCCCTTTCCGGCAGCGGCAACTCCCCTGGGGAATGTCCCCCGGTTTCGAACCACGCGGGACAAACCGCTCGCCGTAGGTATGCAACCAGATCAGTCGCCGGCCCAATTTTCACCGCTTGCTGGAAAAGCAGAGCGTCCTTCGTGATTGAAATGTGCAGGACCAGGGATGGACAATTCCTCGCTGAATCTCTCTGCATACTGGGGGTTTGCAAGCATTGCGTAACAATAGGCGAAGAGGTCTTCCGGCGTGATCGTCCGGCCATACGCTTTTGCAGAGTAGATTCAACAAGCCCGACGTAATGTTCGCGGTTTCACCATCGGATTCACGGTATAGTGGAATCACATCCTTCGCGCCGCGTCCGTTGAAATTATGCAAATCCGGTAAGTACGCACACGACGAAGCGGCTGGACCTTCACCTAAAGTACTCGTTAGCAGGCTGGTCATGAACACCTGCTTCGGGATTCATACGAACGCCACAATCGGCCTTAGATAATCGCCGACACGACTATCCCATATCGCCCACTGACGATCAAAGCTGCGGAAGGCATAGCAGAAAGACGTCGGACAGGGAACTTTCTTTGCAAGCGTCTGAATCGGTTCCAGAATTCATGCCGGATCATCGATGGAAGGGTAACGATAGGCTGCCTTCCGGTCCCGTGTCTCTTTAAATGCGGCTGCACGTTCTGTCTGTGAATTCTGAAGGAGTTCGTGCCAGCGATGTTCTAACACATCCTTGGTTTCGCCAATCGGCCAAGTGCGTTTGAATTGAACGCCGGAATGTTGCCAAGGGAAAAGGTAGTTGCAGAGTTCGAGCGAAAATAATCGCCGGTGCCTTCAGGTTTGAATGGTACTTGCCAGCCTAGCCGCAGGACTTGAACTTCAGACCCTTGAAGGAAAATACCTGCTCCAGAGTGGAAGCTTTTTCCAGACGGGAGCCGGTGAGCTTCGTGTAGTGGACTTTAGCCGGTTTCTTCGGATGTGGCGTATCGAAACGAACACCCACGGCGATGGCAACCGGCGTCTGGATGTTGAAGACGTTCTCGGTCTTGCGCGCGCCGAGATTGTCGCCTTCGAGGTCGATGATCCAAAGTTCATCAAGCACACGGCGCATATGCTCACGCATGCCGACGAAGGCGGGGCCGGTCAGATAGGACGAAGCCGTGATGAACGAGACAATGCCCGGTTCCGCGCTTTGCTCAAAGACCTTCCACAGCGCCCAGCGCCAGAAGTAAACATAATCGTTGTAAAGATTCTTGATATGCACGCCATAACCGGCATCCCTCGCGGGTTCGAGAAAATCCTCGAGTATCGCCCGTTCGCTGGCGTCTGTCAATCGTTCAGCATGGCGAACCCGACCGCCTTTCCGCTGTGTAACCGGATCGTTCACATCGATCTGCTGGCGGTCGTACGGCGGATTTCCCATGCACACCAGCACGCGGGTCCTGGCCTTGACGATCTGAGCACGACGGTGTTCATCAACCAGTCGCTTGTGAATCAGTGGAATCGTTCCACCCGCCGGTTCCACCTGTGGTGATTCGAGCGTGTCTGTCAGATACACATGCAGGCCGTCATCCGGGAGCATGCCGCCCTGGTCAAGAATCGCCTGTGTCAAACGGAGATGGGCCACCGCGTACGGTCCAACGAGAATTTCAAAGGCATGCAGGTTCTTTGCCACGACCGACGCACGGCCGCCAACCATACCCGCTCCAAACTTTTGATCCACACAAGCCAGCGCGTATTGCATGGCCGCCAACGGATACGCGCCAGTGCCTGCCCCCGGATCGAGAAAGACCACCCCGTCGTCAGCGTAGCTCAGACTTTTACCGAACTTGCCCTCAAGGAGTTCGGCCACAAGGCGCACCTGTGCAAGGATCACTTCATGCGGTGTGTAGTAGACACCGTAATCCTTGCGCAGCTTGGCATCGTAGGACGAAGAAAATCTTCATAAAAATACAGCCAGGGCTCGTTCCCCTTCTTGCGCAGGATGGCGGGATTGACGGCATTGATCACGCGGATGAGCAGCTTTAGCGACACTTCGATCTCGCGTCGCGCGTCTTCCTGTGCCAGCAAGCGAACCGCTTGCGCAGAGCAGGCCATGCTTGATGTCCAGTCGTGTCGGCGCGGATTCAATGGTCAGTGGTTCATTCCCGCTGAACCGGGCAAGCAATAAGCCATAAGTCAGCGTCTGCGCATATGCATCGGCGAAACGCGCGTCACTGCAGTCAGCAAATAATACTTCGCGCCATTCTTTGGCTAATTGGGCAAGACTCGCGTCCGGATCTGCCATCGCAGTTTCTACCTCTTCGCGGAGGTAACGACAAAGCCGGGCCAATTCGCGGGCCCGTTCCATGGGATCCTTGGGTACTATCGGATTCCAGTCAAGAAACTGCCGCAGCAACATTTCCAGTTGCCCGGCGCTGGTTTCATCTATGGCGCGTTTACCCAGCTTTTCAAGATTCTCAAACCGGATGATGCAACCGACCCGCTCTCCATTCTGATAAAGTGCCCATTCGTTGCCATCGGTGTAAAGAATATTGGGAAGCGCCCGGAACTTGTCGAACTGCGTTTTGTCGTGCCCCTTGTAACGCTTGGGATCAGCGCCTTTGCCGGGAGCTTTCAATTCCACAAAGCCGCAGAGCAATTCGTCCACGGTGACGCCAATGTCTGGTGTGCCGCCGACTTCCTTCGCATGCGCTTCCGGCTTCGTCCTGACACGTAACCGATGTGCAACACCGGCAGCCTTGATTAGATCCTGAACCGGCTGCTTGAGTTGATCCTCCGGCTCGGCATCGATTCGAATCCGGCTGTTTGCCCGAAGGTAGTCCGCAAATTCGGTGGCCGCTTCGAAAAAGTTCTTCATGTGCATGGGGTTGGTTCAGAGCGACGGGAAGTCGATCACAGAACCGAGCACGTGCTGCATTGTGTAGAAGCCGGGCTGTCTGCAAGACGCAAGCCACGCGGCGGCGCGGAGGGCGCCGGAAGCGAAGACGGCGCGGGAATCGGCGCGGTGGATGAGTTCGAGGCGCTCGCCGGGGCCGCCGAAAACCAGGCGATGCTCGCCCACCACGTCGCCCATCCGCAGGGCCGTGATGTCCGTGTCAGCATGAATAGCATCGCGGATCGCCTCGTTCAGGCGCAGGGCCGTACCCGACGGCGCGTCTTTCTTTTGCGTGTGGTGCGTTTCCGTGATGTGCCGGGTGTAATCCGGCAGCGTGCGCGCGGCGGTGGCGGCGAGGGCGAAGAGCAGATTCATGGCGGCGGACATGTTGGGCGACCAGAGCACGGGGATCTGCTCCGCCGCGTGATGCAGGGTCTGCTGGATATCGCCCGAAAGTCCGGTCACGCCGCAGAGATAAGCGGCGCCGCGCTGGCAGGTGAGTTCCACATGGCGGGGGACGGCCTCGGCCAGCGAGAAGTCCATTGTCAGGGACACGTCGGCAGGGAGCGCGTCGGGAACCGCAGCGGCGGGGGCGCGCGTGTCCCAGCGGTACTTCATCTTCAGCGCCGCAAACTCCGGCCCAAGGCGGAGAATCTCCGAGCCCATCCGGCCCGAAGCTCCAAATAGCCCAACGACGGCAACTTCAGGCATTGACGGCGGTCGTCTCCTGGCGATAACTGCGGACGGCCTGTGCAATCTTTTCACGCGTCTCATTTTTTACAGGGACCAGCGGCAGACGCAGCTCGTTCTGAATCTTGCCTTCCATCCACAGCGCGGCCTTGATGGGCGCGGGATTGGTCTCGAGAAACAACGCCTTCGACAGCATGGCCACGCGACGGTGCAGCGTGAGTGCGCGGACGGGATTGTCCTTCCAGTAACAGTCCACCATCTCCACCAGCGGCTCGGGAAACAGGTTGGCCACCACCGACACGACACCCTCGCCGCCCACGGACAGAATCGGCAGCGTCAGGCCGTCGTCGCCGGAGAGCACGTTCAGCCGGCCCTCGACGCGGGCGCAAAGATCGGAAATCTGGTCAAGATTGCCGGTCGCTTCCTTCACGCCGCAGACATTGGGATGGTCGGCCAGGCGGGCCAGCGTTTCGGGCAGCATGTTCGCCCCGGTCCGGCCGGGGATGTTGTAGATCATGAGGGGCAGATCGGTGTTGTCGGCCACCGCCTGGAAATGGGCGATCATGCCCTCCTGCGTGGGCTTGTTGTAATAGGGCACGACCAGCATCGCGCCGGACGCGCCGAGCGCGGCCGCTTCCTTGACTAATTCGATGCTTTGCGCGGTGCTGTTGGTGCCACAGCCGGGCGCGACGGAGATATCTCCGGCCGCTTCGACGCAGAGCTGGATGATCCGCCGCCGTTCATCGCGCGAAAGCGTCGGCGACTCACCCGTGGTGCCGAGCGGCACAAAACCGGCTACGCCGCGGTTGGACAGTTCGTCCACCATCCGTTGCAGCGCGGGCTCGTCGACGACATGGTTTTTAAATGGGGTGACGAGGGCCACCCAGACACCGTGATAGAGATTCATGGAAAGGCTCTCGGAAACGCTGACACACTGAAACACTGAAACGCTGATATCCGGAAATGCCGGAATTATGTTGTTACCAGCCAGCAATTCGGGAGGCGATGCGGATTCCGGCCGGGATTGTTTGCACCCGCGCGATTGGGCCTGCGCAGGCCCAATCGGCTGGCCGGAACAGACAATCCGACGCCGGGAACGGAGGGGATGCGAGACGGATTGCAGGTCACGTTCGCAAAGTAAGGAAATATACCTTTTACGACGCTTAAAGTCAAACGTTTACGTGGGAGGCGACTGGGGAGCCGGTTGGGGTAGTGTTGAAATATCAACGGGTTGCAATTTGGCAGCCGATGGTGGCGGCGCGTTTGCGCGACGGTTGGAGTCTGTCGACCGAAGTCTAAGGTTTCCGGGAGATCTGCCGATAACACGGAAGAAGGCAGCCCCGGCTGTCTCGTAACCCGAAAATACTCTGCCCATAGCAGTATAATTCCCCGAACGCCCATTCATGCGGAGATGTATGCCATGCCCGAACCGACCCTTCTGATTCTCGACGAAAAGCCTGCGGCTCTGGCGGCGCTGTCCGCCCAGGTCCGCGCCGAGTGCCCCTACCGGGTGTTGACGGAAAGTGACCCCGAAGCGGCTCTCGAACGGCTTGAAAGTGACGGCGTGGACCTGATTTTGTGCGATATGCAGTTGTCGCAAGTATCCGGACTGGATTTTTTAAGCCGGGTGCGCGAACGGCATCAGACATTGCCGGTCGTCGTCTATTCGGAGCGCGGCGAGACGGACGAGATCCTCTCGGCCATGCGCACCGGAGCGACGCAGGTGCTGACGCAGCCGCACGAGCCACGACTGTTGGCCGCGGCGCTCGAATCGGCGCTGTCCAACTTGCGGTTGGCGAGCGAGGTGGAAAAGCTGAAACGCCGGCTCGGCGGGGACCACAAGTTGGGCGGGCTGGTCGGGCGCTCGGCGGCCATGCATCGCGTGTTTGACCTGATTCGCGAAGTGTCCGAAGTCGATTCCACGGTGCTCATCCGCGGCGAAACGGGCACGGGCAAGGAGCTGGTGGCGCGGGCGCTGCACTTCGAAGGCGCGCGGGCAAGTAAGCCGTTCGTCAAGGTGAACTGCGCGGCGCTGCCGGAAACGCTGCTGGAAAGCGAACTGTTCGGCCACGAACGGGGCGCGTTTACCGACGCCAAGCAATCGCGCATGGGCAAGTTCGAACTGGCCAACGGCGGCACGATCTTCCTCGACGAAATCGGCGACCTGTCGTTTTCGACGCAGGTGAAACTGTTGAATGTGCTGCAGGACCGCGAGATCGAGCGGCTGGGCTCGAACAAGCGCATTCCGGTGCACATTCGCGTGATTACGGCCACCAACCGCGACCTCGAACGGCAGATCCAGGAAGGGCGCTTCCGGCTCGATTTGTATTACCGCTTGAACGTGGTGCCGATCACGATCACTCCGCTGCGCGACCGGCGCGAGGATATTCCGCTGCTCTGCGCGCACTTTCTGGACAAGATCGGCGCGCGGCTGAATAAGAACCGGTTTACGATCACCGACGAAGCGATGGCGATTCTGCTGGGCCACAACTGGCCGGGGAACGTGCGCGAGCTGGAAAACGCAATCGAGCGCGCGATTCTGGCCACCAGCGACATGGTCATCGGTCACGACGTGCTGAGCTTTTTAACGCGCACCATCCCGATGCAGCACGAAGTGCCGGGCTGGATTCCCGTGGCCGGGCCGCAGAGTTTTCCCACCCCCTTCAGCCAGCCGAAGACGGATTCGGGCGAAGTGCTGACGCCGGGGCCGCTGAAGCCCGCGCTGCGCAGTTTTGAGAAGCTGTTCATCGAAAGCGCGCTCTCGGCCGCCAACGGCCACGTGCTGCGCGCCGCGCGCCTGCTGAAAATCGACCGCACCACGCTGTGGAAAAAAGCCCGCGATCTGGGCATCGACATGCACTCCGACAAACCTGAGGTTTGACGCGAGACACTGACGTGCGGGAATTACGGCGCGGCTTCGCCGCAGGCTGGGTCGTGCAATAATTTTAAACACCTGGGTGGCGGGCTCTGTCCCGCCGCTTACCTTTACATAGCAGATGCAACGGGTCGGAGCCCGTTGCCCAGGGAAATTTTAACTCTCCTCTTGATCCCCCGGGGACAAAATACAAAGCGGGCGCACCGGAAGGCGCGCCCGCTTTACATAGAAGAAAGCCGCGTGCTTACTGCTTGTCGAACGCCACCAGGTAAAGGGTGTCGCGCAGGCCGTCTTCGGTCACGCCGTAGACTTCGATATCCAGCGCGGTCGCGGTGGGCATGGCGTATTCGCGGGTGTAGAGCGAATCCTCAGGATTGCCATCGTAGCTCGTGACATGGAAGCGGATCGAGTCCACGGTGACCGTGGTCAGGTTAAGATAGTCGCCGGCTTCGGGAATATCCGTTGACGTCACCCACTGTACCATCGTATAATCGGAGTCGAGCTCAAAGATGTAGCGCATGGAATCGATGCCCAGCGGCACTAAGGAAACGGCAGCGGCTTTCCAGGTGCCGACGAGGGCGGGCATGGTGGCGATGGTGAACGTGCCGCTCTCGTCATAGACGGTGGCTTCATTCTTCTTCGATACCCGGACTTTGCAGGTGGTGGCCGGCGTGCTGGGAATGGTCCAGGCGTAGCTGGCCGTGGTGAGATTGGCCGCCACAGCGATCCAGGTGGTGCCGCTGTTGGTGGAGTACTCGATGGTGAACGTGTCCACGTTCTGATCGGTCCACGTGATGTTATGCACGGTGCCCGCATACCAGACGACGGCGGCGACGGGGGCGGTTACCGTTACACTTGCGGTCGTGATCGGGTCATCGGTGGAATCGTCGGAACAGCCTACGAACAGGGCGAGCACGCCAGGCGCGAGAACGGCGGTGAGGAGCAGCAAAAATTTACGAAGCATAGATATCTCCGGGAAAAGGGTTGCGGGAGTCGTGACTACTTATTCAATTCGGCCTGAGCCTTCTTGACGGCCGGGGTACCGGCGAAGGCGGGGTTGGCCACGAATTCCTTGAGGGCCTTGGTACGCAGCGCGGGAACGCGGACCTTCATGATGCGGTCGAACTCCGCCTGGGCCTTGTCGTTCTTGCCCTTGCCATCGACGCCGGGCGTCGTGGGCGCATTCGCGCCTTCTTTGAGTTTTTCCAGCTCGAGACGGGCAAACTGGGCGGCCGGCGTGTCGCCGTACTTGTCGAGAATTTCCTGGTATTTCTTCTCAGCCAGCAAGCCTTCGGCGATCTTGTTTTTGGCTTCCTTGGCGGCCGTCGTCTCGGGGTACATTTCGAGAATCGACTGGTACTTGCCTTCGGTGAGCATCTTCTCGGCGAGTTTTTCCTTGGCCTGGCTGACCAGACCGGTAAGCTGCGGATCGCTGCCATACTTGGCGACGAGTTCTTCATACTGGCCGGCGGCGAGCATTTTCTGCGCCTTGTCCTGCGGGGACGAACAGCCGAACAGATAGAGGGCGGCGATGACGAGCAGGATGGCGATAAACCATGAACGCTTCATGGGACGGACTCCTTGCATCACTGGGATAGGGTAATATGGAAATTGTTACTGGAAATAATGTGGAACGGGGGTCGCGAAGCGCGGGGATTACACCACTTTATCGATTCGTTTCAGAGTGTACAATAATAGTAATATTCTACATAGAAATCAAGGTCTTTTCGATACCGGCGAATCGAAACTGAAGCCATTGAAATCAGTTGCGCTCCAACTTGCTCTAACTATGGCGAACTTGTTCGCGTATATCATTGAAAATAGGACAATAAACGAAGTGTCGGCGGTTGTCATTGAACCGCTACTTTTAGCCGCAAGACGGCGTGACTCCGCATGGCCGGCTGTTTCATTCCAACCGGCAATAACAGCGACGGCAGCCGAGCGGCTGCCGTTGTTGTGTGATCGATGCCGAGGGGATGTGTGGATTATTTGACGAGCAGCAGCTTCTGCACCTGCATGCCCGTTTCGATTTCGAGGCGGGCAAAGTAGAGGCCGGATGCGAGGTCTGTTGCCGTCGAAGGTGACACGGTGGGTGCCGGCAGTGCGCGGCGCATCGAGCAGCGTGGCAACTTCGCGGCCCAGCAGATCGTAGACCGTCAGCGACACACGGCCCGCGCGCGGCAGAGTGAATTGCAGCGTGGTTTGCGGATTGAAGGGATTGGGGTATGCGGAAAGGATGAAGGTGGAAGGATGCAGGATGACTGGCTCGGGAGCGGCACTGCCGCCGGTGTATTTGAGAATGCCACCGGAGGTGCAGATCCAGCCGCAGGAAGGATTGACGAAGGTGATTTGGTTCAGGCCGTTGGTTGTTCCACTGGGCTCGGGGTTCCAAGTGACGCCGGCGTCAGTGGACGAGAGGATCAGGCCATCCTCTCCGACAACCCAGCCGTGGAGTGGCTCGCTGAACGCCCCGCCGTAGACATGCAGACCATTGAGGTCATGCGTGGGTGTCCAAGTCGCACCGCCATCGGTCGTGCGTGCCAGAGATTCCCCCAGACCATTATCTTCCTTGTAGCGCCAGCCAATATCCCGATTGAAAAAGCCCAATGCGCGGATGGGGTGGAATGCAGAGCTTGTACCATTCTCGGGCCAACACTGCCAAGTCACACCTCCGTCAAGGGTGCGTGCGACAAACGGATCGCCGGTTCCGCCATAATCCATCCAGTACCCAGCAACCCACACGCTGGCTGAATCAAGCACGAACAACGTCAGGAGCCGTGCCGTGTCCGTTGCAAACGGCGTTTGCCAACTCTGACCGCCGTTCGTCGTCCGCAGACACTTTCCGTGGAGGGAGGGATAGTTGGAGCTGTCGGTAATGATCCAGCATGTCAGGCTATCGATGGCTTTGATTGCCACAATGCTCGTCCCCGCTGGAGCCTGCCAAGCGGCCCAATTCAATCCGGCATCGGCCGAGCAGAGAGCAACTTGGCCACTGACGGTATGTCCCCTCGCCCATAGCGTCTGGGCACCCGTAGCAACAATCTCGTCCAATTCATAAGGGCAAACATACGGACTCGGGATCCAAGATTGGCCGCCGTCCGAAGTGCAAAGCAGTGTCGCGTCATCCGCTAACGCCCAGCCTTGTAAGGGATCGGCGAAGGACAGGTCCATCAGTGCATGCGGCGGACCGAAGTGGCAGGTCCAGTTCAAACCACCGTCCGACGTGTGAATGGCGGTCCCATTGTTGCCGACGACCCATGCGCGGTCGGGAGTACCGAGCCAGATTCCATAGGCATAACAGGGGCCCTGACGGTGAAGCCAGGTCGCTCCGCCGTCTGTCGTCCACAGAGGCTGCCAGTCATAGTAAATGGCAGCCCCATGACTCGCATCGAGAAAAGTCAGGGCAGTCAACTCCTGCCAAGTGGCGTCGCCGGAGTGCCAGGTCGCGCCGCCGTCCGTGGTAATTTGCACCGCCTCATAGCCAGCGTACCAGCCATGCAGGCTATCGACAAAATCGAGGCTGAAGACGGGATCAGTGACCGTGGCGCTTTGCTGCCAATTGCGGCCGCCATCGGTGGAGCGGGCGAGGCCATTCAAGCCACAGGCCCAACCGTGCAGTGTATCCAAAAAGGCGATATCATAGAAACCGCCCGCAGCGACATCCGAGGAATCGCGTTTCCACGTGGCGCCGCCGTTGGTGGTGCGCAGCACGAGGCGATCGAGCCCCACCACCCAGCCGTGCAAACTGTCAACAAATTGGAGGGCGCGCAACGACTCGAGGGTGTCCGAAAATTGCGGCGTCCAATTCAGTCCGCCGTCGGCGGTATGCAGGATAACGCTGTGATCCTCACAGCCCGTGGCGCTTCACGTGCCGCCGCCGCTGGCGATCCAGCCCTGGCGTGGATTGGCGAAGGCGATGGCATGGAGGTCGTCGGAAACACCGCTGGGAATGAGCTGCCAGCTCTGGCCGCCGTCGAACGGTGCGGATGATCGTGCCCACGTCGCCCACGGCACAGCCGTGCAGGGAATCGGTGAAGTCCACATCCCACAGCGTGTTTCCCGTGGGCCGGGGGTATTGCCACTGCCAGTTTTGGGCGCGAGCAGCCGGGCAGATCAGCGCGGCAAAAAGGAGCGGCAGCAGCCAGGGCGGAGTCCGGAGCATGGATCTCTCCTCGGGACAAGGTGCGTCTCGCTTCTAATTTAACAAGAATGCACGAAATTGCAAGAGGGTGCGTGGCGAATAAATAAAAAGCGCGGAACCTTCCTGAGAGGTTCCGCGCCCAAACGAGCAGAGGTGTGACGCTGCTCAGGGGGTAACTGAAGTAAATCAATCCGATGGCGAAGCGAAGATGACACGGAGGGTTCATCTCCGCCGCGTTTCGCCGCCGCATTCGTATTGTATATACGCGCGAAACAAAAAAAAGCTCCACAAAAAATGCGGAGCTTGCGGTTGGAGTAAGGATAGTACGGGTCGGGAATAGATCGTCAGACGGACTTTGCAACGGCAGCAATTTCTTCGATTCCACCTTGATGCAAATGGATAATGCGATCCATCGCGGCAGCGAATTCCGGATTATGCGTGGCGACGACGAGTGTGGTTTGTTCTTCGCGCGCGAGCTTCTCGAGAATGCGCTGCAGCGTGGCGGCGGCTTCGCCGTCGAGGTTGCCGGTGGGTTCGTCGGCCATGATGATCGAGGGCTGATTCATCATCGCGCGGGCCACAGCCACGCGCTGGCATTCGCCGCCGGAAAGTTCGCCGGGGCGATGGCCGAGACGATGCGATAATCCCACTTCATCGAGCAGCAGCCGCGCGCGGTCGATGGCCTTGGGCGATTCGCCGTCACCCGCGAGGCGGGCGGGCATAAGCACATTTTCCAGCGCCGTGAATTCGGGCAGCAGATGATGAAATTGAAACACAAAGCCCACCTGTTTGCAGCGGAGCGTGGCGAGATCGTCGGAGTTTAAGCGCGAGAGCGGCTGGCCGTTGATGAAGACCTCGCCGGACGTGGGGCGGTCGAGCGCGCCCAGCACGTGCAGCAGCGTGGACTTGCCAACGCCGGAGGGACCAGTGACGGCGACCTGCTGGCCGGTGGGGATTTCGAGATGAATATTGCGCAGCACCGGCACTTCGGACGCGCCGAGACGATAGGATTTGTGGAGGTTATCGGCCTGAATGGCGAGGGGCATGGTCGAACCGGGACAAGAATTGGTTAACTGAAACCAATTTACGACCAATTGGGGAAAGATTCAAGCCCCGTTTTTATCAATACTAGCCGGCACGCTCCCGCGTGCTGGTCCGTTGCGAATCCAACCCGCGGGAGCGGGTTGGCTAGTAGCGCAGAAATGAAGATGCTATTTCAGCAGCACCAGTTTCCGCGTTTGCATCTGCCCGGCGGCCTCGAGGCGGGCAAAGTAGAGGCCGGTGGCGAGGCGGCTGCCGTCGAAGGAGACGGTGTGCTCGCCCGCGTCTTGTTCTTGATTGACGAGCGTCGCCACTTGGCGGCCCGTGATGTCGAAGATGCGCAGCGTGACCTCGGTGGCGTGCGGCAGTTCGAAGACGATGTTGGTGGTGGCGTTGAAGGGATTGGGGGAGGCGCTCAAGAAGAGAGTGCGCGGGAGTGGCTCGGAATGCGGATCGCTGATGCCAAGGGCTGGATCGGACTCGGTGCGCATAAAGGTCAAGACCGGGACACCGATCTCATCGAATGACCAGCCGATGAGCGTGAATTGGTTTTCAGCATTGACGATCAGGTCGTTATTGCTACGGATCAGATAGGGTTCTGGCAACGCATAAATCCGCCGCCAGAGCAATTCGCCACTGGCGTCGAAGCGCAAGAGTTCTGGCGCAGTGTGCCATGTGACGCCAGTGTAGTTTGGGTGCTCGACCACGAATCCGCCATCCGGCAGACCGAGCATTTGTCCAAGCCCCCACACGCTATCCGGGCCAGTGACGAACCATGACCAGAGGGAATCACCGCTTGCGCTAACCCGAAGCGCAAATGGTAAATCAGGCCCGCCGGACCACGGTTCGCCGGTCAGCAAGATATCGCCATTGGTCAATGCTGCGATGTACCACAACACGTCATCGCTACCGATGTGGTACAAGCGGCTGAATTCAAACTCGTGCGCGGCGTTCAGCTTGATAAGAAACAGCGAGCGGTCCGTAGAATCCGGAGTAGAGACGGCTTGGCCGGCAAACAAATAGCCACCATCAAGGGAAGGCGCAGTGATGATGGGGGGGAACGAGGAGATACTATAGCCAGCGATTCCGACGTGGCCACTGCCGAGGCTGTCGCCGTTTATATTCAGTGCGAGCCAACGGATCTGGTAACTCCCTGTGTCGCTGTCCCATTCCGTCCCGGCAATAAGGAAGTTGCCGCCGACACCCGGACACAGGCGCAGCCCAAGACTGAACGCCTGGCTATAAACAAATTGCTGTTGCGCCGTGCCGGCGGTGTCCAGCAGTACCACCCGGAGGGTGCTCGGCCCGATCCGGTAGTCAATCCCTGCCAACAGGAAGCGGTCGGGGCTGATTGGGGACACCTCTTCCCCGCTAACGCTGTCTGGGATCACGTGCCGTTCAAGGAGTTCGCCTTCCGGGTTGAATTCGACGAGTTCCCAGTGGATATTGGGACCATTCACCGTACGCATCTGCAAGCAAGAGAGTGTATTGCCGCTGGGCAGCAACCAACTCCGACCCGGTTCAATCAATTCGATATCGGTAAGCGGGTGAATGCTCACATTAACCGGCGCGGGGCCTGTGTAGGGCTGAGCGGTGGCGGCAAACGGGATCAGGAGGAGAGACATGAACAAGGCGGCGCGCATGCGGATACTCCGGCGGAAGTATTTCTGACGTTGTCCGGACAGAAAAAAATCCTTCCGTGCGAGGACTGAAGGAAATTCGGAATCGAATAAAAGAGGGCGGTAATGGAGGGCGGCGTGGGAGGCAGAACATAGCAGGAACAGCAGGCCGGAGAGGGCACAAAAAAACTTCCGCATTTCAGGACCTCGGGGTGGGTTGGACGGCACGGACAGTCGAATCGGAAACGGAAACCGCCAAAAGGCGGGTACTTCACAGCCGATACGCCTAACAAGTGGTGCCGGTCAACTCCCCGGATGGAAAACGGAAGCGAATTGTATGAAGTTACAGCAAATTACGACAGAAGTCAAGGACGAAGCCCGTCCGAACGCCGGAACCGTGGGCCAAGAAGATGCCCGGAGGGGTGTTTGGGTGATTCGAAAAATTGGGCCGGAACTTGGGGATTTCGTTCCCGCCGAACAAACTTGGATCTTCTTGTCCAAAATGGAGTATTATAATCAAGAGATATATTTTATGCTTTATTGAACCACTCACTCAATAATCAAGATTCCGGCCTGTTTTTCACCACTTAGGATGATGGGGAAACGACCCGGCTTCGTAGGTTGGATCGAGATAATTGTGGTGTGCAGGGCGGGGAGAAGCTTGTAGATTCCCAATTCCTCGATTTCAAACAATTCATCCGAGGGTTCGCTGTCGAGACGATGGATCAGAAGCTGGGCGGGATGGTCGGCCGCGAGACGCACTTCCGGAGTCAGCCGACCGCCGGAGAGTTTCAGTTCGACGCGCTGAAGTCGCCGCGCTTCGGGGCCAAAGGTAGATTTACGGCGACCGAAGAGGTAGATCAGCAATGCGATGGCGAGAGCTATTTGGACTAACAAAGCCCATGGAATATCACTACTTGACAGCTTCATCAGGCATCCCTTAATGACCAACCCGCACACAGACCGCAAGTAATCTGATGCAATCTTTCATAATTTAACTTAGATCGGTCGAAATTTGTGAGATTAGGTGTTGACATCGACACGTGAAATTTGTAATTTATGCATAACGGGAACTTCTCTTGAAACCCGATTGTTAACAAAGTGCAGCCAGTACGATATCGGTTGAACTGCTCGTTCCAAAGAGCAGAAGGCCAAAACAGCGAAAGGACGATGGCGCTATGGTGATCCTGAACATCCAACAGGCTGCGAAGTTCTTGGGAAAGACCCCTGCAGCGCTCCGGAACGGCTACAAGCGGTGGGGCGTGCCCCATTTCCGGCTCGGCGGTCAGATCAAGTTCACGCAGGAAGCACTTCAGGAGTGGGTCGGTAAGAACATGGTAGAAGCGTCTTTGGACGCCGAGCCGAAGGCCAAGCCGACTCCGCCGGTTGACGGCCGCCGCAGCAAGCGGTCCGTGGCTAAAGCAGCTTCGCGCCCCTAAACCCACAAGGTATTCGGGGTGCGAACCCCGCGACGATAGAGGGTGTTCTCCGCAAGGGGAACACCCTCTGAATTTTAAGAAAATTCGAAATCCGAGTCAGTCTAAGACGGCTTCGTCCTCCGCGCGCCAGGCGGGATCGACGATGCAGAGGAAAGAGAGCGGTTCCGGGCCGGCAGAGAAAATTCGCTGCTCGGCTTGCGGCGGGATATAGATCGTGTCATCCGGGCCAACGCCCTGCCGTTCGCCGTCGATCTCCATGATTCCCATTCCGGACAGGATATAGTAAACCTCGCTCGCTTTCAGGCGATGCAACCGCGACCATTGTCCCGCTTCCAGTTGCGCCCGGGCCAGACTATAGCGGAGCGCCACGGTGTCGCGGTCGGGATGGAGCATCTCGCGCAGGCGGGTATGGTCACCGGCGAGGAATTCCGGGCAGGAATTCAGAGGCTTCAGCAGCATACGAAAACTCAGGACACCTTCTGCCAGATACCGAGATGATACCCGTCGGGCGTCCGCAGGATGGCATACCAGCCCATGTTCGCGGGCAGTTCACTCTTAGGCCGCAGCATTTTGCCGCCGAGGGGTTCCGCGGCGGCGAGCATGCGGTCGATGTCGGGCACTTCGACGTAGTTGAAATACTCATTGGCGGGTGGCATCTCATGCACCTGTGTCAGTCCACCGATGGCCTCACTGCCGGCATAGATCAGCAGGTAATCGTCGGTATAGAACGACTTGAAGGTCCAATGGAAGAGGGCTTCATAGAATTTGGAAGCCAGCTCGAGATCCGTCGTCGGCAGTTCGACGTGGGCAAAGGTGTGCATGGGACTCTCCGGAGGGGGAATAATTGCTAACAGACTTAAATATCTTGATATAGGAGATGAAATTCGATCCGGCAGTGATAGACTGAAGCAGAGCAGTCCTCTAAGGGTAATTTATTTTACCCTAAATGTCAAGATATTAGCCGGAATTCTCCGTGGGGAACCAGAGCCGGGTTCTAATTGTAAAATAATTACAAACAAATATCCGGACAAACCCGTATGAAAATGCCCTTACAATTCGTATTTATCCGCAGTAGACTGGCGGTGCTGGGATTGGCCTCGTGTCTGCTCAGTAGTGTGGCCTTGGCCGCTCCGCTGGACATCGGCGCCGCGCTGCCCGATTTTTCGCTGCGCAACGTGAACGGCAGCTCGGTTTCCACCCGTGACTTTGCCAGCGCCAAAGTGCTGGTGGTGGTCTTTTCGTGCAATACCTGCCCCTATTCGCGGGCGTATCAGGCACGCCTTGTGCAGTTGCATAAGACCTTCGGCGGACGCGGCGTGCAGTTTATCGTGGTGAATCCCAACGACGTAAAAAAATCACCCGGCGACTCGTTTGCGGCGATGCAGAAGTTGGCCGAGCAGGCCGGTTACCTGTTTCCCTATGTCCATGACGAAAGCCAACAGGTGGCGCGGACCTTCGGCGCGAGCCGTACACCCGAAGCCTTTGTATTTGATCAAAAGCGGCGTTTGATTTACCGCGGACAGATTGACGACAACACCGAAGAGGCGCAGGTGCGTACGTCACACCTGAAAAACGCGCTGGATAACGCGCTGGCGGGAACGTCCGGCAAGATCAATCCCAGTACCACGCGCGCCTTTGGCTGCACGATCAAGTGGCGGGAATGATCCACGTACGGATGACAACGAACAACAAGCGGCCCGATAACGGGCCGTTTTTTTATTGCGAGAATCCAAAATCCGAATCGGAGCGGCCTACAAGAAACGCACAGGGTAAAGAAACCCCGCGCGGCTTTTTTTCAGGCGATTGTTTGTCAGGAATTCAGATTCCGGCCGGGTTTTCGTTCGATCGCATGCGTTTGTTCACGCTATGCCCAACCCGGCTCGGCCGGAACAGAAAATGCGCTCGCCCCCTCCGTGAACGGGGGGGAATCAGAATACCCCAGCCCGCGCAGCGGCGGCAATCACCGGGTCACGCGCCCGGGTCCAGCGCCGCGCGCTGGTCCCAGAGGGTTTGCCAGAGGTAGAAGGTGCCATAGGCGCGGAACGGGCGCCAGCGATCGGTGAGGGCGCGGGTTTCCGCGAGCGTCGCCTGATGGCCGAGGGCGTATTCCTTGCCGAGCGCGTTGCGCAGGCCGATGTCTTCGACGGGACAGGCGTCGGGGTCGCCGACGACACGCATCATCGCATATTCGACGGACCACGGACCAAGGCCCCGCAGGGCGCGCAAGCGCTGCCGGGCTTCGTCATAGGGCAAGGCTAAGAGCTCGTCTTCGACGAGCCGCTGGCTCCGGATCGCCCCGGCGATGCTGCGCAAGTATTCGACTTTACCCCGCGAGAGACCGCACGCCCGCAGCTCGGTGTCGGTCTGCTGCAATAAATGGGGGGGCGTGGGAAAACCCTCGAATGCGGTTCCGCGATAACGCGTGACGGCCCCGGTCATACGGGCCAGTCGGGCGCGCATGGCGAAGGCCGATTGCACGGAAACCTGCTGGCCGAGGATCGACCAGCCGAGGCATTCCCACAGGTCCCACACGCCCACCAGCCGCACACCGCGAAAGCGCCTGGTCAGGCGCGCGAGTACCGGGTCTTTGCGCGCCACGCGGTAGAAGGCCAGAAGCGGTTCGTCCGGCCCCATCGAGCGCCGGACGAATTTTTCGAGCAGGATTGTACGCCGCCGCAAAGTGCGGCCCGAGAGCTGGGTAGCGGCCAGGCGCTGGGGCGCGAGCGCCCGCAATTCAACCAGAAAGTAACCCGCCGCATCCGCAAGCACCTGAAAGACCACGCCCTCCGCCACGGCTTCGCGCTGCGCGGTTTCATAACGGCCAATGTACGCCAGCGTGCGCGGAAAGTCGAGCGGCGCGTGCGTTTCGTACACCAAGACGCTCATGCGCCGGGGGCAGGGCGGTTATTCATCCGCGGAGACGTTGACCCGCGTGATTTCCGAACTGCCGTCGCGAAAAATCGCCTGCCCGCCCTCGTTGTTGCGCACCGAGCAGTTGGTCAAGTCGATTTCGGACGCATCCACGGCATAGATTCCACCGGCGCTGTTGTCGTTGATCGAGCAGTTGACGAGGGTCGCTTCCGAGGCCGAGCAGTAGAGGCCGCCGCCCTGCGCCGCGCCGCGGTTATGGTGGATGGAGCAGTTGGCGACAGACAGTTCGCTTTTTGCCAGCAGCGCAATGCCACCGTTTTCGTTGCCGTTGATAGAACAGTTGGCGACGCTGATCTCGGCGTCCGAGGCGTTGATCCCGCCGCCCTGCGCGCCGCCGCCATGGTTGCCGCTGATGGAACAATTGGCCAGCGAGAGTCCGCTCTTGTCAACGACGCGAATCGCGCCGCCGGTATTATTATTCAGCGACACGTTGGCGAGCGACAGGCTGCCGCCGGAGGCGAAGATTACGCCGCCGTGATCCCCGGCGCTGTTTTCGGCGATTTCGCAATTGGCAATGGACACTTCGCTGCCGATGGCGGCAATCGCTCCGCCCGGGCCTTGCGCCCGGTTCTCACGGATCATACAGTTGGCCAGACTCACGGCGGAATTGGCGCAGAAAACCGCCCCGCCCTGACGCGCGGTTGCTTCACCCGTTGCCCGGCCATATTCGATAATGCAGTCCGCGAGTGCGCTCGCATCGGCATCGACAAAGCGGATGCCGGCCCAGCCCGTGGGATTGGCGACCAGGTCGGTGGTGAAGCGAATCCGGTCTTGCTCGCTGCGGCGCAGTTTCAGCCGGCGGGGGTACTTTACTTGGGCGCTCAGTTCTCCGTTGACCGTGAACGAGTAGTGACCGGTGAAGTAGACCGTAACGCCCGCACCGATCTCCAATACCTGTCCCACCGGGACCGTGACATCGCCATCAATCACGTAGGGACTGTTGGCCCGCGTCCAGTTTCCAAAGACTCCACCGGCAACCACACGGGTCGAATCCGCGCCCGCAGGCAACGCCCAACACACTGCCAACAGCAATCCCAAACCCATGCGCTGTTTCATATTTATCAATTCCTTACAATTTCAGAGGGACAGAGGTAACCCGTCTACCCCATGCGAGCGGTCGAACAGCCCGATTGTTGCGCTCGCGAACGTGACGTTCGATCCGAGGCGCTGGCGCCGGTGATGGCCGCGCGGCTGCGCCGCCGGCTGGATCTCCCTGAAGTTGTCTTCATGCAGCTGCCGGGCGGACTACTTCGTCCACTTCTCGCGATAGCGGCCGGATTCAATGTAGGTCTTGAGTTGTTCCTCGAGGAAGTGGCGCCAGACACGCTCTAAACTTTCGCCGGTATTGTCTTCCATTTGCCCGGCGGCGTTGCAGGTGAGGCGCAGGCGCGTGCCCGCCGAATCGGGCAGAAATTCCCACGTGGTGACGAGTGTTAACGCCGCGCCCGCCAAACCGAGCGCACCTTCAAACCGCAGCCGCTTGCCCCGCTCTGCCAGAGTAACTTCCGCGTGACGCACGCCATTTCCGGCAATGTCAAAGATTTCCATGAAGTCGCCACCGGGTTTCGGTTCGATGTACAGGGCTGTGGGCGCCGCGGCGAAATGGTGATCCCACCACGGCAGAACATCGCCGGTCGCGGCTGCAAAGGCGGTGTCGGGGCTAACAGGAAGCAAAACATCGAAGGTGATACTGACCCCCTTGGCCGCAAACTCTTTGGTTTCAGCGTGAACGGGCGCGGCTAACGGGACGAGTGCCGCAGGCACGAAGCCGAGGATGAACGGGAGCCAAGTGAAACATTTTTTCATGGTAAGACTCTGATGGAGTGGCGGTAAGTTGACAACGAATTTGCCGGATGCGGTCATTTCGTGGGTTTTCATCGAAACCACGCCCGGTCAGATGTAAGCTACGAAAGACGACACCGATTGTCAACTGCAATCCGGCGGTCAAGCCTCACAATATCAAGTCTTGTGGAACACGGCGGCAAGCGGCGCGTTCAACAAGACAACCGCTTGCTGCATCCCCGATTTCCCCCGGCCTATCGTTTCAAAATCATCTCCTTCGCACCGAATAACCAGGACCATCCATGTCTCACCGACGGCTGAACACGCTGTTATCGCTGTTGCTTTTGGGAACGCTGCCCGCGCTGGCAATCGAACGTTCCACGATCGACAACTTGTACAAGTGGAATCCCACGCATGTCTATGCGACCGAAGCCGACTGGCAGAAGTCCATGCAGGGCATCGCCACGGACCTTGACAAGTTCGTCGCCTTTAAGGGGACGTTTGCCGGTCCGAAGGCAACCAACGCCGCCCAAAGCCTGATCGACTATAACAAACTGAACGAATCCATCCTGATCCGATTGGAGCAGGTCGACAGCTATGTGGGCCGCCATTACGACGTGGACCTCGGCAATTCGGAGTGGGCGGGCAAGGAACAGCAGGTGAATAACCTGATGGTGGACTACGGTCAGAATATCTCGTGGGTCGAGCCGGAACTATTGCAGCTTCCGCGGGAAACCGTGCTGGGCTGGGTGGCGCGGCATAAGGAGCTGGCTTCCTACCGCAAGCAATACGAGGACATGTACGCACTGGCCGCGCATACGCTTTCGGCGCCGGAAGAGAACATTCTCGCGCTCTCCGGCAACATTACGGGCACGCCCGCCGACGTCTATTCGAAGATGACGAACGCGGATCTGCAATTCGGCTGGATCAAGGACGAAAAGGGCGATTCGATCAAGACGGATTACTCGGGCTGGGTGAGTTACCGCACGAGCAAGGACCGCCGCGTGCGCGAAGAGTATTTCAAAGCGGTGTGGAACGGTTACAAGACCTACGCGACCACGCTGGCGGCGTTGATGGCGGGCAATATCAAGAAGGACATTTACCTGACACAGGCGCGCCACTATCCGACCACGCTCGAACATTCGCTGGCGCCGAACTTCGTGCCGACGTCCGTGTATGAGAACCTCGTGAAGACGACCCGCGCCAACACGGCGCCGCTGCACAAGTACGACGCGCTCCGCAAACGGCTGCTGGGCTTCGACCACTACCGCCACTGGGACTACTACGTCAACGTATCGGCAGGCGAAGAGCAGCGTTACACCTGGGACCAGAGCGTGGCCATGGTGGCGGACGCGCTGGCGCCGCTCGGCCCCGAATACGTCAAGGACATCCGCCACGCGCTGGATCCGCATAACGGCTGGGTGGACGCGTATGCCAGCAACGGCAAACGCGACGGCGCATACTCGGCCTCGACCTACGGCGTGCATCCCTACATGCTCTACAATTTCGACTATCAGAAGGGCCTGACGCTGGACGACGCTTCGACCATCGCCCACGAAGTCGGCCATTCGATGCACACCTGGTATTCCGAGAAGAACCAGCCGTTTCCCGACAAAGATTACGCGATCTTCAATGCCGAAGTGGCCTCGACGACCAACGAGACACTGATGGCGATGAAGATGCTCGACGCGGCCCGCAAAGCCTACAAGAGCGCCACGGGAGCGGAAAAGGCGAAGGCAAAGAACGAACTGGTCTACCTGCTGGAACAAAACGCCAACGCCTGCCGCGACACCTATTACCGGCAGGTGATGTTTGCCACGTGGGAATGGGAAGCGCACAAGATGGGCGAGGAGAACAAGCCGCTCACCGCCGACAGCTTCAATAAACTCTACGGCGAGCTGCTGAAAGAATGGCACGGCCCGGCGGCAGAGTATGAAGAGCTTTCGAGCTATTCGTGGTCCACGATTCCGCACTTCTACCGCGGCTATTACGTCTACGCCTACGCCACGAGCTACGCGGCGGCGGTGGCGCTGGCGCAGGACATTCGCGCCGAAGCCAACGGCGACAAGACGAAAATGGGCGCGCACGACCGCTACCTGACCTACCTGAAAAGCGGCAGTTCCAAGCACCCGGTGGAGCTGTTGAAGGACGCGGGCGTGGATATGGCGACACCCGCTCCCATCGAGGCCTTCGTCCATTATTTCGCGAGCCTCGTCAACGAACTGGACGCACTCACGAAGTAAGTATGAAGTAAGAAGTATCGAGGATGAAGAGCAAGAGGGCTTCATCCTCCAGCATGCAGGCGGGCGGTCCGTTGAGGGCCGCCCGCTTTACATTCTCGGAGCCGCGGCGCCGGTTCTGCGTTTCGGCGCCACGACGTCATTCCGCCGGGGAGATCGATTCGACATCAGCCTTGCGAAACGCTCCATGGCCAGAAACAAACGGCGGCCGGAGGCCGCCGTTTGCCGGGAGCGAATTATCGCGGGCTTCGCCGCTCACTTTTCGTGATGGGCTTTCGCCGGTTTGGCGCGGATCGAGAGTACCGCGCAGGGGGCGGCGCGGATCACGCGCTGGGCAACGGAGCCGAACATCAGCCGTTCGAGGCCGCTGTGGCCATGCGTGGAGATCACGATCAGGTCAATGCCATGATCCGGGACGAAGCGCTCGATCTCGTCGGCGGGATCGCCCTCCAGAACCATGGAGTGGGCACGCACAGCGGCGGGAACATGATTGGCGAGGGTGTCATCCAACGCCTGCCGGGCGGCGGTTTCCATTTCGAGTTGCACTCCGGGCACGTTGACCGCTTCGGGGAAGACGGTGGGCACGGGCATGGACGTCACGGGCATCACGACGTGGATCACCCACAACTCGGCTGCAAACTGCTGGGCCAGCGCCGCCGCCGTCGTCAGCGCGGCGTGGCCGGGGGTGCTGAAATCCACGGGGCAGAGAATTTTATGAAACGGGCTCATGGCTGGATCTCCCGGGGCAGCGGGGTGCGCGCCTCCCCACTGACCAAGAGCGGTTCGAGCTGTTGCACAAATGCGCGCGCGGCGTCGGCCCAGGTATAGCGTTCGCGCGGCCGCAGCCGCACGGCTTCGCGCAGATAGGATCCTAACCGTTTCGGCTCGCGGGCGAGATTGACGCACGCCTCGGCCAGCGCGCCCAGCGATTCAAACAATTCGCCGTTGCCGCCGGGTTCAACGTGCGCCCGCGAGTTGCCGCCGGCGAGCGCAAAGATCGGCAGCCCAAAGGAGCGCGCTTCGTCGAGCGCCATGCCGAAGCCTTCCGTGGCGGAGGCGGAGATGAAGAGATTGCTGCGCGCGTAACTGCGGCGGAGCGCGTCCCCCGCGACTTCACCGAGAAAACGCACGCGATTTTGCAGTTGCGGGTGTGCGCGCACCAGTTGGCGGCAGGCGCGGGCATATTCAGGCTCGAGATCTTCACGGCCTACGATTTCAATATGCAGGCGCAGGTCGCGCGTCAGCTCATCGCCCAGCGTACTCAAAAACTCGCGGATGCCTTTGTTCGCCGTCAGATTCGCGACCATCAGCGCGCGCAGCCGGTCGGAGGGCACGCGCACATAGCCGGCTTCGAGGGCGAGCGCGGGCGGGACGAGCAGAATCGGTTTATGCCCCACGCCGCGCGCGCGTAGTTCGCTGCGCGCGAATTCACTGGTGACGAGGAAGCCCGCCGCCGCCTCGTAGGCCGCAAGTTCCACCTGCTGCCAGAGCGTGCGCGTCGGGGCATCGAGGGCGGCGCTGAGGCTGGGAAAATAATGCACGATCCAGAACAGCGGCGCGTTCGGCACGGCGTTTCGCAGTTCGGCAGTGAGCACAAACAACAGCCCGTCGGCAAACACCACGGGCGGCGCGGCCTCGCGCGGCAAACGCAGGAGTTCGGCGAAGCGCATTTCGCGCACCGGTTCTCCCGCCGCCTTGAGCGCCGCCAGCAGCAGCCGGTTGAAGTGGTTACCGCCGGTTGGCCGCTCGCTCTTCTCCGGCAAAACGAAGGTAACAAGCGGCAGGCTCACAGCACACCCCGGTGATGCGTCGGATCGCTTCTAAGGGTATAAATAGCGAAGGAAAGCAATGAATTAGCTCTTCTTAGACACGCAAAAAACAGAGCAGATTGTCCATAGTGGAACAGTCCTGATGAATGTTCAAGACTGATCCGGTTTGATCAATTTAATTGTTAGATAATATGGCATTTAAAACATAGCTATTGGATTCGGGAAAAGCAACGTTTTTTTTCGGCGGCATAAAGAACCAACTGATGAGGTAATATCAGGTTGCATCTACAATGCTCTACTTGGTGGCTGCGAAATCTCACGCAAACTACTTGACATTGTCCCACAGGGGCGTATCTTACCTCGTGCAACCATTGATCGGGCAACCTTGGGAGGGGCGGCCAAGATGGATGAATGCTGCGGTGTGTTGTCGACGGTAGATTTTTTTTCTGAGCCTTGCCGTGCTCTCGGCAGGGCTTTTTCTGTACTTAGAGGTAAACAATCCATGAAAGCTTGTCTGTGCCTCTTCATCATGTTTTGGTGCGCTTCCTCGGGGTGGGCGCAGGAATGGCAGTCGTACCAACTGACCGATTTCCCTCCGGCGGGACAGGTCCGGCAATGTGGCTCCGTGATGGACACGCTCGGCCACGTTCATCATTATTTCATTGCCTGGATGGGAAGCAGCGTTACCAATCATAGAACGTATTATCTGCGCACGGATATCTACGGTCAGGTGCTCACGGATACGATGCGGCTCGACGCCTTTGCCGATCCGCAGTGTCTCCCGTTTTTCACGTCGGTGGTCGGTGATGGCGCGAATTCCTGGTGTGTATTCAGCCAGAGGCAAGGGCCGGACTGGCGGCACGGTCTGTACCTGTCCGGGCATGGCTCCGACGGGAACGTAATCATGCCGACCACCTTGCTGGGGTATCCCGGCGGCGGCGAAGGCCCGCCCAGTTGGGATTTGTCCGCCGCCTACCGCGCGTCCGACCAGACCATCCACTTGGTGGGCAATGTGGAACCGTTCTACTACTACCGGTTCAAAGTGACCGGGCCCGACACCCAGATCTGGCACCAGCCCATTGACGGCGTGACGTTGGGCGTAGATCCGGAGATCCACCTCGGGCCGGACGGTGTTCCCTGGGCAGCCATGCGGAATGATCTTTTTCCCGGCACCGAGATTCTGCTGGTCCGCTTTGGCGAGGACACCAGCCAAACGGTCTATCATCCCTTCGGACAAGACGTTTCCTCATGGTATGTCCATGACTTCGGGATTGATGCCAACTACGACTTTCATTTTATGGTCAGTTCGGACACGGTGGACCTCGCTTATATCCGCCTCGACTCGTCCTTGCAGGTGCAGGAAGCTTATACGCTCGATTCGTCATTCGGTGGTTACGGCACGATGCGGACCGATTCGGCAGGGAATTGCCTTTTTATATGGAATCGTTACCCCGGAATGAGATGGGCATATCGCGCCGCTGACGGCACTTGGGTCCAAACACCTGCCGTCATTGATCCCTTGACGCGTGCCGGTAGCTTTTCGATTGTCGCGATGGATAGCGGCCAATTTGCCTTCACTGCTATGTGCGCAGATCAAGGCGAGTTGTACCTGCAGCTCCGGCTTTACGCGTATGGTTTTCCCCCACCCAATGATGCGGCGGAGAATCCCCGCCCGCCGCAGACAGCGATGATTTCTGCCTATCCCAATCCCTTTACTTCCTCTCTGAACCTCGAACTGCCCACGTCGGCCCAAGCGTTGACGATCTATGACCTGCTGGGCCGTACTGTGTGGACGCAGCAATTGTCACAGGGCGCGCGGCGCGTTTCCATCGCCGACCAAAGCCTGAGCCAACTTCCCTCGGGTGCATATTTCCTGTCGGTGGAGGGGCGCGACATCACACAACGGGTACCGATCCTGCATTTGCGCTGAAGCCCCGCGCTTTTCGGCCGGGTTGCGCGGATGTAGCTGGTGAAAAGCCGGAAGGCAGGCGCCTACTCCGTATCATCGCGGCCTTGAAGGCCACGACGGCGACGGCTCCCGTATCATCGCGGCCTTGAAGGCCATGACGGCGACGGCTCCCGTATCATCGCGGCCTTGAAGGCCATGACGGCGACGGCTCCCGTATCATCGCGGCCTTGAAGGCCACGACGGCGACAGGCAGTATTTCCAATCCTATTTCATTTTTTATTTTCATTTTTCAAGGGAGGGTGAACAGCATGAAACGTCTTCTTTGCGGTTTGTTGGGAGTGCTGCTCGCGGGGGTAGCCGTTGGGCAGTGGCCGGCGCTGCCGAATTCGAACCGGATGGTGGCCGGGCGCGTGCACGAGCAGACGCGGCCCCAAATCGCGGCTACGCCCGACGGCGGTTGTGTCATCGTCTATCAGGATGCGTGGGAAGGCAATTTCGACACGTTCATGCAGCGCGTGAACGCGGCGGGCGTGCTGCAATGGTCAGCCGGACTGCCCGTCAGCACTCATGAGCAGGACACGGTGCTGACCGACTACGATTTGAAAGTGGACGGGGGCGGCAATGTGCTTATCGCCCTCAACGATATCCGCAACGGCGACGACGGCGATATTTTTTGCCTACCGCATTTCCCCCAGCGGGCAATTCATGTGGGGCATTAACGGCTTCACCGTTTCGAACAACACTAACGTCGAACCTGATCCACGCATCGTGGGCACTACCGGCAATAACGCGGTTATCGCCTGGAGCGAGGATCGCGACACGACGACGGTCATCCATCTGCGAAAGCTGAGCAGCGTCGGCCAGGACCTGTGGAGTCCGGCGACGATCACGCTGACGGACAGCATCGCGCTTTCGCGCCCGCGCATCGTCGCCGCGGAAAGCGACGGCGTGATCCTGCTCTATTTGCGCCACATGGGGCATGAGCCGTCGAGCCCGCGGCATCTCTACATGCAGAAATTCAGCGCCACCGGCGCGCCACTCTGGGGCGACAGCGGCGTATTGATCGCCGCCACGGACGGCATCAGTCCGCAGGCCATTCCCGAGATCATGGCCGACAGCGCCGGCGGCGCCTACGCCTGCTGGTCTGCCGCCCCCGACCTCAGCACCTATCACGCATACGCACAGCACGTGGCGACCAACGGCACGGCGGCCTGGACCGCCAACGGCGTGCAGGTGGCAACGACGACCGGCGAAATGCAGATGAACCCCACCTTCGTGCGTGTGCCGGGCGGCAGCGACGTGCTGCTCTTTTACCAGATCTCCGGTCTGAATCAAAGCACCTGGGGCGTGGGTGGGCAGAAGTTGAACGCCGCCGGCGCATTGCAGTGGGGAACCGGAGTCGCCTTTATGCCACTCGCTGCCGAACAGTGCCTGAGCATCGTCGCGCAACCGCAGGATAACGGCGCCATCGTCACCTATTTCCGGCGTTTTGCCGCCACGGGAGCGGCCAGTCGACTGCTTGCGTTTCGCGTGGATAGCGAGGGCTTGCCTGTCTGGCCCGCCCCTTACACCAATACTCTCAGCGCCGTAGAAAGCGCCAAGGCCTATCTTGCCACGGCCGTTAACGCCGCCGGGCAAGTCGTCGCCGTGTGGTGGGACATGCGTCACGATGAAGGCGACATCTATCTGCAGAACGTGAATCCCACGGGTACGCTGGGACCATTGACACCCGTGCCGGCGGCCATCAGCATTACGGCGCCCGCCGAGAGCACGATGGTCGCCGTTTTGCCGCAAGCGGTGGCGTTCAGCGTGGAGCATTTCCTTGTGGCGGCGGCCGGCGGCGACGGCGTGGTCGCCGTCATCGTCAATGGCGACACGGTGGCATGGCACACGACGCTAAATCCGGTCTCGCTGGCTGCCTTGCAGGACGGAGACAACGAAATCATCCTCGAACTCGTGGACTACGCGCAGCAACCGCTCGACCCGGCGGTGCGGGACACGCTGCATGTCCTGTTCGAGCCGAGCCGTGCGGAAGAGCTTTTCATCGTACCCCTTCGCTTTGATCTCGGCGTCTATCCGAATCCCTTCAATGCCCGGGCAACGGTCACATACACGCTGCCTCGCACCGCTGCCGTGCGGCTTGTAATTTTGAACACGTTAGGGCAAGAAATTGCCGCCCTGGCAGGCGGCACACAAAATGCTGGTACGCATCGCATCGGTCTGCATGGCGGCGCAATGGCCACGGGAATCTATTTCGTACGCTTAGAAGCAGACGGGGAAATCACAACGCGAAAACTGATTTTGCTGAAGTAATCGTGTGCGCACACCATTCTGGCGGAAAGCGGGCTCGCATGCCCGCTTTTTTTTCGCCGAAAGGAGGCATGCAGCAAAATAATCTGATGGGATTGGCATTATCTATGCATTTTCATGGCTGTGATGGCTCGACTCGCGACACTTTGCCGCCGATAATGGAGATTAGGAACCCCTGCCTTCACGCTGTGGGACAGTTACATAAAGCCGATCGAACTTGATCAGTGCTTTTTGGCTGTGCCTTCCCCAGCACACAGGTTTGGTGGCGGGAGCCGTGCAGATCTTCCTGAAATTGTGAAAATTGCCGGAAATCGGGGAGATGCGGCAAGGACTGCGGCCCGGACCCGGCGTGAGGCCTGGCCGCTTCATCAACTTCATAGTGGCGATAAATGATAAAGCAATTTAAGCAGCGGATGACGGATTCTTAAAGTGTATGCTGACACTTGACTCTACGAGGCACCGTGTGTATCTTTAAGAGGATAATGCAGATTTTAGGGCTGCTCTATGAAGGCCGAACATTACGTCGGCGGATCACCTCAGGAGGGTTGTGCGCAATGAAGCGATTATGGGTTCTGATCGGAATCGGGATGTTGGGTTTGATGTTGCCGGGCGTGCTTTGGGCACAACCGTTGGCCGGGTCATACGACGTCGGCGGCGGCGCGGCGAACTATCCGACGATCACCGAAGCGATCGTGGCGCTGAACTCGCGCGGCGTTTCGGCGCCTGTGGTCTTCAACGTCTACGGCGGCGACTACAACGAAGCCATCATCCTGAATCAGGTGAACGGCGCCAGCCCCACCAGCACCATTACCTTCCGCGACGCCTCGGGCACGGCCCGTTTGAATTATACGGGTCCGACCGCGGTCGACGCCGTGCTCAAAATGAGCGGCGGCGACAACTTCATTTTCGACGGCATCGACCTTGCCGTCACGGGCGGCAACACCCAGAAGTGCGTGTGGATCACGAACACGTCGCAGAATAACCGCTTTCTGAACGCGACGTTCACGGGGCCGGGTTTCGGCAACTCGCAGAATTACTGCGTCTATATGTACGGCTCGCTGAACAACAGCAACGTCTTCCGCAACCTGACACTCACCACGGCCTGGAAGGCCTTCCACCTGACGAGTCTCTCGGCGGCGGGGCAGCAGTCGCGCGATTTTCTGATTGAAAACTGCACGATGCAGAACATCCGCACGGCGGTCTACTGCACCTATGTTAAAACTCTCGTCGCGCGTGATAACGACATCCAGCTCACATCCATCGGTTCGACGACCGACGGCGCTTACGGTTTTTACGCCGACACGCAGCTTTCCGGCGACTCCGTCTTGTTTTACCGCAACAAGGTCCACGAAATAATTTCCGTCGGCGGCGGCGTGGGCGCGGGCCTCGCGCGGATCAAGTCGGTGCTCGGCAACGTCTATCTTTACAACAATTTCTGCTACGGTTTTCAGACCACGGGCAATTCTGTCGTGCATGGCATCTCGCTGGAAAGCGGCAATGCCTGGGTTTATTACAACAGTATCCGGGTCGACGACATCGCCAGCACGGGTCCGGTCTACCTTGTCTACCAGAGCACGGGAACGGGCACGCACGTGTTCGAGAATAACATCTTCTACTCGGCCCGAACAGACAAACACGGTCTACGGCTATTACGGCTCGCTGGCTTCCTACCAGCCGGACGTGCTCGATTACAACGTTTACACCAACGAGAGTGGCAGCAACTATACCCTCGCCGCATTCGGCGTGGGAAATCCGCACACCACACTCCCGGCGCTGCAAGCGGCAACGCCCTTCGAAGATCACGGCTTGTTTGGCGATCCGGGCTTTGTCAGCACGAGCGATTTGCATATCCAGACGACCGTCGGCTTTCTCAGCAACGCCGGAAATCCGATCGCCTGGATTACCGACGACATCGACGCCGCGCCGCGGCTCAGTCCGCCCGACATCGGCGCCGACGAATACACGTATGCGGCGCCCACCGCGGAATATGCCGTAATGGAATTGCTGAACATTCTGCCGATCTACGGCGAACTGCTGCCTTACACCGTTGGGGCGCGCGTCACCAACCGGGGCAGCGCTGCGCAGACCAACGTCCCGATCCGTCTCTTCTACCAGGGTGTGCTGCAGGACACGACTTTGCTTTCGCTGCTGCCAGATGAAACCGACACCGTCTGGTTCGACTGGACCACGCCGCTCGCTCCCGACACCGGCGCCCTCGTGGTGCGCTCGTTCCTGACGGACGATGCCGTGCTGGCCAACGACAGTCTTGCCGATACCGTGGTCGTGGTCGGCCAGGCGATGAACGGTCCCTATGAAGTGGGTGACGGCTTCGAGTTTACCACGCTCGCCGTGGCCGTGGGGCAACTGCATGCGCGCGGCGTCGCCGGACCGGTGATGTTTCTCGTTCACGGCGGCGTCTATCCGGAACCGCTGACGATCGGCCTCATCGGCGGCGTCAGCGCCACGAACATCGTGACCTTTTATGAAATCTCGTCCAGCGAGCCGGTTGAGGTGACGTCGCATAACCCGACCGGCACACTGCGCCTCGTGGGCGCGAACTACCTGCTGTTCGACGGGATCGACATCACAGCGACGAGCACGAATACGCGGGCCGTGGAGTTCACCGGGAACGCCGATCGCAACACGATCCGGAACGCCACCCTTACCGGCGCGGGCGTCTCCACGACCTCCACCAACACCGTCTACATCAACGGCGGCGGCAACGATTACAACCGTATCGAGAACTGCGTGCTGCGCGGCGGCCACTACGCCTTCCGCGCGGTGGGCATCAGCGGCACGTCGGACGTGGGCAACGAACTTGTCGGCTGCCAGATCCTGGAAGGCAAGTATTGCGTCTATCTCGAGCGCCAGAACAACACACGCATCTCAGGCTGCGACATCCAGCCGGGTTTCACGGGCTCGAACACGGAAATCTACGGCATCAACGTCGCCGCGCACGCTTCGGGCTTCATTTCGATCTGCGAGAATAACCGGATTCACAACTTCCGTACATATTCCGGCGCCAACGGCATTTACACCAGCGCCGGCGCCGGGCTGCGCGCGTACAACAACGCAATCTACGATTTTCAGGTGCAGAGCAACGGCTCGGTTAACGGCATCCGCGCCGGCGGCGGCACGGTCGAATTTTACTACAACAGCGTCGACATCGGCGACGTCGCTTCAACAGGCGGCACGCTCGGCATCAATGGCTTCTACGAGTCGACCGCGAGCACGATGGTGACGCTGAAGAATAACGTCTTTCGTGTGGCCGAGCCGACGACCGCGAGCTGCGGATTGAATCGCTCCGCGGGGTCACTGATCAGCGATTACAACGCCATCTGCGGCCCCGATTCCGGCGGCGCCTTCATTGCGGGACGGGACAGTATCACGGCCGATACCACGCTCGCCCAGTGGCAGGCGGGCACGGGCCGCGACGTTCATTCAGTGGCGGGGAATCCGGGTTACATGAGCGCCACCGACCTGCATGTGCTGCCCACCATCGGGCTGTTGAACGCCACCGGTACACCCGTCGTCGGCATCACCACCGACTTCGACGGCCAGACGCGCGGCTCGCCGCCCGACATCGGCCTGGACGAATATTTCTTCGCGCCCTATGCGAACGACTTCGCCGTGCAGGGTTTCGTCAACCTCGCCACCCGCTATACCGCCAGCCAGCAGGCGCAGATTCGCGCCGTCGTGCAGAATGTGGGGTCGACCCCCGGTAACGGCGTTCCCGTTTCGCTGCTCTATAACAACGTGACCCAGACCACCGTCTACGTCAATTTGCTGATGGCCGAAATCGACACGGTAGTCTTTGCCTGGACCGTACCCAATCTCGGCTATGACGTCGGCAACCTGCGGGTGCAGGTTTTCTGCCCCAGCGACACCGTTCTGACCAACGACACCGTCAGCGCCGCCGTTACCATCGTGGGTACGCCGCTGGCCGGGCAGTATGACCTGGGCGGCGGCCTGACGCACTACCTCGACTTCAACGCGGCGCTCAGTGACATGATGCTGCGCAGCGTGGGCGGCGAGGTCGTCTTCAACTGTTACGCGGGCACATATCCGCCGTTTAACGTTCCCGAAATCACCGGCGTGAGCGACCAGCATCCCGTGACGTTCCGCTCGGCGGAAGCGGACCCGGCCATCCTCGCTTCCGACACCGGCATCAGTGTGCTGCATTTGAACGGCGCTGATCACATTATTTTCGACGGCATCGGCGTGCACGCGGGCGGAACGGTCAATGTTTGCGTGCTGATCGATAACGGCGCCGACAGCAACAGCATCCGCAACCTTGAAATCGTCGGCCGCGACAGCGCCAACGGTTCGACGCGCGGCGTCAAGATCCACTTCCTCGGCAACGACGGCAACCTGATCGACAACGCGCATATCAGCGGCGTCAATTACGGCGTACGGCTGGAAGGCGGCGCCTCCGGCGATCGTTCGAGCGACCTCGAAGTCCGCAACTGCACCATCACGGGCGGCAACTACGGCGTTTACCTCGACAATGTCACCCGCGCCCGCATCCACGACAATGATATTCAACCTTCGGGCCGCGACGTGATCAGCGTTTACGGCGTCTACGTCTCGGGTCTGACGGTGAACGACACGGTGTATGTCTACAACAATCGCATCCACAACCTGCGCCACAGCTACATCTCCACCTTCCCCCTGACCACGGCGATCTACAGCAGCCCGGGGACCGGGGCGGGCACGGTCGCCTACTTTTATAACAACTGCATCTACGACTACACCGTCAACCGCGGGCGGGCCTATGGCCTCTATCTCGGCTCGGGTACGAGCTACGTCTATCACAACAGCATCCGGATCAACAATATCGCGGCGGACACGGCGATCGTCGGCGTCCACCTCGGCTCCTCGCTGACGACGGCGACGCTGCTGAACAATGTCATCTCCATCGAAGAGCCAACGTCGATCTGCATCGGCATCTGGCGCGAGAGCGGCTTCCTTTCGCCGTCTGACCACAATTGCATTTACGGCATGGGGATGGGCTTTTTCACGGGGCGCGACGCGATTACCAGCGCGCCCTCGCTCGCCGCCTGGCAGTTTACGGGCCGCGACCTGAACAGCGTCGCCGGCGATCCGCAATTCCTTACTCCCACCGATCTGCACATTTACGCCGCCAATACGCTGCTTAGCGGGGCGGGTACATACCTTGCGCAGGTTGCCTGGGACGTGGACGGCGAATCGCGCAACAATCCGCCCGATATCGGCGCCGACGAATACGGTATCGCTCCGCTGCCGGGACGTGTCACCGGCCTGACGGCCTTTCCCGATCCCGAAACGGGCAACATGATCCTGCGCTGGAATCCCGCCGTCAATGCTGTCAGTTACCGGATTCTGGCCAGCCCCTACGGCGATTTCGACATTTCAAACGCCGAACTCGTCGGAACCACCTCCGACTCGACCTTTGTCCACACAGGCGCGCTGCTGCTCGCGACGCCGCGGCTGTATTATTTTGTGATCACATCTTCCGAGCCGCCCGCGCCCCTGCGCCACGCGCCGCGCTTCGAATACACGCCGCGTCAACACTGACGCAGCACGTTACAAGAACGCAACAAGCCCGGGAATCGCTTCCCGGGCTTTCTCATTCTCGCGACCCTGTGATAACCGTAACCGGAACTCTCCGGCCCGGTCGCTATTGCACCAGCGATCCGGAGGCCGTCAGCACGGCGGGCAGGGTCACGGTAAAGGTCGAGCCTTTTCCGACCTCGGTGGTCACGTCGATGTGCCCGCCCGCGTTCTCCACCAGGCTGCGCGTCACCGAGAGCCCGAGTCCCATGCCGGCGTTTTCGGGATCGTGGTGCGACGTGAAGAACGGCTCGAAGATATGCGGCAGCGTGGCGTCGAGGATCCCCGAACCGTGATCGTGGACCCGCAGACAGACGAAATCTCCGTGGCGTTTCAATCCAAGTTCCAGGGTGCACTTTTCGGTCGAAGCCTGCACAGCGTTACGGATCAGATTGTAGGCAACCTGCTTGAATTCGCCATCGGCGAGGAGAATCCGCGGCAACCGCGGCTCAACTTCTGTGACCACCGTCAGCCGGGCGGCCTTGATCGTGCTGTCCAGAATATACAGCACTTCATTCAACGCCACCGGGGCGTCGCACTCCAGACTTTGCCGCACCGAAGGTTGATAGAGCAGATACATCTGGCGCACGATTTCGGTCACCCGTCCCAGTTCTTTGTCGATCAGGGCCAGGAATCCGAAATGCGGGTGTTCAGGCGGCACGGCTTTCTTGACGAGTTGAAAGGCATTCTGAATTCCGGCCAGCGGATTGTTGATCTCGTGCGCCACGGCCGCCGCGAGACGGCCTGTGGCGGCGAGTTTTTCCATGTCCGCGCGCCGCCGCTCGAGGCGCTCCACCCGCAACCGCTCGTCCGCCAGTTGCCGTTCCAGCTCTTCGCTGAAGTGCTCGATCCGTTCCTGCGCGTGTCGCTCTTCCGTGATGTCCGACAACAGCCCGTCCACGCGCCAATGGCCCTGGTGATCGGTGCAGGCGGCATGGACGCGCAGCCAGATCCACTCCCCGTCGTTCCGCTGAAAACGGAGTTCTGCGATCCGCGGCTCGCCGCTTTCGATCAGCGCCATCAAACCGTCTTTTACCCGTGCCCGGTCTTCCGCATGAACCCGCTCCAGCCACGGTTCCAGCGGTGACCCGATGAATTCCGTATCGGCGAAGCCCAGCACCTGCCGCGCGCACGGACTGGCGAAACTGATGCGCCCTTTCTCGTCTAGGGTCCAGACCACATCGGGGATGTTCTGCACGAGCGTGCGGTAACGCGCCTCGCTCTGTCGCAGCGCCTGCTCGGTCTGCACCAGGCGCGTGCTGTCTTCAATCATCGTGCGCGTCAGGGCGGGCGCGTCGTCCGGCCGCGGGAGGGAGAGACAACTGAGGTGCGCGAAAAACGGTGTGCCGTCACCGCGCGTCATCGCCAGCGTGACCTGCTGGGGCATCTGCGTCGTGAGCACGGCCTGCTGGTGCTCGAGATAGAGTTCCGCGCTTTCCGGCGCGACAAAATCCCGCAGCAGACATCCCAGCAGCCGCTCGCGGGCAACACCGAACAACGCTGCGCCGGCGCGGTTGGTTTCCATGATCCGTCCCTCACCGTCCAGCGTGCAATAGGCCAGCGGCGCTGATTCGAACAGGTCGCTGTAGCGATTGCGCGCGTCTTCCCGTTCGGCTTGAAGCGCGCTCAATTCATGCAGCAGGCGCGAAATCTCCCCGGTGGCCGATGCCGGTTCCGACGGCATTTCCGGCGGCTGCCGGTGCAGCAGTGCGTCCTCATCATTCCACTGTTTCGAAAGTTTTTCGCGCGCGGGGGATTTGCTCTTTCTCATGAAAAAGACCTCGACTGCGGGCGGAACCGTTTCGGCAGCGATTCCGCGAATCAGAGCAGAGGGATGAATGCAATAGTCCCGGCAGGCACAATGCCCTCGGCAAAGCGGATTCAGTGTCAAGCGACAGAAAAGCCGGGATTAAAACTGCGATGCCTTGGAAATGTTCAAACTATGCCTTTAAAAGAAGATATATATACTATTTCAAGTCAAAATCAAGCGCTTTCTGCGGGTCCTGAAAATTCACACCGCCTTGGACGGCGCGATCTCCACCTTTTCAGCGCTTCGGAAGGCTTGATTTTACGGGCGTTTTCAAAGTCGCAGCGGAAACGAACGGGGGGAATCGGTCAAATCGCCGCGCTTTACCCATGAACGTGGCGGATCACGCGTCGCCGAGAGTGAAAACAGGCCCCCGAATTCCTCAAGCCCACAGTCTGTTTGGACGATATAACGAGTGTCCGAACTGGTAGCTTTCCGAGGTGGAATGTCGGCTTCTGCTCTGTTTGCCTCACGATATCGCATCGTCCGCACCATCGGTTCAGGTGGTATGGGCGACGTTTGTCTCGTGGAGGACACTCACAGAAGATAACAAAATCATGGCCTTAAAGACCATGAAAGAATTCGGAGACGAGACCGCCATGAGCGGCTTTCGGGCCGAATTCCGCCATATTCACGGCGTTGTCCACCCTAATATCCCCGAGGTGTTCGACTTTGGAACGCTCCCACCGCCGGGGCAGCAACTCTATTTTACATGCGAATTTGTCGATGGCCAGCCTCTCGACCGCCTCTCTGAAACGTGGAGTGCGCCGCAGCTCCATGTGATCCTCGTCAGTCTCTGCCGCGCTCTGGCGTTTTTGCACAGCCGAAGTCTGTTACACCGCGACATCAAGCCGCAGAACATTCTCGGACAATTGGACGCATCCGGCGGTCTCGGGCTGCTCAAGCTCGTCGACTTCGGCCTCGCGGCGCGCAGTGGTCAAAGTGACGATACGGTCGGGACGATCGATTACATGGCCCCTGAAATTATCGCCGGACAGCCCGCTACGGTCGCCAGCGATATCTATGCCGCGGGGATGCTGCTCTATCGCCTTGCCACGGGACGGTTGCCCTTCGAGCACGAAGACTCGCTCGCCGCCACGCGCCAGCGTTGCGCGATGGAAGCGCCCCCTCCGCTGCGCGTGCGCCCCGATTTGCCCGTCGGTCTCTCCGACGTCATCAGCGCCCTCATCCGCTTGAAGCCCGAGGAGCGGCCCACTTCCGCGCGGCGCGTGATCGCGTTCCTGAACGAGCGCGAGGGCACCGAATTCCCCTACGAAACGCCCGAAACGCGCGCGGCCTACATCCGGTCGGCCACGTCCGTCTCCAACCGCGCCGCACGCACCGAACTCAATCGTCTGCATGGGGAATTGCGCACCGGCGCCTGCCCGCCCGCGGTAATCGTGCGGGGTGAACATGGCCTTGGCCGCCACCGCCTCCTGCGCGATTTTGTTTCCGACTTGCGGGTTGAAGGAATCTCCGCGCGAGTTCTCGCCGGGGCCGGTGACAACGCCGCAGCCGATCCCCATGCCCGCGTCCTGATCGTCCTCGACGCTGCCGCATTTCCTGCTGCTGAGCTTGCCACCACCATCCACGACGCGAAGGCCGCCGGTGCGTGGTGCATTCTGGGTGCGGCCCAGCTCGATCCCGACGTTTCCGCCGCGCTCGCCGCCAGTGTAACATTGGAACTGCGGCCGCTGGACCTTTCGGGTGTGCATCGCTTTCTCGACGCGACTTTTCCGGAAAGTTCTTTCGCGCCGATCTTTGCCGAGCAGCTGTTTGGCGCCACCCTCGGATTTGCGGTCGCCATTCAAGACACTCTCGACCGTCTCGTCGCCGGCGAACATTTGCGGATCGGCATTTCCGGCTGGGAACTGCTGCCCGGACAATGGGACGTCCCGCCGCATCCGGTCGTTGTGGAGCACATTCAACGGACATTGCAGACGCTCCCCCAGTCGGCGCGGGACATTGTCCATGCGCTCGCGTGCTCGGGAACAGCCCTGCCCCGCGCCCTGCTCGGTCAACTTGTAAACGACGACCCAGCGACCGGCGAGCACGTCGACTCAGCATTGTACACCCTTTTAGATCTCAACTGGATCAGTGAGACCGACGAGGGTTGCACGCTGCATTTCCCCGCCGTCGCCACCTGCCTGGACAAGACCCTCGATGCCGACGCGCTGCGTTCCCTGCACCGGGATCTTCACCGTGTCTGGAGCGCCCCGGAATTCCGCGGCCATCCGCGCCGGCGCCGCGAACTATTATTTCACGACTTCTCGGCCGGCTGCTGGGAAACCCCCGCCGCCGAGGCCGCTCAAACGTTGCGCGAAGTCCTCGACGATGGCGACCTGCGCTGGGTACGACGGCTCCTCGAATCGTGCCTGGTGAACGACCCGACTCCCGGCATCCGGGCCGTGATGATCCATGCCCTTGTCACGGTCGAGTACATCGAAGGCAATATCCGCGAAGCTTCGGATCTCCTGGGCCGGTTGCTTGAAGCGGGTGAAGTCGCCGCGACGGAAGAGACGCTCGAGCCGCTCTCACGTTACGCCATGCTCGAGGAAAAACTTGGCCACACGGAACACGCCGAAGCGATTCTCGAACGCTGCCTTGCGATACTGCCGCCGGGCAATGACAGCCGCGCCGGGCTGGTCTACGGCACGCTGGCCTGGATTGCCTTCAAACGCGGTGAAGCCGATAAGGCGCGCCGCCTCGCCGAAGACGGCCTCGTCCGCATTCCGCCCGGAGCCGCCGATCCCGGTCATGCACTGCTGTTGAATACCGTCGCGACCTCGGCTTTCTATCGCGGCGATGTAGACGCCGCCGTGCTCTTCTGGAATCGCTGCCTTGAGGTTTATCAGGCGATTCATGACCGCAAGGGCATCGCCAACATGTACAACAACCTCGGCGTTTTAGCGGCGCAGTCGGGCGACCGGCTGCGGGCTCGCGCGCTCTGGCAACAGTGCGCCGCCATCGCCCACGAGATCAATGACGTCCATCGCCTCGCGGGGATCTACAACAATCTCGGCATTGACGCGCTCGAGACCGGACAGCTTTCCGAAGCTGAGGAATACTACCTGAAGGCGCTCGCGCTCTTCCGCCGCATGCGCAACCCGCGCGAGCAGGTGCAGACGCTTTCGAATCTCGGCGAGCTGGCGTATTTTCGCGCCGATTTCTCGCGCGCTCAGGCCTATTTGCAGGAAGCCTCGACCCTCGCCGCGACGCTGGATGATCGCGAAAGCGAAGTGGAACCGCTGGTCTATATGGGTAAGCTGCTCTTGTCGCTCGATCAACTCGAGCAGGCCGAAACCGTCCTCACCGAGGCCCGCAGCGCAGCCCAGCATGTGGAAGTGAAAAAAGGCGAAGGTCAGGCGTGGGAAGGGCTGGCGATGCTCTATGCGCGCCGCGGTCGTCATGACGATGCGCAGGCGGCTCTGGTCCGCGCTCGCGAACGGCTCTCCGAAGAAATGGACCCGTTAGCCCTCTTGCATCTGCACCTGACTGAATGCGCCGTAGCCGCCGAGCGACAGGATGCGGATGGCGTCCACACGGCACTGACCCAGGCACGGAAAGTGGCCGACATCAAATGGGATCCCTTTACAGCGGCCCGCACACTGGTCTATGGTCTTCTTTTTGCAGCAGAAGAACTGGACGCCCGGGAACGGCCCCGTGTGCTGCGCCAATTGTCTGTTTATCCGGACTTTCTTTGGCGTTTCCATTGGGCATCCGCGCGTCGTCTGGCGGCAGAAGGAGCCCTCCGTAAGGCTCTGGACGAATATGGCCGGGGCGTGGCCGTTTTGAAGGCCATTGCCACGCGCTTGCCGGAAACCAGTCGCACTCCGTATTTGAACTCGCCGCCCATCCGTCAATTCAAGTCGGAAGCGTTGGGCGTGCGCAATCGTCTCAAGGAAACGTAACGAGCGACCCGTGCCGGATGACTTCTTCGATGATCTGGATGAACTGACGTCGGGAGTGGAAGCGGAATCCGCGGCCACCGACGCCCGCGGCGTGGAAGTTGGCCTCCAGAAGCTGGCTTCGCTGGTGGAAGACCTCAACCGCGACCTCTCGACGTCAACCATTCTCGAACGCGCCATGGACGCGGTGATCGAACTGACCGGAGCCGAGCGCGGCTTCCTCATGCTCGTTTCCGAAACGGGGCAGTGGGATTTTCGCGTGGCCCGCAACATGGAACGCGGCGAAATTGCCAACGCCGAACAGGCCGCCAGCCACACGATTATCCGCCGGGTCCTCGATGGCCGGCGCCCATTGCTCATCAACGACGTTGTGGGCGCCTCCGACCTCACGCAGCAGCAGTCCATCGCCAAGATGCAGGTGCGCTCGATCATGGGCGCGCCGCTGATCTCCAAGGGCAAACTGCTCGGCGCGGCCTACGTCGACACTTCGCGGCTCGCCGGTATCTTCGACGAAACCAGCCTCGTCCTCTTCGAGACTTTTGTCCAGCTCGCCGCCGTCGCTCTGGAAAACGCGCGGCTGATCGAGGCCGAGCAGGAAGCCAGCGCCCAATACCGTGATCTGCAGGAATACCTGACGACCATCTTGAACAGCCAGCCTCACGGAATCGTCATTCTTGATCCGGCGCTGCGCATCGAATACGCCTCGCCCCAGACCGCATGGCTGATGGGCGACACGGCTTTCGTACATGGCTCGTCATTAGCCGAAAGCCCGTTCTGCGACAGCGACACGCTGATGCGCCTGCTCTCGGACCTCGCGGATTTCGCCGAGCACGGCTTGACGCGGCGCGGCACGCTCCGGTCGGGCCAGCACACTCTGGCCTACTCATTTTTCCGGTTGCCTCGCGGCCGCGACGCCCGCGAGCGTGTCGGCATCATCCTCGAGGACATCACCGCGCAGAAGCAGCTCGAACGCAAATTGATCGAATCGGAAAAGCAGTCCACGATCAATCAGCTCGCCGGCGGCATCGCCCACGAAATCAACAACAGCCTGCAACCGGTCAAGGGCCGCGTGGAGCTGCTGGAGCTGCGCCTGAAACGCGCCGGCATTTCGCTCGAAGGCGGCATTGACAAGGATCTCGCCACCATCAACGCGCTTTCCGAACGGATCGAGAAGATCGTCCGCAATCTGCGCCACCTCTCCAAACCCGCGCGGCCCGCGTTCGAACCGGTGGATCTTGGAAGGCTCGTGCGTTCGACGGTGGAGCTGATGGAATCGACCACCGGCACCCTGCGGGGCTTTTCTGCGACCGACACAGCCGCCAACTACCGGCTCGCGCTCGAGGTCGAAGAGGGATTGCCCACGGTGCTGGGTGACGCTCACGGTCTCGAGAGCGCGATCATCAACATGATTCTGAATTCCTGCCACGCTCTGCGGGAACGCGGAAGCGGAACACTGCGATTGTCGGTGCGGCGCGCGGGGGCCGGCATTGACGTCTGCGTCGAAGACACCGGCGGCGGCATCGCTCCCGAAATCCTGCCGCATGTCTTCGAGCCCTATTTTACGACCCGTGAAGGCTCCGGCGGCACCGGCCTCGGCATGTGCATTCTGCAGAACGTGGCCGAGATCCACGGCGCCCGGCTCGAACTCAACACCGAGTGGGGCATCGGCACCACGCTCACACTGCACTTCCCCGCGCTTTGAAAATCTGTGATCTTCCCGTCTCCACGTACCCTGTTCATTTGAGGGCGGGGGGATGGCTGCACGCACCTTTTTGTCAGCAGACAGTTCTTCACGCATCTTACCGGACAGGACAGGCGATCCGATGACACACTTGCGGGCAAGATTTCTTCTGATCCTTTTCGCCGTGGCGGCAATGGCCCGGGCCCAGAGCGGTCCGGACACGCTGTGGACGCAAACCTATGGCGGCGACGGCAACGACTGGTGTTATGCCGTGCAGCAGACCGCCGATGAGGGATTCATCTTTGCCGGCCAGAGCAACTCGGTCGGCAACCAGCACGACGTCCTGCTCGTCCGCACCACGTCCGACGGCGACACTGTCTGGACGCGCCGCTATCGGCGGCAGCGGGAATGACGGCGCGCGCGCCATCCGCCAGACCGCCGACGGCGGCTTCATCGTCGCCGGCTCCACCGCTTCGTTCGGCGCGGGACTGAGTGACGTCTATTTGTTGCGCCTCACCACTACGGGCGATACGCTCTGGACGCGCGCGTATGGCGGCGCCGCCGGCGATTACGGCCGCGGTGTCACTGAAATTCCGGGCGGCGGCTTCGCCGTGGCCGGCATCACCGGCTCCTTCGGCGCCGGCAGTTCCGATGTCTATCTACTGAAGACCGACGCCTCCGGGCAACTGCTCTGGTCGCACACGTACGGTACGGCCCAGGCCGACGAAGGCCGCGCCGTGCAAGTCACTCCGGACGGCGGCTTCATCGTGGCCGGCTCCGCCTGGAGCGCGGGCGGCAGTTGGAGCGACGCTCTGATGATCCGCACCAACTCCCTGGGTGATACACTCTGGATGCGCACGTACGGCGGACCCGATCAGGACTGGATTAACGCCGTAGCCCTCACCCGTGACGGCGGCTTCATTGCCGCCGGGCAGTCGTGGCTGCCCCAAGCGGCAAACCCCGATGTCTACCTGCTAAAAGTCGGCATCGACGGTGGGCAGCAGTGGTCACGCCTGCTGAGCGGGCCGGGCGCGGACGAAGCCAACGCCATTTTGCAGACCTCCGACGGTGGCTTTTTCGCCGCCGGTTACACCGCACCGACGGGCAGCAGCACCACCGATGTCTTTACGGTGAAGACCGACAGCACTGGACAGCAGGAATGGGCGCGCGTCTACGGCGGTCCGCAAGCTGATGTCGCGTGGACGGCCATTCAGACCATGCACGAGGGCTTCGTCGTAGCCGGTGAAACAAATTCCTACGGCATCGGCAACTACGATTTCTATGCAATCACCACCGCCGCCGCGCCGCAGCCCGGCGATACCGTGCGCGACCTGCGCGTGCACTATGATCCGAACGGCGCCGGAATGGAGCTGCGCTGGACCGTGCCGCGACCCGGCGAGTACAACATCTTCAGCACCACCGAACCCAACGCCGCGAATAATCCCGCCGATCCGGCATGGACGCTGGAAGCGTCGGTGCGCATCGCCACTCCCGTGGCCATTTGGACCGATCCCGATCCGTTGACGGACAAGAAATTCTATCTGGTGACTCGCGAGTACGGACTGCTTTTCTCGCGCCACCGCCGCCTGCCGCACGACGCCGTGCAGCACTGAGCGCAGTGCCTGACGCAACAAAACGCGGGCGGCTCTGAAAAGAGCCGCCCGCGTCTACTCTCACTACCGGGGCGTACCGTCGCCGCGACCTGTTAATCGTCCTTCCGCCGTTTCTTCCACCACTTCATCAGCCGCGCGCGGATTTCGGATTCGCGGCCCAGATCCGTCGGATCGTAGAAGATCCGGTCCTTGTATTCCTGCGGCAGATGCTCGCCTTCCACGAAGTGACCGGGATGGTCATGCGGATAGACGTAGCCTTTGCCGTAGCCTTCACTTTTCAAGAGCCCCGTCACCGGATTGCGCAGGTGCAGCGGCACCGCCGCCGGAAAGGTTTCGTTCTCCACCGCCTCCAGCGCGTCGCTGATCGCTTTGTAGGCCGCGTTGGATTTGGGTGAAGATGCAAGATACGTCGTCACCTGCGCGAGAATGATCCGCGCCTCGGGCATGCCGATCTGATGCACCGCCTCGGCCCCCGCCGTCGCCAGCACGAGGCCGGTGGGATTGGCGTTGCCGATGTCTTCGCTTGCCAGAATGATCAGCCGCCGTGCGACGAACAGCGGATCTTCCCCCGCCGCCAGCATCCGCGCGAGATAATAAATCGCCGCATCCGGATCCGAGGCCCGCACCGACTTGATGAAGGCCGAAATTGTGTCGTAATGCGCCTCGCCCTTCTTGTCATAGAGCGGCATCCGCTTGAGCACGCTCTGCTCAATCAGCTTCTGATCGATGCGGATCGGTTCCCCCCCGCCGGCGGGGGGGTTAGGGGGGGTGGGAGTCTTCTTCCGCGGCGCAATCGCCACCGCGATCTCCAGCGCGTTGTAGAGCGCCCGCGCGTCGCCGCCCGAGAGTGTGAGCAGCGCATGCTCGCCGTCGGGCGTGATTTCAACGGTCTGTGTCAGCAACTGCGGATCATTCGCCAGCGCGCGATAGAGCAGCGTCTTCAACTGTTCGGCGCTGAGCGCTTGAAAGCGCAGCACCCGGGCGCGCGAGAGCAGCGGCGAGATCACTTCAAACGACGGGTTCTCCGTCGTCGCGCCCAGCAGCGTCACCGTGCCGTCCTCCACCGCGTGCAGCAGCGCATCCTGCTGCGACTTGGACCAGCGGTGAATTTCATCGACAAACAACAGCGTGCGATGCCCCCCGGCCCGCGTCTGCCGCGCCTGCTCGAGCAGCCCCCGCAGCTCCTTCACGCCCGTCGTCACCGCCGAGAGCGGCACGAAATGGTAATCCAGAGTGCGCGCGAGGATCCGCGCCAGCGTGGTTTTGCCCGTCCCCGGCTCGCCCCAGAAAATCAGACTGGGCAGCGTCCCTCCGGCCACGAGCCGCGACAGCAAACCCTCGGGACCGAGCACATGCTCCTGCCCGACCACATCGGCCAGTTTTTGCGGCCGCATCCGTTCGGCCAGCGGCGCATCGACCGACGGCGGAGCGTCGCCAAATAAGGGAGAATCAGTCATCGCAGGACGGGTTAAAGGGCTTGACAATCCGCGAATCAGCGGACAATCTACAGAAAAAGAGCGCCCGAGTCAATCGGACGCTTATCAAAACAAATAAAGGACCGTCGCGTCCACATTTCAGCGTTTCAATGTTTCCGCGTTTTCTTCAGCCTTCACCCTTCCGTCTTCATCCTTTCGGCGACGCCCAATCCAGTTCGGCAGCAGAATCCTCCCCAGCTTCTCCCCTTCTTCCTTGAAGCGGTTCAGATAGCGCCGCGCCCAGGCATATTCCGTCGCCAGAATCGCGAGGCCGACGGGAATCACAACGATGGCCGGCCCCGGCAGCACGAGCAGCGCGAAGCCAATGCCAAGCACGGTAAAGCCGATGATCGAGCGCCAGATCCTGCGGCCGACATGGAATTTCTCCGCGGGCGGCAGATGTTTGTAATGACGAATGATGGGCATATCTCACGATTACATCGTAGGGGCGAATCTCGGACCCGCCCGTGATTCTCCAAGAAAGAAAGAGCGGACCCTTACAGCCCGCTCTTTGTAACCAATTCCCGGATTTACCCGCGCATCAAGTTGCGGGCGATGACCAGCCGCTGAATCTGGTTCGTGCCTTCGTAGATCTGCGTGATCTTCGCGTCGCGCATGAACTTTTCGATGGGATAATCGCGCATGTAGCCGTAGCCGCCGAAAATCTGCACCGCATCGGTCGTCACCTTCATCGCCACGTCCGAGGCCAGCAGCTTGCTCATCGCCGAGCACGCGCCGATGTCTTTCACGCCCGCGTCGATATTCTTCGCCGCCATGTACAGCAGCGCGCGCGACGATTCGATGGCCGTGGCCATGTCGGCGATCATGAACTGAATCGCCTGCAAGCTCGCGATCGGATGGCCGAACTGCACGCGGTGCTTCGCGTAATCCAGGGCCGCTTCATACGCTCCCTGGGCAATGCCCAGCGCCTGCGAGGCCACGCCGGGCCGCGACTTGTCCAGCGTCTTCATGGCAATCATGAAGCCTTCGCCTTCGCGGCCTAACAGATTCTTCGCCGGTACGCGGCAGTCTTCGAAGATGATCTCCGCCGTCGAACTGGCGCGGATGCCCATCTTGTCTTCTTCCTTGCCCACGCGGAAGCCGGGGTAATCACTTTCCACGATGAACGCCGACGTCCCGCGCGCACCCTTGGCCGGATCGGTGACGGCAATCACCGTCAGCGTATTGGCCACGCCGCCGTTGGTGATGAAGATCTTCGTGCCGTTGAAGAATATATTCGTCACCGTGCTTTTCGGCCCGTGTCGCCATCGAGCCCGCGTCGCTGCCCGCGTTCGGTTCGGTCAGGCAGAAGGCTCCGAGATGCTTGCCCGAAGCGAGGTTGGGCAGATAGCGCTTTTTCTGCTCGTCGTTGCCACTTATCAGGATCGGGAAGGTGCCCAGCGCCGAGGCCGCCACGGACAGCGCGATCCCACCGCAGACCCGCGACAGCTCTTCGGTCATAATTGCCAGTTCAAACACGCCCATGCCCATCCCGCCGTATTCTTCGGGGACAACGACGCTGAAGAGGCCCGCCTCGGCAAAGACCTTCACGACATCCCAGGGAAACTTCCCTTCGAGGTCGTATTTGGCCCGCACCGGCTTGACCTGCTCTTCGGCGATCTGGCGCACTAAATCTCTGAGGGAAGTCTGATCTTCAGTCAGAAAATAATCCATGAAATGGTCTCTCGATGTTGATGGAGCAGTAAAGAATGGGGAAATATACCCCATTGCGCGGAAAGAAGCAACCACTCCTTAGTAGAGTTGGTGGTCTTTTTTGAGCGCTGACCTTTCCAGATTGAGTTGCAATCTGGCATACCGGGCATCATGTTGTTACATTTCAGATATTTAGTGGTGTTTCCAGCCACTCGAATAATCTTCGGATGCACCCATTTAAGTCATTGATCGTTGTTGATTATCCGCCCCCCCCCCACTGTATATTAATATATCAGATTACCCCACTAAATCGCATCGAATGAATTCCCGTTTTTGTTATATTATCACTTGAGGAGACTGCTGCCATGAAAGCTTCAAGACGATTCTGCTGCTGCTTTCGCTGCTGCTCGCTGCTTCCCCCCTCTGGGCGCAATTTAACGTGGTCATGTCTGAGACCGATCAGATCCTGACCACAACCTGTAACGACACGATCCCGATTCCGGACAGCACGATCGTGCAAATCATCTGGGACCGCGGCACAATCGGCGTTTCCGCCGAGGACACGCTCGCGCCCGTGTGCGACAATCCGCCCGAGTGCGAAGATGGCCCGGTGCAAACCGTCAATCGCAACCGCTTCCTGATGAATGGCGCCGCGCTGGAGCTTGGCGCCGGTCATTTTTACATGGATGCCGCGCTCGCGTCCGTCGGCACCCTGCCCGATCCCAACCGCTGGTATTTGCGGATTTGCCTTGACGATGACACGTGGGTATCCAACACCCTTGAAGATCCGCAAGGCTATACGGAATTTGAGGTCAGCACATGGACGTGCGACACCGCGTACTGCGCCACCGACTACCTCAGAGTCCGGCCTGATTGCTGACGAGGGCGGCTTCGAATCCTCCAGCTCCTATGGCGAGGATTTCTCCAGCGCCCTCGTCTCCGCCCCCTGCAACACCACGATTGCCTACGATCCCTCCACGAACGAACTGACCTTCCGCTGGAAAGCCACCGGCGTACCCGAGTATAAGGTCTATTCCGCCGATTCCCCCGAAGGCCCCTTCACCACCCTCGTCGGCACCACCAGTACGACCAGCCTGACGGTCACCCGCACGACCGACAAGAAGCTCTATTACACTGTGGTTGCCAACGGCTCGTGGGACCAGATCGGGATTGATCATAACCGGGGACTTGGCTATGGATTATCTCAAATGAGCCAGGATTTTGATACTACATGGACCGAAGAGCAGATTCAGGATTCTATTGCAAGCCGCACTTTGGGTTTTGTCCGAGACAGCACATGTTATAACCTGACATTAGCAAACTTCGTGCTGAGTGATACCAGCTTATCGACCTGGTTTTTTGGTGATACCTGCTTGGTGCAATGGGTTTCGGATAGCACCAACAACATCTTCAATTTCCAAGTAACTCAGGAAACACGCGCACACTACTTCGATGTCTTTGAGGAATTGCAGATTATTTCGCTGCGTGAGGAACAATTCATCTTGCGGTTGTTTGACATCCTGTATTTTGACACGCTGCAATCTGACAGTGCGTTTATAGATAGTTTAGAGTCCTTGGAGGAGGATTTTTATGCTGTCAGCTGGAACAATGAAGAAATAATCTGTCCGGCTTTGGTGAGTATTGCTTTACACAGCTGGGAGTTCCACACAGAAGGCTGGACATACGTTAACGGCGATTCAGTCTACTCGATTGATAATGTCAGACCCGAAGATGTGGAAACCTGCATCAAGAAGGACGTAGCCGGTGCCATTTCTGGAGTGGGCACTTTGGCGACCATTGTATGGTCATCGACCCAGGCTTTCGGGACATGGAGCATAATAGCAGGAAATTTGTGGGCAGCCGCTGCAGGACCTGGTGCCGGATTGGTAGGTGGTGTAATTATTGGCGCTGCAGGGGTTGGTGCGATCGGCGCATCTTGGGATTCATTCATCAACGTTTTCTTCAATGATCCGGGCTGGAACAAGCGCCGTTGATACTATGATAGACGTGACGATGATTTTCCTGCAATTGAAAAGGACACCACCATGATCTGGATTCGTATCGCACTTAATACAGTGGGTGCGCTGATTCCGCCCTTGATTTGGACTTATTTATGGAGGCGGAATGTACGCAAGCAGGTGGAGCCAAAAACCATAGAAGAATTCAGGCAAGAAGTCGCGAGGTTGCGGGAGATTGTATGGGGGCTGAGCTTCTGGTTATTGTTCTCCAGCGCTTGGATCTGGATGGTCGCGCCCATCGTGAAATGGACGGAACTAGGCGAATATACCTCTTGGCTTGTAGTGGCCGGTCTGGTAGTGATTTGGGGTCTTGTAATGTATCCTCTCAGTCGGCTATTTTTTCGGAGTGCCGTTTTCCATCAGCCACCCCAAGCCCCGGCGAATGACAAAAGGACTTGAGTAAGGGCTGACCGGCAGCGACCTTCGGCGCTCTAATGAATCAGACCCCACCCCGTGGAGCATCTGTCGCGGGGTGGGGTCGGACAGAAGCCTATATTGATTCCCGGCTCGCTGCGGTATCGCGGGGGTTGGCTACGATGGCATTTTCTGGTACCGGGACATATAAATAAAGAACCCTTTCGAAACGTGGAATTCTTCAGTTGGGAGGCTGATGCCATGTTTGACAACCACCGCGGCCCTGCGCCGCACTCTGTGACCCTGCTGCTCATCGCCGTCTGCCTGAGCCTGCTCTCGCCCTTGGTGTGTGCAGGCGGCGTGGCAGCCACTGCCCACGGGCGACCATGACGCCAGCGGCATCGCCTGTGACAGCGCGATGCGCACCCTATACGTTATCTCGAACGAAGCAACCTTCTGGCGTTCGGCTCGATGCCGGAGCCACGTGGCAGGCCGTGCGCACTGCAATCTTCCCTAACTCGTCCGAATCAATAAGTGATGTCCGGGCGCTGGATGCGGCCGCCGATACGGTTTTTGTTTCGGGTCTTGCCGGGGGAGTGTCCGGTGTTCATGCCTACACGTTTGACAGCGGCATAACCTGGCACTCCTTTCGCAGCCGTTTACCGCATCGAGCGAGCCCAGCTTTGACAGGTCTGGCGGGTCCGGCACAACGTCTGGTTCTACTTCGGCGGCTTAGGCCACTTTGCCCGAACTCGACCGATTATGGAGCCACGTGGGCGGACGCGACACCGTTCGATCAGAGCACCCATCCTTGCGGGATTTATCAGGACCCCTTCGCCGACAGCACGATCTACGCCTTTGGTTCTTACTACTGGTACGCGCCGAACAACACGCAACGTGGTGGCATCGAACGCAGCACGGACCTGGGTAGCACGTGGACGTCGCTTTCACCGTTGCATGACATCGGAGTGGACGACGCGTTGGTGACGGGCATGACCCGGCTGACGAATGGGGACCTCATGGCCCTCATACGGGCCTTTCCCACACTGGAGAACGGCAACGTCCTGCGGTCCACCGATAACGGTGCCAGTTGGCAACAGGTCTATGGCGGGCTGACCGACCGCTTCTGGCCGGATCAAATTGTCGAGGATCGCCTGGCACCAGGAACGGTGTTTCTGGAGGGGGCGGCTCGAACTGGTTAACCGCTCCACGGATTACGGCGCCACGTGGCAGCCCAACGGGAATGGCCTCCCGATGAACAGTGCGATGTGCACGGGCCTGTATCAGCACCCGTTCAACGGGGCCGTGTACGTGACCGTCAGGGGACACGGTGCCTTTCAGACGACCGACCACGGAGCGTCCTGGTCGGCGGTGGCCAGCCCAGCGCAATGAACGCCCGGGCGAGGATCTCGCCCGCGTCCTCCGGCGCCGCGCCGGCGTCACCTCCGGCCACCACGGGGGTGACTTCCTCCCTCTGTCGCTGGGCCGATTCGGCCATGGTCGGTG
>CAVTJX010000002.1:0-34078 GCA_963735175.1 uncultured bacterium | reverse complement strand
AATCACATCCATGAGATAATATTTGTCCCCCAGCCGCGTATTTTAGCGATCGTGAAAGAACACCGAGAACTTATGCCCGTTGAAGTTCGTCCCGCCACCCCGCGTATCGGACTCGTAAACACACCCACGACGGCGCTTCGGATTGCAGGTCGCGTAATTATCGCCGAAGTCCCAGTCAACAGGCAGCTTCTTGGATTCCAGTCTGAACCACATAAAAGCCGTTCTCGTTCGTAGTCCGGGCAAGGTCGGTCACACAATCGCCGGTCGGAGTACGCCCTCCCATTTCGGCTGGAGTACTTGAACTGCCCGGAGAAACGTCCAGGAGGTCATAGTCGAATACGTACGCGCCGCCCGGGTAGTGTTGCCGGCAGCGTTTAACGCACCGGCCCGTCTTTCAGATTGCGTGCAGTCACATCGTAGCCCGCACACAATCTGGCCGCCGATTCCGTCGCCAGAGTAACGCACTCCACCCTGAGCGCCCAGCAGGCCTTGATCCGGTCCTGCTTCGTCGAGCCGGTCCCCGAGCGTTCCTGCAGCCAGTAGCCGCCCGCGCGACCCAATAGCTCCATTGCTCCGCGAGCTTTTTGCTCGAGACCGGAGACCGCGATTCCTTCGAGGTTGAGGTCGCCGTCCCACAAAAGTTCCGTGCCTTCATACGGCATGCCGAAGCGGCCCGCCCGGAAGTTCAATCCGGTCAGCGGGTGGTAGTCCACATATGCGCGGTCCAACCAGAAGGGTTTGTCGCCCGATGCGCCCGTCAGATCCTGATTGGTGGAGATCGGATCGGCGAAACTGCCGGCAGCCGTGCTGGTGGCCAGGCGTGTGGCAATGTCCCAGCGCGGATTGACTTCAAAATTCACGCCCACACGCAGCCGGATACGATGGCGGTTACGGTCGGGAATAGCCACGTTCTCGCCGGTAGTGGCATCCACGCGCTGCGTGGCGATGAGTTCGTGCCGATAGCGAAAATCGGCGTTCAGCTTGATCTTTTCCAGCCACGCCGGAAGCGTGCCGTCCGCCGCCTGAGCCAACAACGGCAGGCTGACGAGGATGAGTAATCCGAAACCAGTCAGAATTTGTTTGCGCACGGTGAGTTTCCTTCAGAAACAGTTGGGGAAATGGATGCCGGTCTTAAATTCAGCCGCAAATTTATGACCGCAGAATTTAGAATCAATGAACATGCCGTTAGAAATTGGTTAATTTCGTGCTACACTTACCTGCGATCTGCGGCCTGAAGGCCGTTGATACTAACGCCGGGCCAGCCGTTGGATATGACGAAGCCTGACGGCGCGGTCTACCGGTTGACATAGCTCATACCCAATGCGTGGTAACGCATGCCGGCGGCGATCCCTGCGGGCGCCGCGTGGTCGAGGCGCTCCAAATCGGCGGGCGCGAGCGTCACGGTTTCCGCGCCGAGATTTTCTTCCAGATACGTACGCCGCTTGGTGCCGGGGATCGTCACGATGTCATCGCCCTGCGCCAGCACCCAGGCAATCGCCAGTTGTCCCGGCGTGCATTTCTTTTCGGTGGCGATGACTTTGATGGCTTCCAGCCAGCGCTTGTTCTGTGCGAGATTCTCGCCTTGAAAACGCGGGAAATTCTTGCGGTTGTCGGCGTCGCCGAGCGTTTCCGGCGCTTCGATCTTGCCCGTTAAAAAGCCGCGCCCCAGCGGACTGTACGACACGAAGCCGATGCCCAGCTCGCGGCAGACGGGCAGGATCTCCGCTTCGACGCTGCGCTCCCACAGCGAATACTCGGTCTGCAGCGCGGTGATGGTCGCCACTTTCGCCGCGCGGAGCAACGTTGTAATAGCTGTTTCCGAGAGTCCGAGGTAGCGCACCTTGCCCTGTTCGATCAGGCGGCTCATGGCGCCCACGGTGTCTTCGATGGGCGTGTTCGGATCGACGCGGTGCAGGTAATAAAGGTCGATGATGTCAAAACCCAAGCGGTTCAGGCTTGCTTCGCACGCGGTCTGCACGTACTCGGGCGTGCCCTTCACGCCCAGCCATTCGCCCTGCGGCCCGCGCACGTAGCCGAATTTCGTCGCCAGCACTACCTTGTCTCGCCGGTCCCTGACAGCGCGACCCACGAGCTTTTCGTTGTGTCCGGTGCCGTACATGTCGGAGGTATCCAGAAAATTCACTCCCAGCTCAAGGGCTCGGTGAATCGTGGCGATGGATTCGTCGTCGTTCTGCGGTCCGTAAAACTCCGACATCCCCATGCAGCCGAGCCCCTGCTCGCTGACCATGGGACCATTCGTTCCCAGCTTCCGTAAACGCATCGAAACGACTCCTCTTGAAAAATTAAGCGCCATTTCTTATCGAGGCTGACTTCATCGCCCGCGTTATTGGTTCTTTCTCGATAAGCAGCCCTAATATACACAGGAAAACCATTCCCCGCACAGGTTCTTCCCGGGTCAGAATGCGTTCTGGCCGGTGGTGACTAAACTACCAGTCAAGCCCTGAGTTTATGCCTCTTCCGCAGAAAGTACTACTCGTCTCAACCGGGACGACCAGTTGACCTATTTCCACTAAGTCCATATAATTAAGATAATGTAGACATGTGTATCGTCTATGTGTGAAGCGTGTGAATTTATCCATGAAGTAAACTAATGTCTTTATTATCATGCATTAATCGAGATACTGAATCTGTGGCGGTATTCCGGGCGGATGCGGAAACAAGCGCTTGCACTGTCGCGTGAAAAGGGAAACTTGATATTTGTTATCTGATTAGCTTGTGCATCCGGCAAAATCGGTATCCACCCGGCGCGCCGGATCCCCCCTCAGCGGAAAGCAGCGGCACTCAATATTACCAATTGGATTCCATGAATCGCAAACGAACAGATCGCGATACTCACCTTGCCGTAGCCGATGAATGGCCTGGCAATAGTCACGCCAATGGTTCCGAGCGCGGACCTCAAACCGAACTGGACAACCTCGAACTGCACGACTGGTTGGAATCCTATGATTACGTCGTGCAGGCGCACGGCCCGGAACGGGCGGCGGAACTGCTGAACATCTTGCGCCAGCGGGCGCAGACGCATGACGTTCCGGTCACGCTCTCGCTGAATACGCCCTTCATCAATACCATTCCTGTCGACAGGCAACCGCCATTTCCCGGTGACCGCGAAATTGAACGGCGCATCAAGAGCCTCGTGCGCTGGAACGCGCTGGCCATGGTGGTCCGCGCCAACCGTCGCGACGGCGCGCATCGGCGGCCACATTGCTACCTACGCTTCGGCGGCCACGCTCTATGAAGTCGGCTTCAATCACTTCTTTCGCGGCAAGGACGATCCCTCGGGCGGCGACCAGATCTATTTCCAGGGCCACGCCTCGCCCGGCATTTATGCGCGAGCGTATTCTCGAAGACCGTCTGACGGAACGCGACCTCGAGAATTTCCGGCAAGAACTGGCGCCGGGCGGTGGCCTGTCCAGTCTATCCGCATCCGCGACTAATGCCCGACTTCTGGGAATTTCCCACCGTCTCGATGGGCCTCGGGCCGCTGATGTCGATTTATCAGGCGCGCTTCAATCGTTACCTTGAGGATCGCGGCTTGCGGCCCAATCGCGGCGCGAAGGTCTGGACCTTTGTGGGTGACGGCGAAAGCGACGAACCGGAAACACTGGGCTCCATCAGTCTCGCGGGCCGTGAAAAGCTCGACAATATGATCTGGGTGGTAAACTGCAACCTGCAACGCCTCGACGGCCCCGTGCGCGGCAACGGCCATATCATTCAGGAACTCGAAGCCGTTTTCCGCGGCGCGGGCTGGAATGTGATCAAGGTTGTCTGGGGCGAGGACTGGGATCCGCTATTAGCCCGCGACACACACGGCCTGCTGGTCAAACGGATGGGTGAGGTCTTCGACGGCGACTATCAGAAATATTCCGTCGAGTCCGGCGCCTACACCCGCGACCACTTTTTCGGCAAGTACCCCGAGCTGCGAGAACTCGCGAAAGACCTGACAGACGAGCAGATTCATCGCATGCGGCGCGGCGGCCACGACCCGTTGAAGGTCTATGCGGCTTATCAGGCGGCGGTCAACCACGTCGGCCAGCCGACCGTGATTCTCGCCAAGACGATCAAGGGTTACGGCCTCGGCGAAGCGGGCGAGGGCCGCAACATCACACACCAGCAGAAAAAGCTCTCGGCCGAAGCCGTGCAGGAATTCGCCGCGCGTTTCGGCATGGACGTGCCGCGCGAAATGGCGGAGGAGATTCCCTACCTCAAGCCGCCGCAAGACAGCCCCGAGATGCAGTACCTGCGCGAAGCTCGCGCCCGCCTCGGAGGCCCGGTGCCGCGCCGCCTGTACGTCAGCGGCGACGTGACCATTCCCACCGCAGCGGATTTAGTGGCCGAATTCGTGAAGGGCACCGAAGGCCGCGAGGTCTCGACGACGATGGTGTTCGTGCGCATCCTCGCCAAACTGTTGCGCGATCCGGAACTTGGCAAGCTGATCGTGCCCATCGTCCCCGACGAAGCCCGTACCTTCGGCATGGAAGCGCTCTTCCGCCAGATTGGCATTTACTCTCACGTCGGGCAACTCTACGATCCCGTCGACCGCGAGAATCTGCTCTATTACAAAGAAGCGACCAACGGCCAGATTCTCGAAGAGGGCATCACCGAGGCCGGAGCGACGTGCAGTTTCATCGCGGCGGGCACGGCCGCTTCCAGCTATGGCGTCTCCATGATCCCGTTTTACGTGTTTTACTCGATGTTCGGTCCGCAGCGCGTGGGTGATTTGTTGTGGGCGGCGGGAGACATCGGCGCGCGCGGCTTCCTGATCGGCGGCACGGCGGGCCGCACTACGCTGGCGGGCGAAGGCTTGCAGCATCAGGACGGCCACAGCCATTTACTGGTCTATCCCGTACCCAGCATCGTCGCTTACGACCCGGCCTATGCTTATGAACTGGCCGTGATCATCCGCGATGGATTACGCCGCATGTTCGTCGACAAGGAATCCGTCTTCTATTACATTACGGTGATGAACGAAAACTACGCGCAACCGCCCATGCCCGCCGGGGTGGAGGAGGGTATTCTGCGCGGCATTTACCGCTTCCGCGCGCCACTGAACGAAACTGCCGCCGCGCGCGTGCATCTGCTTGGCAGCGGCACGATTCTGAATGAAGTCGTGAAGGCGCAGGAAATCCTGCACGAACAATACGGCATCGCCGCGGATGTTTACAGCGTCACCAGTTACAAGAATCTGCACACCGACGCCCTCGATTGCGAGCGCTGGAATCTGTTGCACCCCGGCGAAGCGCCGCGCATCCCGTACGTGGCGCAGGTCTTCAACGACCACCCCGTGCCGTTCGTCGCCGCCAGTGATTACGTCAAGACCCTGCCCGAGTCCATCGGCAAATGGCTGCCCGCGCCGCTGCATTCGCTGGGCACCGATGGCTTTGGCCGCTCGGACGGCCGCGCGCGGCTGCGCGATTATTTTGAAGTCGACGCGCGTCACGTGGCTTATGCCGCGCTTTACCAGCTCTTCCGCGCGGGCGAACTGCCGGTGGAAACGCTGCGCCAGGCCGCCGAAGATCTTGGCATCCAGCCGGAGCGCGTGAATCCGGCGCACGTTTGAAGAAACGAAGAACGCGGAACGATGAACGCCCCACTAATATCCGGCCGAGCCGGGTTGGGCATGCGTCGGCTCAATCGCACAGGTTTGAACAGAAACCCGGCCGCAATCTGAATTTCAACCTTCCCTGCATTTCGGCTTGTTAGCTTTTTCCACATAACTCCGCACCTTTCTGGAGCCTTCCATGCGTGTTGAATTTAAAATTCCGGATTTAGGCGAGAGTATCGATAGCGGCGACGTCGTGAAATTGCTCGTCAACGTTGGTGATGAGGTGAAACTTGAGCAGCCCCTGATGGAACTGGAAACAGGCAAGGCCGTCGTCGAGGTTCCCACCGATACAGCAGGCCGCGTGGCCGAGATACTCGTGGTCGAGGGCGACCACGTCTCAGTCGGCCAAGCGGTGATTGCGCTCGAAACAAACGGCCAGGCTGGTCCCGCAGACGCGACACCTGTTCCCGAAGCCGTGGGTAGTTCGAACGGTTCTGCAAACGCCAGTGTGGCCGCGCCACCGCCAGCCGCGGGCACTACAACAACAGGTTCCGAAAACACCGCCGTGGCCGTGCCACACGCACCACCGCCGAATGTGAAGCGGATTGCGCGGGAGTTGGGGGTGGATTTGGCCAAGGTGAAAGGCTCGGGAGCGGAAGGGTACATCAGTGAGGACGACGTGCGTCTGGCCGCGCGCAAGGAGGCCGCGCCGCCACCTACGGCCATGCCGGTTTTCACCTCCGCGCTGCACGGGACGCCGCCACTGCCGGACTTTGCGCGATTCGGCGCGGTCGAGCGTAAACCGATGACCAGCGTGCGGCTCGCCACGGCGCAGCACATGTCGCTGGCGTGGACGACGATTCCGCAGGTCACCCAATACGACCGCGCCGACATCACCGAACTGAACATCCTCCGCAAGCGTTACGGCGCAAGCGTGGAAGCCGCCGGCGGCAAGCTCACCGTCACGGCGGTGCTGCTCAAGGTTGTGGCGTCCGCGCTGCGCCAGTTCCCGCATTTTAACGCCAGTGTCGACATGGCCGCGCGCGAGATCATTCAAAAGGACTATGTCAACGTCGGTGTGGCCGTCAATACCGAGCGCGGCTTGCTCGTCCCCGTGATCCGCGAGGCTGACCGCAAGAATATTATGGAACTGTCGGTGGAACTGGCGCGCGCTACGGAGAGGGCGCACAAGCGCGAACTGAAGCCCGCCGACCTGGAAGGCGGCACATTCAGCTTGACTAACCTCGGCACCATCGGCGGCACGCATTTCACGCCGATAGTCAACTGGCCGGAAGTGGCGATCCTCGGCATCAGCCGTGCAAATACCGATCCCATCTGGCGAAACGAGACCTTCGAGCCGCGCCTCATTCTGCCGCTCTCGCTCTCTACGACCATCGCGTGATCGATGGCGCGGACGGCGCGCGCTTCCTCCGCTGGATCTGCGAAGCGCTGGAACAACCCTTTTTCCTGGCCCTCGAAGGCTGAATCAAGCTCGGCAGGGCTGTGTTCGATCCGTATGCTCGTAAAAAAGGCTCAGGAGTAATCCCGAGCCTTTTGCGTTGCCTTATGCCGAATACGGTTATAAACGAGCAGTTGCCGCTACAATTCCAGCAGCATCTCGTATTGATCTACGAACCGCTCAAAGCCGAGCGCATTTAGAAAAGCGATCATGGTCTTCGATTCGGAATCGACGTTGACCAGGGAAATGCGCGGCGATTTGGTGCGCTGTATCAAGTTGGCGAGAATGCTGGCTGCAACGCCTTTCCGTTCGGTGGTCGCCGCGCACCGCGAGCTGCGGCACGTCGCCGGTTTTGGAATCGATGACGCCGTACCCCACGATCTCGCCGGTCCGGCGCGCGACCGCGTAATAAAAGTCGGTGGGCACAGCTCGCACGGAAGCTGCGGAATTCTGCCACGAGGGCCGGTAATCGCCCAGCATCGCCAGGCGTTCCCATTCCGCCGCGCTGAAGCCATCCGGGTTCTCCACGGGCCACGCGGTTCGGAGCTGAATCGGTATCCCGGCCGCCTCGAAAGCAGGCAAAACTCCGCGTGATCCTCGAATCCTTTCTTCCGGTAAAGCTGGAACGCCGGGGTGTTGGATTGCAGGACTTCCAGCAGGTACTGCGCTGTTTGTTTCGCCCGCAGCATGACTAAAAGCGACTCGAACAGGCGACTCGTAATACCCTGCTTGCGATACTCGGGAATCACGGCGGTGCCTGCGTCATACGCCGTCAGCACGCCATTCCAGTCGCGCACTCCGTTCAGTGTAAACGCGATGGGTTCGCCGCTGCACGAAGGCGCCCATAGACAGTTCGGGGACGTAGCCCCGCCGCGTCAGCATCCGCTCCAGTTTCCACAGCGGCATGTCCACCGCGACCTGATAGTCGGAAAAAGCCCGGACCCAGGCTCCATGCAAGGCCGTGAAGGGGGTGGTTTCCAGCGACTGATAGTCGATCATGATTCTATTTCCGGCGCGAAGGGCATTAGTGCTGTGACGCGACGTGTTCCTCCCGCTCGACTTCGGCGATGGTCCCGTGCAGGCGGCGGAGCAGCAGCATCAGCACGGCGAATGCGGCCAGCGATGCGACCACGAGGAACAGGAAGAACGAGCTGTGCGGCCAGGCGTCCCAAAAACTGCCCAGCAACCCCGCGAGGTAACTTCCCAGCGCGGTGAAGGCGAACCATGTGCCCATCAGCATCCCCTGCATGCGCGGCGGCGCCAGCTTGGAAACCAGTGAGAGCCCCATCGGCGAGAGCAGCAATTCCGCAAGGGTAATGACGGCGTAGGTGCTGACAAGCCAGCCCACGCCCACGCGGCCCGTGTTCCCCCCGGACAGGCCCGCGCCCATCATGATCAGATACGCGCCTGCCGTCAGCAGCATTCCCAGCGCGATCTTTGTCGCCGTTGCCGGTTCCTTGCCGCGGCGGCGCAGCCACGTCCACAGCCCCACGAGCAGCGGCGTGAACAGCAGAATGAATGTGGGATTCACCGATTGGAAGATCTCCGGCGAAATGCTGGTGTTCGTCGCGTCGCGCGCCCAGAACGTCAGCGTGAAACCGTTCTGTTCAAAGGCCATCCAGAAAATCACCACCACACCGAAGATCAGCAGCAGCGCGTTGATCCGGTCCTTCTCCTGCTTCTTCGTCAATTGCACGCCGGGGGCGCTGCTCTGCCGCACGCGATCGGCGGCGCTGATTTCGCCCTCGGCCACCACGTTGCGAAAGTAGATGAACACGCCGAGCGCGATCACCATGCCAATCCCCGCCGCGCCGAAGGCATAGTGCCAGCCGAAATTGTTGCGCAGGTACGAGGCCACCAGCGGCGAGAACAGCGCGCCCAGATTGATGCCCATGTAAAAAATGTTGTAGGCGTCGTCGCGCTTCTCGGGCCGGTCGCGGTAGAGATTGCCGAGGATCGTCGAAATGTTCGGCTTGAACAATCCGTTGCCGATGATCAGCAGCGACAGGCCAAGGAAAAATGTCGGCAGCGGCGCAAAGGCCAGCGAGAGGTGGCCGAAGCCCATGGCGATGCCGCCGATAATAATGGCTTTGCGGAAACCCAAAAAACGGTCCGCCAGCCAGCCGCCGATCAGCGGCGTGAAATACACGAGGCCGATGTAGCCGCCATAAATCTGCCCCACCAGCGCCGTCGAAAAACCGAGGCTTTCATCCATATACAGCGCGAGGATCGAGAGCATGCAGTAAAAACTGAACCGCTCCCACATCTCCGTGAAAAACAGCACGGCCAGGCCGGGGTGGTGCCGGTGCCGCGTGGGCGCCGCCACCGGTGCGTGTGTCATGGTCATAACAGGTAGTCTCAGAATGGAGGAATTTGGAGTGCCGGGGCTGGAAAGCCGATGGTCGGCAGGCCGGTGCGCCGGTGCGGTTCAGCCGTGCATACCTCTTAACATACTGCACTTCTGGCAGGAAGTCAAGTCCTCCGGGCATCCCCGGGGCAAAAAAAAGCCGGATCCGGTATCGTCAAGACGAACCGCATCCGGCTCCGCATTCATTTGATGGAACGAATCAGCCGCGCGTCACGACGAACTCGCCGTAATCGTCGCCGCATTCGATCCCCTTCACCTGTTCACACTGGAAGGTGTTGACGCCATTGGGATAGGGTTTCCCGTAGGCGAGGTCCATGAAGGCCGCGCAGACGCCGCGGATCATATAGGCCGACTTCATGGGACTCGCGCCCCGCTTCACGATGTCGGCTTCATAGTAATCGTAAGCCCGCACCACCATCTTTTCGCCGGGGATCAATTCCACGATCTCGGATTTGGCCGAGCCCCAGGCCGTAAAGACGGCAAACGCGCCGTGCAAAACGTCTTCCGGAGCCTTCTCGATCATCGGTCCCACGACCGCGTTCCACTCTTCACTGGTGATGATGCCGTAGCCGGTATGGTAACCGCACTCGTGAGCCGCGTTCACCAGCAAATACTGCGCCGCCTGGGCCAGCGAAGGTTCGACGTTATTGATAAGGAGTTCGCCGAAATTGTTCCACAAACTGGCCGGTAATTGGTTCACCAGCACGCCGAACGCCGGGATCAGGCCGGACTCATTGCCCTGCACTTTGATCTGCGACATCGTATCGATGATCTGTCGTCGATTAATCGCCATCGCTTTTCTCCTGTTAAGCCCGGACCGCCGAAAACCGCGAGCTGTCCGCACCGGATACGATACTCTGAATTTCGCGGACGGTGTAGCTGCCCGCCGGCTGATTGAAAACCGCCGCCATCGCCGCCGCAATGAAGCCCTGACCGATGAAATTCACCGGCGCTTCACGCTTTCCCCACTTGCGGATCCAGCCTTCGTCCACGTGCGAACGATCCATGCACACGGTACTGGAGATCTCGCCGACATTTTCAAACGTGAGGGTTCCCAGTCCGATGAGCCGGAAATAGTCGCCGATCAGGCTCAGCCGGTCTTCGAGATTCCCGATGGTATTCGTCTTGAAATACTCCTCAAACACCGGCAGGAATGCCAGTTCCGCGGCCCGTCGCAGCAACTGCTTCCCGTCCACCATCTCCGCATCGTCCGCCAATTGCGAATACAGGCTGGAGAAATGGTGGCAGTGCAGAACGGATGTCGTCCCGTTCAGGTGATGCCGGCAACTTCTTGAGGATCGAAATCGTGCTCAATAATCCATTCGGTTTGTCTTTCCGTCGCCATTGCTCAAATCCTCTTAAAGTTTGGGAATCTCAGCGCCGCAGATTTCCTTTGCCGCCGCAAAGAACTTGCCCAGATTTTCCGGTGTATCCGGGGCTTCCTTGGCCTTGTTGATGGCCATGTTCGTCTTCATCGCCAGTCGCATTTGCGCCTGCAGGCCGCCTTTAGCACCGACGATTTCGTAATACTTCGCGAGCTTCTCAGCCATTTGCCGGTCCTTCCTCGATCAGTCGTTGTACCTCACTCCATAAAACACTGTCCTTCGTTGCTGCCGCTGTGATGCGGAACGTCCGATTCCCAAGGATTCCCTGGATGACGTGAAACCGTCCATCCACCCGAAAATAGGGCCGGGGAAAGTTGGGATAATACGACAACTTCCCGGTTTGAGCCAGGCGCTGCATGAGCCCGACGCTGAGGGGCTCATCCAGTTCCCATTCCTGACTCAGCGAAGTTCTTGGAAACAATCGTCCAGCGTCCGCGTCGCTGCGACACGCGTCATCAGGGGTCAATGCCTCCACGGCTTGAATAAAATCCGTAATCTCCTCCGCCGGTTGAACGCCGCGACACTCACCCGCAGTGTTCCCTGGTCCGGCGCGCCCCAGTGTCGGTGCGCTCGCGGCGCACAGTGCAGTCCGGCCCGGGTCTCGATTCCAAACGAGTTGCGCAGCGCAAAAGCCAGGTCATCCGGCGCGCGACCCTGCCGCCAGAACGAGAACGATTCCGCCCGGCCGTCGTTCTGCGCCAGCGGCGACAAATGCAGGCCGGGAATCGCCGCCAGTCCGCGTCGCAGCATCTCCACCAACCGGTGGCGATGGTTGCCGAGCGGGCTCAATCCCTGTTCAAGTACAAACCCGACTCCCGCCGACAAACCGGCAATCCCGGCGGCATTCGCCGTCCCCGCTTCATATTTCAACGGTAGCATGTCCGGCTGCAGCGGCTCTTCACTGTGAATTCCCGTCCCACCAAAAACCAGCGGGGGTAATTCGCCATCCGGTACGATGAGCAGACCGGTACCGGACGGTCCATACAGACCCTTGTGTCCCGCCGCCGCGATGAACACCCTGCCGGGCAGGGAGCGATGGGACAATGGCACGGCGCCCGCAGTCTGCGAGGCGTCGATCAACAACGGAACGTTTTCGCGGGCCGCAATGTGCGCAATTACTTCCACCGGCTGAATGCAACCGGTGACATTCGAAGCGTGCGTGACAACCACAAGTCGGGTTGCGGCGTCCAGGTGTCGCGCTATGTCCGCCGGATGGAGGAGGCCGTCTGCCTGCGGGGCAATCACCGTACAATGCGCACCGTGGTCGCGGCACCGGTGTGCCAGCGGACGCAGGACAGAATTGTGATCCAACTCGCCGCAGATCGCCCCGTCACCCGGCTGCTGTACACATCCTTGTATCACAAGGTTCAGGGCCAGTGTGGCCGATGGCGTCAGAATCACCCGGTTGGAATCGGTTACATCAAAGAGCCGAGCGATTCGCTCTCGGCAAGTCTCCGTTGAGACTCCGGTTCCACCCGATCGCCCACGATCCTGTGGAGTGTCCTGCAAGCTCTGCGTCACGGCCGCCACCACTTCGGGAGGCTTGGGATGGCTCGTGGCGGCGTTATTCAGATAAATGAGTTTCATATTATGACACGTCGGGGAATTTCTGCAAATCCAAGGCCACTTCAAGATGCGTTCTGATATTCAACTGTAATTAATCAATCAACATAGTTTCGCCGTTGCAACGGAAGCGGAATGCCGCGTATATCGGCAATTTATATCGGGATTTCGGTTACGGAGATCCAGTAAATCAAATTATCTCGAAATCCGCCTTGAAAAGGCAGAACATTTTCCCGGATTGTCGCTCCAATCTCATTAGCTGCATTCCGCGAGGACACTGCATACGGATTCTCTTGAATTGCTTTTTTCAGGATTTTTATTAGATTGTAAGCGGCTACATCCAATAACTCCGCATCTTTCTTCTCTTCCGCCGGTCACTTGCCTCGAAACTCCGCCGCTGCGATATCCCGTGGCCGAGTATCTTGGTGGCTTCGAGCCACACACGTCTTCCGCATCAACGTTCTCCGTACTCTTTCCATATTCATCTGCGAGGCACCCCCATGAAATTGTTCCATCGCACGGCATGGTTTGTGATGCTGCTGACGGTCGTGGCAACCGTAGCCTTCGGCAAAAACTCCGGAAATTCGTTACGAGAAATATCAGTTGTCCAACGGCCTCGACGTGATCCTCTACGAGGATCATTCCTTGCCCACGGCCACCGTCAACTTCTGGTACCACGTCGGCTCGAAATGAAGAGCCCGGCCATACCGGCTTTGCGCATCTTCTTGAACACCTGATGTTCGAAGGCAGCGAGACATCACCCCGAAGACTTTACGCCGTGGCTGGAGAGCGTCGGCGGCAATAACGACGCCTCGACAAGCGAAGACCGCACCAACTACTTCGAGACGCTGCCCGTTAACCAACTCGAGCGCATGCTGCTGGCTCGAATCCGACCGTATGGGCTTTTTGCCTCCGGCCATCTCCCAGAAGAGTCTCGACGACCCAGCGCGACGTGGTGAAGAATGAACGCCGCCAGCGGATGGACAATGAGCCGTACGCCAAGGGTTTACGAACTACGCTCAGCGCGATCTATCCCCCGACCCATCCCTACTCCTGGCCCGTGATCGGCTCCATGGAGGACCTGGAACGCGCCAGTCTGCAGGACGTGAAGGATTTCTTCACCGAATACTACGCCCCGAACAACGCCTCGCTCGTCGTCGCCGGTGATATCAATCCTGCGCAGGTGAAAGAGTGGGTGGAAGATACTTGGCCCGCTGCCCAGCGGTCGAGCCCATCGAACGCATTGCGCAGTCGATTCCCACGGTCGACGGCGTGAAACGCATCGACGCCGAAGATCGCGTGGAATTGGCCCGTTTCAGCGTCAACTGGCCGTCGCCGCGATGTATCAACCCGGTGACGCCGATCTCGATCTGTTCGCCAACGTGCTCGCCGGCGGCAAGACCTCGCGGCTCTACAAGGCCCTCGTCTACGACCGCCAGATCGCCCAGGACGTCTCGGCCTACCAGAATTCCAACGAGATCAACAGCGTTTTCACCATCGACGTCACGGCCAAGCTGGGCCATTCGCTGGACGAGATCGAGACCGCGGTGAATGAACTCGTCGACGAATTGCTGACGAAGGGCTTCACCAAGGCGAACTGGAAAACGCCAAGACCGTTTACGAGCCGGTTACGTGCGCTCGCTGCAGAATGTTCACAACATTGCCGATCAGCTCAACGAGTACAACACCTTCTTCGGCGATCCGGGCCGCTTCCAGTGGGACCTCGACCGCTACAATAACGCCACCGCCGAGAGCGTCCTTGCCGCCGCCGCCGGTATCTGAAACCCGACGCCAAGGTGATCGTCAATATCTATCCGCAGGGCGATTTCGAAGCGGCGAAGACTGAAGTTAACCGCACGCAGATGCCCGGCGCCGGCGCCGAGCCGAGCTTTACTCCGCCCGCAATCCAGCGCGCCAAGCTTTCGAATGGCATGGACCTGCTGCTCGTCGAAAAGCACAATCTGCCGCTGATCCAGACGAATATCGTGATGAAGAGCGGCTGGGCAGCCGACCCCGCCGACAAGCCGGGCAGCGCGGCCCTCACCGCCGACATGCTCGACGAAGGCACGAAGACGAAAGACGCACTCCAGATTTCCGAGACGGCCAAGTCCATCGGCGCCGAGCCTCGGTACGTCCAGCTCCTTCGACGGTTCGTTCGTCAATCTGAACGTGCTGAAGAAGAACTACGACAAGGGCCTCGAGTTGATGACGGAACGTCCTCCTGAATCCGACGTTCTCCGAAAAGGAACTCGAACGCCTGCGCATGAATTACCTCGGGCGCATCATGCAGGAAGGGCGCGAACCCGTCACCTCAGCGTTCAAGACCTATTACCGCCTGCTGTTCGGCCCGGGCCATCCCTACGGCCAGCCGCAGACCGGTTCGGGCACCGAAAGCTCGATCAAGGCCATCACCGTGACGACCTCGTCAATTATTACAAAGCCAATTACCTGTCGAACAACGCCGCCGTGGTGGTGGTAGGCGATATCACGCTCACTGAAGCCAAGGCGAAGCTTGACAAGGCGCTGGCCAAGTGGTCCACCGGCACCGTGGCCGCGCTGAGCGTACCGACGCCCGCGCCGCTGGCAAAAACGCGCATCGTCATCGTCGACAAGAAAGACGCTCCGCAGAGCGTGGTCGTATTGGGCAATGTCGGCATCAAGCGCAGCGATCCCGACTTCATTCCCACCGCTGTGATGAATACGGTCCTCGGCGGGCAGTTCACCAGCCGCCTCAACCTCGAATCTGCGCGAGGACAAGGGCTACACCTACGGCGCGGGTTCGGGCTTCGGCGCGCGCCGCTTCAACGGCCCGTTCATCGCCTACGCCATGGTGCAGACCGAAGTCACCGACAAGGCGATCACGGAGTTCGTAAAGGAACTGAAGGGCGTCGCCGGCGAAAATCCGCTCACCCAGGATGAACTCACCGCCGGCAAGAACAATCTCATCAAGGGCTATCCGCAGAATTTCGAGACCATTAATGCCGTTGCCGGACAACTTGGTAATATGGTCCTGATGGAATTGCCGCAGGATGAGTGGACGACCTATACCGCCCGCGTGCAGGAGGTGGACGTCGCCAAGGCCACGACCGCGGCCAAGGCGCACATCGCGGCCGATGCGTTGCTCATCGTTGTCGTCGGCGACCGCACCAAAATCGAAGACAGCCTGAAGAAGCTGAATCTCGGTGAGGTTGAAGTGCTCAATCCCGAGCAGCTTTCGACAAAGTAACCGCGGTTCTACTATGCATGAAAAACGGGCGACCCGCAAGGGTCGCCCGTTTTTCTATGAATAAGAATGTCCGGCTCACAATGTACCGATTACTAGCCAACCCGCTCCCGCGGGTTGGATTCGTTCCTTGAGGGGGTAACAACAAACCAGCACGCGGGAGCGTGCTGGCTAGTAGCGAAAATGAAACGGCTCGAGACTTATCGAACGTGGTTACCTTCGATGCTTCAGCAGGAACTGCTCGATTTCCGGCAGGCCGCCCTGCATGATCAAATAGCCGTCGATGGGCTCACGATCCGTCAGCTCGCCGCAGAATGGTGTCAGCATCAATTCCTTTACCTGCTCACGGTCGTGCGTGTGACCCAGCGCCCAGCCGAGTTTCACGTAGGCCGTTTCCGGCAGCATGTTACCCCCCGGAACGACGCCCAAATCCATGATGTCGCGGCCCGTGTCGTAGACATACATCTGCACGTAGCCCCACAGCGTCTCCACCGTCATATAGATGTGGACTCCGGCATCCACCGCGCGCTTCACCGCCGGATAGAGCGGCTTGTTGAAATGCCCGAGGCCCGTGCCCGCCATCACGATCCCCTTATACCCGTGGTCCACGAGGGAGTCGATGATGTCCGGCTTCATGTTCGGGTAATAGTAGAGAATCGTCACCCGGTCGTCGAACACCGCGTCGAGTTTCACTTGCCGGGTCTTATCGCGGCGGCGGTAATCGGTCTTGATGTGCACGATTTCGCCGTTGCGCACCGTTGCCATGGGTGTGTCGGAGATCGTGCGGAAGGTCGAGCGGTAGGACGAGTGCATCTTGCGCACGCGCGTCCCGCGGTGCAGCAGGTTGTACTGGTCCGAGGTCGGCCCGAACATGCACACCAGCACTTCGGCGATGTCGCCGTGACCCGCCGCATAGGTGGCTTCGATCAGATTTGCCGCCGCGTCCGACGAGGGCCGGTCCGAAGAGCGCTGTGAGCCCACCATGATAATCGGCACCGGCGAGTCCTGCACCATGAAGCTCAGGGCCGCCGACGTGTAGTGCATCGTATCCGTGCCGTGGCCGATCACGATCCCGTCCGCGCCGCCGTCGATTTCGGCTTTGATGGCCTGGGCCGTGCCGATCCACGCCTCGGGCGTCATGTTCTCCGAGAAGATCGCATAAATTCGCTTGGTGGTGAGGTTGGCGATGTCCGCCAGTTCCGGCACCGCGCCGTAAAGTTCGCCCGGCGAAAACGCGGGAATCACCGCGCCCGTGCGGTAATCGAGGCGGCTGGCGATGGTCCCGCCCGTGCCCAGCAGCGTCACATTCGGCTTCACCGGATCGTAGGGAAACGCCTTCTCGGGAATCTTGTAATTCGCCTTCTTATAGCCCGTCTCCGTGATCGTCGTGATGCGGTCGACGTGGATGCCCACGTTGTAACCGGTAATCAGTTTGAGCACGATGTGATACGGGTTGGCCGATTCCGTGCGCGGCAGGATCAGCCCCTCGTAGAGGCCGTCCAGCGTGTCCACGCGCACGTCCGACCAGACGCGCACTTTATTCTTCAAGAGCATGGCCAGCGCGTCGCCGCGGTAGCCCGGGAAATCTTCTTTAATCTGTTCCGCCGTCAAAGTCACAGGAGTCATGGGAGGGGTATCGGAAAAATGCGGATGAAAGTAATGAAAACGGAGATGCCAAGGTTGATCAGGTGAGCGCCGTCACGTTTTTCCCCCTTAGTCCCCCCACTACGTAGGGGGAAATAGAAACGAAAGCGAATTGCGCTCGCATCGAGGGTAATCTTCCGAATGGGAATCGGGTCTCCCCCTACGTAGTGGGGGGATTAGGGGGGAAGCCAAAACGCCAGTGATATCCTTCAATACCGAGTTCAAATCGTGAAGCACATCCGCATTCCAGTATCGGCGGATGCGAAGGCCTTTCCGTTCAAAGTACTCTGGCTCGTTCGTGATCATGCTGTCGGGCCGCGTCAGTGCCGTGAACACTGCCGTCCACCTCGATAATCAACTTTGCATCGTCACAATAGAAATCGACGATATAAGGTCCAAGCGGATGCTGGCGGCGGAAACGTACTCCCAGTTGATTGTGACGCAAGGCGCGCCAGAGTGTATGCTCTGCCAATGTCGGCTGATATCGCATCGCTTGCGCTTGCGCCCAGTGCTCGTGGGGAACATTCGGCCATCGCTTCATGTCGCGCCTCCGGCGGAGGTGAACCGGCGTGAACGAACCGCTACATATCAGAAGATCCCCGCTGCGTGCTCACCTCCTGCAAGCACTTTGATCAGTGGACTAAGTGCGCTTCCTGCTCTTCGCCTGCGGCGCGGGAGAAGAGTGGACGCCATTCTTGCCGGGAACGGACGTTGTGGCAAACAATGCGGCCGCCTGCTGGCCGGGCACGCGACCCGCGGGCCGCTGCATCTGGCCCATCAGCCAGCGCACGCGCGCTCCGGCGTCGCTGCTGCGTCCGTGCATGTGCGCCAGCGATTCCGCCAGCGGCTGCCATTCGTCCGCGGGTAGCGGCAGCATCTGCTGCTTGTGGGCGATCGCCATCCATTCCGCGCCGGGCCGTCGCGCGCGCAAGCGGATCAGCGCCGGCACCGCTTCCCAATGCAGTTCGCCCGCGCGCAGATGATCGAACAGCCGCCGCCACGCCAGCTCCGAGATCTTTTCCGGCGCGCCGCCCTTGCGCTTGATCGCCCGCACCTCCATCACAAAGACGCGGGCCACGCGGTTGGGCGGCAGCAGGCCATCTTCCTGGATCCGGTTGTAGAGTCCATAAAAGGGGGATGCGATCAATCCGGCGGCCAGCTCGGCGCTCACGCCCGCGTCCAGCAGCTTGGCGCGCCGCAACCACGGCGCCTCGGGAAGCTGGGCGCGAATCCGGGCCACGCGATCCTGCGCGATTTCCGTCGGCGGCGTGTCCGTGTCGGGGTACATGCGGTTCGGCCCCGCCAGCAACCGCTCAAATCCGTCCACCCGCCTTTGCGCCACTGCCGCGTTTCCGAGGGCACGCCCTGTGTCGCTTCGCGGATGCGAGCCACGGTTTCATTGATGGCCGTGGTCACGTCCGCGGCGGGGCCATAGAGCACAATCACTACGTCCTGCGGCTGCGCGCCGGTGATCGCTTGCACGCCCGTGCGCTCTTCGGGGAAGAGCGCGAATTCGCCGTCGGTATCGGTATGGAAAATATTCGGCAGCTCGTCGAGGCAGGCAATCACGCGCACGCGCCCCGAAATTTCGTGTGCGAAAGTGCGCCCCGGCTGCACGTCGGCGGGCAACAGCCCCGCGATGCCCGGCATGCGCACCGCTACGATCCGCTGTTTCTGTTCCAGCGCGTGCGCCAACTGCGGCGTGCGGAAGTGAATCTGCTCGGGCAGCTTCGTGAACCGAGTGTTCCAGCGACTTCTCGGCGATGCCTTGCGCCAGCAGCATGTCGCGCAGTTCGAGCAGCCGCTTCTGCCGGTAGGCTTCCACCGACACGAGGCGCGGGAACAGCGGAATCCGCGGCACGCCCTTGATCTCCACGCGCGTGCTGCCGGTAATCGACACATTCACGTCCTGGCGCACGCTGCCGATGCCGCGCCGAACCTTGCCCGTCGCGCGCAGAATCTGGGAAATCAGTTGGCCTGCTTCCGCGACTTCATACGGATGGTAGAGCTCCGAGCGCGTCACGACTTCGATCAGCGGCATTCCCAGCCGGTTGGTGCGGAACTGAATCTGATGCCGCACGTCCGACACTTCGCGGCAGGCGTCTTCTTCGAGTCCGAGCTGAATGATCCCCAGCGTGCGGCCCTTAAAGGGAATGCCGCCCGAAACGCCTACCAGCGTCGTGCGCTGAAAACCCGTGGGAATCGAGCCGTCGAGATACTGCTTGCGCGCGATGTGCGCTTCGCCCACGATCTGGCAGCCGCAGAGCATTGCGATCTCAATCGCGATGTCCACCGCCTTTTGATCGATGGGGAAGGGCGGGGTGTCGTCCATCTCGGTAGGTGCACACCGAGTCCTTGTTCAAGAGATAAATGATCTTCTTCGTCTTGAACTCCATCAGCGCGCACGGATCGTATTCGCCGAGTTCCGAGAGCGTGGGCCGCATGTGGCGCAGCACTTCGGCGTCGACCTTGGTCGAATAATGGCCGGCCGGGCAGTGGCAAAAGAGTTTGCGGGTGGTCAGGATCTGGTGATGGACTTCCAGACCACAGCGGAAGCCTAAGGCTTTATAATCGAGGTCGAGAATCTGAAAGGGATTGTCAGCAGGAGCGGCAGGGGGCATAGCGGCAAAGGAAGGGTAAGAAATGCAGGGGTTTAACGACAAAGGACCAACCTTTAATATGGGAAAAAGTTCCCTAAAAATCAAATCCCCCGCCCCGAATCTGCCCGATTCGTGCGGGGATATAATGCTGCCTCAAATTACCCGTATGTCAGGATATTCCGTCTGTAGAGGCCCCGTTATCTTATCAACATAATCTTCCGCGTCTGGCTCAGCCCGTTCGCCTCCAGCCGTACAAAGTATACACCCGAAGCCATCCCTTCCGCATGCCACATCACGTGTTGCCCTCCCGCCTCGCGCACTCCATCCACGAGCACCGCCGCTTCGCGTCCCAGCACGTCGTACACCTTCAGCGAAACGTGAGCGGTCTGGGGTAAGGCAAACGGAATCACTGTCGTCGCATTGAACGGATTGGGATACGCCTCCCCCAACGCAAAAGTTGTGGGTTGCGGGATGACGGGATCTCTCACCGCCCCCACAATCGCGGAGATGTCGAACACCTCCAAACTGTTGTCGCAGGTCACATATACCCGGTTTCCGTCAATGGCCAGCGCCTGGTTAACTGCGCTTGCTGTTCGATAGTGGCCAACCTCCAACAACTGCGCTGGGCTGCGAATGTCATAGATAAACAAACCGGACTCACCGTCAACCACATACAGATAATCCCCGGCGATAGCCATGTCATTGATCGAGCGGAGGGAGTCATAGTGTGCGATCTGCACGGGTGCTGTCGGATAGTTCAGATCTACTATGGCAATCCCGGTACTGCCACTTGTGTAGGCAAAAGCCCCGCGGATCACAACGTCCTGTGCATGAATCCATGGGCAATGGCCGACGATAACCGGAGCGGCCGGATTCGTAATTCTCACGACGCATAACGAGCCGTCATCCGTTGTTACGACCGCGTATGATCCATTAACGGCGAGACTGCCGGTTGCATCTGTAAGATTGCAATGTCCCATGATCGTAGGCTGCGTTGAATCGCTGAGGTTCAGTACCGTCAATCCCTGAGTATCTGTAATATAGGCATGGTTCCCGGCAGTCACTAATTCTTTCGAAAATGCCGCCGAGTTAACGAATCCGGCGTTCACAAGGGTGGTGGGATTACGAATGTCGAACACTTGTAGATAACATAAACCATTCGTCACGTAGGCATAATTGCCGCGGATCGCAATGTCGTCGATTCCACCCGTGGACTTAACACTATGTTGACCGCCACAAAAACTTTCCCCCACGCCGGCGGGTTGAATACTCGCCGGGTTCTCGACATTTAGACTGACGACACCTGTAGCATCGTCGGCGACAAATGCGTGGCCGCCGTGGACAGCAACGTGCCATCCCCCGGAAGGTGTACGCCACGTGCCAACCCTATGGGCGGTGGATGAAGTATCCACATCAATCACGCATAGCCCTGCCGCATCATCTGCCACATATACATAGTTATTGCCCACGGCTACGGCGGGTGATGCGGGGTCTGGCAAGCGGCGGCAAAGAGCACGATCCGACGACAGCCGGATTCAGAGGAAGGGTCATATCAAGGATCTGCAAACCGCCAAACGAGGAATCCCAGTTTTCACAGACAGCATAAACGTAACGGCTATTGCCCACGATGTCCGTGACGGAAAATGTTGCTCCGTACAATCCGACATAAACAGGGATCGTAAGATTAATCCGGAAGATCGCCAATATGAACTCATCCCTCAATGCATAGACGTAGTCACCGTGCATGACGAGGTGATCCTGAGACCCGCCCCAGAGATGCCAGATCTCCTGAGGCGCAGAGGGATTGCTCACATCAATAATATACAATCCGTTAGTTGTAGTTACATAGGCAGTATCTCCCTGGATTGCGACGTCCGTTACTACTACCGGCGAACTCCATGTTCCTGTTTCGTGTGGCGCTGCCGGCTCATTCACATCAATCACGCGAAGTCCGCTTCCACCGCAAGCCACATAGGCATAGTTGCCCTGCGCGGCAATCGCGTAGATAGTTCCGCCCAGTGGTAGTGGATACGCGCCCAGCATATGTGGAGCGTCGGGTGCTTGAATAGCGATCACTTGTATCTGATTGAGTACATGCCCTGCGACGTTCGACATCGTGGCGACATAGGCGTAGCCGCCATCGACTGCGATCGCCCAAACTCGACCGGTGAGCTCCACGACTCCCACTTGTGCCGGAGCGGTTGGATTTGTCACATTGAAAACATGCAAACGGTCAACCGAGTCGTTCCAGGTATTTCCACTTCCAGTCACGTATACATATGGCTCTGCTACTGCGATCGTGTGTGTGTTCAGATAAGCAAGTTGCCCCAGCCGCGTCACGTTCAAGCTGTCTTGCGCCATCGCCGCCGATGCGAGCAGCAGGATTCCTAACAGATACCGCATTACCGGTCCTCCCGGAGTGGAGTGGCAACCAAGCAACCGCATTTGCCTCAATATATCATGCCCGTCCCGCAAATGCAACACTTTTCGCAGAGCCTTGCGTTCCCTCAGCAACCCCCGAAATGAAAAAGCGGACCTTCGAGTCCGCCATTCTTCGTTCATCGCTGATCGTTATTCCGTCAGTTCCCCCCGCAGCACCGTCACCGCCTGGCCGCGCAGATAGACACGGTCTTTCGCGACGCGCACCTGCAACATGCCACCGCGCTTCTGAAGCTTGATACGCGTAGAGTTTGTTCTTGCCGAGGATCTTCTGCCAATACGGGCCGAGGCAGCAGTGGGCACTGCCGGTCACGGGATCCTCATCAATCCCCGCGCCGGGGGCGAAGAAGCGCGATACAAAATCCAGCGGCGCGGTTTCCGCCCGCGCGGTGACGATCACGCCGCGCACCGGCAAATCGCGCAGCCGCGCAAAATCGGGCCGCAGCCCGCGCACGATAGCTTCGCTTTCCACCTGGATCAGATAGTCATCCCGGCTGCGTCCCATGTACAGCGGTGTCACCCCCAGCGCCTCCGGCGGCATCGCCTCCGAATGGTCAGGCAGGTACATGGTAGATTCAGGATAGCATGATGACTGCAAAGAGCAGTTGAAGATCACATATTATTCAAATTATTTAATTTGAAATGATCACTGAGCAATCTTGCATTTTAGCGAAATGAGTTGTAAATCTTATTCAGACAAGTAGATCTTCATTGAGCGGGTGTTTAACGCGGAGAAAGCCATGAATCGATTGAGTATGCTGGCCACCGCTATTGGACTAACGTTGACGGTCATTGCCGCTGTCCACGGAGCCGAAATAGTACGCACATCTGCTCACCAAGAGCCCGGGTCGCTGGATCAAGGGACGGACAATTGCCCGGGAGTCACGATTCCGTCGGTGCCCTATTCCGATTCCGGTACCACGCAGGGACGGATTGACCATTTCTCCGGATCTTGTACCGGTGCAACTGCGCGCGATGTCGTTTATCAGTTTACGCCATCCGTCACACAGTCGTATCGCGTTTCCCTGTGCGGCAGCAGCTACGACACCGGCTTGTACATTAAAACCGGCGGCGCTTGCCCGGGGACGGCGGAAATCGCGTGTAATGAGGATTTCTGCGGAACACAAAGTGAATTGACGGCGATGCTGGAGGCCGGAATACCCTATTTCATCATTGTGGACGGCAAAGGAACAGCCTATGGAAATTACTCGTTGAGTTTGAGTGTTGTCCAGCCCGGTGACAACTGCGCGAATCCACGCGTCATTAACGAACTGCCGTTTTGCGAGTGCCAATCATCCAGTGGTTTTACGAATGACTACGCGCCGCCTCCGGATTGTCCGGGATTTAACCAAAGCTCCGCTCCCGACGTGGTCTACTCGTTTACACCAACCGATTCCATCACAACATCCATCTCGCTGTGCGGATCGAGCTTCAATACGATACTCACCGTGTGGCGAGGCTGCCCGAACACCGAGGGATCGCAACTGATAGCCTGCAACGATGACGATCTGAACTGCGGGCCGTCGAGTGTCATTCGTGAAATCACTTTTGCCGCCGGAGTGAGCTACACGATCGTTGTAGACGGCCGGGGCACTGAGTCCGGCGAATTCGCCTTGAATGTCGAGGGGCGCGGGCCCGGCATCGGCGATGCGGAACCCGTCGGCTGCACGGTCGCCTGCCCGGCAGGCGCCACGCAGGAGGGAGAAAACTGGATTCCCAATGTGATCGACAATCACAACGGCGGTTTTTTTGGAAACGGTTCCTTTTTACCGATCGCCTGCGGCCAGACGATTTGCGGGACTTCTTCCTACACGGCTTCCGGCGAGCGGGATATTGATGCCTATCGGCTGACGCTTCCCAGCTTTCAGAAAGCGGTGGTCTGCATCACGACGGAATTCGAAGCGGAGATCTATATCAGTGACTTTGTCAGCTGTGCTTGACACCCGACTCAAACTGTGGTACACAGTTTCCCATGCGTTAAAGTCTGTCAGAGTTTCTGCGCCGGTCCCGGTTTCCGCTATATCCAGATTCTCCCCAAAACGGGGGTTCCAGCATACTCGAATGCCGACTACGTGCTGACGGTCCAATGTGGTTCCTGCGAGAACTGCAACATCAGTTGTGTGACCGGGGACCAGAACGAGAGCGAGCCAACGTGTTACACAGGCTATGTCGATGTTACCAACGGCGGTCCGTTGGGGACTCCCCCTTCATTCACACCAACGGCTTGCGGCAGTGCGATCTGTGGAACTTTTGGCCTGGCGCTGGGCCTGGGCCCGTGGCCACCCCTGAAAGATCACGATTGGTACCAGGTCACCGTGAGCCAGCCGGAGACGCTGCGCTGGTGTGTCTATGCGGAATTTGACCCGATGATTGCCATTCGCGGCCCGGGGGGGAGTGGGTATGTCACCTATGCCTTCTCCTCTGCCAACGCGGCCTGTGATACTGTCTGTGTGGCGGCTTGCCTGCAACCGGGAACCTACTGGCTTTACGTTGCACCCACGGCCATCTATAACTACCTGGCCTGGTGCGGTGCCAACTACCGGGCCTGGGTACAATGCACACCCTGTGGCAGCGGCGATCCTCCCGGCCGCTGCTGCTATTGCAATCCGCACTCTCTTCCCCAGTGCGCCGTAAACACGCAGTCGCAGTGCGCAGCACTGGGCGGCGAGTGGACCCCCGGTCTGACCTGTGCCACGCCCTGCTCCAGCTATGCGCAGGTACGTTTTGAGACGGTTCCGATTACCCTCCAGTGTATAGATGGCCTCATTTCCCCCAATCCGTTCCCGCTGGGTCTGAGCGTCAATAACTATGGTCTAACATCCTGCAATAATGTTGTGGTCAGCGTTTTCGGAGGCACGGGGCCCGGAGGATCGGCGGCCATCCTGGGAAGTCCCGTGTCCTATCCGTTGCTCGGACCGCAGACCGGTTCCTCGCCGAACATCACGGCGCAACTTAACAACGTCACTGGCGGAGGTGGGTGTATCAACTTCACGGCAGTGGTAACCTCCAGTTGCTGCGGACCGGATTCCATCACCTTCTGTATTCAGGTTCCGCGCTGCGATACCTGCCGCTATCAGGACTGTGACCGCAATTCAGAACCGGGCAATGATGTCTGTGGCCAGGATTACTGTTTCGTGAGCTGTGCGGACACGCTGTGTGGAACCATCGACCCGACCAACAATCCCGATTGGTATCTATTCAACAATCCCGGGCCGAGATGCCAGCGAATCAGTATTAGTGTTCTTGCAACTGCGACCCCTGGTTATTTTCCCTTTGGCCAGGGGTTGATCTCCTCGGTTGCTGTTTACAATGCGACGTGCTCGTTCCAGGAGGCGTATGACAATGGTGACGCCACGAGTGATCCCGTTCTGCAGAACTTGTGTCTGCAGCCCGGCCTGCATTTTATCCAGGTAACATCCACCGCCTCTGCGCCCAACGGAGCCGGGCCATACATCCTTGCGTTGTCGCCCTGTTCCACCTGTGTCTGCACCTGCCAGGTCGCGTGCGCTGAACTGGGTCTGCCCTATATTCTGGAGGGCGAAGTTTGCCCGAATCTGCCCGACAATTACAACGGCGGATGCAATTCCGCCCCGCCTGTTTACCAAGCTGCTCCTTGCGGACAGAGCATTTGCGGCACCGCCTTTGCCAACGGCGGCGTGCGGGACACGGATTGGTTCGTGAAAGCTATCAACAGCGGCAACGGCCGTATCACGTGGACTGTGAAAGCCGATTTCCCAGCGACACTTTTCGTGTTCCGCCCGGCGGGTCCCTGCCCGAGTCTAACCTTGATTGCGTCGGCATTCACTACCGTGGCCGGGCAAACAGCCACAATCAACCTCAATCTGTGCAGTGAGTCACAGTGGGGTTCCTATTACTTTTATGTGGCTCCGACTGCCTTTAACGGTATTCCGTGTGGATGCTATGTCTCTCGGCTGCAATGCAGACCGTGTTTTTGGGATGGGTTAGTGATCTCGCGCTCTGCAAACAGCATCCGGCTTCACTGGCCGGCGGATCCGGATGCGAACATCCTGACCTTCAACGTCTATCGTGCTACGGCGCCAGGGATAATCGGCAACCTGATTGCCACGACAACTGACACGACCTACCTCGACTCCGGCATTGTCAGTCAGCCCGCCGCAGCGTATTTCTACACGATTACCGTAGTAGATAGTGGTGCCGTAGCCTTCGCAACGGATGTTCCGGTAACTGTTTTCCCCGATGATGAAATGCGGACCATCGTTCCGTTGGAATGGATCTCAAACGTCTCGCCGGCTGACGGCGATGTGATGCCTGCGAGCAACGAATAAATAGCATGGAATGGGGCGGCCAGACGGTCGCCCCGTTACATTCTAATCCCCATTACTCCAAGGCATGTTCTTATCTTGCCTTGCCACACATTCAATCTTTGAATCCTGAAAAAAACGGCGAACCCCAAGAGGTTTGCCGTTAATATTTACCGCCCAGTACTCGTACTTTCTTAATCAAGCAGTTCCCCTCGCAGCACCGTCACCGCCTGGCCACGGAGATAGACGCGATCTTTTGCCATGCGCACTTGCAGCATTCCGCCGCGCTCCGAAGCTTGATAGGCGTAGAGTTTGTCCTTGCCGAGGATCTTTTGCCAGAATGGTCCCAGGCAGCAGTGCGCCGAGCCCGTCACCGGATCCTCGTCGATCCCCGCGCCGGGGGCGAAGAAGCGCGATACAAAATCCAGCGGCGCGGTTTCCGCCCGCGCGGTGACGATCACGCCGCGCACCGGCAAATCGCGCAGCCGCGCAAAGTCGGGTCGCAGCGCGCGCACCAGCGCTTCGCTCTCCACCTGAATCAAATAGTCATCCCGGCTGCGTCCCATATACAGCGGTGCACGCTCAGCGCCTCCAGCACCTCCGGCGGCACGATCGCCGGTTCCGGCGGCATGGCGGGGAAGTCCAGCTCGATCCAGTCCCCCGTGCAGCGTGACGTCAATGTGCCGCTGTGGCGGGTTTGAAAGTGAATAATCGTTTCCAGCGGCTCGCGTCCGGTTTTCATACAGCGCGTGTGCGCTGGCCAGCGTCGCGTGCCCGCAGAGCGCGACCTCCACCGCCGGCGTAAACCAGCGGATCTGATATTGCCCGTTCGCGCCGAAACAAACGCCGTCTCCGAGCGCTTCATCTCCGCCGCCACGGAGCGCATCCACGCCACCTCGCGCGGCGCATCCAGCAAACACACCCCCGCCGGATTCCCCCGAAACCGTTCAGATGTAAATGCGTCAATCGTGAATATCGGTACGCCCATGTGCATTGCTCCTCTGGTGATGATATATTCAGGGTATCCTGCGCGGAAGCCTTTCTGTGACTACTAGCCAACCCGCTCCTGCGGGTTGGATTCTTCTTCTGTGATCCGGCACGCGGGAGCGTGCCGGCTAGTAAGGCGTGCGTACGAACCGGCGTAGGCCGACGCGCGGCAATCACGGGCGACAGCGCTATCGGGTCCAGCGTCGCACGCTGGCGCTGGGGCCGCCCCAGAGGCCCATGTCCGCGCGCGCGCCGTCACGGTTGACTATTGCCGGGTCGCCGTTGCCCCGCGCGGGCGACGCTTCCTTCACGTCGAAATTCACGCTGTCGGCAAACAACGGATCCAGCGCAAACACGCCGCTCGAATCCATCCCCCGCACATTGCCCGCGCTGTTCTCCCAGGCGAGGTTGTAAGCCACGGTCCAGCCCGCCGTGTCGGCTTCCTGATTCCAGAAACCCACGCACGGACAAACCCATTCCTTGCGGCGGCCGTTGAACGCGGAAATATTGTTGACGATCCGTCCCCGCGTACCCTTGTTCCAGACGGCAAAGCCGCAGTTGCCGTTCCGTGCCACCACATTGTTCTCGGCAATCAGCGTGCTCTGTCCGGCGGCGATGATCCCCCACCCGGCGTTGTTGAACACCGCGTTGTTGCGCACCACGGCCGTGGCCGTGCCGAAGGTGCCGATGCCTTTCCAGTAGCGTGAGATGCGGTTGCGCAGGCAGATTGCCGCCGCGTCCCACGTCACGCCGATGCCCGCGCCCCGGCCGCTGTCAATCACGCAGTCGGTGATGGTGGCCGTCGCCCCGCGATAGAGCGCCACGCCGTCCCACGAGTTGTTGATAATCGCGCACTGCTCCACATGCACCTCGCTGCCTTCCCGCACCATCACGCCGCCGATGCCCACCACCGTGGAATCGAAATACTCGGTATTGTTTGCCAGCCGGCAATTGCGCAGGGTCACCCGCGAGTTCTTCGCCACCACCGCGCCGTCCGTGGCTTTCCCGTCCGGGTTGCGCCGTCCACCCGTGATGACGAGATTTTCCAGCGTCGTCCCGCGCGAATTGAGAATCAGCACCCCGTATCCGGCGCGAGTTTCCAGCACCGCTTCGCCCAGCCGCGGCGAGCGGATCACCAGGGCGCGCGCGTCGATCACAAACCCGCGCATCGCCCGCACCGCCGTGATCGCGCTGTCACAATTGCCGCAGAAATACTCTTCGTAGAGATGCGGTTCGGCCGTATAATGACCCGGGGCGAGCACCAGCGTGTCGCCGTCAAGGGCGAGATTGATGGCCTTCTGCAGGTCTCCCATGACGCGGATTCCTCCGCCCTCGCCGCGACACAAATCACGGCGAGGAAGAGAAACAGGTATTTTTTCATAGACAGTCCAACATTGTGCCCGGGTCAGTGCATCGGCTTCTGTAGTCACAAGCCTGTCGATCCTTGGCGCGCCCGAGAATCATGTAGATGTTTTGCGTGAAATACTTGCTTAAGCCGGGCAGCCCGCGGCCCAGGTTAAACAGCCGCAGCGCGGGATTGCCGCCGACATTGATGCGAAAATAGCGCGCGCGTAGCCGCTGGCGGCGAATCATGCCGCGCAGCTCGCGCACGCTGAGTTTGTTCAGCCCCAGGTCGGCCACCGACTCCAGTTTCGCTTCCGGGTACATTTCGCGCAGCGCCCGGTAGCATCACCGCTTCGGGAAAAATCACGTGTCCCCACGGCAGTTTGGTCTGCATCCGGCGGTGGTCGCCCCGCGGAGCTGCGATAGAGCGGCGCAAAACCCACATAAATCCGCCCATGGGGATTGAGGTGGGCTTTCATCTGCGCCAGATGCTCTTCCAGTTCGAGGATGTGCTCAAAACTGTCCTTCGAGAGAATGATATCGAATTTTTCCGGCCCGGCGTCCGCCAGATAGACCGTGCGAAACTCCACACGGTCTTTGAACTGTGGGAAATTCTCCGCCAGGCGCCGGTTATTGGCCTGCGTGAATTCGTCGAGGATTTCGATCCCGACCACACACGCCGCGCCGCGCCGCGCCGCATCGAACACCAGCGCGCCCAATCCGCAGCCCAAATCCAGAACACCTTTGCCTCGAAAATCAGGCGGCTCGGGACATCGCGACCAAAACTTCGTCACTTCGCTCAAACTTGCCTGGTAGTCTGCCTCGGAGTTAAAAGCCTGCAGGATCGCCCGTTTTCTTCGGTCCTGTGTTAAGCGGTAGAGTGTCAGCCACAAATTCGGCATAGCAGTCCTTGACAGTCAATGGGAAAGAGGATTCAATCCGATACCGGTTGCCATTAGATACTGAAGATACTGTTTTTACAGACCAGAGGCAAGCCGTGTCTCCGATGTTTTGAGAGGATTGCGCGTATAGGATTGTATATTCAAAGTATACGTGACGGTCGGAACGCTGGTGTTTTTGCTCACTCCGGCAATATTCCGCGCCGGTGATGCAATTTACAGCACGATGACTACAGCCTGAAATCCCGGACCGCAATATCTTTTGAATCTCTCCGGTCTGAGGAGGTAACGGTTCGCCGGGGAATCCCCGCGGCTCACGCCGTTGCTTGATACTGTCACTATTTTTCGATAACTTATATGATTGTTCCAAACCCACTTTCGCCCCTCCTGTCCCCGTTCGGATCCAAGGGATCATCGCTTCGTGGACGCCAGGGGCGACAGTGTTCAACACATCCCCTACATTTTTTTCTGGAGAGCATCACATGAAGCGCATCGCGCCGATATTTGCCGTCCTGATGGCGATTGCCCTGCTGGCCAGCAGCGCCGCTTGTGCGGAGAAGACGAAGATCACGAAACTCGATGACCTGCCCCGCTACACCTACCACATCAACATGAAGGCCGCCGACTTCGTGGAAAGCGATACGGCTGTGATGGCGCTCGCGACGCAATTGAAGCGCGACCTGCAGAAGGATCTCGACCAATTCGAGATCGCCGACAAAACCACGTTGCAGGGATACTACTCCAACCTCGGCACCATCGCCATGCTGGAAGGGCAGATGGATGTCTACCTCGATTATCTCGCCCGTCGCAAAGCCCTCGAAGATAAGGAAGCCACCCGCCTCACGATGGGCGCGGTCACGCAGGCTTACGTGCTGGCTAAAAAAAGCGGCGATGCCGATTTCCGTACGGCTTACAAGCGCGAACTGAAAAAACTGCTCGACGCCGCGCCCTATGACAAAGTGCAGGACAATTTCAAGCAGGCCAAGGGCAGCTTTGAAATGATGAGCAAGTCCATGACCCTCGGCGGCATCGAGGCTGGCGTGCAGCCCGTGCTCGACAAGTCGAACGGTGAGATGAGCAAGGATATCGCCACCGGCCTCGTCGGGGCGTCCTATTCGCTCAAGGTCATTCTTCCCCTCAAGGACGATGTGGTCGCGGTCTATGACGAAGTGATCAAGGCTCATCAGGTCACCAAGGCCGACATCTGGGCCGCGCGCGACGTGACCCTGACCGACAAGGACAAAGCCAATCCCGTGCTGCTCGCCATTTGGGATAGCGGCGTCGACGGCGAGGTCTACAAGAACCAGATGTGGACGAACGCGAAGGAAATCGCCGGCAACAACAAGGACGACGACAACAACGGCTTCGTCGACGATGTGCACGGTATCGCCTACAGCCTCCACGGCGACAAGGAATCCAGTCCGCTTTTCGACGTCGGCGACGTTTCCAAAGAACGCCCCACGTTGCAGCGCCGTGTGAAGGGTCTCGAAGACATTCAGGCCAACATTGAAAGCCCCGAAGCCCAGGAAGTGAAAGCCCTCATGGCGTCGCTGCCGCGCGATTCGGTCAAGCCTGTCTTTGAAGGCATCGGCAAGTACGGCAACTACGCTCACGGCACGCACGTCGCCGGCATCGCCCTCCGCGGCAATCCGTTTGCCCGCGTGCTCGCTTCGCGCATCACGTTCGATTACCATGTGATGCCCGAATTGCCGACGATGGAACTGGCCCAGAAGGACTCGGCCTCCATGCGGCAGGCCATTGACTACTTCAAAGCCAACGGCGTTCGCGCCGTCAACATGAGCTGGGGCGGAAACCTCGGCAGCGTCGAAGGCGCCCTCGAAGCCAACAACGCCGGCGGCACTCCCGAAGAGCGCAAGGCGCTCGCCCGCAAGCTGTTCGAAGTCAGCCGTACCGGTCTCGTAGAGGCCATTAACAACGCGCCCGAAATTCTCTTCATCGTCAGCGCGGGCAACAGCAACAGCGACGTGAATTTCGAAGAGTTCTACCCGTCCTCGATCAACCTGCCCAACGTCCTCACCGTGGGCGCGGTCGATCAGGCCGGCGAAGAAACCGGCTTCACCAGCTTCGGCAAAGTCGACGTCTACGCCAACGGCTTCGAAGTCGTCAGCCACGTTCCCGGCGGCGACGAGCTGAAGATGTCGGGTACCTCCCAGTCCTCGCCCAACGTCACCAACCTCGCGGGCAAGCTGCTGGCCAAATACCCGAAACTCACCGTGGCCCGGCTTCGCGCCGCCATCGTCGACGGCTGCGATATGCGCCAGGCCGGCGAGCGCAAGATTCCGCTGCTCAATCCGCAGAAGTCCATGCAACTGGCCGCCGCCGCGAAGTAGCGTCCTGATCCGCATCCTTCCGCATAGCAAGCCCGCATCCCCAAGGTGCGGGCTTGCTCATGGGTTTCAACACCCTTAGAGCTTGACATTTGTCGACGAATAGCGTTACTTTGTGATTATTCTCTATGAGGTTATCATGTCGAAATCCTCGATAATCGTATCATTCCTACTGGCGGCCAATTCCGCCTTTGCCCAACCACAATACCAGCCAATGGCCATCTGGCAGCGGGAGGGGGCGGAGGACAGTTCGCTGTATGGCAGCGAGATTCTGGCCCTCGGCGACCAGAATAGTGACGGCTTCAATGACTGGGCGGTATTTGCCAGTGGTCTGGGGGCCGCCGGGACAGATTTGTGAACCGCGCGTGGAATTCTTCCACGGCGGCAACCCGCCCGAGACCGTCCCCTACATGACCCGTTTGACGCAGATCTCGGAGGAAGAGTACCTCTGGCGTGCGCGGGCACTGGGAGATCTGAACGGGGATGGGTATCAGGATTGGGCGATCGTTGTCGAACTGACGGCAGATCCGTTGGGCCGTGACGTTACTAAAGTTTACTTTGGGGGGCCAGGCCCGCATGACGCGCCGGATTTAACGTTGTCATTCCCGACATGGGTAGTGTTTCAAGCCATTGGCGATTTCAACGGTGATGGATATGATGACCTGATCGGCGTCAACTCTGGCTCGCCGTCGGTGGTTCTTTTCGGAGCTAATCCGATGGACACGTTGCCGGACTGGCAGCGGCATGCCTACTTAGGCGGAACCTTTCCTGGAGATGCCAACGGTGATGGCTACGCCGATTTTCTGAGCATGGCCATTGACGATGATATTGACTTGTTTCTGGGAGGTCGAGCATCCCGATACGCTTCCGGCTTACCACTGGGACGAATACGTAAGCATGGTGGCGATCCTGCCGGATCTGAACGGGGACGGGGTGGATGACTTGGGCTTCGGTTTGGGCGGTCGGCTGGAAGTCCGCTGGGGAGGCAGCGCCATCCACACCTTGCCGGATGCGGACTTGAATTACCCATGTAGTTCGCCGCACACCATCGAAAGTGCAGGCGATTTCAACGGCGACGGCTTCCACGATATCGCCATGTGCACCCCGTATTGCGGCGATGCCTGGTACGGCAAGCTGACGCTGCACCTTGGCGGCTCATGGTTGAATCCGACCCCGGCATTCGTCATCGAGGGCCGGACAGAGCCGTTGAATTTGATCGGTCTCCGTGCGGTCAGCAACCTCGGCGATGTCAACGGGGATCAGATCGATGATCTGGGAGTCGGGGGAAATCATGATGTGCCTCAAGCGGCCTGGCGTGGCAAAGCAGTTGTTTTGGAGGGGGATACGGACTTGATTGCGGATGTGCCCGAACCACAGGCGGCATTGCCAAAGACGATAAAGGTAACGGCTTATCCAAATCCTTTTAACAATAGTGCGACCCTTGAGCTCACTTTACCAATCTACAGCATGGTTGCTGATTTGAAGATATACAATCTGCTGGGGCAGGTCGTATTCACGACCAGTATCCCCGCCACAGGTTGCAGACTGCGCTTCCATTACGATGCGCGTGACCTGTCCACTGGTCTATACTTTCTGCACGTCACATCTGGCAATCTGACTTCCACTCTAAAACTGATGGTCTTGCGATAGAGATTTTCTAACTTTTATTTCAGGAGGCTTCCATGATGCAGTTATTCTGGTGGTTTTCCTGCGCATTTCTGACGCTTCTACTCTGCGCACTGGCTGAGGCGGTTATGGCGTTTGACATTGTGGTGTATTTTAACGCGCGGTCGGGTGTCAACTGGCTGTCGCAGAACCTACCGCAATATTTTAGTTGGCAGGTGCCGCGCAGTACGGCATTGGCCATATTGGAACCTATGAAGATTCCACATTTAAGTGGTTCCGTGCGATGGGCGTGATCCCTATCACCGACCAATAAACGACAACATTATCTATTAATCGGCCCTTTATCA
>CAVTJX010000001.1:0-222062 GCA_963735175.1 uncultured bacterium | reverse complement strand
AGCCGTCTGCGGCTGAAGGATCTCGGGTACTGTGCGCTTTTCAAAGGTGCAAGCGCACAAGGCCGAAGGACGGCGAGAACAAGAATTTTTCGCCGAAACGGATTTCCAGATTTCGAGCGAATACAGCGCTCCCGAAACACGGGCAGTTGCGCTGAGTGATGCGCCCGGCAAGAGCGTGTGGAATCAGTGTATTGCAATTTTTTTGACGGAACGGATTTGGGGAAAACGCTGAAACGCTGAGACGCTGAAAGGCGGACGGGCTTGTGGATTAGAGTGAGGCGCATGGTAGGGGGAATATAAGCAGCCGAGAGGCTGGATGTCAACAATATAATGTGAATTGTTCACATTATGTTGATAATATTGTGCGTATATTGCTAACATGTTCAAGTGATGTGCAGGCGGAGGCGGAAGATAGGACTTTGTGCTCTCGGGTGCGTTCACATGGGAACAAGGGGGGAGAGGCGGAGTACGGGCAGGGCGCAGACGACATGCCTCAGCGGGAAAGAGCTTGTAACTCGGAGAAAATGTATTGTCCAAATCATTAGTTGACGTAAATTACGGTTTGCAGCAACGATGGTCTGCTACCGGAAATGTCAATCCGAGATTACTATCTGTCGAATTAAGTTCACAATCTGGCGTCCGAGGAATTCGCGAGTTAAAGGCGGAATTCAAATTTCCTGTCGTTGGTGTTGCGGGTCCTAACGGGTGTGGAAAATCAACCCTTCTCGCGTTATGCGCATGTGCCTATCACAGCGACGGTTCCTTCATCCCAGCCGGTGGAGAACTCAGAACACCATATTATACTTTCGGTCATTTCTTCCGTATGACGTCAGCAGAGACGCCGCATGAGGAAACAGTAATTATCTGGCAATATGCAGGTGCAAGCCAGCCCCAAATCCATATGATTTCAAAAAGAAAGAAATGGTCAAAATACGAAAAGAGGCCTGTAAGACCAGTTCAGTTTGTCGGTTTATCGCGATCTCTTCCACCGCAAGAAAAGTCCGTTCTCTTGAGTCATTTCTGCGGAAGCAAGCCGCTAGCAGGCCCCAATTTTGGAGTAGAGAATACTAAAGTTATTAATAAGATTCTCGGGAGTAGCTATTTACAAGAGCACATCTCAAAAACAGTTGACAGTTAGCACGCGGTCTCTTATCTTGGGAGCCTCTCTTTTCACGGAGGTTCGGAAGATGGACTTGACCGACGAGCAGTGGGCGGTGATTGCCCCGTTAGTGGTTGAGAAGCCTCGCGTTAAGCGGGGGAAGGTCGATGGTCGCGGACGACCGCGCGTGGCGGCTCGCGAGGTCTGGAACGGCATCTTGTGGATCTTGCGGACGGGAGCGCCTTGGCATGACCTGCCCGACCGCTATCCGCCGTACCAAACGTGTCACCGGCGTTATCAGGAGTACAGCCGTGCCGGCACGTTCAAGAAGGTGTTGCAAGCCTTGGCACGCGATCTCCGCGAGCGCGGAGACTTGGATCTTTCCGAGACCTTCATCGACGGAACCTTTGCTCCGGCGAAAAAAGGGGGCGCCAAGTGGGACCTACCCGTCGGGGCAAAGGTACGAAGATCATGGCAATTGCAGACCGCGCTGGTTTTCCTCTCGCCATCTGCACAGAAAGCGCTCGGCCCAATGAAGTGACGCTGGTCGAACAAACGCTGGAGTCACGCTTCGTGGATGATCTCCCCGAGCGTCTGATCGGTGACAAGGCGTATGACAGTGATCGCTTAGACGCGCGACTGCTGGAGAAGTACGGGATCGAGATGATCTCTCCGAACCGCGAAGGGAATCGCCGCACGCAGGATGGTCGCCCGCTACGCCGCTACAAGCGTCGCTGGAAAATCGAACGCCTCTTCGCCTGGCTCACGCAGTTCCGGAGAATCCCAGTACGCTACGAGTACTGGATCGAGAACTATCTCGGCTTCCTCCACCTCGCCTGCATCCTGATCCTCCTCCGATGTTTTTAAGATACGCTCAAGTAGGCTTTGCATCATCGAAGAAGTATCTGCTGAACATGGCGGAGGCAACTGATTATGTGGTAAGCGGATTCAATCTTGGCGCCGGAGAGGACTCAATTATTGAACTATGTTATCATGCTAGTCAAATGCCGACTGGTGGTTTGTTGATAATCGAAGAGTTGGAAACAGGACTTCATCCGAGGGCTCAAACTTGTTTAGTTGAAGCACTGCTTCGTGTATCTGATAAAAGTCACATTCAGATTATCTTCACCACACACTCAAAAACAATTCTTGAGGTGCTCCTCCAAATGGGCGAATGTATTTGATGAGGAATGATGATAGCGTTGAAGGATGGAGTGGCGTTTCACCTGAATGGGCTTTCTCCATGATGGCAGAGAAGGCGGACGCGGAAATTGAGCTATATGTCGAGGACGCAATATCAGAATCGTTAGTCTTAGAATCGCTTCCACCAGATGTTAGACGGCGTATTCACATTACATCAATTGGCTCGTGGGTAAATGTCATTCAGCAGATCATAGCGCATTATCGAAACCCTGATCTGGGAAAATATCTTGCGATAATAGATGGTGACATACAATTGAATAGCATTTTGGATCAAATAAAAAAGCTACTTCCAAACGACAATGGAGATGCTGTGCAGAATGAGGTGTTGCGACATTGCTGTATGTTGCCAGGTAGCGGTTCTCCAGAGACGTGGTTTCGACAATTGATCCTAGAAGATAATAACTTCACGAATAGCCTTGCTACAACATTTAATTTAGATGACGCTTTCACCTCCAGTCTTGTTCAAGTGACTTCAGCTTGTGAGAGTAAATCACTAATTGCAGAAATATCTCACCTCCTCAATTTGAAACCCGAGAGTGTTTTGCACAAATTGGTATATCAGACGGTATTTAATCAAAGGCCCGCTTTCGAAACACTAGTTGGAAAGGTTGCAGAGTTGCTTGCAGAATGACCGGCCAAGCTATGGTATAATTGGTGAATCGATAGAAAAGTAATCTATCTTTAACAGTATTGGAGTTAGACTTTTACGAGATCAATTTGCATGGAACGCGAAACATTTCCGGTGGATGAGTTGATTATGGGGGGTGGGAATTGTTTCGGCTGAAGGCATCTGTTCCCATCTCCCAGAACGGCACGTTAGAATTTAAGTAATGCGGATGAGTGTGGCAGAGTGTCCGGTCGTAGCCTCGAAGCCGAGATCCTTCCCGAAGACGGTCAGGATGACGACCGAAGAAAAGGACGGCCTTGATCGTGAGGATTCTGAATACCCGCGTGAAGAGGAGACGGATTCCTGGCAGGTTGCAGACGATCCTTCCTTCATCATGACAGGCGCTGTCTCGGCGGGATGGTGGAATGTAGAGTCCGATTCTTTACTGGGCATCGGTGACTTTATCTCAGCGGGAAAGTTGGATGGCGGATTCCGGCCGGGTTTTTGTTTACTCGCAATCTAGGGCTTGGTGGCATGCCCAACCCGGCTCGTCCGGTGATTTATAGTGCCGGGGATTGGCGGGCGATGCAATCTGCCCCTACAATCGAATTCCGGGCAATGAAAAAGGTCGTTTTCGATTAATCGATAGGGTCTATGGAACGCGAAACTTTTCCGGTGGATGTGTTGATTGTGGGGGCGGGGCCGGCGGGGCTGGCATGCGCTTACCATTTGAAGCAGAAGATCGCCGCGCACGCCGCAGAGGGCGGCAAGTTGGGCGACATCGAGATCATGGTGCTCGAGAAGGCCCGCGAACTCGGCGCGCACAGTCTCTCCGGGGCGGTGATGGATCCGCGTGGGCTGGATGAACTCATGCCTGACTGGAAGGCTAAGGGTTGCCCTGTGGAGCGTACCGTCGAAGACGACGCCTTGTTTTACCTGACGGAGAAGGGCAAGACGCGCGCGCCGTGGACGCCGCCGCCGCTGCGGAATCATGGCCTCCCGATTGTTTCCATCAACCGCCTCGTACGCTGGCTGGGCGAGCAGGTGGAAGCTACGGGCGTGACCGTCGCCACCGAAATGCCGGGGCAGGAAATGCTGTATGACGGCGAACGCGTGACGGGCGTGCAGACGGGCGACAAAGGCGTCGACAAGCACGGTCAGCCGAAGCGCAACTTCGAGCCCGGCGCGAATATCGAAGCGCGGGTGACGGTGATCTCCGAAGGCACGCGCGGTTCGCTGGCTAAAGCCGCGATCAGCAAGCTGAACCTTTCCGGGATGAATCCACAGGTGTATGTGGCGGGTGTGAAGGAGGTGTGGGAACTGCCCCAGCCACTGGCGGACAGGGGCACAGTCTTTCACTCGCTGGGCTACCCCTTGGGAAAACTCTTTGGCGGCAGTTGGATCTACACGATGCGGGAGAATCTGGTCTCGCTCGGCCTCGTCACGGATCTCAGCTACGAAAACCCGTACACCGACCCGCACTATAATTTCCAGCGCTTCAAGCAGCACCCGTGGGTGGCGTCGCTGCTGGCGGGTGGCAAGTTGGTTGGCTATGGCGCGAAGACGATTCCCGAGGGCGGCTGGTATGCGATGCCGCGGCCCTATCATGACGGCCTGTTGATCATCGGCGACTCGGCGGGCTTTTTAAACGCGCAGCGGCTGAAGGGCATTCACCTCGCCATCAAATCGGGCATGCTGGCAGCCGAGACGATTTTTGAGGCGCTCGTCAAGGACGATACTTCGAGTGCAACGCTGAAAAGCTTCAAGGACAAGGTGGACGCGAGCTGGGTGCGCGAGGAACTGTGGCCGGTGCGCAATTTCCACGCGGCGTTCGAAAGTGGGTTGTACAAAGGTCTATTCAGCGCGGGCGCGCAGTTCTTCACGGGCGGCAGAGGTTTCAAAGACCCGCTGCCCAGCCGCGAGAATCACACGCACCTGAAAAAGTGGCGCGAGCTTTCGCTGGAAGAGCGCGACGCCGTGATTCAGAAGCGCGCGGCCGTGTTCGACGGCAAGCTGACCTACGACAAGCTCACCGACGTCTATGCCAGCCGCACCACGCACGAGGAGGACCAGCCGGTCCACCTGCACGTGGCGGACACGGAAATCTGCCGTACGCGCTGCCGCGAGGAATTCGGCAATCCCTGCCAGTTCTTCTGCCCGGCGGCGGTGTACGAGATGGTGCCCGACAGCGAGCGCGGCGGCGTAAAGCTGCAAATCAACGCCTCGAACTGCGTGCACTGCAAGACCTGCGACATCATGGATCCCTACGGGATCATCACCTGGGTGCCGCCCGAAGGCGGCGGCGGACCTGTCTATACGGACTTATAGGATCGCGTGTACGATCTGCACAACCACCTTTTGCCCGGCGTCGATGACGGCGCCCGGAATCTCAAAGTTTCGCTGCGGATGCTGGAAATCGCCCTGCGGCAGGGAATCACCCATGTGGCTTGCACGCCTCATGCCACCGACCGTCTCGATGAGAACCAAGACCGACTCCATCAGTCGGTCTTTCTCCTCGTGAAAAACGCCGCAAAGGAGCACGGCCTGCCCATCGAGCTGATTCTCGCTTCCGAACTAATGGTGGGGACGAACCTGCTGAAAGCGCTTTCACACCCCTCGGCAACTTATGCGGGGGAAGGGAAGTATTGTTTAGTAGAGTTCTTCCCCGAAATGCCGTTCGAGATCGTGCAGAACGTGATCATCGCGCTCACGCGGCAGAAACTTTGGCCGGTCATGGCGCATTACGAGCGTTATGCCCGCGCACAGAACAAGCCGGAGCAGCCGCGCGCGTTGCGGGAGCTCGGAGCGATCCTGACCCTCGACGCCGGTTCGCTGGTCGGGCCAATTCGGCAACACTGCGCAGCGGCGGGCCAGGCAGCTTTTGAATTGGGGCGTTGTGGACATGCTGGCCAGCGACGCGCATGACGACGAGGACCACGGCTTCCGCCTGAAAGAAGGCAGGGATGCGGCGGCGGCGCTTGTTGGAGCGGAAGCGGTGCGGCAGATGGTGATCGATAATCCGCGACGGGTGTGGGAAGGCCAGCCGTGGCCGGTGGAAAATTCAACAGAGGGCAAGGGGCGGGCATGACGATCGGTTCCTATACGATTTCGCTGATCGAGACCGGCGACTTTCGCCTCGACGGCGGCGCCATGTTCGGCGTGGTGCCCAAACCGCTCTGGGAGCGCGTGTGCCCGGCCGACGTAGCGAATCGCATTGCCATGACCATGCGCTGCCTGCTGCTTGAAGGCAACGGGAAGAAGATCCTCGTCGATACGGGCGTGGGTAACAAGGACAGCGCCAAGTTCCGCGAAATCTTTGCGATTGACGATTCCGCAAAATCACTGCTCGGCGCGCTGGCAGCGCGGGGCGTGACGCCCGAGCAAATTACCGACGTGATCCTCACGCATTTGCATTTCGATCACGCCGGCGGCTCCACACACCTGGAAAACGGCAAAGCCGTGCCAAGTTTTCCCAACGCGCGCTACCACGTGCAGCGCAGGCATTGGGAGCACGCGCAACAGCCGACCGAACGCGACAAGGCCAGCTTCCTGCCACCGAATTACATGCCGCTGCACGAAGCCGGGCTGCTGGAATTGCTGGACGGCGAGGGCGAACTATTTCCGGGGATCGAGCTGCACTTACTGAATGGCCACACGCCCGCGATGCAGGCCGTGAAAGTGACGGACGGCAGTTCGGCAAAGTGCTGTGGTATCCGGCGGATCTGCTGCCGATGTCGGCGCATGTGCCGCTGCCCTACATCATGGGTTACGATCTCTATCCGATGACCACGCTGGCCGAAAAAAAGCAACTCCTGCCGCAGGCCGCGGCTGAAAAATGGACGGTAGTCTTTGAGCATGATCCGTATGCCCCGGCGCATCTGATCACGCAGACGGCCGCGGGGCAATTTCATCGCGGTGACGCTGTGGCCGTATAGACACGGAGACCATAAAAAACCGCGGCAAGGAATTTGCCGCGGTTTTTCGTAAACTGTAGAACAAAGCTCTCATTGATCGCAGACGGGTGCCTCTGGAGAGGCACCACGGCGAGTCACTCTTGGCGGACGGGTGCCCCGTTCACTGCGTTCAGGGCAGGCCTCTAGAGAGGCACCACGGCGAGCCAACGGGTTATACGCCGATGAGGGCCTCGCCGCGCTTCCAGTTGGCCGCGCACAGGCCACCCGCCTGCAACGCATCCAGCACCCGCAACACCTCTTCGATGTTGCGGCCGACGCCCGTGTCATGCACCACCTGCCAGCGAAGGATGCCGTCGGGATCGATAATAAATGTGCCACGCTGGGCAAAGCCGGTGTCTTCGTTCAGCACGTTGTAGGTCCGGCTGACACTGTGGTTCATATCCGAGAGTAGCGGGAAATTGATCCGGCCCAGCGTGCCCTTAGACCACGCCTGGTGACTGTATTTGCTGTCCACTGAGCAGCCGATGACATCCGCGCCGCGCTTGGCGAATTCGGCGTAGTCGTCGGAGAAGGCACGGATTTCGGTGGGACAGACGAACGTAAAGTCCAGCGGATAGAAGAAAAGTACCACCCATTTACCTTTGTACTCGTCGAGCGACACAGTCATGAAATCGTTGCCATGGAGACCTTCTAAGGTAAATGCGGGAGCGGGTTTACCGACTTGCACTGCCATTTGAACCTCGCTAAGTTTCAGTCTTGATTTGAATTAAAATGTGATGTCGGAACAGAACGAAGACCGATCAAGAGTGGTCTGATCCTTTGATCGCTTAAGAGCCCCTAAAAGTTCCTGACATTCACATCAAAATACACCTATTTTCGAATTTTCCACCATGCCTACTTCCCGATCCGACGAATTTCTGGACCGTTTACAGCGTGAGATTATCGTCGCGGATGGCGCCACCGGCACGGCGCTCTATTCCAGCGGCTATTCCTACCGCTCGTGTTTTGACGAGCTGAACGAGTCCGATCCCGCGATTGTCGAGCGGCTGCACCGCGCCTATATCGACGCGGGGGCGCGCCTCATCGAGACCAACACGTTTGGCGCGAATCCGTTCCGCCTCGCCGAGCACGGATTCGAAAAGCGGACGCGGGAAATCAATCGCGCCGGGGCGCAGATTGCCCGCCGGGCCGCCGGCGATCACGTTTTTGTCGCCGGTTCGGTGGGTCCGCTCAATCGCATGCTCGAACCCATCGGCAGCCTCAAATTGGCTGACGCCCACGCCGCGTTCCGGGAGCAGGCCGAAGGCTTGGCAGAGGGTGGGGTGGACGTGTTCATCGTGGAGACGATGTCGAGCCTGGCGGAGATCCGCGAGGCGATTACGGCGATCCGTGAGGTTTGCGACCTGCCGATTATGGCCTCCATGACGTTCACGGAAGACGGCAAGACCCTCGTGGGCGATAAGCCCGCCGAAGTGCGGCGCGCGCTGTTAGATTTCGGCGCGACGATCATCGGCGCGAATTGCTCGGTCGGTCCGCAGCCGATGCTCGACGTGATTGAGCGCATGGGTAACGGCGTGCCGCTATCCGCGCAGCCCAACGCCGGTCTGCCGCGTGTGGTGGGGGGACGGTACATTTACCTCGCCTCACCGCAGTATTTTGCAGAATATGCGCGGCACTTCGTCGAGGCGGGAGTGTCGATTGTCGGCGGCTGTTGCGGAACGACCGTGGATCACATTCGCGCCGTCGCCGAGGCCGTGAAGGACCTGCAGCGCAAGTCGATTCGCGGCACGCTGTTCGTGCACGAGGTCGAAGAGGAAGCCCCGGCGAAGCCCGCCAAGAGCCGCGCTGCGCGTAGTGATTTCCGGACGAATCTTGGCAAGCGGTTTCAGGTTTCGGTGGAAATCGATCCGCCGCGCAGCATCAATCCCGAACCGAGCATTCGCAGCGCGCAGGCGCTGAAAGCAAATGGCGTTGACCTGATCAATGTCGCCGATTCGCCGCTGGCGCGCTCGCGGCTCAGCGCGCTGGCGATGGCGCATCTGATCCGCCGCGACGCGGGCATCGACGTGCTGCTTGCACGTCTCCTGCCGCGACCGCAACGCGCTGGCGCTGCAATCCGAGCTGCTCGGCGCGCACGCGCTGGGTGTGCTGAATATCCTGGCCGTGACGGGCGATCCGGTCACGGTCGGTGACTACCCCTTCGCCAAGGGCGTCTTTGAGCTTGACTCCATCAGCTTATCAAAACTCGTCTCGCAGCTCAACGCAGGCAAGGATCTGACCGGGCGGGAAATGGAAGAGCCCACGCGGTTTCTATTAGGCGTGGGCGTCAATCCGACGGCGACCAATCTGGAACTCGAGTACGACCGCTTCCGGCAGAAGATCGACGCCGGCGCGAAATTTGCCTTCACGCAGCCGCTGTTCGATCCCGCGACGCTCGAGAAATTCCTGCACGACGTCAAAGACTTCTGTAAAATTCCGATCTTTGTGGGAATCCTGCCGCTGCGCTCGGCCAAACACGCGGAATTCATTCACAATGAAATTCCGGATATGTTTGTGCCCGATGCGATTCGCGAAGCGATGCGCAATTCCGGCGCCGACGGCCCCCGCATCGGAGTGGAACTCGCGCAGAAGCTGCTGCTCGCGACAAAGCCGATGGTGCAGGGAACGTACCTGATGCCGCCGTTTAACAAGTTCGAAATGGCGATTGAGGTGCTGAAGGCGCTGGAAAGAATCGAATCCAAAACCTGAAATCCGAGTCAGATACAAGGCTCGTAGCGAGAATGGGCGGGTCGCGCGGGAGACAGTAGTAGCCACGTGGAACCAGCAACGCCGCTTGACCCGCCCCTACCGACGTTGAAAAACGTGAAATTCAGGAAACGAAAAAACGAAACGCGCGGATGAGGGCATCCCGCGCGGCAGTTTTGGCAACAGGGCTATCCAGCAAGCGAAGCGCGGCAATCAACGGCGCCAGCGCCATCGGGTGCAGCGTCGCACGCTGCTACACGTAGGCCGGAATTCCCGTCAAATCTTCGCCAATGATCAGCGAGTGGATGTCGAAGGTGCCCTCGTAGGTGTTGACGCTTTCGAGGTTGTTCATGTGGCGGAAGGTGTGATACTCGCTGGAGATGCCGTTGGCGCCCAGCACGTCGCGGCCCACGCGGGCGATCTCCAGCGCCATGCCGACGTTGTTGCGCTTGGCCATCGATACCTGCTGCGGCCGCAGCTTGCCCGAGTCTTTCAGTTGCCCCAGCCGATAGGCAAGCAATTGCCCTTTGGTGATTTCCGTTGCCATCCACGCGAGTTTGTTCTGCACAAGCTGAAAGCTGGCGATGGGCTTATCAAACTGGATGCGCGATTTGCTGTAGTTCAGGACTTCGTCAAACACCGCCATCGCCGCGCCCATCGCGCCCCAGGCAATGCCGTAGCGGGCCTGCGTCAGGCACGAGAGCGGGCCCTTCAGTCCTTTCACCTTGGGCAGGATATTTTCTTTCGGAATCTCCACGTCCTGCAAAATAAGATCGGACGTGACGCTCGCGCGCAGCGAGAATTTGTTCTTGATTTCCGGCGCGGAGAAGCCGGAGCGGTCGGTCTCGACGAGGAAGCCGCGGATCTCGCCTTCGAGCTTCGCCCAGATAATCGCGACGTCGGCAATGGTCCCGCTAGTGATCCACGCTTTCGAGCCGTTCAGGATGTAACTGTTGCCGCGCTCTTCGGCGCGGGTCAGCATCCCACCGGGATTCGAGCCGAAGTCGGGCTCCGTCAAGCCAAAGCAACCGAGCTTTTCGCCGCGCGCGAGCAGCGGCAGCCAGTAATCCTTCTGCTCTTCGGTGCCAAAGGCAAAGATCGGGTACATGACGAGGCCGGTCTGCACGGAGACGAACGAACGCAGGCCGCTGTCGCCGCGCTCCAGTTCCTGATTGATGAGGCCGTAAGCAATCGATCCCAGCCCCGCGCAACCGTACTTCTCGCGGATAGGGCGCGCCCAATAGACCAAGTTCGGCCATCACCGGGATGAGTTCGGCGGGAAAGCGGGCTTCGCGATTGCACTCTTCGATAATCGGCATGATCTGCCCGCTAACAAAGTCGCGCACGGTGTCCCGCACCATGCACTCGTCGTCCGTGAACAGGTCCTGAAGCTGATAGTAGTCTAAAGCCTGATAAGGCACGATAACCTCCCGGAAGTGAAATCGTCAGTACGATGGCCGTGTCTCAAAATACCCAATCGCGCGAAGAATTGCAACCGTCAGCCCCATCCCACTGGCGGCCCTTTGCAGACGGGATGGGCGTTCGAGGAGGCATCTCGCAAGTGGCCGACGGCGCGATGTCGTGGTCCGGCGATAATCCGGAAGTGGTGGCGGCTAACCACCTCAGCTTCCTGAAACGCATGGGCTTAAAATGGCGGGACGCCGTCTTGGCCGAGCAGGTACACGGCACCGTTATCCAGCGTGTGATCCGCGCCGACGGCGGGCGGGGCATCCGGGAGCGCGACACGCGCATTCCCGGCGCCGACGGCTTAATCACCGATGTACCGGGGCTCGTTTTGACAACGTTACACGCCGACTGCGCGTCGCTGTTCTTCGCCGATATCGAGCACCACGCCATTGGCCTGGCCCATGCCGGCTGGCGGGGGATTCTGGCCGGATTACCCGGCGAAATGCTGAGGCGCATGTCCCGCGAGTTCGGCAGCGACCCCGGTAAGATCCGCATCGCTATCGGCCCTACGATCTGCCCCCGCCATTATGGTGTAGAAGAAGCCCTTGCCGGGAAATTCACCGCCCGTTTCGGCGCGGAGGTTGTGGCACACGGGGAGGGAAATGAACGGCCATGCCTCGATCTGGTGGCGGCGACGACCGTCGACCTCCTGCGTGCGGGACTGGATCCAGCCCACATTCCCTCCCGGCCTCCCTGCACACTGGAAAATCGGGAATACGCCTCGTTCCGCCGGGATGGTGCGCCGGTACGGTCGATGTTGGCCTGGCTGAGCCGGATGTAATAGGATGCCACTTTTCGCTTGCGCTCCAGCGGGCTTTTTCGTATACTTCCTCACGTCGTCCCTGTCGTTGCTGCCCGATGCGCCCACGTGCCACCAACCCGTGACAGCTTTACCATGCCCAAATCCATTCCCACCGCAAAAAAGTCAGCGAAATCCGGCACATCGAGCACGAAGCATTCGGCTCGGCAGAAGCTCGAAAATCACCGCGAATTTCCCACCCGCACGGAAGGCCATCAGGATGCATCCGCGTTTGAAAACGCCATGGCGCAGTTTGACGAAGCCGCGCAGCTTCTAAAGCTCACCTCCAGCCAAATCGCCCAGATCCGTCAGCCGCGCCGCATTACCGAAGTGCTGCTGCCGGTGCGGATGGACGACGGCACGATCCAGACTTTCACCGGCTATCGCGTGCAGCACAACGTAGCGCGCGGCCCGGCCAAGGGCGGAGTGCGCTTCCATCAGAATGTGACGCTCGACGAAGTCAAGGCGCTGGCGTTCTGGATGACGTACAAATGCGCGGTGGTGGATATCCCCATGGGCGGCGGCAAGGGCGGGATTATCGTCGATCCCAGCACGCTTAGTATCGGTGAACTGGAACGGCTCTCGCGCCGCTATTTCGCCGATCTGATGGACCTCTTCGGCCCCGATCGCGACGTACCCGCGCCCGATGTCAACACCAATCCGCAGATCATGGCCTGGTTCATGGATACCTATTCCATGCACGAGCATGACCACATACCGTCCGTGGTCACCGGCAAGCCCATCGAGATCGGCGGCAGCCAGGGACGCGTCCTCGCCACATCGCGCGGGTTGGTCTTTGGCCTGCGCCGTGCGGTCGCCGCGAAGGGCGAAAAGCTGAAAGGACTCACGGCGGCGGTGCAGGGCTTTGGCAACGTGGGCGGCAACGCCGCCGCGCTACTGCATGCGGACGGCTGCATCGTGACGGGCATCTCCGACGTCTTCGGCGCGTTTCACAATTCCAAGGGCATTGACATTCCCGCCGCGCAAGCGTATGCCCGGAAAAACGGCAGCCTGAACGGCTTCGAGCAGACCGGCGTGGCCAAGCGCCTGAAGCGCTCCGAAGATTTGCTGGAACTGGACGTGGACGTGCTTGCGCCCTGCGCGCTGGAACTGGTGATCACCGCGCGCAACGCGGTGCGCATCAAAGCGCGGTACATCGCCGAAGGCGCAAACGGTCCGCTCGATCACACCGCCGACAAGATCCTCGATTCCCGTGGCATCTTCATCATCCCCGACATCCTCTGTAACGCGGGCGGCGTCGCTGTCAGCTATCTCGAGTGGGTGCAGAATCGCATGGGCTATTACTGGAGCGAGGCGCGCGTGAACGAGGATCTGGAGCAGATTATCAACCGCGCTTTCGATTCGGTTTTTGACACCGCGAAACAGTTTCAGTGCAGTATGCGCATCGCTGCGTTCATCGTTGGCATTCAGCGGGTTGTGCGCGCCAGCGAGTTACGCGGCCTTTACGCCTGATCGTCATCGCATGCTTAAGCGCCGCACGGCAGAGGCTGTGCGGCGTCTTGCGTTTTATCCCCCCGCCAACTCTACCGGCGACTCCAGTGTCCCTTCGACCTCCCGATTCCGCCTTTCATCTTGAGACGCTTGCGGCGCATTACGATGCGCTGGTAGTCGCCAACGGTACGCCGCCCTCACGCGCCCTGCTCATGCGGCTGCGGACGCGGTGCGAACGCGTAATCGCCCTCGACGGCGGCCTGAACTGCCTCCAGCGTTACGGCATTGTGCCCGATCACGTTGTTGGGGATCTCGACTCCGCCACTCCCGTCGCGTTAAAATGGGCGCGGGAGCGCGGAGCGCGCCTCCACCGGCGTCCCTCCGTGGCCGAGCCGGACTTCGTGAAGGGTTTGAAATTTTGTGCGGAACTCGGTTACCGGCGATTGCTGGGTGTGGGCGTGGTGGGCGGCAGGCTGGATCATGTGCTCAACGCGGTTTACTGCTCGCTCGCGATGCGTAGCATCCACATCGACTTCGCCACGGACGAGGTCGCCGTCTTTCCCCTGCGCGGAAGAGTCCGTCGCCGGTTCGAAGTTCCATCCGGTCATACGCTGTCGTGGCTCGGCATTCCCGAGGCCGGTCCGTGTTCGCTTTCCGGTGTCTGCTGGCCATTCAAGCACCGCATGCTCCGTTCGCCGGAATTCATCAGCTTATCCAATCAGCCGCTCGTGGCGCCGGTGGAACTCTCGCAGCAGGCCGGCCGCTCGGTGGTGATCATCAGTCTCTTCCCGCAAGCCTCCCGATAGCTTGCATTTCACCCCACGTATTGCTACACTTTACTTGGCTATGGCACATTTACCTCGGCTTTGCCTGCTCACATTGAGGCTTGCTGGCGCGATCCTACTCATGACCGTGGCGACTGTCCGCGCCGAAGAGCCGCTGCTGCGCGCGGCGGACTTGGACACAGCCCTGAACTTCCTGAGTTTAACGGTTGCCGACTTCGAAGCCGACCGTTTGTGGGCGGAGGACGATTCATTTCTGCTGCCTGTCATCAAGACGGCGCTGCAGAGCCCGCTGGCGGCGCGGGAGGTGCTGCAACGGTTTGCGGCGGCGGTGCCGGATTCGCTCTTTGATAATCGTGGACTTTGCCCAATGGGTGGGCAAGTGATGGACACGATGACATGGACTGACGGTCCGTGTCGAAAAATCAATATGCGCGCCCTGCTCGGGGACAGAACAGAGAACGATAGTGCCGCAGCCGACGATGCGATAAAGCGAAATCCCTTTCATTTTGTATTGCAGGACATCGAGGCTGTGCGCTATAGCCTCGAACGTGCCTTTATCAAATTGAATCTACAGGAGCAGGACGCGTTGCTGTTAGGAGCACCGCTCTGGTTCGCGGATGCAGACATCGCCGAAGACGACACACTGAAAGGGGCACTGCACCGGGCTTTCAATGCTGCCGTGGATACTACCCGCATGGTTGACGCCGACAGCGTCCTTACCTTGTTTTCGCGCGTATACCGCCCGGCGTTAGTAGTGGCAGGTGACGAACTTCTGGCAGGTATTCGCCAGACAGTGCTTCGCCTAAAGCACCAAACGGTAGAGCTGCCCGCCAAACGGCACTGCGACGGAGTGGAGGGTGACATCGTTGAAGTCCGGGACACGGAATTCGGTCGCATGATTGTCGGCGGTCCCGGCCCGAATATCTATACCGGCGACTTTGCCGTGATCATCGACCTTGGCGGCGACGACCAGTATCTTGGCCGCACCGGCGGAGCTATTGGCAACATTGGTCATTCGGTTTCCGCCATCATCGACATGGGCGGCAACGACCTTTACCGCGCACCCGGCATGGTCAGTCAGGGTTGTGGCGTGATGGGCATCGGCGCGCTTGTCGATCTGAGCGGCGATGACATATATGAAGGCGGCGCGTTCTGTCAGGGCGCGGCCTTCTGCGGGGCGGGGCTGTTCTTTGACGAAGGCGGCAACGACACCTATCGCGCCAGCATGTTTGCGCAGGGCGCGGCGATCTGTGGTGTGAGCGTGCTCGTTCGACGGCAATGGCCGCGATGTCTATGACCTTGGCATGTACGGCCAGGGTTACGCCGGGACGTTTGCCGCGGCGGCGCTGGTCGACAACAGCGGCAACGATGTCTACCGCGCGGGCGGGTTGCAAATCCATATGCCATTGCTGCCCGAGGATTATCGCTCCTTTGCGCAGGGCTTTGCCATTGGTTCGCGGCCCCGCGGCGGCGGCGGGATTGCGCTGTTGCATGACCGCGCGGGTAACGATTTCTATAACGCCGAAGTTTACGCGCAGGGCGTGGGCTACTGGTTCAGCTTGGGCGGCCTGATTGACGACGCGGGCAACGATGTCTACAGCGCCACGCAGTACGTGCAGGGCGCGGGGATTCATCTCGCGGCTGGCGTATTGGAGGATCGCGCGGGCGACGACCGCTATGGCTCGCGCTTCGGGCCGGGGCAGGGGGGAGCGCACGACCTTGCTGTGGGAATGCTCTATGACCACAGCGGCGATGACCAGTACACGATCAATGGCGGGCAAGGCATGGCGATCTCTAATAGCGCCGCGCTCTTTCTCGACGCCGCAGGCAACGATACCTACAACACCAGCGTGGCGGACCTTGGGCAAGGCGGAGTCAGCGACGCTCGCAGCTTTGGCAACATCGCCGTGTTTCTCGATGGCGAGGGCAAGGACTTTTATGCCGCCAAAGGCCACGCCGATTCCAGTCTTTGGCTGAGCGGTTTGTATGCCATCGGTTACGATGTCGCCCGCGATTCCGTCCGTCCGCGCGAGGCTCCCGTCGATGTGAAACTCGTTCCCGCGGACACGCTGCGCAGCGTGGAAGATCTCTTCCGCGACGCCGCGAAGTGGGAAGTCACAGATAACCGCGTCATCGTGCGCCGCGCGCGGCTCGCCCTCGAAGCCAAGTGGGCGCAAGCGATTCCGTGGGTCGTCGCGCACAAACTGACGTCGCTGGAGGGTCTGGAGCGGCGGGCAATTATCGAACTGTTCAAGGCGCATCCCGATTCTGCTGCGCCCTATCTGTTCACCGCGCTCGATACCGGTAACCGCGCGCTACGGCGTAACGTCATCGGCATTCTGGCCGAGATGAAATACACCCCGGCCGCGACACAGTTGAAGGCGCGCCTGAGCGACACGACCTTTGTGCGGCTGCGGCCCGCGCTGCTGAGCACGCTCGGCGACGTCAACGATTCGAGCGCCGTACCCGTACTGATTCAGTATACCACCAGCCTGGTGGAGCGCGAGCGGATTGCCGCCACCATCAGCCTCGGCAAATTGTCCCACGTGCGCGGCCACGAGGCGCTGCTGGCGCGGCTGGAAGACTCGGTTTATACGGTGCGCAGCGCGGCAATTGTAGCGCTCGGGTCGCAGAAGACGGACGTGCGTCCGGTGCTCGAACAGGCATCGCTCGCCACTACTTCGTCTCCCGGGCGGCTGGAGGCCGTACAATTTGTTATCGGCCGTCTTGCCGGCAAGTGGAAGACGACAGCCGATTCCAGCGACGTGCTCGGCCTGACACCGCTCGTCGTGCGCGGATTGCAGCACTCCCTGCCGCGTGTGCGCGGCGCGGCGCTGTTGGCCGCGGCCAGCTACTGGCAACCCGCCGAAGTCAAACGTTTGATCGACAAATTCCACTCCTCGCCGGATCCTGTACTCCGTGCCCGCGTCCGGCAGGCTGAACTCTTAACGAGGTAGAAATCCGATCATGCCCAGAAAAGCGCTGCCCGCTCTTCAGGAAATTCTGCGCGACCTCTCCAACGCCTTCGGCCCTTCGGGATACGAAGACGACGTTCGCGATCTCATCACCACGCTCATCCGCCCCTGGGTCGATGAGCTGCATGTGGATTCCGTCGGCAATCTCATCGCGTTACGCAAGGGCGGCGGAAAAAAGCGGCTGCTGCTGGACGCCCATACCGACGAAGTCGGCGTGATGGTCCGCCACATTGACGACCGCGGCTTCGTCAAGTTTGCCAAGCTCGGCGGCTGGGACGACCGCATCTTTCCCGCCCACCGCGTCAAGTTGCGCAGCCGGAGCGGCGCTTTCTATCACGGCGTAATCGGCATGTCGCCGCCCCACGTTCTGACGGATGACGCGAAAAACAAGACCATCAAGGCCGAGGATTATTTCATCGACGTCGGCGCGTCTTCCGCGGCCGAAGCCGCCGCTCGCGGCATTGCGGTGGGCGACCCCGGTGTGCTGGATTACCCGTTCTTCGAATACGCTCCTGAACACTTCGTCGGCAAGGCGTTCGACGACCGCGCCGGTTGCCTGCTGCTCGATCGCCGCGCTCCGCGCCCTGGCCGAAGGCCGCGTGAAGACGTCACTCGACGTCTACGCGAGTTTTTCCACGTCCGAGGAATTGGGAATGCGCGGCGCGAAAGTCTCGGCCTTTGGCGTCGATCCGCACGTCGCGCTCGCGCTCGAAGGTACCATCGGTTCGGACTGCCCCGGCGTTCCGGCCGACCGCTGCGTGTGCAGTCTGCGCAAAGGTCCAGTGATTACCGTTATCGACAACTCGATCCTCGTGCCGCGCCGCATGACCGAATTCCTCTTTGCCTGTGCCGACAAGGCCGGTGTGCCCTATCAGATCAAGATGCCCGCTTTCGGCGGCACGGATGCCGGCGCGATCCATCAGACGCGCGCGGGTGTTCTGACCGGCGTCATCGCCGTCCCCAGCCGCTACATTCATGGACCCAACAGCACGCTCTACTGGCCCGACTTCGAGCACAGCGAACGGCTCCTGATGCAGGCCCTCGCCCGCATTCACACGCTGGTTGACTAAATGGTCCTAATCACCGTCATGCTCGTCATCACGCTGCCTCTGCTCGCGGTGTCTGATGCTGCCCCTCGGCGTAGAAATCGCGTCGCGGGGCAAAGAGCGACGGTGGAGTATCATCCTCGCCGGGCTGCGCCTTGAAGTGTCGCCCGCCAGAGTCGAGCGCCTGCGCGACCGGATGCGGCGCAAGCAGAAGTCCAAAACACCTGAGGAAAAGGCTCATGCCCGGGCGCGGCTGATGCGCATTTTCCGCTCCCTGGGCGCCGAACCCGGCGCCTCGCCCGACCGGCTTGAATTCGGCGACCTCAAGGAAGCGTGGCGGATCTTGAAGCGTGTCTTCCGTCACATTCGCTTTCGCGTGCGTCAATTCGATGTCGTCGTCGCCTCGGCCGATCCGGCGCTTACCGGGATGGCTTACGGCTGGGCTTGCGCCGCCGGAGCCTTGCTCCCGGCGTCAGCGCCGCTTTCGCTGGATGTCGACTTTGAGCAGACCCAGCCGCGCATCGACTTCCGCGTTGAAATCAGCACGATTCCCCTGCTCCTGACATGGGAAGGCGCGCGCTATTTGTGGAAACGGCTGCGATTCAAATTCAACCGTCGTCACGCTTAAAAATAACTGTAATCAAAAAGGAGTCATACCATGGCGGACTCGGCAGCGACGGAGATTCTCGACGCCCTCATGCGTAATATGCGGGAAATTATCTCCACAAAAACCATCGTCGGCGAACCGATTGTCAGCAACGGCATCACAATTCTGCCGCTGATGCGCGTCGCGTTGGGCTTCGGCGCGGGCGCGGGCGGCGCGGCGGGCAAAGGCAATGGCAACGGCGGCAACACGGGAGGCGGGGGCGGAGGCGGGGGGGTGTCGATTACGCCCGTCGGCTTTCTCGTCGTCGATCAGAACCGCGCGATGATGATTACCCCTAAAGCGTCGAAATGGGATACCCTCATCGAATCCGCGCCGGATCTGATCGAACGCCTGAGCCGCATTATCCGAAAAAAAGGAGACTCCAAGTCGGAGTCTCCTGCGGATGATAATGCGAGCGGTGATTCCGGCGAGTAGCCGGTTTCAGCGCAGCAGCATGATCTTGACCGGCGTTTGTGCGGCGCCTGGCAGTGTCACGAAATAGACGCCCGAGGCCAGTTCGCTCGCGTTCACGGTCACACGCTGCAAGCCGGGCCGCAGCCCCACGGACAGGCTCTTGGCCACGCGGCCCATAATGTCGTAGAGCCGGATCTCCTGGCGGCCCGCCCCCCGGCTTTCAATGTCCAGCGAGATCTGGGCATTGAACGGATTGGGATAGGCCGCGGTGAGCCGGGTAATCAACGGGACTGCTGCCACCGGTCCGCGGGTCGAACTCGTATCCGTGCTGTCAATACCAAACACCACCTTGTAATGCTGCACGACGGCAATCGTCACCCGCAGTGTGTCGTGATTCCAGGTGAACGGCACGACGATCGTGTCACCGGCCGTCACAGACAGGACTTCCGGGACACCACACAGCAACACCTCGGCGTCCCGGACATTGGCCGTGTCTAGGTTCGCCCAATCCCCTTCGAGAGAATCGAAGTCTTCCCAGGGAAATGCGAATTCCACCGCGATCTGGGCGATGTTCCGCACCAGTTGGATATCCAGCCCGTGGCGGTGCGCGTCTTTGACCGCTCCATAGCGACCCCACACGTGGTGCGTATCGGCCAGCGTCACCTGCGTCCAGTAGTATTCATCGCTCTCGTCGGCGTTGATCGACAGCGTATCCGGATAGCGATTTGCCGCGAAATTCGACAACCAGTTACAGGTGCTGTCGGCGTGCATGATCGGATAGCCGTGACCGGCTAACTCGGAAGGAAACGTCAACGTCGTATCCGCGCCGGCGGCCCGCCGCAGCGAGTCCAGGATTAACGCGATATGGCCATAGTTCGCCCCTTCGGTGGAATCGGCGCCCCAGGTGTCGTAGACGGGCAGGTTCAGAGCATTGAAGTGATTCGACTGCGACGTATCGGCGGCGAAGATTGCGCTATGGCGATGATACTGAAACGCAACGGCGGCACAGTCGGCGGGCAGGCCGCCAAACTCGCGGATCATCGCGTTGTTGGTTTGACCCAAAGCGAGATACTGTTCCTGCCGGTACTGGGTGTCGAGAATCGGCGAGCCCCCGGCCGCCCCGGCTAACAGGTAGTCGTGAATGCCGCAGTTGTTGTTGTGCCAGATCTGCGCCGACGCTCCACCCATCGAACTCCCGCACATGTAGATCGAGTCCATGCTGAAGGGGTAGTTGTCGCGGACGAAATCGAGCATTGCGCGGCAGTGCTCCTGCCCGAGGCGGCTGTTGTAGTGCGATGAATTCGGTCCGCTGTGACACGCGCCAATCCAGCCGCGCGTGGCGAGTTCCGCGGCGAAAGCCGTATTACCCAGCTCTACCTTCGATCCGCCATATCCGTGCCACCAGGCCATAATCGCGGGCGGATTCTGCGGCGAATAATTAACCGGAATTCGCAGTTGGAACTGTGCCGTGTCGCCATACGCGGTGACGGCAAAGGTGTCGATGACCGTCTGCGCCGGCGATCCCGGCGCCCAGAGTCCCATGATCAGTACCAGCAGTAACACTTTACGCATCGTCCGATCCTCCGGTCGATACAACTTGGAAGACACGCCGTTGACGGCGTAGGAAAATTCTCATGACAACTCCGGATCCCGCCACCGCTCCCGCCGCGGGCGAATTGCACGGCCGGGTGGCCCTCGTCACCGGGGGGGCGCGCGGCATTGGCCGTGGCATCGTCCTCAAACTTGCCCAGGCCGGAGCCGATGTGGCGATCAACTACCTCGAACGCGAGGACGCCGCCCATGAAGTCGCCGAATGGGTGCGCGGTCTGGGCCGCCGTGCGCTGCTCCTCAAGGGCGATGTCGGTGACGAAGCCCAGGTGGCTGCCATGTTTCGGACAATCGCCACCGAATTCGGGCGGCTCGACATCCTCGTCAACAACGTCGGACCGTTTATCGTCCGCCGCCTGTTGAAAACGTCGTTACAGGAGTGGCGCTACATGCTCGACGGTAATTTGACGAGCGCCTTCCTCGTGGCCCGGGAAGCGGCGGCGCTCATCGACCGCAGCGAACGCGGTGGCGCGATGGTCTTCGTCGGCGCGCCCAACGCCGAGCGCGTCGGATCGCAAAGCGAATCGCCCGCCTACGCCATTGCTAAGACCGGCCTCGTCGTGATGGCTCTCACACTGGCCCGCGATCTTGGCGGCAAGGGGATCCGCGTCAATGTAGTCAATCCCGGTTACATCGAAAATGACGCCATGACCCCCCGCAAACGCGAATGGATGACAGCCGAAGTGCCCATGGGTACCGTCGGCACGCCCGCGCAGGTGGGGGAGGCCGTGGTCTTTCTGGTCTCGCCGCGCGCCGCGTATGTCAACGGCACGGTGCTGAACGTTCACGGCGGTCTGTGGGTCTAATCCCGCTATAATATACTGCAATCACCCCAGCAATTCAATTCCGGGTGGAACTCAATCTGTAAAGGTTCAGCAAACAGAATGGGCTTCCCCCGGAATTTTTTTATAAGGGACGCCGCGGTCCAGCCGAGGGTTCTTGCGTTTAGCCTTGGCGATGGTTGTTCCTTACTGACTTAATCACGGAATGCGTCTAATTGTCGATGAATCCATCAGAAAACATCGGAGTGCGCAAGGAATGCACAGCACTGAGCAATATTACAACAGTCTCAAGTGGTATTCACATCATTAAGTGCAATAATATTTAACTAATAAACATATGGCAGACGGATTGCATGGGCGTTTCCATCAGGCATTTGCCGGTCCGCGCAATACCTGCGAAAATTGCCGGAGGAGTCATCTTTTCAGTGCATATGGAAATGTCTGAATACTATAGAATTTTGAATTTCTCGTGGGTTATAACATTTTTTATTGCGGAATCGTCAAATTGTCCGTATTATTCCCCGATTGCTATCACCTCCCGACGCTCGTCCTCTCCCCTTCCTTCCGCAAACCGCGAGAATGGACTATGAGACACATCCCAGCGCTGCTTCTCACTGTGCTTCTGGCACTGGCCACCTTTCCGCCTTTCGCCCTGGCGACGACGGGCAGTCGTCTGCCCGTCTGTTCTGATTTTTCGCATCAGGATGCTACGTTGCGCGTATCCCGCGAGGCGCCCGAACATACCGTCATTGCGCTCTCGCGTCCTCCCGTCATGGTGGCGGATTCGCTGGTGGACTTCGAAAACTATCAACTCTTCCTGCTGCCCGGCGAGTCCTACGAATATAAGACCGGCTTACCCGGTAATTCCGCATGTCACCCGCCTCTACCGCATTCCCAATACAGGTTCCGTGGATCTGCGCGTGACGAGTGCCGAATTCGAGACAATGAACGGCGTCAAGCCGCTGCCCTATCAGGCGGAAGACCTGCGCTTCCGGACCCCGCTGGAGAAAAGTCCCGCCGTCTATGGTCAGAACGCCTGGTATCCGCCGGAACCGGTGGTGATGGGCGAGCCTGCCATCTTTCGCGATTTCCGCGTCGTCGAAGTCACGCTCTATCCCGTACAGGTCAACCCGGTCACCGGCGAGGCCCGCGTCTACTCGAATTTGCAGGCGGACGTCGTGGCGAACGACCGCCCCGGTGAAAACGAATTGTTGAATCCGGGCAGGCCGTCCGCCGCATTTGCCGGCCTTTACCGCGACCAGATTGCCAACCTTGACGAGACGGCGCTGGACGAAATCCGCTCCGCCCCCGGATCCTATCTCATCATCTGCACCACCAATGTCGAAGTCCGGCAATGGGCCGATACTCTGGCCACGTGGAAGCGCCGCCTCGGTTACACCGTAGTCATCGATGCCCGCGCTAATTGGGCCACCACGACCATGCGGAACGCGGCGCAACAGCTTTACAACGCAGAGCCGCCGCTGGAGTATGTGTGCCTGTTTGGCGATCCCCTGGCGGGCGGATTTGGCGTCCCCACAACCTCCCCCTATTACGACCACTATTTCGCGACCCTCGCGGGGGCTGACGATTACGAAGATATTGGCATTGGCCGCCTGCCCGCCTCCAGCGGCTCGGATTATGCCCTGATCATGGACAAGATCACGGGCTACGAACGGACGCCCTGGATGGGCACGACGGCCACGCCCGATACGACCTGGTATCATCGCGCCTTTCTCTATGCATCGACGGGCCACAATATCAGTTCCAACGAAATCACGATGCACTGGGCGCGCGACCAGTTCATGCACTTCACCGGTGTCAACAACGTCACCATCGCCACTCATGCCGATAACGGCGTGCCAGTCAGCCCAGTAGTATCAGCAACAATCTGAATGCCGGCGACGCCTTCTTTCTCTGGCGCGGTTCGGTCGTCGGGGAAATGGAAAATACGTGCGCCAGTGCCACGAACAACGGCTACAAGCTGCCCGTCGTGCTGGCCATCACCTGCGGTTCCGGATGGTTCGATGACAAGTGTCAGACCCCTCAGCCCTGCGTCTCCGAAAACTGGATGCTCGCCGGCACGCGCGGGAATCCGCGCGGCGGCGTCTGCGGCATCGGCACCTGCACTTATGGCACGCACGTGCAGTTCAATAACACCGTCGCCGGCGGTCTTGTTTACAACATCTGCAACCTGAACGTCGAGCATCTCGGCCTCGCGCTGGCGGGCGCCAAGGCGCAGCTCATCGTGGATTTCCCCACAGAGTTGACTAACGCGCGTAATTTCGTCTATTGGAACAACCTGATGGGCGAACCCAGTTTGTCGATGTGGACGCGGGTACCGGTGGTGATGGATGTGACCTATCCCGCCTCGGTCAATGTGGGCGCGCGGCGTGTGCGGCCGCAGGTCACCAATCACGCCACGGGCGCGCCCATCGCCGACGCCCTCGTGCGTGCTGCTCAAGGGCACCGAATGCCGCGCCACGGCCTACACCGACGCCTCGGGCTTTGTCGATGTACCGGTCACCGTGAACACGCCGGGCGCGATGACCCTCACCGTTTCCAAGCGCAACCACAAACCGTTCCTCGCCGACATCGCGTGTGTCACCTCCACGCAGATGGTGTCCCTCTCCACCTGTACCTTCGATGACGACAATACCGGAGGCACCAGCGGCAATAACGACGGCCTGGTCAATCCGAGCGAGACGATCGACCTGAACGCCTGGCTGCGCAATTTCGGAACGTCCCAACAGGCCACGGATGTCAACGCCACACTCACCAGCAGCAATCCGCATGTCACTGTGGTCAACGGTGTACGCAGCTATGCCAATATCGCCGTTGGCGATTCCGCGCTGAGTTCGCAACCGTTCCGCATCGCCATTTCCAATGCCATGCGCGACGGCGAAAGCGCGATTCTCACCCTTGCCGTCACGGCCAGCGACGTGCTTTCCCACTCCTCGCTCCAGCTTATTTGCCGGGCGGGGGACGCGATTTTCATCTCGCACACGGTTTCAGGCGGCGACAACGACACGTATCTTGAGCCGGGCGAATCCGCCAATCTGACCGTCACCGTGCGAAACGATGGCGGCCTGACCCTCGAAAATCTTACCGGCCGGCTCTACGCGCAATCCGGCTTTCTTGCGGTGTCGAATCCTACGGCTCCCTTCGGAACCATCAGCGTCGGCGGCGTCACCAGCAATTCCGGTCATACGTTTACCCTTGCGGCCAGCACCCTGGTCACTCCGGGATTTCCCGCGCCAATGCTGCTCACGCTCACAACCCCGGGCGGTTTCGTCGACAGTGTGAGCTTTGTGCTGCCGCTGGGCAACCGCGCCACCAGCGATCCCTGCGGTCCCGACGCCTACGGCTATTATGCCTACGATAATACCGACGTCGCCTATCCGTCCTACAGGCCCTACAACTATGTGAATATCAGCGCGGCGGGCGTCGGCACAAAGTTGTCCGCGCTGGCCGACCCGGGCGAACAGCCGCCGCTGGCCCAGACCTACGCCACCGCCTTGCGCCTGCCATTCCCCTTCACGTTTTACGGTGTCAGCTACGACACCATCACAATCTGTTCCAATGGCTGGGCGGCGCTGGGCGACCGCCATTTGCAAGATGAATTCCGCAATTATCCCATTCCCGGCCAGCAGGCGCCGGATGCGTTGCTCGCGCCCTTCTGGGATGACCTGAAAACGTCGGGTTCGTGGCCGGATACTCTCGGAGTCTGGGTCTATTCCGACGTGGCCAACAACCGCTACATCGTGCAGTGGAAAGCCACCGTCGCCTACGGCTCTTTACCGGACAACTTTGAAATTCTGCTGCTCGACCCGGCCCACTATCCCACGCGCGACGGTAACGGCATTATCGTCTTCCAGTATGCGCGGGTGACGGATGAAGCCGGGAGCGGCAACGATATCGACTATGCCACCGTGGGCATTGAAGCGCCGGGCTGTCTGGTTGGATTGCAGTACAGCTTCAATCATACGCTTGCTCCTGGCGCCGCCAGTCTTACTATCGGCCGCAGCATCGTCTTTACCACCGACTACCGCGCGGACTTTGGCGCCATCGCCGGGCAGGTGATCGACTCCGCCTCCGGCGAGCCGCTGAATAATGTCACCATTTCCCTCGAAGGGAACGCGGTGCATGTCTTAACCGACGCCAATGGCCGCTTCCTGCTGCCCGCCGTGCTCACCGGCAGCTTCACGCTGCGCGCTGTCCGCTTTGGCTTCAACGATGCGGCCGTGCCCGGCGTAGTAGTGGCCGTAAACGATACGGCCGAAGTCCGCGTTGCCATGCTGCATCCCGAGATCGGGCTCTCCGTCAGTCAGGTCACGGTCACGACACCGCCGGATCCCACCGACGCATCCTTCTCGATTAACAACGCGGGCAACGGTACCCTCGAGTACACCACCACCATCGCCTATGCTCCCGCGTCGTCACTCGACGAACGCTGGGACTATCTCACCGGGATCAACATTTCCGACAGCGTCTCCGATCCGCTGATCCAGGGCTGCGAACTCGCTGGCGATCACTGGTTCGTAAGTGGCGCTGGGACGGGCGGGAATAAACTGTTATACCGTTTTGACCTCAGTGGAAACCGCGCGGGCTCCCTGCCGCAGCCGCCGTCAACGGGTGATCTGGGCTGGTTCGACATGGCATGGGACGGGAATCTGCTCTATGGATCGGGCGGCGCGGACATCATCGGCATCGACTTGAATGGAGTCGTTCACGATACCATTCCCTGTCCCCTCAATCCGACCCGCGCCCTGGCTTACGACCCCACCACGCAACATTTCTGGGCGGCGGATTATCTCTCGAACATCTATGAAATCGCCCGTGACGGCCACGTCGTTCGCACTTTCCCGGCCGCGCTCCAGCTCACCGGTCTCGCCTGGAACCCGACCGATGACGCGGGATATTCCCTCTACCTGTTTGGCCGGGACGCCGCGAACAACCATGCCATAGTCCGCCGCATGCATCCCGTATCGGGCGCGCTGCAACAGCTCGTCGACCTCACTCGGAATTCCGGTGACTGCGCGGGCGGCTGTACGATTACTTCGACCTGGAACAGCACACTGCTGGTCTTTGCCGGCATACTGCAGAATCCGGCGGACGACCGGCTGGGTGTGTGGGAGTTGGATTTCAACACCACCTGGATCACCGTCTCCCCGGCCATCGGTACGGTCACGGCCAATTCGTCGCGGGATGTGGAGCTGCACTTCAACGTCGCGAATCTCCGCGACGGAACCTACCGCGTGAATCTCACCTTCGCCAACAATACGGCCACCGGAACCGTCGTGCTGCCCGTTACGCTGACGACGGCTTTGGATGTTCCGCCGTTGCAAAACGGACTCGTCAGCGAGTACCGCCTCTACCAGAATTACCCGAATCCCTTCAATGCCACGACCATGATTCGCTACGACCTGAAGCAGACGGGCCGCGCCACGCTGCGCGTCTATAATCTGCTCGGCCAGGAAGTGGCGACGCTGGTGGACGGCATCGAAAACGCCGGCGCGCACGCTGTCAGCTTCAACACCGGCGGTCTTGCCAGCGGCGTCTACATTTATACGTTCGACGCCGCCGGCTTCCACGACACCCGCAAGCTGGTCCTGCTGCGTTAAGATCTCGAACGCCATTTTTATCACACAGAACGCGAGCCTCACCGGCTCGCGTTCCGTGTTTCCCCCCCGTTCACGGGGGAGCCAGGGGGGGTGGTATCTGAGAACCGGACGAGCCGGGTTGGGCAGAGCGAGGTCTGATGCGCCGGTGCAAACAGAAACCCGGCCGGAATCCGTAATCTTCTCTCTATCGCCGCCATAAAAAAACGGGTGCGCCATGGACGCACCCGCTTGCTGTTTACTGCAAGGAGAGCAATCTAATCCCGCGACTGCCGCAGGATCAGCAACCGGATCAGTTGCAGCACGGCCATGGACGCGGCCGCGACATAGGTCAAGGCTGCCGCGTTCAGAACCTTGCGCGCGCCGTCCACTTCGTCGGGCGCGAGGTAGCTGCCGTTGCCGAGCACACGGATCGCCCGTGCCGATGCGTCAAACTCCACCGGCAGCGTAATGATGTGGAACAACACCGCGCCGGCGAAGAAAATAATCCCTAAATCCATCAGCCAGCCCACGCGCGCCGAAAAGATCAGGCCGATGATGAACAACGGCATTGCCAGCGTCGAACCGAAATTCGCCACCGGCACCAGGCTCGCCCGTAGCCGCATCGGCGCGTAACCGAGTTGGTCCTGCACCGCGTGCCCTGTTTCGTGCGCCGCCACGGCCAGCGCCGCCAGGCTGCGCGAGGCGTACACCGGCTCCGACAGCCGCACGACTTTTTCCTTCGGGTGGTAATGGTCCGTCAATTCGCCGGCCACTTGTTCCACGCCGATATTCAGCAGGCCGTTGGCGTCCAGAATTTTTCGCGCCGTCTGCGCGCCCGTCAATCCCGCCCGGTTCGGCACCTCGCTGAACTTGCGGTACGTGCTCTTCACGCGTGACTGCGCCCAGATCGCCAGCGCCACCGCTGGCAGGATTAAGACCATCGTCCAGTCAAAAAAGAACGGAAACATCGTTATCCTCTACGAACGTTATGCTCCCAACCGGAGCGGGAGTGTCGGGCGGCCGCGCAGCCATTCCGCGACGGTCATGGCCCGCTTTCCCTCTGCTTGCACTACCTTTAACAAAAGGGCACCATCCCCGGTTCCCACCACCAAAGTGTCGGTTCCGCGACGCGTGAGTTCGCCCGGCCCCAAAGCCCCATCAGTCGTTGTTACAACGGCTTCCAGAATCTTGAGACGATTCTGATTGAACACGGTCTGCGCTCCCGGATCGGGACTGAGCGCGCGAATGCGATTCCGAATTTCTACGGCTGACAGTTTCCAGTCAAGCACCGCGTCGGCCGCGAACAGCTTGGGCGCGTGCGTGACTTGCGTTTCGTCCTGCACGATGGCCGCCGGTGGTTGTCCCCGCTCAAACGCGCCGAGCACGTCCAGCAGCAGCCGCGCTCCGAATTTCGCCAGCCGGTCATGCAGCGCGCCGTAAGTCTCATCCGGTTCCACCGGCGTCGTTTCCTGCCTAAGGATATCGCCGCCGTCGACGGTTTCCGTCAGGTGAATGATGCTCACGCCGGTAATTTCTTCGCCGCGCAGCAGCGTCCAGCGAATCGGCGCCGGCCCGCGACCCCGCGGCAGCAGGGAAGGGTGGACGTTGAACGATCCCAGCCGCGGCAAGGCAAACAATTCGCGCGGCAGAATGCGAAACGCGATCACCACGTTTGCGTCGGCTTTCAGCTCCCGGATCTGCGCCAGGAATTCCGGATCCTTCAAACTCTTCGGCTGAAAAACCGGCAACCCCGCCGCCAGCGCCCGGTCCTTCACCGGCAGCGCCGAGAGCTTGCGCCCCCGCCCGCGTGGCTTGTCGGGGCTCGTCACCGCCGCCACGACTTCGTGCGTACTCGCCAGCAGCGCTTCCAGCGTCGGCACGGCGAACACCGGATTGCCGCAGAAGACGATGCGCATTACGCGAAGCTCCTCCCGGCATGTGGGGCAGCGGTCACATGCATGCCTGGATGTTCTCGCGGGCCAGTTGCTTGAGTTTCCGGTTCAAGAGCGCGCGTCGCACCGGCGTCAGGCGGTCGACGAACAGGATCCCATTGAGGTGGTCGATCTCGTGCTGCAGCACGCGGGCGAGCATTCGGTGGGCCTCGATGACCTGCTCGTTGCCCTCGAGATCGCGGTATTTGAGCTTGATCCATTCGGGCCGCGTCACCATTTCCCGCAAGTCGGGAATCGACAGGCAGCCCTCCTCGCGCTTCCCAGGTGCCGCCCGATTCCAGAATCACGGGATTCACCACGGCGAGGCGGATCAGCTCCTCGGAGTCCTCACTGTCCTCTTTGGGCACGCCCACCACCAGCAATTGCATCCGGCGGTCGACTTGCGGCGCGGCCAGGCCCACGCCTTCGGCCTCGCGCATCGTCACGAACATCGTCGCCGCCAGTTCGCGCAGGGCGTCGTTGAATTCCGTTACGGGTTCGCACTTCACCCGCAGGGTGGGGTGCCCGTAGGTAATGATCTTCATCGGTTTCGGTTCTGGATTCATCTCCCTCTCCACAAACAGGCATCCTGTTTCAGCGGTCGGCGGATTAGACGCTGTCGGCTTCGGTCACAACCCGGGCCACGGATCCGCGATCGACCTTGATCTTCACTTCATTCGCGATTTTCAAATACAGGAAGTTCTTGCGCTCGTCCACGCCCGCCACCGTGCCGTACAGGCCGCCCGCCGTCACCACTTCGTCGCCCGGTTTCAGCGAGGCGATCATCGTTTGGTGCAGCTTCTGCTTCTTCTGCTGCGGCCGGATCATCATGAAATACATCACCGCCACGATGAGCAGCAACGGCAGCATCGTGGAAATCAAACTGGGACCGGCGCCGGGTGCCGCCTGCGCCAGGGTATTGCCGAACAAAGCCGTCACGGGCAAAGTGCCAATCATCGTTCCTCCGGAATCAGAGTTTCGTGTGTTTGCAGTCGCGCCAGCGTCGCGTCCATAAAGGAACGGTAGTCTCCGGCGCGAATGTGTTCGCGGGCCGCGCGAACGAGCGACTGATAAAAATGAATATTGTGCAGCGACACCAGGCGCAGGGCCAGCAGCTCCTCCGCGGCGAACAGGTGCCGGATGTAGGCGCGGTCGAAGGTGCGGCAGGTATAGCAGCCGCAACCCTCTTCGATCGGCGCGAAGCGTTCCTTTTCGCGCGCCGCCTTTACCGTCACCTTCCCGTCCCAGGTGAAGGCCGTGCCGTTGCGGCCATTCCGCGTGGGCAGTACGCAGTCGAAAAAATCCACGCCCTGCGCCATGCAGAATAATAAATCTTCGGGAAAGCCGACGCCCATCAAATAGCGCGGCTTGTGCGCGGGCAGCAGCGGCGTCGTGTATTCCACCATCTCGCGGAACACCGTCTTCGGTTCGCCCACGGCCAGGCCGCCAATGGCATAGCCCGGGAAATCCAGCGCCGTCAATGCATCCAGCGACGCCTGCCGCAAATCGGAATAGACACTGCCCTGCACGATAGCCCACAAATTCTGCCGGTGGCCGTAGAGCGGCGGCAGTTTCGCTTCCGCCTCCCGCGCCTCAGCCGCCCAACGCGCCGTGATGATATGCCACTGCCCGGCTTGCTCGTGAGTGCATGGATACGGCGCGCACAAATCCAGCACCATCATCATGTCACTCCCAATGGAGCGCTGAATCGCCACCACTTTTTCCGGCGTGAAGGTGTGGTAGCTGCCGTCGAGGTGCGATTGAAATTCCACGCCGTGATCGCGCACCTTCTTCAGCGCCGTCAGCGAAAACACCTGGTAACCGCCCGAATCCGTGAGGATCGGCCGGTCCCATTTCATGAAGCGGTGCAGGCCGCCCGCCTTCTCCAGAATCTCCGTTCCCGGCCGCAGATACAAGTGATACGTGTTGGAGAGCACCGCCTGCGAGCCCGCGGCTTTCAATTCGTCGGGTGTCAGCGTCTTCACCGTGCCCACGGTGCCGACCGGGAAGAAGCAGGGCGTTTCCACCGTGCCGTGCGCGGTTTCGAGCCGGCCGTAACGGGCTTTCGTGCCTGACGCATCCTGCGCCAGCACTTGAAACGGATGTGCGTCCACCGGTCGTCCCGTCATGAATTGGCTTCCGCCTGCGCGTTCATTCCCAGCACCATCCGCGGAACGCCCGACAGATCGCTCTTGATTACGAGTGATTCGAATTGGTTTTGCAGTAGCCCCCGCACAGCGTCGCTCTGGCCGAATCCGATCTCGAGCGCCATCAAGCCGCCCGGCAGCAGCAGGGCGGGGAGGAGCTCGGCGATCCGCTCATAAAATGCCAGCCCCTGATGCTCCGCCACCAGTGCGTGGCGCGGCTCGTGATCCTTCACTTCGGCTTGCAGGCCGGCGTAATCGGCTTCGGCGATATAGGGTGGATTGGACACCAGCACGTCATACGGCGGCTGGACGTCTGCGGCAAATCGCGGCGAAAACAAATCCGCTCGCCGCGCCGTGACCCGTTCGCCCACGCCGTTCAACTCCGCGTTGCGGGTGGCGCAGCGTACGGCGTGGAAATCCACATCCACGGCGTCGAATGTCACCTCCGGAATCTCTTTGGCGACGGCCACTGCCAGGCAGCCCGTACCGGTGCCGATGTCGAGCATTCGCCGCGGTCGTGGCGTTGTCCCGCGCAGGATCTCCACGAGCGCTGCCGCCAGTTCTTCCGTCTCCGGACGGGGGATCAACAGCCCCGGCACGACCTCGAGGGTCACTCCCAGAAACTCCACCACACCGAGCAACAATTGCAGCGGTTCGTGTTGTGCGCGGCGGCGGATCAACTCGCGAAATGCGTCCACCTGTGCCGCGGCCAACGGCCGGTCGTGCTGCACATAGAGTTCGATGCGCGGCAAATCCAGCACCTTGCCCAAGAGCGCGTCGGCGCTGCCGCGTGGATTCTCCACACCCTTCTGAGCAAGGTATCCCCGCGCGCTGTTCAGAATCTCCAGAACCGTCCAGGTGCGGTCGCTCATCGGGCGGCGGCTTCGGCTTCCTGTTCGAGCCGCGCCGCCCGGTCTGCCAGCCGCAGCGCCTCAATGATATCGTCGAGTTCGCCTTCCACCACGCGGTCCAGCTTGTACAGCGTCAGGTCAATGCGGTGATCGGTTAGCCGGTTCTGCGGAAAATTGTAGGTGCGGATCTTTTCGGAACGGTCGCCGCTCCCCACCTGGCTCTTGCGGTTCGCCGAGATCTTGCTGGCTTCCGCCTCACGCGTCTGCGCCAGTAGCCGCGAGAGCAGAATCTTCATCGCTTTCGCTTTGTTCTTGATCTGCGAACGCTCATCCTGGATCGCCACTACCAGCCCTGAAGGAATATGAGTAATCCGCACGGCGGAATCGGTGGTGTTCACATGCTGGCCGCCGGCGCCGGAAGACCGGTACACTTGAATGCGTAAATCGTCGGGCCGAAGTTGTACGTCCTTTTCCTCGGCTTCGGGCAGCACCACCACCGTCGCCGCCGACGTGTGCACGCGCCCCTGCGCCTCCGTCGCCGGCACGCGCTGCACGCGATGCACGCCGCTCTCCCACTTGAGTGTGCCGTAAACGCTGTTCCCGCGAACTTCCACCACCACTTCCTTGATTCCGCCCGCGTCGGCTTCCGAAGATCGAAATGACGTCCCATTTCCAGTGGCGGCGCTCGGCAAACTTCGCGTACATGCGGAAGAGATCTCCGGCAAACAATGCCGCTTCTTCGCCGCCCGTTCCCGCGCGAACTTCCAGAATCGCATTGTGCTCGTCGGCTTCGTCGCGCGGCAGCAACAGTGTCTTGATTTCGTCACCGACAATGCGCAGTTGCTCTTCGAGTTGCAGCGCTTCCTCGCCTGCCAGGTCGCGCATGTCCGGGTCCGCTTCACTCATGAGCTGCCGCGCCTGGGCAAGCTGGTTATCCAGATGCTGAAAGCGTTCGATAGTCGCCACCAACGGCCCCATGTCTTTCAGTTCTTTCAGCAGCGGCATGGAAGCGCCTGGGTCGGCGGCAATTTCCGGCCGGGTCAGTTCGTCCTGGAGGCGGCGGTATTTGTCGAGAATCGTATCGTAATTCTGTGTCATGAGAAGGCGTCAGCGTCTTTCGGAGCCTATCCGTGAAGAATTCAAGGGTGATTACCTGACCGGTCCCCGTCCCCGGCAAGAATAACATCTACTATAACTGGGGAACGGGGATTCCGCTCCCCACAATATAGACAAATCCCGCAGAGATTTCAATATAACTCTACCGTTAAACGCACCAAATGGGCTTTCCGATCCGGTGTCGATCCCGGTTGCACTATGTATGTCTTTGTATAATCAATAGTAAATGATCAGATTCACTCACTCCAACCCTTACTTATCCACATATCCACGATCACCTCGGGGCTTTAAAGATTCTTCGAGAAGTCCGAGAAATTGCTTGACTCTCCCGTATAACAGGTGTTATATTAGCGGTCGAAGAAGCATAGCCAGCATGCGGCTATGTTCCGTGAAAGTACCTTGGAGGATCGTAGATGAAGAAGGCTCTGTCGGTTGCCATCATCGTGCTCGCCTTGACGGGCATGACGTTTGCAGCCACGACGGGTGTGGTTGTGCCGAAGACCCCGACGTCGGGCGTTGTTCCCGTCCCGCCGCCGCCCCCGCCGACGAAGTAAATCCGCCCGGATTTACGACGGTTCTGACAAAGGGCCCATAGCACCTGCCACGAGGAGTAGCGGTGATATGGCCCTTTTCGTTTGTTATGCGGTGGGCATTGCGGCGGTGCTCTGGTACAGCCTGTTTTACTTGCCGTTTCCCGGAAGCCACTCATCAGATTTCCTTTTCCCTCAATACCGTGTTGATGGGCTTTGTGTCGTTTCTGAGTTTTCTCGCGCTTCCGCCAGGAAAAGCATTTCCGGGCGGTTTTTTTTCAATTCTGGCTGTTGTTTGCCGCGCTGGCTTTGTCCGCACCGCTGTTCTGGCATTGTTATTACTGGTACGGCGGCACCGGCGGAGTGGTGGCCTACGTGGCCATCAACATCGCGATCCACGCGCTATTTTTCTGGACGACGGCCAAAATTTTCTTTCACTACGTCTTCCATGACGAGAAACGGTGGGCCATTAACACTCTTTCCGGGGTGGTTGTTTTGCCCACCTGCGTTTGGTTGTTTTGGCCACTCTGTTGGAATCCGGCAGCCATCCTGACGATGCCCACCGCCGCAAGTGCAGACACCTTCTACCTTCCGCTGATGCACGCCGAACTCAAAACGGACGTCATCACGCTGCTTTTGCTGGTGGCATTCTTTCTGCACAAGTTACGAACGGACAGACCCTGTTGGGGTATTTGCCGACACGATCATTGCGCTCCTTGGGCTGTTCTACCTGGTCGACACGGTCGAACTGGCGGCCAGCGTCACCAGCTTGGAACTCTTGAATATCAGTCAGTGGGTACACGGTCTGACCCTCACGGCGATGATCGTCACGCTGATCCTGAGGTTGAAGTACAAATCGCAAACCATTGCACACTACTATGAGTCCCAGTGCTTATCTTATGACCCTCGGATTGGCCGGCGTATCGGTCTTTTTGATCGCTTTGTGTTACGGTGCTTTTTTGATCCGGAAAAGGTTGGCCAGCGGGTATTCCTTGGCGCGGGCGCCCAGAAAATGACGGTACGCCGCCATTCACCCCGCGTGATGCGGCCGGTAACTCGCGATTAATGGCTCGAATTAATGGTAATACGATAGGTATGCACGGCTGAGTTTCAGCCCGGAGAACGAACATGGAAAACAGACGCCCCCATATCAAACGCACCCTGGACTCGCTGATTGCGACGAGTCCCGCGATGCGCGCCGTCGTGCAGACGGCCCAGCGTCTGGCGCGAAGTGATGATCCCGTTTTCGTGGACGGCCCCGTCGGCACCGGCCGCAAGCTGGTGGCCCGCATGATCCATGAAGAAAGCCCGCGTGGTCATCAGCCCCTGGCGACGATTCACTGCGGGAAGCTGACGGTCGACGTGCTCGACCGCGTCCTCTTCGGCGACCGCGGGAACGGCATGCCCGGAAAATTCGAAGAGGCCGAAGGCGGATCCCTGCTCCTCATTGATATCGAGGACTTAAGTCCGGTCGCCCAGGAACGGCTGCTCGGCATCCTCGATCAGAGCCGCTACATCACGGCCAGCGGCGAAACGCGAACGGTGAATTGCCGCTTGCTGGCTACCGGTGACGGCGACGAATTGCGGCGCCGCATGCGCCTCAGTCAGTTCTCCGAAACCTTGTTTGAAAAACTCGGCGTCGAGCGACTGCGTCTCCCGGCCCTCACCGAGCGCCGCGAGGACATTCCCGACCTCGTCAACGAAGTGCTGCGTGAACTTTCCGTCCGCTCGCGGATTGAAATGCCCGTCGTGCCCTATCACTACATGGAACTGCTTACGCATGTCGCCTGGCCGGAGAATGTCCGCCAGCTCCGCAATCACATCGAGAGCGTGATGGTGTTGTCGGGCGGCGAATTCGATCCGCAGATCATTCGCGAACATTTCATGACCGAAGGCTCGCCCGCGACGATCAAGGGCGCGGTCCAGACCCTGTGGAGCAGGCTGCGCGGCACGAACACGCAAACCGCCATCAACGGCAGTCGCGCATAGAGATTCAGCGATCGGACATAGGATCGCACAGGAGCCGCCGGCGCGATGCGCTGGCGGCTCTTCTGTTTTTATTCCCCCATGTTGACGGGGGGGGGTAGGGGGGGGGTGGTATTTCTCCGCCGCGGCAGAGCCTGTCCTGACAAAGGAAGGATCCGCGGACCTGCCCGGAATTGACCCGCAGGGTCATCTTGAACATCGTGAAAGACCTCGACTGTCATCTCATTTTCTAGCGGCGGCCTCTGGCCGTCATCTGCATTCGACTTTTGTAGGGACACGGCTTGCCGTGTCCGTTTTCCTTCCGCCGCGGCAGGCTTGTCCTGACAAAGGAAGGATCCCCCGACCTGCCCGGAATCGACCATATTCGGTCATCCTGAACCTTGCCCTGAACGCAGTGAAGGGGCAGTGAAGGACCTCCTCCGTTTCCCTTGCACCCATGTGAAAGCACCCACTTTTCACAAACTCCCAACCCCCGTCGCCGCCTGCAATTCATCTGAACATACTAACAACATAAATTCATTATTAGCAACAAATAATAAACATTCTGCTTTCGATACTTGACATCAATCATTGCACATCTGTATATTAGCGTTGCAGAATCGAGAGCGAGGAGTAGGCAAACTGCCCGACTTCATCGAGATCTTCGCGACGAGCACCCTTTGCCTCGAAACCGGGGGGGACTGCCTCGTGCAAGTCTAAGCAAAGCTTGCAATAAAGGGCAGTTCGTTTTGTCAAAAAATAGTGCATCTCCCCGAATCGCGGACACTCTCCCATAGATTCGCGCCATGCTACATCTCAAACTGAATCCGCCACAGTATTTGCTCTTCTGTGAAGTCTGCGATCATCGCTGACTCACTATCAATTTGTGTTCTGTGGCAGCCCGAAGGGCTGGATTTTTCGTTTATAGTGTTGTATCTTAACGGTAAGCAGGCGTGGATCGGTGCTGAGCCTGCGAACTGTCTCGAAATATCCAACGTATCACCGGGAGCTGCTGTGAGTCATTGCTTATGAATCTGTCTGAAGGATTCCAACGTACGTTGTCAAGCATCCCCATTCGGAGATTCACAATGCGTAAACTTCCCTGTCGTGCTTCTGCTCGTGGCGCTGATGGCGCTTCCAGCCTGGGCCACCTCCGCCGGAACCACCGGTTTTGAACTGTTCCGCACGGATGGCGCGGCGCGCTCCGCGGCTCTCGGCGGCAGCCAGGTGGCAGTTGGCGGCGATCTGCACAGCCTCTTTTCCAATCCTGCCGGTCTGGGCGACATCACCCGTCCCCTGGGCAGCGTCGGGTTTTTCAAGCATGTGCTGGATATCAATTCCGGCAGCATGGCCTATGCGCGGCCCTTTGACCGAATCGGCACGGCGGCCCTGGGGATCACTTATTTCAATTACGGCAGCTTCGACCGCGCGGACGTCAATGGGCGGAAACTCGGCGAGTTCAGTGCCTCTGACATTCTTGTCACCGCCGCACTGGCCCGCGCCCTGCGGCCGGATCTGAGTGCCGGACTCTCCTTGAAATATCTGCATTCGACTATCGACAGCTACGCCGCCTCAGCCCTGGCCGCGGATCTCGGATTCCTCTACCATACCGGCTACCAGGGTTGGGACGTAGGCGGTGGAATCTACAATGCCGGCTTTGCCGTTTCGGCCTTTCTAGACCGGAAAGACGACCTGCCCACGACCTACCGACTGGGAGCCTCGGTGCCTCTGGAACATTTGCCGGTCCGCTTTTCGTTCTCCGGCGATTATATGAATGCCGAGGGCATACGCGGCGCGGGTGGCCTTGAACTGACCTTCTCGCCCTATCTGCAGGGACGGCTGGGGTTCAATTCCATCGGGATTGATCAGCGGGTAGGGCTCAACAGCGACGCCCTCGCGGGTTTCTCGGCCGGCCTGGGGATTCATGTCCGTTCCCTGAGTTTTGATTATGCGTTAACCTCCCAGGGCGAAATCGGCTATTTGCACCGCTTTACCCTCAGCACGGCGCTCCCCGGCGGCCAGTGATGCCATTAAACCTCACCGCCTTATCCGTGTCTCATAAGTAGCCGATGAACAGCAGCTCTATGGATGACCTCGATCTTGTCCGTCAATTTCAGGCGGGCAGTGAACGGGCGTTCAACGAACTTGTGCTCAAACACCGCCGTGGAGTCTATCTGACGGCGGTGGGGCTACTTGGCAATCCCGATGATGCCGATGACATCACGCAGGACGTGTTCCTGAAGGTGTACGGTTCCATCGGGACATTTCGCGGTGATTCGGCAGTTTACACGTGGATCTATAGAATCTGCGTGAACCTTTGCCTGAATGCCATTCGCAAGCGCAAGACACGGTCGTTCATCGGACTCGAATCTCTGGCGGCTGCCACACCCGAGGCGGAGCGGGCCGATGCCGATCTGGAAATTTCCGAACTGAATGAGCATGCCCGGCGGGCTATCGCCAGTCTCCCCGAGAAACAGCGGGCCGTGTTTCTGCTGCGGCATTTCCGGGGGCTGCCGCACGCGGAGATTGCCCGCATCATGGACCGCGACGAAGGCACAATCAAAGCGAATTATTTTCAAGCCATTAAGAAGTTAAAAGCCAGGCTGGGCCCGTATTTTAGAGATCAAGAGTGAGGCTGTAAACGGCGATGGATGCACGGTCGGACATATTAGCGTACCTCGATGAGCCTTACGCAACTCTAAGCGACGAGCAACGGGAAGCGGCGAGAAAGCTCGCCTTGACCGATGCCGAGGTAGCTCGTGCTCTTAAGCAGAGCCAGGTCATGGCCCAGTTGTCGGATACCGCACTGTTCGGGGAACCGCCCCGGAGCGACGCGGCCTTTCTGGTGGCCTTGCGCGAGAAGTTAGCGGGTGCCCGGGCTCCAGCGCGCCGCGAGGTGCTTGGATCGGTCCGGCTCTTCGGGTTGGCAGCCTCGGTATGTGCTGTGCTCATGGTGGTGATTCTTGGTGCCGGAAACCGCTTCACGCCATCTCCGGAAACTCCGAGTGCGTTGGCCCTCCAGGTCTTCACGGCCGCGCTGGAATCCGGTTCGCCCGTGCTTTTCGATTCGCTTGAAGACATGGCTGTAAATCCCGAATCCCTGGCGGTTTATCTGGATATGCCGGAACTTGCGGATTCGTGGGATTTTGAAGCCGCGACGGAATCTGACGGACCACTCAGCGATGAGCTGCTCAGTCTGAATCCCGCAGATATAGAGGAGGTGCTTTACAAACTTGAAACCACGAATTTTTTCTAAGTCATGCCGTCTGTCGGGGGCTGTGCTAACAGTCATACTTGCCGGACTTTTGGGTTCGGCGGCATGGGCACAGCCCGGCGCATCGCCGCGCTGGGGAAAGGAGCAGGTCGAGACTGTGATCATCGGAAAATACTCGACTGAGCTTAACCTGACTCCGGAGCAGGCGGAGCGTTTCTTCCCACGATTCCGGCAATTCCAGAATCAGGCCGAGACTCTGCAACGCGATCAGATGGGCCGTCGCGAAGAACTCGAACGCTTCTCCCAGCAACCCGGCGCAGAACCGAATCAGGTGAATCGCATCCTGTCCGAACAAGCCAGTACCTCGCAGCAGATCACGGAATTGAAGCAACAATTCCTGGGCGATGTGTCATCGTTTCTCACGCCGCAGCAGGTGTCGCGCTGCTCGATTCTGATGGACGACATCCCGCGCCGCGTCCATGAGTATATTGACGCCCAGAAACGGGCAGGTCGGGCACCGAATCAGGGTTATGGCCCTAACAGCGGACCACGCGGGGGCGAATCCCGCCAGGGTGGTGACCGGCCGCGTCGCCGCGGACGGTAAGTTCATGCGAATCTGTGGATTACAAGCGCGCAATGCCGTTGGTGTTGCGCGCTTTCTTATTTGTGCCCCGGGCTTCATCTCCCTCTGAAGTGCATGTGGTGGGCGATGAAACCGGGTCCAACACCGCGTACTGGGGCTTGCATGTCAGGCTGGAAAGCTCGATATTTTAGCCTTCCTCAGACAACCCACCAGACATGACCCCGCCTGAAGTTTCCATCCTCATCGTCTCATACAATACCCGCGAATTGCTTCGCGGCTGTCTGCGCTCGCTTCGACGGGTAGCCGATGAAGCGCGAGCTGAGATTATCGTGGTGGATAATGCGTCCTTAGATGGATCGGCGGAGGCTGTGGCCGCGGAATTCGGCGAGGTGCAGGTCATCCGCTCTGGTGTGAATGTTGGCTTTGCCTCCGCAATGAATCGCGGGATCAATGTGGCAACCGGGAAATATCTGTTTATGCTCAATCCGGATACGATTGTCGTGCCGGGAGCCATTCGCGTGCTGGTGCAGTCTCTCGAACGGCATCCGCGAGTGGCGATGGCAGGGGCCGGACTGACGTTCGCGGACGGGTCGACGCAAGCCTCGACCTTTGGATTCCCCACATTATTCAAGGAATTCCTTAATTTCGTACCGGAATTGAAGGCGATTCTACGCCCGCGACAAACGGCGGATTTTATTAACCGTTTGATAAGGCGGAATGTGCATAAGCTGGGACAGATCCGCGCGCCGTTTCCGGCCAAGGTAGTGAGTGGGGCAGCGTTTCTGGCCCGCACGGACGTGATCCGGCAGGTGGGCGGATTTGATGGCAAGTTCTTCCTTTACCACGAGGAGCTGGATCTGTGCCGCCGGCTGCAGGATGCGCGGTGGGAGGTTTGGTCGGTCCCGGCTGCGCAAGTGATTCACTTTGATGCCCAGGCCACCGGCTACCGCGCTTGTCGTCTGCCACACTCTCCGATTTTGGAATGGCGGATTGGCGGCATGGACCGCTATTGGGCGAAGCACGCCGGCCCGGCAGCGCAGCGGCGTTGGCGGTGTCTGGCTCGCGGGCTGTTACGGCTGAGAACTTGGGGGAACACGCTTCCCTTTGGGCCGGTGGCGGAGCGCCGGGAGCGTCGGGCCGAACTGCGGCGGGTGGTGCAAATGCTGACGCCCCACGGGGATTCGGCAATGCCGATTGCCGCGGCTTGACTCTTACCGGAAGAACATTATCTTTACTGAATTGTGAATTTCCGGGGCGCGGAAAAAGCCCTGTCAGCCCATTAAAAAACATCGAATTGGCGTTCCGAGGAGGTTTTCGTGGCGCAACTCACGACGGATCAGATTCGCAACATTGGATTATTCGGTCATGGCCACTCCGGCAAGACCACGCTGGCCGAGGCCATGCTTTTCTCGATGGGCGCGATCACGCGCGTGGGGAAAGTGGAGGACGGGACGACCGTCTCGGATTACAGCAAGCAGGAATTGGAACGGCAGATGTCGATCAGCGCCAGCGTGCTGCGCGGGCTGCATCGCGAATGCGCGATCAACATCGTCGACGCCCCGGGTTTTGCGGATTTTGTCGGCGAAGTCTTTTCGAGTCTGCGGGCCGTGGACAATGCCGTGTTGGTGGTGGACGGCAGTACGGGGCATGACATCGGCCACAGCCGGGTCTTTGGCATGGCCGAAGAGATCCAGTTGCCGCGGATGTTTTTTGTGACGAAGCTCGACCGCGAGCACGTAAAGTGGGAGGAGACGCTGGAGGGGCTGCGCGAGGAATTCGGAAATCGCGTGCAGGCGCTGGAATTTCCGGTCAACGCGGGAATCGGTTTCAACCTGATCGCCAGCGCGCTGACGATGAAAGCTTATCACTTCGCGGAAGACGGTAGCGGCAAGGTCGAAGAGCAACCGCTGTCCGGTGACGCCAAGACGCAGGCGGAAGCCTTACGGGCGCAGCTGATGGAAGCGGCGGCCGAAGCCGACGACGCACTGCTGGAGAAGTATTTCGAAAACGGCGAACTGTCGGCCGAGGATTTTGAGCGCGGCATTCGTCTGGGCATCGCCAAGGGCACGTTTTTCCCCGTGCTGTGCGGCGTCGGGCGCGCGCAACATCGGCATCAGCCGCCTGCTGGATTTCCTCGCGGCTTATGGTCCGTCGCCGCTGAACCGCCCGCCCGTCAAGGGCGCCGGGCCCGCGAACGGGAGCGAAGTCGTGATCCAATCCGACGCGAGCGCGCCCTTCGCCGGTTTTGTCTTCAAGACGACGGCTGAAGCGCACGTCGGCGAGTTGTCCTTTATCCGCGTTTACGCGGGCAAGGTCGCGCCGGGCGCGGAACTGATGAATCCGAGTGCCAATAAGAGCGAAAAGGTCGGCCAGATCTTCTATATCAACGGCAAGACGCGCATCCCGGCGGAGCAGTTCATCGCCGGCGACATCGGCGCGATGGTGAAGCTGAAGACCACCGCCACCGGCGACACGCTGTGCGATGCCAAGCGGCCCGTGATGTTCGCTGCCGTCCAGTTCCCTGATCCCGGTGCTCGACGTGGCCATCGTGCCCAAGACGAAGGGCGACGAAGACAAGATCGCCAGCGGCCTGAATCTGCTGCACGCCGAGGACCCGAGCTTCACGCTCTTCCAGGACGGCGAACTGAGTCAGATGGTGCTGCGCGGGCAGGGCGATCTGCATCTGAACAACATCCTGGCGCGGTTGAAAGATCGCGTGGGCGTGGACGCCGACCTGGTGGAGCCGAAGGTGCCCTACCGCGAAACGATTCGCGGCTCGGCCGAAGCCGAAGGCAAGCACAAGAAGCAGTCGGGCGGCCGCGGCCAGTACGGCGTGGTGTTCCTGCGCCTCGAGCCCAAGCCGCGCGGTGAAGGCTACGAATTCGTCGACGCCATCGTCGGCGGCGCGATTCCCACCAAGTTCGTGCCCGCCGTGGACAAGGGCATCGTGGACACGCTGGGGCGCGGCGTGATCGCCGGCTACCCGGTGGTGGACGTGAAGGCGACGGCCTTTGACGGCAAGTTCCACGACGTCGACTCGTCGGAACTGGCGTTCAAGATCGCCGGCCGGCTCGGCTTCCGCGCGGCCTTCAAGAAGGCCAAGCCGATCATTCTCGAACCGATCTATGACGTGCTGGTGAAGGTGCCCGAGGAATTCATGGGCGACGTGATGGGCGATCTGTCCAGCCGCCGCGGCAAGATCCAGGGCATGGAAAACGAGGGCCGCTACCAGGTGATCCGCGCCAAGGTGCCGCAGAAGGAACTTTACCGCTACTCGTCGGCGCTGCGCTCAATGTCGCAGGGACGCGGCATGGCGACACAGAACTTCTCCGCACTACGAAGAGGTGCCGCCGGAAATCCAGCAGAAGCTGGTGGCCGACTTCGTGGAAGAGAAGGAAGAGGAGTAAGGAGACCGCCGTTGGATCGCCTTTGGGCGCCCTGGCGCATGCCCTATATTATGTCCACCGTCACGGAGAACGACGAGGGCTGTGTGTTTTGCAAGATGCTCGCGATGCAGGATGACGAGGCCAATCTCATCCTGCACCGCGGGACGCACGCCTTTGTCGTGATGAACAAGTATCCCGTACAACACCGGTCACGTGATGGTGGTGCCGCGGCGGCATACGGGCGACTTTTCCGCGTTGACGGAAGGTGAACACCTCGAATTGACGGCGCTGCTCGACCGCGCGCGGCGGGCGATGGAAAGCTGCTTGCATCCGCACGGCTTCAATATCGGCATGAACCTGGGCCGCGCCTCCGGCGCCGGGATCGCCGACCATCTGCATTACCACATCGTGCCGCGCTGGAGCGGCGACAGCAATTTCATGTCGGTCGTCGCCGACACCAAGGTGATCTCGGAGAGCCTGGCCGATACGTGGCGGCGGCTGCGGGAGGCCTTTGCGGCGATCCCCCACGCACCGGGTTGACCTCATTCTGATCTCTTCGACTTCCTCGATCGACTGGAGCGGGCACTGGATGACGCCGAACACGAATTTCAGATCCTGTACTGTGGATTACGGATTCATTCCCCCGCCGGGCAGCCGCACGTCCTCCCGACATCCGCAATTCCAACCCAACATTTTTCTGTTTCAACTCCGGATTCACCATGGCCTATACACTTTCCGGTACGAAGGACCGCCTTGGCCAGACCGCGCGAAAAGATTCGTGGTGGGCGACGCCCTCGGCAATGGCGGCTCGTCTTCCTGCTGTTCGTGATCTATGCGACGGCGGCCGCGCTGATCAATCCCGCAGCGGGCCCGGATCGTTACTTCTACGATCTCCAGGGCGCGCATTTTTTGTCCCCGTTCTACTCGCCGAATTTCGCTGAGATGTTTCCGGGCGTCAAGGCCTTCAAATACTTCCCGGCCTTCTGGGTGGTGTGGCTGCCGATCGCGTTTCGTGTCACCTGTTACTACGGACGCAAGGCCTACTACCGCTCGATTCTGCTGAATCCGGCCGCCTGCGCGGTGGGCAAGGGCGCGGATCGCGGCTACAAGGGCGAAACGGCGCTGCCGTGGGTGCTGAACAACCTGCACCGCTATTTCCTTTACCTGATCGTGCTGCTGGTGATCTTCCACTGGAAACACTTCATCGACGCGTTTCACTTCGAGGGCGGCTTCGGCGCGAGCATCGGCTCGTTTGTGGTGGCCGCGGACACGATTCTGCTGACGCTGTACGTGGCGAGCTGCCATTCCGTGCGGCACCTGATCGGCGGCAACGTCGACTGCTTTTCGTGCGCGCGGGCGGGCCACCTGCGGCTGCGCAGTTGGCAATCGGTGAGCCGGCTGAACCAATTCCACAACATTTTCTTCTGGACCAGTCTCATCGCCGTGGGTTTCGCGGACTTTTACATCCGCATGGTGGCGATGGGCTGCTGGACCGACGCGAGGCTCTTCTAATGGCAACTTACCAGACACACGAAACTGACGTGCTTGTGATTGGAGCCGGTGGCGCCGGATTGCGCGCGGCCATCGAAGCCTCCGCGGCGGGCTTGAAGACGGCGGTGGTGATGAAGTCGCTGCTGGGCAAGGCGCACACCGTGATGGCCGAAGGCGGCGCGGCGGCGGCGCTGCGCAACGCCGACCCGCGTGATTCGTGGAAAACGCACTTCCGCGACACGATGAAGGGCGGCAAGATGCTCAACAACTTCTACATGGCGGAAATCCACGCCAAGGAAGCGCCCGACCGCATCAATGAACTGGAAGAGTGGGGCGCGGTGTTCGACCGCACCAAGGACGGGCTGATCTCGCAGCGCAATTTCGGCGGCCACACCTACCCGCGCCTGGCGCACGTCGGCGACCGCACGGGCCTGGAGATGATCCGCACGCTGCAGGACAAGCTGGTTCACATGCCGGCCGAGATCTTCATGGAATACACGGTCACGCGTCTGTTCAAGGACGGCGACCGTGTGACCGGAGCGCTGGCGTATTCGCGCGACAAGGGCGAATTTCACCTCTTCAATGCCAAGGCAGTGATTCTCGCCACGGGCGGAGTAGGCAAGGCCTTTAAGATCACCTCGAATTCGTGGGAATACACGCGGCGACGGCCAGAGCCTTGCGTGGGAAGTCGGCGCGGAACTGATGGACATGGAGTTCATGCAGTTCCATCCGACCGGGCATGGTCTGGCCGCTTTCCGTGCGCGGCACGCTGGTGACCGAAGGCGTGCGCGGCGACGGCGGCGTGCTTGCGCAACAGCAAGGGCGAGCGCTTCATGTTCAAGTACATTCCCGAAGCGTTCAAGAACGACGTCGCCGATACCGAAGCGGAAGCGAAGCAGTGGATTCAGGAAGTCGTGGCCGGAAAGCAGGCCACCGTGCGCCGTCCGCCGGAACTGCTGACGCGCGACGTGGTGGCGCGGGCGATCCGCGACGAAGTGCTGGCCGGGCGGGGGCAGCCCCCACGGCGGAGTGTTCCTCGACATCGCCACGCAGCGCACGGCCGAAGAAATCAAGCGCGGCCTGCCGTCGATGTACCATCAGTTCATGAAGCTGGCGAATCTCGACATCACCAAAGAGCCGATGGAAATCGGCCCCACCGCGCATTATATCATGGGCGGAATCAAGGTCGATCCGCACACGGAAATGTCGACGGTGACGGGACTGTTCGCGGCGGGCGAAGTCGCCGCCGGTCTGCACGGCGCGAACCGCCTGGGCGGCAATTCGCTCTCGGATCTCGTGGTCTTTGGCCAGCACGCGGGCGCGGGCGCGGTCGAGTATGTGAAGCGCAACAGCCGAAACCGGTCGTCGATGCGGCGGCGGTGGACGCGGCCGTCACCGAGTGCGTGGCGTTTTTCGAGCGCAAGGACGGCGAAAATCCTTACGCTCTGCAGCGCGACGTGCAGGAGATGATGAACACCTACGTCGGCATCATGCGCACAGAAGACGAACTGAAACAGGCGCTGGTGGAGATCGACGCGCTGGCGGCGCGGGCGAAAAAGGTCGGCGTCAGCGGCGGGCGGGCGTACAATCCCGGCTGGCACGTGGCGATGGATCTGCGGCATATTCTGAACGTTTCGCGGGCCATCGCCATGGCGGCGCTGGAACGGCGCGAGAGCCGCGGCGGGCATGCGCGCTCGGATTTCCCGGACTACGATCCGAAACTTTCGCAAGATCAATCTGCTGATCCGCAACGAGCAAAATGGACGATGACAGTGTCGCAACAGCCGCGGCCCGAGATGCCCGCCGAGTTGAAATCCCTGGTGGAGGAGGCCTAAGCGTGGCAAACCAAGTGCAAATGAAAATCTTCCGCGGCGACGCCAACGGCGGAGAGCTGGTGGATTACCAGGTGGAGGTCGACGAGGGCATGGTGGTGCTCGATGTCGTGCACAAGATTCAGGCCGAAGCAGGCGCCGGATCTGTCCTGCCGCTGGAACTGCAAAGCCGGCAAGTGCGGCTCGTGCTCGGCGGAAATCAACGGCAAGCCGAAGCTGATGTGCATGACGCGGATGGACACGTTCCAGCCCGGCGAAGCCGATCACCATTCAGCCGATGCAAGACGTTTCCCATGATCCACGACCTCGTCACCGACGTGTCGTGGAACTACGAGGTCAACAAGAAGATTCCGCCCTTCAAGCCGCAGCCGAAGCGGCCGGACGGCACGTGGCGGATGCAGCAGTACGAAGTCGACCGCGTGCAGGAATTCCGCAAGTGCATCGAGTGCTTCCTCTGCCAGAATGTCTGCCACGTGCTGCGCAACAGCGCCAAGTTCGACGAATTCTTCGGGCCGCGTTTCATGGTGCGGCTGGCGTCGCTGGAAATGCATCCGCTGGACGTCGAGGACCGGCATCGAAGCTGATCAACGAACTGCGCGGGCATCGGCTACTGCAACATCACCAAGTGCTGCACCGAAGTCTGTCCCGAGGACATCCACATCACCGACAACGCGATCATTCCCGTCAAGGAACGCGTCGTCGACCGCTACTACGACCCGATCATGCGCCTGTTGCGCGTGCTGCGCGGCGGAAAATAGGCGATGAAGGTCCACACCGAATACCTGACGTTCACCACCAGCCAAGCGCGAGGAGTTCGTCAACATCACGCGCGCAGGTGGAGGACGCCATTCGGAAGAGCGGCGTGCGCGAAGGCATGGCGCTGGTTTCGGCGATGCACATCACCGCCGCCGTCTATGTGAACGACGCCGAATCGGGACTCATCGCGGACATTCAGGAATGGCTGCGCGGGCTCGCGCCGCACAAAGACTACCGCCACCATCGCACGGGTGAGGACAACGGCGAGGCACATTTGAAGAACCTGCTGCTGCATCACGAAGTCATCATTCCCGTGACCACGGGGAGGGCGGACTTCGGGCCGTGGCAGCAGGTGTACTACGCCGAGTTCGACGGCCAGCGGCCCAAGCGGCTCGTCATCAAGGTGATGGGAGAATAGGGTGGACGCCAGGTGCGACCTATGCAATCGCCACGGTGCGCGGCAAATCTTGACGCCCCGTGGCGATTTCTCAATCACGACTTTCCGATGAAAGATTCTGTTAACGGCGCGGAACGTCTTTTCTGTTTTCGATATTTTAGCAAGCGAGGCCGTCTCCATGAGTGACGTATTCATGAGCGATTACCTGAAGGAATCGCTGAATCCCGACACTGACCGCTACCTGATGGAACTGCTGCCGGCGCGTGACGAAGTTTTGACGGAGATGGAGCACGAGGCGGTGGAGCGGGACTTTCCGTTCGTCGGGCCGCTGATCGGCAACGTGCTGGAGATGCTGACGCGCGCCATGGGCGCGACGCAGATTTTTGAAATGGGCTCGGGTTTCGGTTACTCGGCGGTGCATTTTGCCCGCGCCGCCGGTCCAAAGGGGCATGTCATCTGCACGGATGGCAGCGGCGACAATAAGCGCCGCGCCGAGGAGTATTTCCGCCGCGCCGGAATCGGCGACCGGATTGCCTTCCATGTGGGCGACGCCGTCAGCATCCTGAATACCTTCGCCGGTCCGTTTGACATCATCTTCATGGACATCGACAAGGATGGCTATCCCGACGCCTTCCGCGCCGCGTGGCCCAAGCTGCGGGTCGGCGGGTTGTTCATCGCCGATAATATTTTCTGGCATGGGCAGGTGTTCACCGACGATCAGCGGCCCTCCACGCAGGGGATCCGCCGCTTCACCCAGATGGTGTCAAGCACGCCGGGCGCGCAGACGGCCTTCATTCCCGTGCGTGACGGCGTTTCTTTCACGCAGAAACTGGCCTGAGCGGAGTTTATGCCGCGCTGGTTTAAGGTCTGCAAAGTCGAAGATTTGAAGCCGGGCGCGGGACGTTCCGTGTCATTGTTCGCGCGGCCTTACGCCGTGTTCAATGTCAACGGCACATTGTACGGTATTGACGCCGCCTGCGGCCACATGAAGGCGAACCTGGCCGCCGGGCATCTGTACGGCGAGATCGTCGAGTGCGCCATGCATGGCTGGGAATACAATGTCAAGACGGGTGAGTGCCTGACGGTGGAACACGATCCGCTGCGCACATACCCTGTCAAGGTGGAAAACGGTTTGGTCTGGATTGGTTTGGAGTTGTCGGCGGACGGAAGCGATCCCGGCCGCGACGCGTCACAGTAATTTCGCGCGGCAGTCTGCGCGCTTTGATCGAACATCACGCGGCCGAAATGACAGGAGGCATTGATTGATGCGATCCCGAACAGTGTGGATGCCGTGGCTATTGCTGGCCGCGTGTCTGGTTTGCTTGCAGGGCGCCGCGGCGGCACCCTATGCCATTTCCTTTCAAGGCGAAACGCTGACTCCCGAAGCCGGGCGGTTTGAACTTCCCGCCGGGGCGGGCGGGCATGTCCTGCTACAGCTTAATGACTATCTGCGCAAGGGGCAGCGGGATGCGTTGGCGGCGGCGGGAGTGGGACTCCTGTCGTATCTGCCCGATCGTGCCTATGTGGCGACGCTGGGGGACGAGGTGGACATCACCGCGCTGAAAACGCTCGGTGTGCGCCATATCTCGCCGTTTCTGCCCGCGTACAAGCTGCATCCCCGCGTGACTGACGAAACATTTGGTCCGTGGAGCGTCTATCCCGCGGGCCGCCGCATTTTCGCGGTGGAAGTCATGCCCGACGTGACGTTGACGGACGCCCAATTAGCGCTGGAAGGCGCCGGTTGTGAAGTGGGCGCGTGGCTGGAAGCCGCACACACCGTGCTGGCCGCGTTTACGCCCGATCGCGCGCAGGAAATCGCGGCGCTGGAGGCGGTGCTCTTTCTCGACGAAACTCCGCCGCCGCCCGAGCCGGTCAATGATGTGGAACGGACGCGGCTGCATGTCAACGAAGTCCAGACCGCACCCTACAATCTGAGCGGCGACGGCGTGACCATCCTGATTTATGACGCGGGCATGGTGGACAGCACACACGCGGACTTCGGAGATCGCGTGACGTGGGCGGAAACGGGCACGGTCATGTCGCACTCGACGCACGTGGCCGGAACGGTGGGCGCGAGCGGCTCGCTCTCCGGGGGTACGTATCGCGGGATGGCGCCCGGCGCGCGGATCATCAGCGGAAGATACAACGGCTGCGGCCCATTCTGCCTCTACGAAAGCCCGAACGATATGGAGACGGATTACGTTCAGGCGCGGCTCGTCCATCATATCGAACTCACGACGAATTCCATCGGCGCCAATATCGACGCCAATCATCAAGTCGACCCGACGTATCTCTGCTCGTGGATGGGCGACTATGAAACCACCTCGCGGCTGCTGGACAGTTTGACGCGCTCATGCGGGGGTTCGCCCTTAACCATGTTCTTTTCGGCGGGAAACGAACGCGGCGGCGCAGGTTGCGGGATCAACAGCTTCAATTGCCTGTCCGTGCCGGCGGGGGCGAAGAACGTGATTACCGTGGGCGCCACCAACTACAGCGGCGGCGCCGATATTCCCGCCTATTTCTCGTCCTATGGGCCCACCGACGACGGGCGCGTAAAACCGGAAGTGATGGCGTTGGGAATGGGCGTCACCTCCACGGTGCCCGGAGGCTATGAGAATATGGACGGCACATCGATGGCGTGTCCGGCGGTTGCCGGCGTAGCCTGCCTGATGCTTGAAAAGTGGCATCAGATCTTTCCGGGCGCGGCCGATCCGCTGCCGGAGACGATGAAAGCCATGCTGATCAATTCCACCACGGAACTCGATCAGGCCGGACCGGACTTCAAGACCGGTTACGGCATGGTCAACGCGCTGCATGCCGTGCAAAACCTGATGGCGCGCGGCGTGCTTGAGAGCCAACTCGAAATCGACAGAGCACTACACGCGCTCGTTTACCGTGCCTTCCGACCTCCCGGCATTGGACGTCAGCGTCGCCTGGAGCGACGTGCCCGCGGTGGGCAACGTGGTTCCCACGCTGGTCAATGATCTCGATCTGTACCTGGAAGATCCAAGTGGCGCGATTCACCGGCCGTGGGTATTGCGCGCCAACGCACCGGCCGTTCCGGCGCAAACCGGCCGCGATTCCATCAACGTCTGCGAACGCGTACATGTCGCCACGCCGCGGCCGGACAGTGGACGCGTCCATGTGACCGGGCGGATCAACAGCGGTACCAGCCAGACCTTTGGCCTGGCGGCCAACGTCGCCCTGGTGGAAGGTTGGGCAACCGTCACCGGCCAGATCCGGGATCTCGAAACATCGCTCGGCATTCCGGGCCGCATCTCGGCGTCGGGCGAAGCGCCGCAACAACTGACGGACGATCAGGGCAACTACGGGCTCGGCCTGGCCGGCAATCGCAGCTATACCATTCGCGCCGAAGCGTTCAGCTTCGCCACCCTCGACACCGTGGTGACTCTGACCACCGGCGCAAACACGGTGAACCTCCCACTGCGCGAGGCGCAAAGCGGCACGCTCAGCATCCACGTCGTGAACCAGTTCAACCTGCCGCTCGCGGGCGCGGTCGTGCGTTTTACCTTCCCCTTCGTGACGATCGAACCGGAAACGACGGACGCGGCCGGTAACGTGATCGTGGCACTGCCCGGGACGATTACCTATGAACTATCGGCGATGTACTACAGTGTTCCGGGCTACGGCCTGGCCTACGTGCCGGAGAATGGCACGGCGGCGGCGGTGATAACCATCGCGGACAATCGCTTTGCGCCGTCCGGACCGGATGCTTACGGCTATCGTGTGTTTGAGACCACGGATCCGGGTTCCAGCGCGTGCGTACGACTGGCTGGAAATCAGTCCGCAGGCCAGCGGTCCCGGCACGGCTGTTCCGGAGGGCGCGGGCAACGACTGGGTGCAAGCGATCAATCTGCCGTTCACCGTCACCTTCTACGGCCAGCCGCAGACGCAGTTACAGGTGGGCGCGGATGGCTGGGTGCGCGTGGGACCGCCGCAAACCGCGGACACTCTGTATCGCAATATCGACATTCCCAATCCGCGCGTGCCCAACGGCTGCATTTTTATCTGTTGGGACGACCTGTTCCCGTACGATCCGACGAATGGCGGTGATATCGCCTATTACTACGACCAGCCGAATGGGCGCTTCATTCTCGAATATCACCTCGTGCCGCATTTCTCGCCGCGCACCAACAAGACCACGGCGCAGCTCATCATCTATGACACTACGGTGCGGCCCACTGCCACCGGTGACAACGAATTCCAGCTTCAGTACCAGCGGCTGGATTATGACGACGGCGTGGAAGACGCCGACGCGAGCATCGGCCTCGAAGACTCTTCGGGAACCCGCGGTCTGCAACTGGTGTATGATGGACAGTACGAGGAACACTGCTACACGTTTGGACCGGGCACGGCGTTGCGCTTTACCACCGGCGCTTTCGGCGCGGTCAGCGGTCAGGTGCTGGTCTTCCCCCCGATTGACGACATGACGCAGATCACCGCGATCTTCGGCGCCGATACGATCCCGGTCGATGCCCAGGGCCGCTTCTTTGAGGACAGCGTCATCGCCGGCGGTTACACTCTGACCATCGGTTATCCCGGCTACGAAGTTGGCCTCAACCCGGCGGTCATCGTGGCCGGGGGCGACACGGCGACGGCGGACTTCCTGCTCTATCGCCTCGATCCCCCGCGCGCTCTGGCCGGTGTATATGACACCAGCGCGGCGGAAATCCACCTGCAATGGAATTGGCCGCTCTGGCACGACATCGACGCCGGGCCGCACGGCGCCGGTGCGCTGGACGAACTTTCCGGCTTTGAAGTGTGGGACGGCACGACGCTTTTGGCGACCGTGGCTGACACGGCGTTCACACAGATTACGGATCACGCCGGAGCTTACAATCTGTACGTGCGCGCGGTCTACGATGGCGGGCGCTCCGACACTTCCAACCATTATCGCGTCGACGTCGCTGCGGGCGTCGCACCTGCCCCCGGCGCGCTGCCCACGGCTTTCTACCTGAAGCCGAACTACCCCAATCCGTTCAATCCGCAGACGCGCATCGAGTTCGGTTTGCCGCGCGCGAGTACGGTGAGACTCGAAGTGTTCGACATCCTGGGGCGGAGCGCGGTGGTGCTGGTGGACGGCGCGCAACCGGCGGGCATTCACACCGTCACCTTCAACGCCAACGGGCTTGCTTCCGGCGTCTACTACTGTCGCTTGCAGGCCGGAGATTTTACCCGCATTCAAAAAATGCTGCTGTTACGCTGATCCGCACCCCCTGACGAATGGCGCTGCAGAGGGTCACGAAATGTGGCCCTCTGCTGGCATCTGGAGGTGTTGGCCCCGGCACGGCACAAATGTTGCTCCCTTCGCCCGATAAGCTATTGTTTATGGCCTTTGCGATGACGGGGCGGGGGGGAGGCGGCCATTTCTGCCGTATCCGCCCGCACGTCGCGTCTACTCCGGGCCTCATCCGCGATTCAAACACCACGGTGAAATGAAAGTCAAGCCCCTTGCTACCGTAGAGGTTGTTCCGATTCTGCCTGAGGCTGTGCGCGGCCTGAAGGACCTTGCGTGCAATCTGATCTGGTCATGGAATCCTGATATCGCCGCGCTGTTCCGGGCGCTGGATTCCGAATTATTCGACGCCGTGGGCCACAACCCGGTGCGCGTGCTGCGCGAGATTTCCCAACACCGCCTCGAGCAGGTGGCGCAGGATCCCAATTTCGTCGACCACTACAACCGCTGCCAGAGCTACCTCGAACACTATTTCAAAGAACCAGGCTGGTTCGAAAAGGTGCGTGGTCACGCGGCCGGCACGGAGATCGTGTACTTCTCGATGGAATACGGCCTCGCGGAGTGCGTGCCTGTATACAGCGGCGGCCTGGGTGTGCTGAGCGGCGACCATTTGAAATCGGCCTCGGATCTCGGCTTGCCGCTGGTGGGTATCGGACTCGCATACCGGCAGGGCTATTTTCAGCAGCAACTCACGGCGGACGGCTTCCAGGTTGAACTCTATCCCGAAAACAATTTCGACGAGTTGCCGTTTTCGCCCGTGCTGGACAAGAACGGCGACCGGCTGAAAATCAGCCTGAATTTCCCCGGCCGCACGCTGGTCGTCAGCGCGTGGAAGGTGCATGTCGGACGAATATCGCTCTATCTGCTCGACACGGACGTTGCCGAGAATTCGCCGGCGGATCGCCGCATCACCTACATGCTCTACGGCGGCGATCGTGAGACGCGCATCCAGCAGGAAATCGTGCTCGGCATGGGCGGGGTGGAACTGGTCACGCAGCTCGGCATTCAAACCACCGTCTGCCACATGAACGAGGGTCACTCGGCGTTCATTCAGCTGGCGCGTGTCGCCCGGGCCCGCGAAGCTTCTACAACCTCACGGCCGACGAAGCGATTCACCTTGTGTCTGCCGGGACCGTTTTTACCACGCACACGCCGGTTCCCGCGGGGATCGACCAGTTTCCCGCCGATCTGATGGACCGTTACCTCGGCCACGTCTACGAAAAGGTGGGTCTTTCGCGCGAGGAAGTGATGGGATTGGGAGCGCGGCAGCCGGGCGCGCCGGGACAGCTTTTTAACATGGCGATTTTTGCGCTGCGGACATCGGATTATACCAACGGCGTCAGCCGCCTGCACGCGGACGTGTCGCGCGGCTTGTGGGAAGACAGTTGGCCGAACCTGCCGCACGACGAAATTCCCATCGACTACGTCACTAACGGCATTCACCTGCGCAGTTGGATTTCGGATAATATGGCGGCGCTCTATGACCGCCACCTCGGGCCGGAATGGCGGCGGAATCCCGATCACAAGGACGTGTGGGCGAAGGTGCGCGAAATTCCCGACGAAGAAATCTGGAACGCGCATGTCTGCGGCCGCGAAGAGTTGGTTGACTTCACGCGCAAGCGCACCGGCGAATACCGCGCGCGCACTTCAGGCATCGAGGTCAATCCCGAGGAACTGGAGAACCTGCTCGATCCGCACATTCTGACCATTGGCTTTGCCCGCCGCTTTGCCACCTATAAACGCGCCACGCTGCTGCTGCGCTATCCCGAGCGGCTGCTGGCATTGTTGCGCGACCGCGAGCGCCCGCTGCAAATCGTCTTCGCGGGCAAGGCGCATCCGCAGGATGACCAGGGGAAGGCGCTGATCCACGATATCATCTACTTCGCCCGCGCCAACGGCCTCGAGCACCGTATAATCTTCCTCGAAAACTACGACATCGCCGTGGCTCGCCACCTGGTGCACGGTGTGGACGTCTGGTTGAACACGCCCCGGCGGCCGCTGGAAGCCAGCGGCACGAGCGGCATGAAGGTGCTGCCCTCGGGCGGCCTCAATTTAAGCATTCTCGACGGCTGGTGGGACGAAGCCTATGCGCCCGGTCTCGGCTGGGCTATCGGACGCGGCAAGACCGTGGGCGACGAGAAAACGCAGGACGACCGCGACGCCGCCTCGCTCTACGACGCGCTGGAAAAGCACATCATTCCGCTCTTCTATACCTACGACGACGGCAAACTGCCGCGGCGCTGGATCGCGCGCATGAAGGATTCCATCGCCGAACTTGTGCCGCGCTTCAACTCCAACCGCATGGTCAAGGAGTATTGCCAGGACTACTATTCAGAATCCCTCGACCGCTGCCACCGCCTGACGTCGAACGACTGCACGGCCGTCAAGGAGTTGGCCGAGTGGCACCGCCGTATCCGGTCCTACTGGAACGGCGTGAGTGTGACGGCGTTGAAGTCCCCGGCGGCGCGTCGCATTGAATCGGGTACCGAGCAGGAGATCGTGGCTCAGGTGACGCTGGGGCAATTGGCTCCTGAGGACGTGGAGGTGCAGGCCTACTTCGGTCCGCTGCGGCCCGACGGCACGGTCGCATTTGCCGGCACACTGACTCTCGAACCGGAAGTCGGCAACGACGGCACGGTATATCGCGGCAAGCTGACCTTCCCCGAAAGCGGTCGCTACGGCTACTCGCTGCGGGTAATTCCTTACCATCCGCTGCTGAGTAACAGCCTGAAGTTGGGTCTGGTCCGCTGGGCGCCGGTACCCGTCACGGGTTAAACCACTCGCGAAACGAACGACAGATTTGCAAAATGCAGCAGGCGACCCATGGGGGTCGCCTGCTTTACAATCGGATCAGGGTCGGGTCTCAGTCGAGACGGACCGCGTCGGGTGTCGCCCGGAGCACCGTTCGCAGATGGTCGTTTACCTGCACGCGGATCAAGTAGTCGTTGTGTTCATCCAGCTCATAAGACATCAGCGTAAACGTGTAAGCGTAGGGTAGATTGCCGTAGGAATTTCCGTACGGATCCACGAGCTGGCTTTCGAGGTCGTTCCAGTCGCTGGCCGTACTGGGGTAACGGCTGTAATCCGTGGCGTAATAGGCCAGCATTTTCCGCGCGAGATCGAGGTCATAGGTGGCCGCGGCGACCATGCTTTTATCGCGCAGGTTGAGATAGCGGGCCATTGCCAGCGATGCCAGCACGCCCACGAGCACGATGACAACCAGCAATTCCATCAACGTAAATCCGCGCGCGCGTCGGCGTCGATTCATGATCGGTTCCTCTAATCGGAAACAACCTTTGACGTACCGATATCAGAGAGAGCAAACTGGGTGCCACAGTTGAACGACGGTGGCCGAGGCCGCATCGCAACGGCGCGGACCCAGTGGATCCGCGCCGGAAGTGGTTCTATAATACCAAACGGATCACTTGATGAACTGCATCGTCCGGATCACGGACATATTTCCCGCTTCGAGGCGATAGAAGTAAATCCCCGCCGAAAGCGCGCCGGCGTCAAACGCCACACGATGTTGTCCGGCCGCAACCGAACCGCGGAACGGTTCCGCGACTTCCTGACCCAGCACATTCAAAACGGACAACCGGGCATCCGTCGCCCGGGGGACTGAAAATTCGATTTCAGTTCGGCTATTGAAGGGATTGGGGTAATTCTGCCCAAGCGTGATCTTAGGCACCTTTCCCGCACTGGGCCGTTCCGGCGCCGCGAGCGGCGTTACGGTCACGGAGCCCGTCATGCCGAAGGCCGCGTGCGGTTCACAGACGTAATCGTAACGAGCCGGATCGAGATTAAAAATAAACGTGTAGGTCCACCCGGCGCCAACCGCGTTGCCAAACAGGGAGGGAGTCCCGGTGTGATGCACGTTGTGCGAGCCCCCGGTGTTCGTCCAGATCACGGTATCGCCCTGCGATACTGTAATGTCCGCGGGAGTGAACATAAAACTCTGTACGTTCACATTAACGACCGCGGCCATGGCCGGCAAAGCGCTGAGCGCCATGAGTACCAGTCCCAGCATCCATTTGGCTCTGCCCTTCCTCATGCGTCCTCCATAGGGTTATTAATTCAGGCCTCGTTATTGTCGCGAAGAGAATAATAGCACAGACTCGGACTATCGATAAAACCGAGCGTTTCAAACAACCTGCGGCTCGGAATATTCGCCGATTCAATCAGGGCCGCAGTCACCAGCGCTCCCAGCTCCTTTAGACTCTGGAGCGAAGCGGCGACGACGGCTTCCGCCAAACCGGAGCGGCGAAAATCGGGACGGGTGGCCAGATGCTCGATATAGCCCTTGCGTCCATCAAAACTGAAGATTGCGGCCGCAATCAGGGTCTGGCCGTAATACGCTCCCCAACCGCCGCCGCCGGATTGATTCAAGTGGCGGCCGAGACGGTCGCTGCGATCCCGTCCCGCAGGTTTATAAGCGAGGGCGGCGGCCTCCCATAACTCATATAACTGCGGAATATCGGACGCCGTGAGTAAGCGGAATTCGGTCAATTCCACAGCGAGTCCCGGGCGATCCGAAGACGACCGCGAATTGGCCACCGGCTTCGACATCAAGTGTCCGGCGAAGTCCATTCCGAAGGTCTGGTAAAGTTTGACCGCTTTGTCGTTTATACTGGAGACGAGGAGCCACAGTTCCGTACAGCCTTTCAATTCGGCGCGGGTCTGCGCAAACTCAAGCAGCAACCGGCCGATCCCGCGCCGCCTATGGTCCTCACGGACGGTTAAGTCCCAAACCCACATTTCATGGAATCCGTTGAAACGGTTGTGGGTGGAATGCAGCCAGAGTTGCGCCGCATGGCTCTGATCCGGGGCTTTGACGACATAGATTTCGCTTTCATGCTCAAAGGCATATTCTCGCACAAATTGCGTGAAATTCACTCGCATCTTTTCCGGCGACGTTTCGGGCCGGCCATGCATGAAAGCGCATGTCGGTAGACCCAGTTCCGTGAAGGCTGGAATGTCGGAGGCCGCGAGTGGCGAAAGGGTAAAGCCGGGAAGATCGGGAGAGAGAATCATGGTGCGCATCGAGGTTGGATTCGGTCCCTGAAGTGGAGTCATGCCTCTACTTTTTCGGGGGATTTTCGCAATGAGAAGGACGGATCAAATTTTAAATATGACTACATTTGTCACTTAATCACATGTATAAAAATTCTATGAATCTTACGCCACTTCAATCTGCGGGTGTTTTCTAAAGCATTTGCAGCGTTGAATTGTGTATATTGAGGTATAGAAACCGCCGGATTATTTTCTTGGGTACTCAACGGAGGTCAATTATGAAGAAGAACATGTCCGTGATCTTAGCCGTCTTTGCGGCAGCCGCAGTGGTTTTTGTGGGCGTGCGCAGTTTCGCTTGTGACAAAGTCACCAAGACAGCAAATAACTACGGTACAGCAACATACGCGACCAAGGCGGGGTTCCGGTGGCTGCAATACCCAAAAGTCATCAGGTTCGGAAATGACGGCGACAGAAAAGCCGTCTTGCGGTAGCGCCGTTCGAACTGGACCGCAAACCTATGCGGGACCAAAGGATATTACGCCGCCAATGTCTACACCGTTCGGGATGGGCAGATGTTTGCTGTATGCCAGGGCAAGACATTCGAGGTGACAGCGAAAACACCGTTTGTTCAGGTGGACGAGGCACGATATTACTTTGCCGATGAAGCGTCGAAAATTCAGTGCCATGAAACGATGAACGCGACGGTGCCCGCGATTGACCGGGAAGTCGTGTCGTTGGCCACTACGGAAGCAAACGTGGTGGACTTGGAAGACGGACAGAAGATCGCACAGTGCCCCGTTACTGGCCAGAAGTTCATCGTGACGGCAGATTCGCCGGCCCGCGTTGTGGACGGCCAGAAGTATTACATGAGTGCCGAGCAGAATTATCGACGATTTCAATGCCAGGGCATCAGTAATCACTTCGGGATGACTGCTGTCGAAGATCACGAAAGACTTGCGGAAAGGATAGGTAAATAGCCGGGCCGTGGGGCAATAAGCTCTGCGGCTGGCTGTCTTTTGGGAGTCAACCCGCGACAATTCTGTCACTAACGGTTGCAATTTTTCCGGTGATTGCGTACTTTCCGGATAGCCAGTGCCGTGATCAGACAGGGATCGTGCGCCGGACAGAAGTGGATTCGCATACCCGGGTGCCTGACGATTCCGGAAAAACCGCCGATTCCGTTGATTTTTCGGGAACAATATAAGATTCTCGGTCCCGATGTGCAAGTTCTGGCAGGGATATTGGCCGAGGAGGCTTGGGGGTCGATATGCCTTGTTTAGGGCAATCTGCCCGCCGTATCTCCTTGACAAGGCTAGAGAATTCGTTATATTTCCTTTTCATTTGAAAAGGCTTAGGGGCCTGTAGCGCAGTTGGGAGCGCGCCTGAATGGCATTCAGGAGGTCAGGGGTTCGATCCCCCTCAGGTCCACAGGGAAGACAAAATCCGAAATCCAAAATACGAAATCCAAGTCAAACGGGCTTGAATTCTGGATTCTGACTCGGATTTTGGATTTCGGATTTTCGGTTGTGTTCGCGGGAGTAACTCAGTGGTAGAGTTCCACGTTGCCAACGTGGCTGTCGCGGGTTCGAGTCCCGTCTCCCGCTCCAAGTAGTCGGTTCGCCCTGTTCTTTGTCACCGTTTGGCACCTGGAATGCTGGCCCGCGCTGTCGTGGGGGCCGCCGTACCTCCTATGGTCGTGTTATTGTAGAATTGCTCAAAGTTGAGGAGTCTGTAATCATGGCGCGTCAGGATGTGTACAAAGAGATGGAAGAGATGTTCGGTTTAGTGCCCACATTCTTCAAGGCAATTCCAGATTCGACGTTGGAGATGGAGTGGCGGTTGATGAAGGCCGTCCAGTTCGACGAAGGCCCCATTCCCAACAAGTACCGTGAACTGATTGGCCTGGGCATCGCGGCGGTGTCGAAGTGCCGCTATTGCACCTTGTTCCATATGGAATCGGCGAAAATGTTCGGCGCGACGGAAGCGGAAATCGAACACGCCGTCCACTACGCCAAGTCCAGCGCCGGCTGGAGCGCGTGGCTCAACGGCATGCAGTTCGACTACGATCAGTTCCAGGACGAAATGCGTCGCATCGTCGATTACGTACATTCCATGCACGGGGTGACCGCGTAAGCACCGGGCAACTTCGGGCGACCGGGAATTCACGCGATCCGTATGCCGACCCGATACCGGCGCCGTAGCCAAGTGGTTAAGGCGGAGGTCTGCAAAACCTCTATTCAGCGGTTCGAATCCGCTCGGCGCCTCACCGCCGACCCCTGGCTTCTGCCGCCTTCGGCTGCCGGGGTGGTGAAATGGTAGACACAGGGGACTTAAAATCCCCAGGGGCCGAAAGCCCCGTGCCGGTTCGAAGTCCGGCTCCCGGCACCCACGGTCCCCGATTCACAGGCAAACCTGTGTCGCGTGCAACGGACAGCATGACCACGGCCAAGGGTTGTGCTTTTTTATGTTGCGGCGCGTAACGTCTGCTCGGACGTGATCCCGTTTGCTTCGGGCGTTTAGCTCAGTTGGTTAGAGCGCTTGCGTGACATGCAAGAGGTCAGAAGTTCAACTCTTCTAACGCCCACCCCATGAGTGACCTTGAATTGACAATCGACGGCGGCAAGACCGTCCACGTTCCCGCCGGCACCCGGCCCAAGGACCTGATCGACGGACAACCGGCGATCGGGGCAACCGGCACGCTTGCCGCGGTGGTCGACGGACAGATCTGGGATCTGCACCGCCCGCTGGAAAGCGGCGGGAACTTGCGCTTTGTAACGTTTGCCGATCCCGAAGGCCGCTTCGTCTACTGGCACTCGGCCGCGCATTTGATGGCGCACGCCGTCAAGGAATTGTGGCCGGAGTCGCAGCTCACCATCGGCCCGCCCATCGCCGACGGCTTCTATTACGATATCGATTCGCCGCACGTCTTCACGCAGGAAGATTTTCCGCTGATCGAAGCCAAGATGGCCGAGATCTCCAAGCGCAATCTGCCGCTGAAGCGCAAGCGGCTTGACAAGGACGAAGCGATTCGCTTCTTCGAGAAGTCAGGGCGAGCATTACAAGGTCGAACTGATCCGCGATCTGACCGCGGCCGCCGCAGCCGGCCCGGACCAGCTTGAGGTCGATGCCGGTCCCGAACTCACGATCTACGAGCAGGGCAACTGGGCGGATCTTCTGCCGCGGCCCGCACGTCGACACCACCGGCCGCATCAAGCATTTCAAGATCCTCTCCGTGGCCGGCGCCTACTGGCGCGGCGACGAGCACAACAAGATGCTGCAGCGGCTCTATGCGACGGCCTACCCGACCAAAGAGCAGCTCGACGAGCATCTGACGCGCATCGAGGAAGCCAAGCGCCGCGACCACCGCAAGCTGGGCAAGGAACTCGATCTCTTCAGCTTCCACGTCGAATCGCCGGGCGCGGTCTTTCTGCATCCGCGCGGGCAGATCATCTGGGACGAAGATCACCCGTTACTGGAAGGCGCAGCACCGCGAGCACGGCTACGAGGAGATTCGCACACCACTGGTACTGGCCGAAGAGCTGTGGCACAAGTCGGGGCACTGGGACCACTACCGCGAAAACATGTATTTCACGGAAGTGGAAGAGCAGAAGTACGCCCTCAAGCCGATGAACTGCCCGGGCCACTGCCTCGTTTATTCCAGCCACCAGGTTTCCTACCGCGATCTGCCGCTCAAGCTCTGCGAAATGGGCGTCGTGCACCGCTACGAAAAAAGCGGCGTGTTGCACGGCCTGTTCCGCGTGCGCGTGTTCACGCAGGACGACGCGCATATCTACGTGACGCCGGAGCAGATCGAGACCGAGGCCGCCAAGGTCGTGCAGTTCATCTTCGAGATGTACCGCGACTTCGGCTTCAAGGATTTCCGCATCGAACTTTCCACCCGGCCCGCCTCGCGCGTGGGTTCCGATGAGATCTGGGACAAGGCGGAAACGGCGCTGGAGAATTCGCTGAAGCTGCTGGGCGTGCCCTTCAAGATCAATCCCGGCGACGGCGCGTTCTACGGCCCGAAGATCGACTTCCATATCCGCGACGCCATCGGCCGCTCGTGGCAGTGCGGCACGGTGCAGTGCGACTTTTCCATGCCGCAGCTCTTCGGCCTCGAATATATCGCGCCCGACGGCAGCCGCCAGACGCCGGTGATGATTCACCGCGCGCTGCTGGGGTCGATGGAGCGGTTTATGGGTATCCTGATCGAGCATTACGCGGGCGATCTGCCGCTCTGGCTCTCGCCGGAACAGATTCGCGTGCTGCCGATCACCGAAGAGCAGATGGACTTCGGCCGCCGCGTCGTTGACGGAATTGTCGGCGCAGGGCATTCGCGCCCACCTCGATCCGCGCAACGAAAAACTCGGCTTTAAAATCCGCGACGCAGAAGTGCACAAGGTGCCCTACATGGCGGTGATCGGCAAGCGCGAGGCCGAGACTGGCGCGCTGTCGCTGCGGCGGCGGAAAGAAGGCGATCTGGGATCGCTGACCGTAGCCGATGTCGCCGCCCGGCTGCACGCGGAGATCAAAACCAAGGTTTCGCATTAATCCCCGGTCTAACCAAAGAGGTCCTCCCGTCAAAGCTGATCCCAAAACCGAAAAAGTGCGTCTGAACGAACGGATCCGCGAAGCCGCGGTCCGCGTCATCGGCAGTGACGGTTCCCAATTGGGAATCATGCCTTCCGATCAGGCGCTCTCCTTGGCCCGGCAGGAAAGTCTTGACCTCGTGGAAATCGCCCCCACGGCGACGCCCCCCGTTGTCAAGATCATGGACTACGGCAAGTACAAGTACAAGATGGCCAAGAAGGACCGCGTCGCCCGCAAAAAGCAACAGGCCACGGTTCTGAAAGGCATCCGGCTCAGCCCGTCCACGGACGACAACGACCTGCTGACGAAAGTGAAAATGGCGCGCAAATTCATCGAGGAAGGCGCGAAAGTGAAAGCCTCGATTGTCTTCCGCGGGCGCATGATCACCCACCAGGAATTCGGAACGCGGATGCTGGACCGGATGGCGACGGAGTTGCAGGACATCGCCAAGCTGGAGATGCCGCCCAAGATGGAAGGGCCGCGGATGATGACGATGATTCTGATCAAGAAGTAAACGACGACCTAATCATAGAGAACCCGTCCCATGCCCAAGATGAAAACCCGGCGCAGCGCCGCCAAGCGGTTCACGCTGACCGGCACCGGCAAGATCAAGCGCTCGAGCGCCTTCAAGCGCCACATGCTGTCGTGCAAGAATCGCAAGCGCAAGAATCACCTCCAAGGCAACATGATCGTCGAACGGGCGAATGAGAAGCAGATCATGCGCATGCTGGGCGGCAACGGCCGCTAATCGTCTTGGTTGACAAGCTGACACTCAAGGAATAAACCATGCCCCGCGCAACGAACGGCCCTGCCGACAGGCGGCGCCGGAACAAGATTTTTAAGGCCGCCAAAGGCTACATCGGCCGTCGCGGCACGCTGATCAAAGCGGCGACCGAGACGGTGGAGAAGGGTCTCGCCCGCGCGTTCAAGGACCGCCAGCGCAAGAAGCGCGAATATCGCCGTCTTCTGGATTGTGCGCATCAACGCCGCCGTCCGCGAACACGGCATCAGCTACTCGCAATTTATGGCCGGGCTGAAGGCGCAAGGGATTCAACTTGACCGGAAGCAATTGGCGGATCTGGCCGTGCACGATCCCGCGGGATTCGAGCACTGACCCGCCAGATCGCCGCCTGATGCGGCCCGCTCGCCGCCGCCTGAGCGGCCGAGCCAGTGCAGCGTTCGACGTCTAGGTCAAGCGATTCCTTTCGCACGGGAATCGCTTGTTGTTTTATGGGGAGTTTCCGACGTGATGTCCGAGCAAATCGACAGTCTCCGCCGAAGCGCGCGCGAAGAAATCGCCGCCGCCGCCACACTCGCCGAGGCCGAAGCTGTCAAAGATGAAATATCTTGGACGCAAGGGGCAGGTCGCCGACCTGTTCAAGCTCGTGCCGAAGCTTGACCCGACCGAAGCATCCCACCTTCGGCCAGCAGGTGAACGAACTGCGCGCCGAGCTGGAAGCGCTGATGGAAGAGCGCCTCGCCGCGCTCAAGCCAGCGCGTCGGGGCCTGTCGTCGACACGACGCTGCCGGGACGGCGGCCATTTGTCGGTTCGTATCATCCGCTGACGATTGTCATGCGCGAAGATCACCGATATCTTCCGCGGCATGGGTTTTCGTGTGGCCGACGGGCCGGAAGTCGAACTCGTGCGCTACAATTTCGACATGCTGAATACGCCGCGAGTGGCATCCCTCGCGCGAAGAGTCCGACACGATTTATCTGCCCAACGGCTTTGTGGTGCGCACCGAAACCTCGCCCGTGCAGATCCGCGTGATGGAATCGCAGCAGCCGCCGATCCGCATTATTTCGCCGGGCCGCGTTTACCGCCGCGACCGCCCCGACGCCACGCACTCGCCGATGTTCCATCAGGTGGAAGGTTTGTACGTCGACGAAGGCGTGACGATGGCGGATCTGAAGGGCACGCTGCTGGCGTTCTATCGCCGCCTCTTCGGCAAACAGACGAAGCTGCGCATGCGCCCGCATTTCTTCCCGTTCACCGAGCCGTCCGCCGAAGTCGATGTCAGCTGCTTCTTCTGCAAGGGCAGCGGCTGCCGCATCTGCAAGCAGACCGGCTGGCTGGAAATGGGCGGCAGCGGCATGGTCGACCCGCACGTGCTGGCGGGCGTCGGCTACGACACCGAAAAATACACCGGCTACGCCTTTGGCCTCGGCATCGACCGCATCGCCATGCTCCGCTTCGGCATCGACAACATCCGCTTATTGGTCGACAACGATGTCAGATTCTTGAAGCAGTTCAGCCACTGTAAGGTTCTTCCTCATTCAAGGAAAATGACATCGCTTGACTTCTTTGAAGTCATCAAGGCTACCCAACTTCATCGTCCGTGAAATGAGACCGTTGATGGTGCTTATTGAGCCTAATAGCACAGTCAAGACGTCGTTGCTTGAAGTGCTACATTTGTTACGGAACATTGCGAAAGGAAACCTTCTCAGCGCAGTTGGCGACAAAGTGAGGACGAACTCACTTCTAACGAAGGCGAAGCAGAAACGTGCCAAACAGATAGCGATCAGTTTTACGGCGGACATTCCAGGCCACAAGGGCCTGCAATACAAGATTGCATTTGCGCCGCAAAATTTAGGATCAGCCGTTGTCACTGTGCGGGTGGACGCGGAGTCCCTTACGGAACGTAAGACGAGTCTGTGCAACTATGCGCAAGTCTTCGGACAGTACCGAATTTCTTGATGTCAAGGGTACGAAGCTCGTTCTCCACGCACTCTAGCGATGAAAACGAATCCGCGTTTCCGCAAACACCTCCTCATGCCAAGGTCGTGACCGAAGTCCGCGCCGCTTTACAGGCGATCGCCTATTATCCGCCTCGGATATTGCCGCCGATTCCCCGTTGCGGCAATCTTAAGAAGCTTGCTCGGCATGTTTCCCTCCGCCGAATGGAGAACGCCTGTTTTCGGCCTTGTATAACATGCGGACGCGCGCGCCGGAGTACTTTGAGCGCATTACTGATTATTTCCGGTAGACATTCCCGATTTTGATCGAATCGATCTCCATGGTCGCTTCTGGGACGGTTGCCCTTGTGGGTTTTACGGCTCGTTGGAATCCGGAATGCCTCAACCTGAATTGTCCGAAGGTACGCTACGATTCCTGTGGCTCCTGGCGACGTTGCTATCGCCCGGAAACCTCCGCTACTGCTTCCGCACGAGTCCAAAGTAAGTCTGCTCCCACCACTTCTGATGCTCCTTGCCGAGCACTGCGGATGCTTCTATGGATCCTCAGATCAGTGACGCGACCGTTCGATCGACTCCTTCGTTGGTTGTCACCTAGGACATTCCCGATTCGTTAACGAAGACGGAATTGCCGAAATTCATCAGCTTCTCGGCAAAGGCACTTCAGAGCTGGCTTGAGATTACGCCCTCGATCAACTCTTGGCAGATGGGCACTATCGGGGGGCGTCCATGAAAGTCATCGTTCTCTTGTGAGGGCAAGACTGAAGATGCCTTCAAACCGACCTTGATCCGCTTCCTCAACAGCCGCTATTTGGCGGCGGGGAAATCCATAAAGAAACTCAGTTTGGACTTTAAAAGACAAGACGGTGGACTTCCGCACGGGGATAAGTTGAAACGTATGGTTGATAACTATCTCCGGGAGAAGGAGTACAAAGGCGGTAATTGCTTTAACAGATGTCTATCCAGCGTTTACCTCTCCTCAGAACGCTAAGAAGGACGCTGTCGAAAGCCGTCGGATCCCAGAGCAATTTTTATTCGCATGTTGCATGCTACGATTTTGAATCGTGGTTACTGCCATATTGGGACACGATTTTGGCTCGGACCGGAGTGAATCGAAAGCCATTCGGCAATTACCCGGAGGCTGTTAATCACAGCAATCCACCGGCACATCGTCTGATCCATCTATACCAGACGGCGAAGCCGAAGCCCCTCACCTATAGAAAACCCGTTGAAGCGGCAGCAATTCTGCGAAATCAGGACTTGACCGTTGCCGCAGCGCAATGTCCTGAGCTGAAAGCATTCCTCAATACCGTTCTCACTCGGCAAGGTGCCCATAACAAGTAATTTCCATGATTCTTTCCTATAGCTGGCTGAAGGAAATGGTCGATCTGCCGGTGACGGCGGACGAACTGGCGGAAGTGCTCACCTTTCTCGGGCTCGAAGTCGAGGAGATCAAGCGCTACCGGCCCGCGCTCGACAAGGTCGTCATCGGCGAGGTGCTGGAAGCGGCGCGGATTGAAGGCACGGATCATCTCTCGATCACGAAAACCGCCATCGCGCAGCGGCGACGTCGTGTCCATCGTCTGCGGGGCGCCCAACGTGCGCGCGGGCTTGAAAGTGCCCGTGATGCTGCCGGGCTCAGTCACCGCCGACGGGATGACGATTAAGAAGGCCAAGCTGAAGGGGCACGAATCGCTGGGGATGCTGGCCTCCGAGCGCGAACTCGGGCTCGTCGAAGAGCATGCCGGGATCATCGAAGGCGACGCCGCCTGGATTGTCGGCGCGGCCGCGGCGCAGTACCTCGCGCTGGACGACACCACCTACGATGTGGAGATCACGCCCAACCGGCCCGATTTCCTGTCGCACGTCGGCGTGGCCCGCGACCTCGCCGCCAAGTTCCGCATTCCGTGGCGCTGGCCGGAATATCCGCTGTCCGAGATCGCATACGCCCGCGTCGCAGACGATCGGCGTGCGCATCGATGCTCCCGAAGGCTGCCCGCGTTATGCGGCGCGGCTACTCCGCGGCATCACCATCAAGCCTTCGCCGTATGCGCTGCGGCTGCGACTGATGCGCTGCGGCATCCGCCCAATTTCCAACATCGTCGATGTCACCAATCTCCTGATGCTGGAATTCGGCCAGCCGCTGCATGCCTTTGATCTGCGCTTCGTGGACAGGGCCAGATCGTCGTGCGCTACGCCGGAGCGGGGAGAAGTTCATTACGCTCGACGGTAAGGAGCACGAACTGCAGCCGCGCGATGTCGTGATTGCCGACCCCGCCAAGGGCATCGCGCTCGCGGGCATCATGGGCGGCCAGAACAGCGAAATCCGCGACGACACGCAGGACGTGCTGATCGAGTGCGCCTACTTCGATCCGGTCCACGTCCGCCGCACGCGTGGCCGCCTCGGCATCGGCACGGAGTCCAGCCGCCGTTTCGAGCGCGGCATGGACCCGAACGGCGTCCCTCGCGTCATCGACGCCACCGCCGCGCTCGATGCAGCGCCTCGCCGGCGGTGAAGTCCACGCGGGCCGCGTCGACAATTACCCGCGTCCCATCGGATCCAACTCCATCACGTTCCGTCCCGCCCGCGCCAATCATGTCATCGGCGTCGAGGTTCCGGCTGAAACGCAGGCGGACATCCTCAGCCGTCTCGGCTGCGAGGTCAATGACGGCAAGCGCGAGCTGGCAGATCGAGACTTCCACCTACCGGCCCGATCTCGAGCGCGAAATCGACCTCGTCGAAGAGGTCATCCGCGTCCACGGCTACGATCAGATTCCCACGGGCATCACCAGCCGTGTGCCGCTCAGCGGGCAGGACAATCCGCTGGTGACGCTGAAGACGAAGGTGGTGGACGCGATGGTCTCGCTGGGCTTCCACGAAACCCTGTCGCTCTCCATGTACACCCCCGACGAGCGCCGCGACCCGCCGGACATGCCTCCCGGCATCGAGCTGAAGAATCCGGTCACCGACGACATGCTGCGCCTCCAGGGATCGCTGGTGCCGCAGCTCGTGCGCTCGGCGGCAGGAAACTGGCAGCGCGGCGACCGTACCCTGCGGCTGTTCGAAGTCGCCCGTGTCTTTGCTCCCGGCAAGCCCGATGACCCCCGCACCTGGGAACGCCAGACGCTGTCGGCTGTGATGACTGGACAATCTTACCCACTGATCTGGTCTCACCCTGCCAAGCCCTTTGATTTTTATGACTTGAAGGGCGTCTTAGAAGTTCTGGCGACCAAGATTTCGCTTGACAATCTGGAGATAAATTGCTATGATGTTGAAAGCGGTGAAGTTCTGAAAGGTGAAGTACATGCGTCGGGGGCGGTGATCGGTAAGTGGACCCTCTGGCCGACCGAGATTATGGCCCGCTCCGACATTGACGCTCCGCTGGGCTGGTTCGAACTCGACCTCGAAGCCATCCTCCGGCAGTGCCGTGCGGAATTGAGTTATATCGCCCTGCCGCGCTTCCCGCTTTCCTGGCGCGACTTGGCTTTGGTGGCGGATGAAAATCTTTCGGCGGCGGACTTGCAGGCAACCATCCGCAAGCACGGCGGTCCCTTTCTCGTCAAAGTGGAACCGTTTGATGTTTTCCGCGGCGAAAAGCTGGGTGCGGGGAAGAAGTCGTTGGCCTTCCGCCTTGAGTTTTCCCATGATGAACGCAGTCTTGAATCCGATGAAGTGGATGGCTGGGTAAAAGACATTACGATGGGGCTGACCGCGGCCCACGGTGTGAACCTTCGATAATTCTGAACATGGCCCCTGATTTCTTTGATTTAATTGAGGACTGTTCCCTGGTGGACCCGAAGTCGTTAGAGACTCTGGAAAGTAAGATCTCTCTGGTACTGGAGAAGGTGCATACCCTCCAGACCGAAAAGCTGGAGCTGGAAAGACTGGTCGACGAATTGCAGTCGCGCTACGACGACGCCGCGCGGCAAGTGGAGGAACTGACCCGCGAGCGCGAAGTGCTCAGTCGCAACCAGCGCAACGTGGAACAGGAAGAGTTGATCCGCTCGAAGATCAGCGCGCTTCTGGCCAAGCTTGAGACGGCCTAACCTTTCCCTCGGAAGGTCTTTCCATGACCGCCGACGATAAGGATAAGCGTCCCGCCGGAGAGATCCCGACTGTCGTGAGAATCAGCATTCTCGGACAGGAGTATCCCGTGCGGGCCGATGCAGACGCCGATTACATTCGTGAGATCGCGGCTTTGCTGGATGCGCGGATGCGCCTGATTCTGCAGGCCGAACCGACGCGCACACCGCTCAAAGTCGCGATTCTGACGGCACTGAATCTCACAGACGAAGTGTCGACACTGAAGCGCGAGAAGCAGGAACTCATCGACTGCTATGAGCGCAAAGTCAGAAGAATTCACGGAGCATCTGAATCGAGGGCTGCTGGAATAGCTGGCCGGCGGTTGTCTTCCCCGTTCATCCACGGAGGCTCGAGGATTATCGAGCGCACGTTCTTTCTAACATCGTCTTAACAAACCGTCCCTGCTTGAGCCAGGCTTTTTCAAGAACCAACAGGAAAAAGCTAAGGGAGTTCGTCTCTGGCGTCTATCGCAAGCCTAAGTCCGCTTCGGCGGATTCCGCGGTCACCTGCGGGTGATCGAGTTCCGGATAGTGGAAGCGAGAACCGTTCCAGGAGGATTCCCACTGTGTATGTACCAGGTTCTTGGTACATCGCCGCGCCTTGCAGGGATTGTTTTTTTGTGTGAGCAGAAGGAACCGTAAATGACAACTATCCAGATCGTCCTTCTGGTGGCGATCGTGCTGGTGGCCGGACTCGTGTTCTTCTATCTGGGCTGGTCGATTGGCCGCCGCTTTATCCGCGCGAAGCTGGCCGCTTCGCACCAGGAAGCGGAACGGGTCATCGCCGACGCCCGGAAGGAAGCCGAGTCCATTCATCGGGAGAAAATGCTGGAGCTGAAGGATGAGCAGCTTCAGCTTCGCGGCAGTCTGGAAGCCGAGATCCGGCAGAAACAGGATGACGTCGCCCGCATGGAGCGGTCGCTGAAGGACCGCGAACAGCACGCCAAGGTGCGCGCCGAGGACCTCGATAAGAAAATCAAAGAAGCCGACCGCCTCGTTCAGTCCAATACCCAGCGCGAAAAGACCCTTCTCCAGAAGCAAACCCGCATCGATAGCCTTGAGGCGGAAGGCCAGGCCGCGCTCGAACGCGTCGCCGGCCTGACCAAGGAACAGGCCCTCGAGGAACTGAAAGAATCGCTGCTCGACCGCGCCCGTGAGGGCGTGGCCGAGATGATCAAGGAAATGCGCGACCGTGCCCGCCTGACGGCGAACAAGGAAGCCAAGGAAGTCGTCATTTCCGCGATCCAGCGCAGCGCCGCCGACCATGCCGTCGAAAGCACGGTCAGTGTGGTGCCGATTCCCAACGACGAAATCAAGGGGCGGATCATCGGCCGCGAGGGCCGCAACATCCGCGCCTTCGAACAGGCCACGGGCGTCGACATTATTGTCGACGATACCCCCGAAGCCGTGATTATTTCCGCCTTCGACCCGCTGCGGCGCGAGATCGCCCGCATGGCCCTCGAACGGCTCGATGGCCGACGGCCGCATTCATCCCGGCCGCATCGAGGAACTGGTCAAGAAGTGCGAAAAGGAAATGCAGGAGCAGCTCGTGCAGATCGGCGAAGCCGCCTGCCACGAGGCCGGCGTCAGCGGCCTGCACGCCGAAATCATCAAGCTCCTCGGCCGCCTCAAATACCGCACAAGTTATGGTCAGAACATTCTCCAGCACTCGATTGAGGTCGCCCATCTGACAGGCCTCATGTGCGCGCAGTGCGGGCTGGACGCGAAACTCGGCCGCCGCGCGGGACTCCTGCACGATCTCGGCAAGTCCATCGACCGCTTCACCGAAGGCACGCACGTGCAGATCGGCGTGGAGCTGGCCAAGAAGTACCGCGAGCCCAAGGCGGTCATCAATGCCATCGCCGCGCATCACGGTGACGAAGATTTCACCTCGCCCATCGCGGTGCTGGCGCAGGCGGCGGACGCCATCTCCGGCGCTCGTCCCGGCGCGCGGCGCGAGACGCTGGAAATTTACATCCAGCGCCTGCACAAGCTCGAAGGAAATCACCAGCGGCTTCCGCGGCGTGCAGCGCTCCTTCGCGATTCAGGCCGGACGCGAGGTCCGCGTGCTGGTCGAACCCGAAAAGATCACCGATGCCATGGCCGAAATGATGGCCATGGAGATCGCCAAGAAAATCGAAGCGGAGCTGGAATACCCCGGCCAAATTAAAGTCACGGTCCTGCGTGAATTCCGAGCGACCGGTGTTGCAAAATAAGTTGCGGGGCGCGCTGCGCGTGCTCTTCATCGGCGATGTCTTCGGCAAGCCCGGAGTAGGAGCGGTCAAGCAGCTCCTGCCCGGGCTCTTGCGTTCCGAACAGGTGGATTTCTGCATTATTAACGGCGAAAACGCCGAACAGGGCAAAGGCATCCTGCCTGTGCATGTGCGCGAGCTCCTGGACGCGGGCGCGGACGTGATTACCGGAGGCAATCACAGTCTTTACCGCGACCGTTCGCACGAGATCCATGAAGCGGAGCCGCGCTTGCTGCGGCCGTTCAATCTTCCAGAGGGCACGCCGGGGCACGGAGCGGCGGTATTCGACGCCACGGGCGGCAAGCGGATCGCCGTGATTAATCTGCATGGCCGCGCTTACCTGCCCCCCAGTGACGATCCATTCCGCCTCGGTCGCGCGCGGATTGAGCAATTGCGCGAGGACACGCCGGTGGTCATCGTCGATTTCCACGCGGAAGCCACCGCGGAGAAGCTCTCCTTTGCACGCTACATCGACGGCCTCGTCACCGCCGTGATCGGCACGCACACGCACGTACAGACCGCCGATGAGCGGATTCTTGAAGGCGGCACCGCTTATATTACGGATGCCGGGATGACCGGCTCTTACGCCGGCGTGATCGGCATGAAAACCGAGCACGCGCTGCACCGCTTTCTTTACCCCATGAGCGCGATGAAGTCCTCACCCGCCGAAGGCGACGTGCGGCTTTTGGGAGTGGCGGTGGACGCCGACGCGGAATCGGGCCGCGCGTTGCTGATACAGCGCGTTCATGTGCAGGTTCCCGAGTGAAAACCGTGCGACAGATTTATGGTCTGGTCTGGACCGGCGAGGGCCGGCCCGAGCGACGCATTCTGGAAATAAACGGCGACCGCATTGCCGCCGTAGTTCCCGAAAATGCGAAACCGCTCGGAGCGGATGCGCTGGCGCTCCCGCCGACCGCGCTATTGGTGCCGGGATTGCACGACGCGCATCTGCATTTTTTGTTCGGCGGGCTGAAGCTCAGCGCGTGTAACTTCACGGGCATCCGGTCGGTCGACGAATTCCAGTCTGTGTTGGAAGCCTTTGTGCGCACGCACGAGCCGGAGCCGGGGACTTGGGTTCAGGGCCTCGGAGTGGATGAGGCGCGCGTGCCGATTACGCGGCGCGAGCTTGACCGGGTGGTTGCGGACCGTCCGGTTTTTATTTGGAGCCACGACCTGCATTCGGCATTCGTGAACACTCAGGGCCTGGCGCAATTGCGCACTCGATAACGCCGTGAAAAATCTGGACGACGGCGTCTATGAACGCGATGCAAGCGGGCGCCTGACGGGCGTGTTGCGTGAACGGGCCGCCGGGAACCTCGAGTGCGTGATTCCGCAGCCCACGGCGGCCGAATCCCGGGCGGCTATCCGTCGCGCACAAGACTACGCGCTTTCCCTGGGCATCACCGCCGTCACCAGCAGCGTCCGGGCGGAGAATATCCAACATTACCTGGATTTTGCGCAGAGCGGCGACCGCAAGCTCCGCCTGAATGTCTGGCGCGTGAGCGAGCGCTTCGAGCTTTCCGAGGATCTGTTCGAGCGCAAGCTCGGTTCCGGCTTTCGCCTCGCCACACTCAAGGGCTTTACCGACGGCGCGCTGGGTTCGCGCACCGGCGCCTTCTGGCAGCCCTACGCAGACAGCGAACAGCGCGGGCACGCCCGTAGTGCGCGAAGGGCCGCTGGCGCGCTGGGCGCGGGGCGCGCAGCAGGAAGGCTACCAGCTTGCGCTGCATGCCATCGGCGACCGCGCCAACAGCATCTGTCTCGACGCCCTCGAAATGGCGGGTTATGCCGGACGCGGTCCCGAATTCCGTCCGCGCATCGAGCACGCGCAGCATCTGCGCGAGCGGGACTTTCCCCGCTTCGCCGAACTCGGTGTCATCGCCTCGATGCAGCCGATTCACTGCACCTCGGACATGCATTTCGTCGAACCGCGTCTGGGACCGGAGCGGGCCAAACAGGCCTATGCGTGGCGCAGCCTGCTGAATCATGGCGCGACGCTTGCCTTCGGCAGCGATTGGCCGGTGGATGAGTCTTTCGCCCATCGCGGGTTTGCATGCGGCGGTCACACGCCAAAACGCGCACGACGAACCGGTCGGCGGCTGGCAGGCGCAGGAATGCCTCTCCGTCACCGAAGCCTTGCGCGCCTACACGTACGGCGCGGCCTATGCCGCCTTCTGGGATGACCGCATGGGAAGGATTGCCGAGGGCATGCTGGCCGATTTTACGGTGCTCTCTCGCAAAACGTCTTTGAGTGTGAACCGTGTGAGATCAAAGACGCGAAAGCGTGATGACGATTATCGGTGGTGAGATTGTCTTCGATGCCAGGAACACATCTTCGTAGGGGCCGATTGCATCGGCCCGCGGGCGCACGCAGTCCGCCTTACGATTCGCCGAACGACATCGGACCGAAAGACCGCAACTCAACAAAAAAGGGACCCGTTTGCTGCGTCCCTTTTCCATTATTCGACAGGCGCGTAGGTCATTCCGCCCGGTCGTGCTCGCGCATCCAGGCGATAAACTCCCGCAGCCCGTCGCGGAACGGCACGTCGTGGCGAAAGCCCAACTCGCGCTCGGCCTTCGTCGTATCCGCATACGTCTGGACTACGTCGCCCGCTTGAAACGGCAGCGCCTTGCGCCGCAGCGGATGCCCGACTTCCGCTTCGATCAGCGCCACCAGTTCGCGCAACAGAATCGGATTCGATGAGCCGAGGTTGAAAATCCCATAGCGGGGTGTGTCGCTGAAGCCCCAAACTATCGCGCCCAGAATGCCGGTTAAAATGTCGCGTACGTGAGTGTAATCGCGGCGCGTGGAACCGTCGCCAAAGAGCGGAATCTCCGCGTCGGTCAGCGCGAGGCGCACGAACTTGCGGATCGCGAGATCGGGCCGCTGCCGTGGACCATACACGGTAAAGAAGCGCAGGCACGAGATGCTCATCCCGTACACTTGATGATGCGCGTAGCACAGCGCCTCGCCGGCCTTCTTCGTCGCGCCATAAGGCGAAACCGGAAAGTCGGTGCAGGCATCTTCACGAAACGGCGCTTCCGTCCGGTTGCCATACACAGATGAGGACGAGGCGAACACAAAATTTTTTACGCCCGCCTGCCGGGCCGCTTCCAGCATTACAGCCGTGCCATGCACGTTCACGTCGGCATAGAGAGCGGGGTCCTCCAGCGAAGGCCGCACTCCGGCCTTGGCGGCCAGATGAACCACCACCCCCGGCTTCGATTCGGTCAGAGCCTGCCGCACAAAAGCCGCATCGCGAATGTCACCCTCCAGCAGGGCGAAATGTGGGTGGCCCAGTGCCGCCTGGAGGTTGGCTGCCTTCAGATTCCGGGAATAGAAGGGGTCGAAATTGTCCAATACGGTGACATGTGCGCCCAGATTCAGCAGCGCTTCACTGAGGTGGGATCCGATGAAGCCGGCCCCACCCGTCACCAGAACTCGTAAATTGTTGTAATTCATAAAAATATGCAAAGAAGAGGCATTGCAACTGTCGCCAACGAGGCAATTCCTGTAGAAGTCGCTGCCAATGTAGTGCCAATGGGCGCGAGAAGCAAGTGCGAAAGCGGAGCGAGAGGATGGACGGTGTGCTTTTTTCGCGCCGGGCCGTGAAATCGTGATCTCGGTACGCTTGACAAAAGTCGGGATTATTTCGTATATTCAAGTTCCTGTTGGGCATGGTTTCGTGCCCGGCAGGGACGGTCTGGCGGGGTAGCTCAGTTGGTTAGAGCACGGGAATCATAATCCTGGTGTCGGGGGTTCAAGTCCCTCCCCCGCTACGATGAACGTTAGAGGCTGGCGAAGCAGTTCGCGCGGCCTCTTTTCGCACTGGGCAGCGGTGGTCAGGCTGTCAACCTCGAGTGCCAAAACATGGGCGGAATCATCCATCCCGCCAAAGGAGTGGTCTGTTGGTAACATTGCAGTGCGTGGAATGCAAAAGCGTTGGGCTATCGACGTCCGCGGGTGAATCCCTCGTTTGCTCGACGTGTGGGGCGCGCTTTCCGCGGCATCCATTCCGTTCCATTCCTGTCCTCATTGGGCATGAGTCGACGCTCGATACGGCCGCGATCCTTGCAATGAAACCGGAAACGGCTCCGGAGCACGACTGTGAAGCCGCACAGATGCACTGGGAAACCGGACCGATTGCGGATCTCCTCCGATCCTGTCACGGACGGGACATGATGGTCTTTGGCAGCGGTACCGGCAATGATCGTCAGTGGTTGGAGAGCCAGGGTTACAACGTCACGACGTTTGACATTTTCCCCGGTGAGTTCACGGATTACATCTGCGACGGACACTTCCTGCCGTTTGCCGACGCGCAGTTTGAGATCATCGCCTCGCTGGCCGTCTACGAACACTTGCGGGATCCATTTCAGGCCAGCCGCGAAATCTATCGTGTCTTAAAGTCCGGCGGCTCACTGATCGGCTCGAGCGCGTTTCTGGAGCGGTATCACGCCGAATCGTATTTTCACATGTCGCATCTCGGATTACGGGAAGTGCTGCAACGCGCCGGATTCAAAACCGTCCGCATCCTGCCGGGATGGTCGTGTATCGAATCACTGAACAACAGCTTCTGGATCTGGAATCAAGTCCCGGTCGTGCGGTTTGTGACACGGCCGCTGAACCGCTTGAAATACCGGTTGGGAATGGCGCTGTGGCGAGCCGGATACCGGCTGAAAGGAAAGCAGCCGGCCGCTGAGTTTCCCCTGTGGTACAGCGGATCGCTGGTTTTTCAGGCGACGAAATGAGTCAATGAGCCGAGTTTTCGCCATCGTACCCTTCTCAGCACTGCGGCCTTGCACTTTTTTGCAGGGCTTTTTGCTTCTCCATCCTCACCCGAAGCGCAACGGGAATTGCCTGTGAGCTTACGAACGGAAGTTGCGGAATTTCTGGAACGCACCACGCAAGCGGAAGACCGATTGCTCGTTGCCGTTTCGGGAGGCGCCGACTCAATGGGACTACTGGCACTTCTTGGCGGCGGAGCTGCGACTGTCGCCTGAACGGCTCGTGGCCGGGTATATCCGGCATGGTCTGCGGCCAGCCGCAGCACAGGATGCGGACTGGGCTCTGGTTCAGGACTTTTCCACATCGCAGGGCATTTCCGCCCGGTCCACTTCAGTGGATGCGTGCACTCTGGCGAGGGTAGAACGGCTCTCCCTCGAGGCCGCCGCCCGACGACTGCGCTATCAGGCTTTACACCAGATGGCGGAGGTCAGAGTGCTGTCGCTGGATTCTGACCGGGCATACAGTGGACGACTCCGCTGAGACCGTGTTAATGCGGGTTCGCAGTGGCGCACCGTGGTACGAATGTACCGGTATCCCACCCGAACGAGGACAGATCCTCCGCCCACTCTTAAATGTAAGTCGCAATAAATTAAGAGAATGGGTGCGGATTGCCCGTGTGCCATGCCGGGAGGACGAAACCAACTGTGATCAACGATTCGTCAGGAACCGACTGCGGGCGCAGTTAGCGGCTCACCCGGACTTCTGGACACTGGAGCGCGTATCTGAAACCGCTCGCGCCGGGGAGGAGTTGCGCCTTGGATTGCGGGACCTCCGACGACTGGCGCAAGTCCTTCCGCGGTGGGTAATTCCTGCGGGATTTCCCCGGAGGATCGGCCTTGCAATTGATGAGATTTTCCGTTATTTTAATAAGTTGAACTTCATCCCCGTCGAGGCCGTTTGGGCCGATCTGGCCGGACTTCCCACTGCCCGTCTGGCCTCATCACACCGCCGGCAAGTTACTGCGTTCCTGCATGGCCATTCCCCGTCGGCCCGCTTACCGTTACCGTATGGCATCTCCGCGTTGCGCGCCGGCACTGCTGTCTGGCTCTACAAAGAACCGGAGACGTTTCCTCCATTGCCGGTCGGGACCGGGCGTTGGCCACTGACCGGAGACCGTGGCACGCTGACGATCTCGCGCGGGGAATATCCCGGTTTTGCGCGCGCCGGTAGTGTCGCTCTCAAGTGCCGATTCCTCGATCGCGAGTTGTGGGTTCGCCCCTGGCGGCCCGCCGAGCGGTTGCGAATGCGTGGGCGGCCCGTAAAAAAAATCGCGGATCTGCTGGCGGAACAGGGAGTGGATCCCGCCGCGCGTCCGCACGTGTTAGTCCTCGCCGATGCGGCGGGACCCCTGATGATTTTCGGCGGAGCGGTAGCTGAACGCGCGCTACCCACGCCGGATGAAACTGAAGTTACCCGGATTGATTGGATAGCCCCCGATGCAAATGGCGCACTTCATGCCCTTCTGAGATTGTTGGAACCGCTCCCTTTCGCTTTCGTCCGCTGATCAAAAGCGACGTCATTCAAGCCCATGTTGCCGCGCTCGCCGCGCGCATGCGCGCGGATTACCAGGACAAACAGCCCGTAATGGTCGGCGTGTTGAACGGCTGTTTCATTTTTATGGCCGACCTCGTGCGCGCGCTGAACATTTCGTGCGAGGTGGATTTCATCCGCATTTCGAGCTATCGCGACAGCATGGCCTCGGGTCACATCGAACTGCTCAAAGACCTGGACGTGGATATCGCCGGCCGCCATGTGATTCTCGTCGAAGACATCGTGGACACGGGCCATTCGCTGGGTTTTCTGCGGAAGCACCTGATGGATCGTAAACCGGCGAGCCTGGTGATGGCGGCGATGTTCGTTAAGGCCGGCGAGAAAGCCGCCAAGTCCGATGCGGAGTATGTCGGGATGGTGATTCCGGATGAATTCGTGGTCGGGTACGGACTCGATTACGCCCAGCAGTGGCGGCATTTGCCCGATCTTTACGTGTTAGTTAACGAGCCTTAAGGATCCGTGGAGCAAAACACCGACAAGGACCCAAACGGGAAGCGCAAGAAGTCTTCCGACAACAAGATTGAATGGCGGCGCGCCACCGGCCTGCTGCCCATACTCCTGTTGGCCGTGCTGGGCTTGATTGTGCTCTCGCAACTCTTCGAGCACCGCGCCGCCGAGGCGGATATTCCCTACAACCGCTTCGAAGACGAAGTGAAAACGGGTAATGTGCGCGCGGGTACGATCATTGGCCAGAGCCTGCACGGCATTTACAGCGATGGCCGCCGCTTCCACACCACACTCCCGCCCAATCTCGACGCGACGCTGGTGGACCGCTGGCGGCAGAGTGGGATGGCTCTCGAATTCAAGATCAAACGGCCCGATCTTGGCACGTACCTGCTGGGTTTGCTGCCGTGGATTCTGATGATCGCCTTTTTCTTCTTCATCCTGCGCCGCATGCAGGGCGGGGGGATGGGACCGAAGGGTTTGTTCTCGTTCGGCAAGAGCAAGGCGAAGCTCCAGTCCGATACCAAGTCGAAGATCACCTTTGCCAACGTGGCCGGCGCGGATGAGGCGAAAGAAGAGCTTCGTCGAGATTATCGAGTTCCTGCGCAATCCGCGCAAGTTCGCGCGCCTCGGAGGCCGGATTCCGCGCGGTTGCCTGTTGCTGGGCCCTCCGGGAACGGGCAAAACGCTGCTCGCAAAGGCTGTCGCGGGTGAAGCCGGGGTGCCGTTCTTCACAATTTCCGGCGCCGAGTTCGTGGAGATGTTTGTAGGTGTGGGCGCCAGTCGCGTGCGGGATTTGTTTGAGAACGGCAAGAAGAACGCGCCCTGTATTATCTTCATCGACGAAATCGACGCCGTGGGCCGCCATCGCGGCGCGGGACTGGGCGGCGGGCACGACGAGCGCGAACAGACCCTGAACCAGCTGCTGATAGAAATGGACGGTTTTGAAGAGAACGACGGTGTGATCCTCATCGCCGCCACGAACCGTCCCGACATTCTCGATCCGGCGCTGTTGCGGCCCGGCCGTTTTGACCGGCAAATCGTTGTCGACCGGCCCGACGTCCGCGGCCGGCTGGGGATTCTCAAAGTCCACGGTAAGAACAAAGCCTTAGCTGATGACGTGGATCTGGAAATCATCGCGAAAGGCACGCCGGGGATGGCGGGCGCCGAACTGGCAAACCTGATGAACGAAGCGGCGCTGCTCGCCGCGCGGCGCGACGGCGATGAGATTACAATGCAGGACATCGAGTCCGCCAAGGACAAGGTGATCATGGGTGTGGAACGCAAGTCGGTGCTGATCTCCGTCGAAGAGAAGCGCTCGACCGCGTTTCACGAGGCCGGGCACGTGCTGGTCGCGAGGTTCGTCCCCGGCCAGGATCCGGTGCATAAAGTGACGATCATTCCGCGCGGGCGCGCGCTGGGAGTCACGCATTTTGTGCCGCTCGACGACAAGCACAGCTATTCGCGCACCTATCTCGAAGGGCGGCTGGCGATCCTCATGGGTGGGCGCACCGCCGAGCGGCTGGTATTCAGTGAACTGACCAGCGGCGCGTCCGACGACCTGCGGCGCGCGACGGAAATCGCCCGGCAGATGGCGACGCAATGGGGAATGGCGCAGCGTCTCGGCCCCATCACCTATGGCCGCAAAGATGAGGAAGTATTCCTCGGACGCGATTACACGCACATCCAGGACTACAGCGACCACACGGCGAATATCATCGATGAGACGGTGCGCGAGATCGTGGAGCGCGCCGAAAAGATCGCTGAGGACATCCTCACCCGGGAAACGGAGCGCCTGCATAAGCTGGCGCTCGCCCTGATCGAGAACGAATCGCTGGATGCCCGCGAAATCGCGGAGATCCTCGGGATGCCGGTGCCCGGATGTACTCCCGGCGTCGCCCGACGGCGTAAACGGCGTGCCGCCACGAACCTGAAACCAACGGATCGCGAATGGAAAGGCGAGAAGAAGACGAACTTCGCCGGCTGATCCGCAAGGAACTGGAAACCCGCGAACAGTTGCGCGGCTCGGACGCGGGTTACCAGCAGGCGCGGCGCGGATCGCAGGACATGAACGAAGATCGCCGCCGGATCATCGAGGACGAGATCGAAGCGTTCTATCTCGCCCGCGGCGACTACGTCCGCCATGTCAACGAAGACGGCGATGTGGAATGGCTGACGCGGTCGGAACTGCGCGAGCGCGAGTCTCAGATTCCGGTGGACATGGAAGAACTGGAAGAAGGCCAGCGGCGCGTGCGCAACCGCCTGTTGCTGCTGATCGGACTGGTGTTTGTCGGCGTGATCCTGCTGATCGTGCTGATGCGCGACCGGACGGGAACGATTCAGGTGATCTGCAACGTGCCCGGTGCGACCGTGCAATTGAACGGCTCATCGACGGAATTCAAAACGGACGCGCGACTCGAACACCTGACGGTGGGACCGCACGTCATCGCAGTTCTCAAGAAAGGCTATGTGCCCGACGGCCCGCCGCTGACACGGGTCGAATTACGCGCGGGGCGCACCGAAGTGGTCGTCTTGAAATTGAAACCCGGTTATTCCGGCACCTCTCAACCGTGATTGACAAGACTAAAATCGAAACCGGCGTCCGGCTGCTGCTCGAGGGGATCGGCGAGGATCCGCAGCGGCTCGGTCTGCGCGAGACGCCACAGCGCGTCGCGACGATGTTTGAGGAGATTTTCTCCGGCATCGGCGTAGACCCGCAGGCGGAAATTAAGGTGTTTCCCGCCGAGCACCACGAGATGATCATCCACCGCGACATCCCGTTCTACAGCATGTGCGAACATCACCTGTTGCCGTTCTGGGGTTTCGCCTCCATCGCCTACATTCCGAACGAAGGCATTGTGACCGGCTTCTCGTCGCTCGCGCGCATCGTCCGGGTGCTGGCCCAGCGGCCGCAGCTTCAGGAACGGATGGTGACGGGGGTCGCCGACGCGATTATGGAAAAGCTGAAGCCGATGGGAGTGCTGGTGATTGTTCGCGCCCAGCATCTTCGTCTGATGATGCGCGGCGAAAAAGTGCACGGCAGCTGGACCGTGACCTCGGCGGTGCGCGGAGCGATGGCCAAGGAGGCGACGCGTCTCGAGGCGCTGCATTTGATGGATGGGCACCACGGATAACGCGCGTTGCTGGCGGCACCGCACGGGCGAGCTTGCGCTGGGACGCCGCACGCTGTTGATGGGAGTGGTGAATGTCACTCCCGACTCGTTTTCGGACGGCGGCCGGTTTCTGTCTCCGGATGCGGCGGCGAGTCACGCCGTCAGTCTGCAGAACGCCGGCGCGGACATGCTGGACCTGGGCGCCGAATCCACCCGGCCGGGAAGCGAACCGGTCGCCGTAAAAGAACAATTGGCGCGACTGCTGCCCGTGCTGGAGCGACTGCGGGGCCGGTTAACGGTACCGCTTTCGATTGACACGACATCGGCGGCGGTGGCCGTGGAGTGCTTGCGGGCGGGGGCGTCCGCGATCAACGACATCACCGGCTTTCATGGCGATGTGGAACTGCCGCGGGTCTGCGCGGAATCCGGCGCAGGCGTGATGCTGATGCATCTCCGCGGCGCGCCGAAGACGATGCAGGCCGATACACGCTACGCGGATTTGATCGGCGAAGTGCGCGGTTATCTGGCCGCCGGCGTGGACACGGCGGCGCGAACGGGGATCCCCGGCGAACGTATTCTTGTCGATCCGGGGCTTGGTTTCGGCAAGAACTTTGAGCAGAATTACCGGCTGCTCGGAGCGCTGCGCGAGTTCCGCGATCTGGCAGCGGGAGTGCTGGCGGGACCGTCCCGCAAGGCGTTCACCGGCGAGTTCAGCGGACTGCCCGCGGACCAGCGGCAGTTCTCGACGGCGGCGGCGGTGGCGCTGGCTGCGCTCTTCGGAGCGGACATGGTACGGGTGCATGACGTCGGGGAAATGAAACAGGTGGTTCAAATCATCGACCGTTTCCGCGAGATCCATGACAACACCGGATCTTGATATAAAATTCGTCCGTATGACAACGGATCACATTGCGCCGGTGCTCGAAATCGAACGGCGCGTATTCGATGATCCGTGGTCCGCGGCGGCGTTCCTCGAAGCGCTGAGCTTTTCCGTGCATAACTGGGTCGCGCTGGCGGACGGCGCGGTCGCGGGTTATCTGATCACGCAATGGGTGCTGGATGAAATTCACGTACTGAACGTGGCAGTGGATACGGCCCGCCAACGGCGGGGTATCGGACGGTTGCTGATGGCCTTTCTGCATGCAGAAGGCATCGCGGCGGGGGATGCGTGACTTGTTTCTGGAGGTGCGTGTGGGAAACGCGGCGGCGATCGCGCTGTACCGGGCCTTCGCCTTCGAGCAGGTCACCATCCGCAAGCGGTATTACCCGGATGGCGAGGACGCGCTGGTGATGCACCGCCGCCTGGTGGCGGCGCCGACGGATGAAGAACGGACCGAGGAAACCGATCGGAATACGCAGAGGTAAACCGGTATGGCACTGGAATGGTTTAAACGCGAGCGCACCGGCGTGGTCTCGCAACCGCGCAAGACGACCTCGGACAATTTGTGGGTGAAGTGCGAAAGCTGCGGCGAGATCGTATTCAACCGCGAGCTGGAGAAGCGGTTGCTTGTCTGCCCCAAATGCGACTTTCACTTCCCCATGTCAGGCGATAAGTACATCAGCATGCTGGCCGACGAGGGCACGTGGGAGGAGTTCGATTCCGAATTGAAATCCGTCGATCCACTGGGCTTCCGCGACCAACAGAAATACAGCGACCGCATCGTCGCCTCGATGAAGAAGACCGGGAAGAATGAGGCTTCTGACCACCGGTACCTGCGCCGTCGGCGGCATTCCCGCCGTGCTGGGGATTATGGAGTTCATATTCATGGGCGGCAGCGTGGGCAGCGTGGTCGGCGAAAAGTTGGCGCGCGCCGTCAACCGCGCCATTGCCGAGCGGCGCGGACTGATCGTTGTCTCGCGTTCCGGCGGGATGCGCATGCAGGAAGGCATGATTTCGCTGATGCAGATGGCCAAGTCGAGCGTCAAGCTCGTCGAACTGTCGGACGCCGGGCTGCCCTTCATTTCGCTGCTTACCAATCCGACGACCGGCGGCACGACGGCGAGCTTTTCGATGCTCGGCGACGTCAACCTCGCCGAACCGGGCGCGCTCATCGGCTTCGCGGGACCGCGCGTCATCAAGCAGACCATCGGGCAGGATCTGCCCGCCGGCTTCCAGCGCAGCGAATTTCTGATGGAGAAAGGTTTTCTCGACCGCATCGTGCCGCGTCAGGATATTAAGGCCGAACTGACGACAATCCTCAACTTCTTCATGGCGGGGAACGGAGCCCAGGCGTGAGAATCCTGGTCTCGAACGACGACGGGATCGAATCGCCGGGGCTGCACGTGCTGGTGAGGGCGCTGCGCGGGATGGGCGAGATCTGGGTGGTCGCGCCGGACCGCGAACAGTCGGCAGTGGGCCATGCGATCACACTTTCCGAACCGATCCGCCTCTTTAACGGTGAACTGGAAGGCGCGGATCACGTCTATTCCATCAGCGGTTTCCCCGCCGACTGCGTGAAGCTGGCGCTGACGGAACTCATGCCGCAGCGGCCCGATCTCGTGATGTCAGGCATCAATCGCGGCGAAAACACGGGAATCTCCGTCATCTATTCGGGCACAGTGTCGGCGGCGACGGAAGGAGTCATCAACTCCATTCCCTCGATTGCCATTTCATTGGCTTCGTTTACGTTCGACGCGCTTTGATCCGGCGGGCCGGATCGCGCGGCACCTGGCGGAACAGGTGGCGCGCCGCGGCCTGCCCGACAACACGCTGCTGAATGTGAACGTGCCGAATCTGCCGCTCGAGGAAATGCGCGGTTTCCGCGTGGCGCGGCAGGGGCGGGCGCGCTTTCAGGAGACGTTTATGAAACGGGCCGATCCGCGCGGCAAAACATACTACTGGATGGACGGCGCGAAGGTCGAGCTGGACGGAAACCGATACCGACAGCACGGCGCTCCATGATGGATTTGTCACAATCACCCCGATTCATCTGGATTTGACGCACCACGCATTTATGAAAGAACTCTCGGCTTGGCCGTTGGAATTGGGTTTGGAGGTTCGGGCGTGAAGCATAGCGAACGGATCGCGATTCTGGATTGTGGGGGGCAGACGACGCAGCTCATCGCGCGCCGCCTGCGGGAGATGGGAGTCTATTGTGAAATCCTGCCGTTCTCGGCGCGTCTCGCGGAGATTCAAACGTCGGATACGAAAGGCGTCGTGATTTCCGGCGGCCCGGCCAGTGTGATCGAAGCCGGTTCACCGCATCCCGACGTCGCGCTGTGGGAGAGCGGCCTGCCGGTCTTTGGCATTTGTTACGGCATGCAGCTTATCGGCCAGCACTTCGGTTCGCCGGTCGTGCCGGGGCGGCAGGGCGAATTCGGACGCGCGATAATCTCGCTGAAGGACGACGGCGCGGTGTGGCGCGGCCTGGGGACGAGCCTCGACGTCTGGATGAATCACGGCGATCACATCTCCGAGGTCCGCGCGCCGCTGAAACCCATCGGCGACAGTGACGCGGGCATCGTTACCGCCGTCGCGCACCAGACCCGGCCCATTTACGGCGTACAGTTCCATCCCGAAGTCACGCACACTCCGCGCGGCGCGGACCTCCTGAAAAATTTCGCCGTCAATATCTGCGGCTGCAAGGGCGGCTGGTCGATGGAATCCTTCATCGAACAGGCCGTGCAGGAAATTCGCGCCACGGTGGGCAAGGCCAATGTGCTCTGCGCCACGTCCGGCGGTCTGGATTCGACGGTCACGGCGGTGCTGCTGGGCCGCGCCATCGGATCGCAGCTCATCTGCATGCACGTCGATCACGGCCTGCAACGCAAGAACGAGCGCCAGGAAATCGAAGCGCTGCTGGCCGATCAGGAGCACATCCGCCTGCGCGTCGTCGATGCCTCCGACGAATTCTTCGCCGCGCTCAAGGGCGAGCCGGAACCCGAGGCGAAACGCAAGATCATCGGCCGCAAATTCATCGACGTCTTTCAACGCGAAGCCGCGCAACTCCCGGACGTGCAGTTCCTCGCCCAGGGCACGCTTTATCCCGACGTCATCGAAAGCGTCTCCGTGAACGGCCCCTCGGCGACCATCAAATCGCACCATAACGTGGGCGGCCTGCCGGAAACGCTGCGCCTCAGACTGATCGAGCCGCTGCGCGAGCTGTTCAAGGATGAAGTCCGGGCGGTAGGCAAGTTGCTCGGGTTGCCCGACACGGTGCTGCAGCGCCATCCGTTCCCCGGCCCCGGCCTCGCCGTGCGCGTGCTGGGCGAAGTGACGCGCGAACGCTGTGACATCCTGCGCGAGGCCGACGCGATCTTCATGGACGAGCTGCGCCGCGCCGACTGGTACAAAAAGACGCGGCAGGCGTTCGCCGTGCTGCTGCCCGTCAAAGCCGTGGGCGTGATGGGCGACATGCGCACCTACGAAAACGTGTGCGTGCTGCGCGCCGTCGATACCGACGATTTTATGACGGCGGACTTCACGCGGCTGCCCTACGATCTTCTGGCGCGGGCGGCGAGCCGCATCGCCAACGAGGTGCGCGGCATCAATCGCGTCACCTATGACATCACCTCCAAGCCGCCGGCCACGGTGGAATGGGAGTAGCGGCGCGTCACGATCGATGAAATCTGATCAGCAGGAGTGAATGACGCATGTGCGGAATTATCGGCTATGTCGGACACAGGGACGTGGTGCCGGTGCTCTTCGGCGCGCTGAAGCGCATGGAATACCGCGGCTACGATTCGGCGGGTGTGGCGGTTTTTACGCCGCATGGCCTGGTGGTGGAGAAGGACGCCGGCAAGGTCGCCGTGCTGGAAAAGCGGGTGCTGGCGCTGAACCTCGACGGCAAATCCGGCATCGGGCACACGCGCTGGGCGACGCACGGCGCCGCCCAACCGCGTCAACGCTCATCCGCACACCGACGCCGCGGGCGACATCGCGCTCGTGCACAACGGGATCATCGAAAATTACTCGGCGCTGCGCAAGGAGCTCGCGAAGAACGGCAGCGTCTTCACCACCGACACCGATACCGAAGTGCTGGCGCACCTGATCCGCCAGTTCTACGACGGTGATCTCACCAAGGCCGTGCGCCGCGCGCTGCTGCTGGTGCAGGGCACCTACGGCCTCGCCATCGTCACGAAGAACGAGCCGGGGCGGATCGTCGTGGCGCGCATGGGCTCGCCGATGATCATCGGCCACGGCGAAGGCGAGAATTTTGTGGCCTCCGACGCGGCCGCCTTCCTGCATTTCACGCGCGACGTGACCTACATGGAAGACGGCGAGATCGCAACCATCACGGCCGCGGGCGTCGAGCACCGCACGCTGGCCGACACGCCGGTGGACCGCGCGCTTGAGCAGATTACCTTCGACATCAAGGCCATCGAGAAAGGCGGCTACCCGCACTTCATGTTGAAGGAGATTTCCGAGCAGGGTTCAACCGTGGCCGATTCGATGCGCGGCCGCATTCTGCCCGACGAGGGCAACGTCAAATTCGGCGGTTTGCGCGCCTACATGGATGAATTGCGCGACGCGAAGCGGATCATTCTCATCGGCTGCGGCACGAGCTGGCACGCCGGGCTGGTGGGCGAATACATGATCGAAGAACTGGCCGGTGTGCCCTGCGAAGTCGAGTATGCCTCGGAGTTCCGTTACCGCTCACCCATCATCGACCCGGGCACGGTGGTGCTGGCGATTTCGCAATCCGGCGAAACGCTGGATACGCTGGGGGCGATCCGCGAAGCCAAGCGCCACGGCGCGCGCGTCATCGGCATCTGTAACGTGGTCGGTTCGAGTATCGCGCGCGAGACCGACGGCGGCGTTTACCTCCATGCGGGTCCGGAAATCGGCGTGGCCTCCACCAAGGCCTTCACCAGTCAGATTACGGTGCTGTTCATGCTGGCAATGTGTCTCGGACGGACGCGGCGCATTGGCGTAAGCGAAGGCCGCGAACTGGTACAGGAACTCGGGCAGATTCCGCAGAAGATCAACCGCATTCTCACGAACCGTGAGGCCATCGAAACCATCGCTGCCGAGTTCAAGGATCACCGTAATTTCCTCTACCTCGGACGCGGCGCGAATTTCCCCGTGGCCCTCGAAGGCGCGCTGAAACTGAAAGAAATATCCTACATCCACGCCGAAGGCTACCCGGCCGCGGAGATGAAGCACGGCCCCATCGCGTTGATCGACGAAGACATGCCGGTCGTGTTCATCGCCATTAAGGACGGCACCTACGAAAAGGTGCTCTCCAACATCGAAGAGGTGCGGGCGCGCGGCGGGCGCGTGCTGGCGATTGCGACCGAAGGCGACACCGCGGTGGCGGCGCGGGCGGACCGGGTGATATACGTCCCCGAAACGCACCCGCTGCTGACGCCGCTCCTGAGTGTGATTCCGCTGCAGCTCCTGGCTTATTACATCGCCGTGCTGCGCGGCTGCGACGTGGACCAACCCCGGAATCTGGCGAAAAGTGTTACGGTGGAATAGAATCAGCGGCGCGGCGGCCGCGCTGCTCACACTCCTTATTGCAGTGGCGGTGCAGGCCGGCGAAAAATCCTCGCCGGATGTTCCGGGGCGTGTCGCGCTCCTGATTGCCTTCTCCTACGCGGGCGATCCGGTGGCGACGGACATCGAGCGCGCCTTCAACTGGGCCGTGCATTCCGACGCGTCGGAGCTGGCTATCGACGTGGTGCGCGCCAATTCGTCCTACGAGGCGGCCCTCGCCTGCGACAGCCTGATGGCGGAGAACAGCGCAGCGCGGCTGATCGTCTTCGCCGGGGATGAAGGCGCGGCGGCGGCAGTGGCGTTGATGTCCGCCGAGTATCACATGCCGGTGCTGAAACTGACCAGTGACCCGCGTTCCTTTGTGCGCTTCAGCAATTCCCTCTACGAGTTCCTGCCCAGCATGGAACTCCAGTCGCAGCGTTTGGCCGAGTACGCGGCACGCGACTTACATCTACCCACCGCCGTGACGTTGACGCCCGAGGATGCGCGCGGACGCGCGTTGCGGGACGGCTTCCGGCACGGTCTCGAGGGTCTCAAAGCAGAACTTCTATCGCAGCGATTTTATCCCTCAGAGGCGTTGGAAGTCCGGCGCGATGCGGCGGAAGTTTTTTCGGACCGCAGCCGGCTTGAAAAGGGCGGCAAGGCGTTGAACGCGGCGCTCAGTCAGGATGAACGCGCGGCGATGTTCGGTGACTCGCAACAAGGCGAAGTGTTGTTTTCCACGGGCGGCCGCGATTCGATCACGACGCCGCCTGTCACGGGCAATGAAGCGTTCTTTTTCGGAATCGCCCCCGGCAAGGTCGACCCGTATGCGCAGCAGATTCCCGCCTTGCCGGCGGGGACGCTCCTCTTCGGCAACAGTAGTTGGCTCGATTTTGAAGCGCTGTCGCGCCAGCAGTCGGTGACCGACGGCATGTTCATGAGCGTCCCGTTGCTGCCCCGCGTCGCCGATCCGGACGTGTACTGGGACGCCTACGAGCAGGATCGCAATCACGATGCCACGGATTGGGAGCGCTTGGGGTTGGACGCGGGACACTATGTCAGCCGCATCATGACTGGCCATCCGCGCGCGCGGACGGACGTACTGCGGCGGCTGGCGGAAACGCCGTTCACCGGTCGCGCGGTGATTGTGGAGTATGCGGGCAGCCGCGAGAACCGCGCGGTGCGTATCGTGCGCTTTGAAAACCGGGAACTGCGGCTTGTGCGCTAAGGATTTTAATGACACTGTTTGACGCGATCCTGCTGGGCATCGTGCAGGGCTTGACCGAATTCCTGCCGATCTCGAGCGACGGACATTTGGCGATTGCGCAGTACTTTCTCGGACTCCGCGAGCCGATGCTCGCGTTTGACGTACTGCTGCATATCGGTTCGCTGCTGGCGATCCTCGCTTACTATCGCAAGCGCGTCACCGACTTGGGCATTTCGCTGGTTTCGCCGTCGCGCGTGCCGGAGGGACGGCGGCTCATTCTGATGATCATCGTCGCCTCGCTGCCGACCGCGCTTGTCGGGTTGGGTTTTCAAAGCCTCGTCGAAACGCTGGCGCTGTCGCCGGCGGCGGTCGCCATGTTCTGGCTGCTCACAGCGGCGCTGCTGTTCGCCGTAGCCCGGATGACACTGGGCGGCAAAACGATTCGTGAGATCACGACTGCCGATGCGTTGCTCATCGGCCTGTTTCAGGGACTCGCGGTCTTGCCCGGCGCGTCGCGTTCCGGTCTGACATTGGCGATGGGTGTCATGTGCGGGCTGCACCCCAAGCAGGCGGCGGATTTCTCGTTTCTGATTGTTATTCCGGCGATCCTCGGGGCGATCGTGCTGAAGCGGGAAGAACTGCTGGCGTTCGCAGGACCGGAACGGACGGTGATGCTCACGGGCGCCGTGACGTCAGCGATTGTGAGCTATCTGGCGATCTGGATGCTCATCAAGTTGCTGCAGCGGCGGGTGATTCAACCGTTCGCATGGTATCTCGTGGTCGTCAGCGCGGCCGTCATGATCGCATTGGCGGTAGGATACTAAGCGGTGCGCGAGCAACCGCTCATCGGGGTGACGCCGGGCTATGCCGCACCCTCGGAAACGCGCGACTTCTGCCGCAGCGCCAATGTCTATTACTGCGATCAGAATTACTTGCAACGGGTGGAAGAGGCGGGCGGGGTACCGCTGCTGCTGGCGCATGTCGGCGCAGCGGGTGTCACGCGGTTGGCGGAAATGGTCCACGGCCTGCTGTTGACGGGCGGCGAAGATGTGCATCCCGAACACTATGGGCAGGAAGTCAAAGCGCAATCGTGCGTCATCTCGGAGGCCCGGGACGGCTTTGAATTGGCGTTGCTCCAAGCGGTGCTCGCTCGGCGTCGGCCAGTGCTCGCTGTCTGTCGCGGCGTACAGCTTCTGAACGTGGCGCTGGGCGGGACGCTGCTGCAGGATCTTCCGCTCGAAATCGGCAGCGCGCACCACTCGCAAAAGCGGCCGTCTGCACTTCCCACGCATGACGTGCGGCTGCAAAGCGGGAGCCGCATCGCGCGCTGTTTCGGCACGGAAACGCTGGCGGTAAACAGCCACCATCATCAGGCCGTGGATGCGCTCGGTGTGGGCCTTACAGCGGTCGGCTGGTCCGAAGAAGGCATCGTGGAAGCCGTGGAGCACGACACGCACCCGTTTGTCATGGGCGTACAATGGCACCCAGAACGGCTGGCCAGTGAGTATGCCGTGCAACAAAGGTTGTTCGCCGAATTCGTTCAGGCTTGCCGGGAGGATGGGCATGGCCGCGCCGCGTGAAAGTACCACTCTCTCGCCCACCGCGTTTCTGACGACGGTCCGCAAAGGGAAACGCTTCCCACTGCTCATGCTGCGGGGAACGGAAGAATATCTGCTGCGGCAGGCGCTGGCAGAGTATATTAAGACGGCGCTGGATCCGGCGGCGGCGGATTTTGATTATAATGAATTCCGCAGCCAGGAAGTCACCGGCGAAATACTCTGGAACGCGCTCACAACCCTGCCGTTATTGGCAAGCAGCCGGATGGTCGTGCTTGAACTTTCCGGCGAGCCGAAAAAGGATGTAGTGGAGGTCTTGTCGCGCTATGCCGCGCGACCTTCTGCGACAACACAGCTCGTGCTGGTGAGTGTCGAATCCAGTAAGCTGGCGCGCGGAGCCGATCTACCGCCGGCGGTGGTGGAGGTCGTGTTTCACGAGCTTCGTGACGCCGACCGTGCACAGTGGGCGGCGGATTATTCGAAGCAGCGCGGAGCGACGCTGAAGCCGGACGCACAAAGCTATTTGATCGAAGTCCTCATTAAAGAGCCTCGCGGATATCGCGGCAAAGTTGGACCATGCGATCCTCTTTTTGGGTGATGAAAAAAATGTGACCGTGCAGGTTCTGATGAAAGTTTCGGGAAGTTTCATCAGAGTACACGATCTTCAACCTCGAAGACGCGATCCTTGACCGGAAAGCGATCCAGGCCCACCGCATTGCGCGTTCCCTGCTCGAAGGAGGCGAGGTTCTGTTACGCCTCCTCGCGTTTCAGCGAGGCATGGTGCTCAAACTCTGGCAAGTGAGCGCGACCCTGAAGAAGCCAGAGGCCTGGCATCGCAGCCCCGAAGCAACGGATTACTGGGAAAAAGTGTTCAGAAGACAGAATTTCAAGAAAGACAAATATTTGACAGCGGCAAAGGCGATCGGTATCGAACGCATCCGCGAAGCTGTCACGGGTCTGCTGGATATCGAGATTGGTCTGAAGACGGGAGCTGCGGATCCGTATCGATATTATGAGTGGATTTGGAAGATTACTTCAGAGAGTCGAAAATCGCTGGAACCCATATTTCAGCCTAAGAGTTAACAGGTTAGTCGATGATAGAAAGGTCTGTCGGCGCGCCCACGGATGAAGATTTGATCCTGGCGTTCCAAAACGGCGATGTCAAGGCGTTTGACGAGATCGTTCGCCGCTATCGGGATCCTCTCTTCAATTTCGTGGTGCGATTACTGGGCGATGCGTTTTTCAGTGAGGATATCGTCCAGGAAACTTTTTTGCGTGTCTACCGTAATAGACATCGGTACCATCAAGTGGCCAAGTTTTCGACGTGGATCTATACCATCGCCTCGAATTTGGCCAAAACGGAACTGCGCCGCCGCAAGGTTCGAAATTTCTTCTCGATCAGCTCGAAGGGAGAAGACGAGAAGGATTACGATCTGGTAGATACCTCGACGGACATCGAACGCGACGTCGATGGCATCGTTAAGAGTGAAATTATTCTCAAAGAGATCAACGCGCTTCCATATCATTTCAAGGAAGCCGTGCTCCTGCGGGATATTCAGGATCTGTCCTATGAAGAAATCAGCCAAATCCTGAACGTGCCGTTGGGGACTGTAAAATCCCGCGTCAACAGAGGGCGGAGCCGACTGCAAAAAAGGTTAGGATTTTTAGTACGTGAGGAGCTGGAAGGTGGAAAATCCGGTGAGAAAGGCGGCTGAGGTGAGCAGCGGACGAAACGATGATGATGGCATGCCCGCAGATCTGTTGATGATCAGATCCGTGCTGCAATCGATGCCGAAGATGAGCTGTCCCGTAGGATTTGAGTTTCGCCTCCAACGGCGAATCGAAGGGCTGTCGGTCACGCCGCAGCGAGCGGCCGGGGGAAAGAGCTGGGTGCTGGGTTGGACGGGAGCCGGTTTGGGGTTTGCGGCCGCCTCGGTGATTGCGGTGGTGATGTTCAACTTCGGATTCGGCGTGCCAAATGCGGACTGCGCCGGGAATCGCGTCAACATCTCAGCAAACCACGGTTCCGGCGACGCAACCGGATCTGGCAAAGAATCCGCAGGTACCGCCAGCGTCTGTGCAGTCGATGGAGTCGGTGAATGGACAATTGGCACAGGACAAGCCGGCACAGGCAACCAAGGACAGTAACGCGGCCAAGACGCCAACAGAGCTGCCGGAGGGTCTGTACCATATGGTCGGTGGCAATAATCCGTAACTAATTACGTAATTATGCCCGGGAGTCGAACTGTCACGACCGGTAATCGGCGTTGACGGACAGCTTCGAAGATTTTGGATTTCACCCAAGGCTTGACAAATGCGCAGAAAGTTCCTAAATTGAACTTTCAGCGAATGGCCTTGAATCACGGACTGAGGATACTTAAGTGGCGAAGAAACAAACTTTTGCGGATAAAACCGATAAGAGCAAAGCGGCTGGTATGGCGCACTGCCCGGTATGCGGTGATGTTACTGTGCCGACGAAAATTCGAGAATTTGTCAGCGATGGCGGCCCGATGAAGCTGGTCACCAAGCAGGTGAAAATCTGCAAGTGTAATTCAGCTCAGATTTACGGTTGATGGGCGCAAGCCTCGTCGTCGCTACGAGGAATATGGATAAATTCCGCGAGATTCAGGAGAAGCTAAAAACCCTCCCATTAGCCATCCTGAGTCTCGCGGATTTTCCATTTGTGGCCGAAGTGGTGGAAGATCAACCCGATCTTTACGGAAACGCCATCAAGAAAGCCGTGGAAGTTGCCGCCCAGACAGGAGTTTGGGCCCTGGCCGATGATACCGGACTTGAGGTCGATGCTCTGGACGGTGCGCCGGGGGTGTACGCCGCACGGTACTCCGGACCGGGCGCGACTTACGATTCCAACTGCCAGAAGCTACTTGCCGAAATGCGGGATGTTCCGGACGGCAAACGATCCGCGATGTTCCGCACTGTTGCCTGTTTGAAAACCGCCGACGGCCTGTACTGTGTCGAAGGCTCGCTGGCCGGAACCATCGGGCGCGAAAAACGCGGCGCATTGGGCTTCGGTTACGATCCAGTCTTTGTACTGCCGTCGGGAAAGACGCTGGCGGAGATTGACCTCGCGGAAAAAAATCAGATCTCACATCGGGGAATGGCTCTCCAACGGATCGAGCGGTTGTTGGAGTTCCTGCTGCAAGCTGAATGAGGCTGAAACGATTCCATAAAAAAACGGGAGCCTTGCCGCTCCCGTTTTCTATTACGGTCCAGATCAGCGGTCAGAACGTAACCATCGTTTCGACCCGCACGGTGCGGTGCGGTTCGCCGTTGAAATAGGTGATGCGGTTGTCGTACACGAGGCTGACATTAGAGGCCAGTGCCAGGTAGAGTTTCGCGCCGTAGACGGTACCGTCGGTCATGTGTTCGAACAGAGTATTGACATTCGGCTGCATGTAGTAGCCGCTGATCCGTTGCAGGCGCGGGACCATGGGCGGGGTGAGGCCGCCTTCGCCGTAAAGACTTTTACCACCGGCATAATCCGCGCCGTGCATGTCCTGATACCAACTGTAGAGATAGCCCCAGGGACCGATGGTGGCCATTGCGTCCGCGAAGAAGCCCTTGGCCCGTCCCAGGTTTCGTAATGTGCGTTCCTTGGTGAAGAACAGCGTGTCCTGTTTGAGCTGCACGCGTTCGATTTCATAGGAGTAATTGAAGAAGTCGCCGCGGAACTGCTTTTCGTATTGACGGTATTCGCCGCTGAGTTCGACGGGCCCGGCCACCAGGCGCGCGCCGGGGAACGACCAACCCCAGCCGTAGTCGACAATCCGGGCGGTTTGGGCGTAGCCCCAGAGGGAGAAGCCGTGGCCGCGGTAGATGGGAATCCCCACATCGGCGCCCACTTCCGTGACGGATTCCTTCAAGTCCTTATAGCTGCGCAGTAAGTCGCGGACGTCGGGGAGAAACCCGCGGTCGATGAGATCCGCGAGATCCTGCGGATGATCGCGGAACATTTCCCGCAGGTAGTATTGCACCGCGAAATCGTTCTTGCCGGGGGCGACGTCCAGACGATCCGGCACGCCGTCGTTGTCGGTATCGATCATCCCGGCAAACTGGTTGCCGTCGTGGACGAGCGACGCGCCGACCGTGAGGCCTTTCCAGCCCGTATCGTACGAGAGGCGGCCGCCCATCAGGCCGGGCTCATCCAGTTCCTTGACGTTGTTCATCATCGCCTGCCAACCGATACCTCGACTTCGAACCCTTCAGAATAGATGCCGATGCGCTTGACTTCCGGATACTGGATCGTATTCGCGTAGCGGCGCATGATCAAGCCGTAGCCAAGGGTGACGTTGTCGAGGGCGCCGACGCGGAGATAGAAGGGATCGCCCGGCAGGCCATAACGCAAATAATAGAGCTTGTCGATGTAGTCACGGCCTTCGTCCCATTCGTCGTCCTTGAAGTTGCCATCCTCATCGAAGCGGAAGGTCAAATCGAGGCCGACGCCGAACTTTCCGAAGGGTATGTCGGGACGCAGGCCGAATTGCTGGTAGATCTTGCCGTTGATGATCACCATTCCGATGGTGCCGTTGAAACGGACCTTGCCGTCAGCGTCGCCGGGGCGGCCGAGGGGCGGATCGTAAGCGGGATCGACGGGCTCTTGGGCGAGGGTGCACGTGGCCAGGCAGAGCGCGATGAAAAGGGCGAGGGCGATTTTCATGGGGGAGGCGATGCGGAATCGTGGAGTTTGGCATAATGTAACGTGTTTGATGGCAAAAGTCAATGGATAACGGGCCTTGTACCGCTTGATTTTGCTGGAATTTAGAAGTATATTGAGATTTCTACGACGTTTAGGATACTGAATCGAAACATGTCCCGATACTTGGATAATGCCGCGACGACGCGCCCTGATCCGCGGGTGATGGATGCCATGCAGGAGGCGCTGGCCGCGCACTGGGGAAATCCCTCCAGCGCGCACGAACAGGGCAGTGACGCGAAGATGGCCTTGGAGGTAGCGCGCTCGACGATCGCGAAAGCCCTCGGCTGCGAAGCAGACGAAGTGTATTTCACCTCGGGTGGCACGGAAGCCGACAACTGGGCGCTGCTCGGAGTGCTGGATTACTGGCGCGAGCGGCGTTCGCATTTGGTAACGCTGGCGACGGAGCACCACGCGATTATCGATACCGCCAAATGGTGGCGCGAGCGCGGCGGAGACGTGACCATCCTCGACGTCGACGGCGAGGGCCGTCTGGATCCGTCCGAGGTGGCGCGAGCGATGACGTCACGAACGGCGCTGGTGTCGGTAATGCACGTCAACAATGAACTGGGTACGGTGCAGGACGTGGCGGCGATTGGCGCGATCTGCCGCGAACAGGGTGTGCCTTTTCATACGGATTGCGTACAGAGCTTCGGCAAGCTGGCCTTCGCGCGGGCTGATTTGAATGCGGATCTGGTGAGTATTTCCAGCCACAAGATATATGGGCCGAAGGGTGTGGGCGCGCTGATGATCCGGCGCGGGATTCGGATTTCGCCGCGCACCATTGGCGGTAGTCAGGAACGCGGTTTGCGGCCCGGCACGGAAAACATGCCGGGAATTGTCGGCTTTGCCAAGGCGGCGGAACTGGCGCAGGCGGCGCTCGGTGAGGAGATGCCACGGCTGAAGGCGCTGCGCGACCGGTTGGAAATGGAGATTCTGGAACGCATTCCCGATGTGCGCGTGAACGGCTCGCGGGAACATCGCGCTCCGGCGCTGTTGAATATGTCCTTTCGCGGCTGCGAAGGCGAGGCCCTGCTGATTGCGCTGGATCGCAAGGGATTCTGTGTCTCGACGGGGAGCGCCTGCAGCGCGGGAGCGCTCGGAGCTTCGCACGTGCTGATCGGGATTGGTCTCGATCCGCTGACCGCGCAGGCGTCACTGCGGTTCTCGTTTGGCCGCTTCAATACCGAGGATGACGTGGACGCGCTGATGGACGTTTTGCCAGCCGTCGTCGAGCGTCAGCGGCAGACGGCCGGAGCAGCGTTCCGGATTTAACGATGAACGAAGAACGGAAAGGCTCCTCAAAATTCCGGTCGAGCCGGGTTGGGCATGGGTGTGACCCATTGCGTTGGTAATCACAAAAACCCGGCCGGAATCTGTGGACTGTGGGGTGAAGTTAGCATTACGATTCGGGCATAGAGATGACAATACCAACGGTGGAAATTCAAGATCATAGAATTGCGGCGCACAGCGTGGCGGTGGCGATGTCCGGGGGGGTGGACAGCTCGGTAGCGGCGGCGCTGCTCAAACAGCAGGGCTATAACGTGATCGGCCTAACCATGCATCTGTGGACCGATCCGAAGGGCGAAGAAATGGCCCTCAACCGCGCGTCCGGGTGCTGCTCGATTACGATGGCGCAGGACGCGGCGGCCGTAGCCGCGCGGATGGGCTTCCGCCACTATGTGCTGGACCTGTCGCGGGAGTTTCACGACACCGTCGTCGAGAATTTCGGGAACGAGTATCTGGCGGGCCGTACGCCGAATCCGTGTGTACGCTGCAACACGTTCGTAAAATGGCAGACGCTGCTGGAACGCGCGCGGCGGATGGACTGTGACTTTCTCGCCACCGGACACTATGCGCGTGTTGACCGGAGTGGAGAGCGGATAGTTCTGAAGCAGGCGCGATACCTCGAAAAGGATCAATCGTACGCGCTGTGGGGGTTGTCGCAGGAGAGTCTTGCGCACACCCTGTTCCCGCTGGGCGAACTGCCAAAGAGTGAGGTGCGTACAATCGCGGCGCAGTTGGATCTGAAGACGGCGGACAAGCCCGAGAGCCAGGACATCTGCTTCGTGCCGGATGACGATTACCGGCGCTTCTTAAAGGACAATTTCGGCGCACAACTTCGCATTCTGGAGCGCGGTGAGATCATCGGCCCCGGCGAAAAGCTGCTCGGTTATCACGACGGCGTGGCGAATTTCACCGTCGGGCAGCGCAAAGGGCTGCGGGTAGCGGCGGACAAGCCGCTCTATGTTCACCGCATCGATCCGGCAGCCAACCGCGTCTATGTCGATTACGACGAAACCTGCTTTTCGCAGAGTGCGCAGGTCCACGACGTGAACTGGGTGTCGATCTCGAGGCCCGGAGCGGCGATCGAGTGCGAAGTGAAGGTCCGTTACCGGGACACACCGCACGCGGCGCGCCTGACGCCGACGGGCGAGCGCACGGCATGGATCGAATTTGCCGACCGGGTGCGGGCCGTGACACCGGGACAGTCGGCGGTGTTTTACCGGGATGACGTGGTGCTGGGCGGCGGTGTGCTGACCGGCGCTGAATCCGTGGAGCAGGGATGAGCAAAACTCAAGCGTTTCCGCGCGTGACCGCGCCGATGCTGGTGCGCTGCAAAGCCGAGGATCGCAAGATCGTCGGCTTGACCGCCTATGACGCGGTATTCGCCGCGCTGGAAGAAGAAGCCGGCGTGGATTTTCTGCTGGTGGGCGACAGTGCGGGCAACGTGGTGGCCGGACATTCGACGACGATTCCCATGACCATGGACGCGATGGTGTTCCTGACGCGCTGCGTATCGCGCGGAACCACGCGGGTGATGGTCATCGCCGATATGCCGTTCGGGAGCTTTCAGGTTTCCACGGAGGACACCGTTCGCAACGCCATCCGCTTCCTGAAAGAAGGCGGCGCGCAGGCCGTGAAAATGGAGGGCGCGGGCTACCTGCTGCCGACCGTTCGCAAGCTGGTGGAGGTGGGCATCCCGGTGATGGGGCACCTCGGGCTGACGCCGCAGAAGATCAATGTTTTCGGCGGTTACGGCTTGCAGGCGAAAACGCGTGAAGACGCGGAGACGCTGCTTCGCGACGCGGTGGAACTGGAAGCCGCCGGGTGCTTCGCGATAGTGCTGGAAAAGATTCCGGCCAGCCTGGCGAAGACCGTTTCGGAATCGTTGCGGATTCCGACCATCGGCATCGGTTCCGGACCGCACTGTGACGGACAAATCCTCGTCAACTACGATTTGCTGGGCGTGTTCGATAAGTTCAAACCGAAATTCGTGCGGCATTATCTCGAGGGGGCGAAGCTGATCCGCGAGGCGGTGGCCGCCTGGGTGGACGATATCCACGAAAGCCGCTTTCCGTCAGCCGAAGAAAGTTACGAATTGCGGAGCGAGGAGGAGGACCACTTGCCAGCCCGCGCGGCGCAATCCCGAGCCGGAACGGCGGAAGCAGTCATGAACGTGATCGTGGATCCGCGCGAGCTGGACGTGCGGCTCGCGGATCTGAAAGCAGATTCCGGGCGCGTTGCCTTTGTGCCGACGATGGGCGCGCTGCATGAGGGGCACTTGTCGCTCGTGCGGTTGGCTCGGTCGCAGGGTGCACGAGTCGTGGTGTCGATCTTCGTGAATCCGACGCAGTTCGGACCCAAGGAAGACTATCGCGTTTACCCGCGGACGCTGGAAAAAGACTGCGAACTGCTGAACGCCGAAGCCGTGGATGTCGTGTTTACGCCGACCGTTCAAACGATGTATCCGACCGGCAAACGGAACTCACCGTGCAGCCGGGTCCGGTGGGGGATTTATTTGAGGGGAAGACACGCCCCGGTCACTTCGCCGGCGTGCTCACAGTCGTGGCAAAGCTCTTCAACCTCGTGCGGCCCGACCTGGCGGTATTCGGTCAGAAAGACGCGCAGCAGCTTTACCTGATCCGGAAGCTGGTTGACGATCTGAATTTTCCGGTGCGAATCGTCGCCGGGGAGACGGCGCGCGAGGCCGACGGACTGGCCCACTCCTCACGAAATGTATATCTGAAAGTCGCGGAGCGGGAGCGGGCCACCGCGCTTTACCGCGCATTGTGCGCGGGTGAAAAGGCCTTTGCCGCTGGGGCGCGTTCACTGGAAGCGATCCGGACGACGATGCGCGAAGAACTGGCGTCGACGCCGGAGCTTCAGCTCGACTATGCGACTGCGGTGGGCGAGAGCAGCTTTCAGGAAGCCGATCCGGTCGCGGAGGACAGTCGGCTGATCATTGCCGGCCGTTTGGGCTCGGTACGCTTGATCGATAATTTACGCGTGATCCCGTTGTCTGAAAATGGAACGGATAGTCGTTAGATTGCGTTAACTGATGGAGATAGCTGAATTGCTGGCGATCGTAATTCTGGCCGCGGGCAAGGGAACCCGCATGAATAGTGATCTGCCGAAAGTACTGCACCGACTGGGCGGAGTGCCGTTGATTGAGCATGTACTGCGGGCCGCGCGACCGCTAAAGCCGGAGCGAACTGTGGTAATTGTGGGCCATCGACGCGAGGAAGTGCTTGATCAACTTAGAGATAGCGGCGTCGAATTTGCTGTTCAGGAGCCGCAATTAGGCACAGGGCACGCGGTTCAACAAGCCGGGCCGGTACTGAACGGATTTCGCGGGGCAGTCATTGTGCTTTCGGGTGACGTACCCATGCTTCAGGCGGCCACATTGAAAAAGCTGCTGGAGGCACACCAAAACGCAGCGGCGGCGGCGACCGTGCTGTCCACTCAGGCCGAGCATCCGACGGGTTACGGTCGAATTATCCGGGACGGGCAGGGGCGGTTTCTACGGATTGTCGAAGAACGGGATGCCACCGCCTCAGAAAAGACGATTCACGAAATCAATTCGGGAATTTACTGCTTCGACTCCGAGGAACTTTTCGGCGCATTGAGGGATGTGCGGCCAGATAATGCCAAGGGGGAATATTACCTGACCGACGTAATCGGGCTGCTGCGCCGTCGGGCTCTGCCGGTGCAGGCGTTCGATTTTGCTGATTTTAATGAAGTTCAGGGGATTAACACGGTGACGGAACTGGCTTCTGCCGAGCGCGTGCTGGCCACTGCGCGGGCAGAAAGCAGCACTTGACTTTGTGGCGGCAACTTCTTAATTTTTGGGATGAAACCGATTCGCGAGGGTTCTGCAATGCGGCTCCGATTTTACCTCGTGGGATTGCTGCTGCTGGCGATGGCGGCGGCCTCCTATGCGCAGTACCGCTCTGAGCGGCCGGGCGGCGATCCAACCAGTGTTTTACGCGGGCAACCGTCGCTGGGTTTGTCCGGTTTCCGCGGGCTGCTGGATCCGGCGCGGATGCACATGTCGCATTCCGTGGAGTTCGGGATGGCCACAATCGGCGGCCGCAGCCTGAGCCAGGGACTCTACATGAACCGCATCGACTACCAGATCTCGAAACCGCTCTCGGTGACGACGAATCTGGGGTACCGGTTTACGCCGTCGGGTCCCGCTGAGTATAATCCGGGGATGCAGAACGGCGATTTTGTGGGGGGCGCGGACGTGAACTGGCGTCCGACGTCGAATATGCTCTTCCGGATTTCGGCATATCGCAATTACAATCCGAATCCATACTATGGACTGACTAGCTGGGAGCCGTACAATTACGACAGATCCTACTTTGGTCGGCCGTAACGGGGTCGGCGTCCGCTTGCACGTTTAGACTGTCCCGTCTTTCAGACCGAGACCTCCTCTCTCGGTCTTTTCTTTCAGGAATGCCGGTGTCTCGCCGTTTTTACCTTCCCCAGTCACCTTCCTCGCACACCCATCAGCCCGGCGGCCGCAACTGGGACAAGTTCACCCCGGTACTGCTGGTGGGCCTTGTGCTGGTGTTGATTGTGCTCCTGTTACGCTGGTATCTTGGTGACGACGGGTGGTTTACGGCGCCGACGCAAGCGCGGTTCTCCAACCCGGCTCCCGCGCGGCGGGAATTAGTGGCTTCGAGTCCAACCCCGGCGGGGGATGCCGTGTCCAAGAGGCAGATGGTGGATTCCGCGGCGGCGCCGGCGATGGCCGTCGCGACGCCGATCCGCATCCAGGTTCTGAACGGGTGCGGAGTGAAGGGACTGACGCGGGCGGTGACGCCGGCGCTGCGGGCCAAGGGCTTCGACGTGCGCGAGTCGCGCAATGCCGCGAATTTCGATTACCCGCAGAGCCTGGTCATCGACCGCAAGGGCAATGCGCCGCTGGCGCAGGCGGTGGCCGATTCACTGGGCATCGACCACGCGCGGGTGTCGACGGAGATCATCGGCAACCAGTTGGACATCGACGTGAGTGTGGTGGTGGGCAGGGATTACCGGAATTTGAAACTCGATTTATCAACGGCCATGAAGGAGTAGTTTTCTGACACCGTCCAATTCGAAAGCGCTGGCGAGCCGCATCGCCGCCGCGGCCCTCGAAAAAAAAGCCACCAACGTGCTGGTACTCGATCTGCGCAAGCTGGAGACGCTGACGGATTATTTCGTGATCTGCACGGGGGACGTGGATCAGCATGTGCGGGCGATCGTCGAGCACATTCAAAAAGAAGTGAAGACGAATCTCGGCGAGCGAGTGGCGCACCGCGAGGGCATGGAGACGATGAACTGGGTGCTGCTGGATTACGTCGACGTCGTGGTGCACGTGTTCAAGCCCAGTTACCGCGAGTTTTACCGGCTGGAAGATCTGTGGAGCGACGCGGATACGGTGGCGATGGTAGACGGCAAAGAAGTGGCCGTGGCCCGGGCGGCCCGGCGGCGGCGCGTGAACGTCCCCGTCAACGCGTCGGCAGCGGAGGAGAAGCCGTCGAAGAAGACTGCCGCGAAGAAGGCCGCGCCGAGGAAGCCGGCAGCCAAAGCGGCGCCCAAACAAACGGCTGTGAAAACGCCGCGCAAGACGGCCGTGAAATCGAAGGTGCCCAAGATCATCCGCACCGACGCGGCGCCGAAGAAATCCGCCGCGAAAAAGGCTGCCCCGGCGAAACCCGCGCCGAAGAAAACTGCTCCGAAAAAGGCGGCCCCCACGAAGCCCGCCCCGAAAAAAGCCGCGCAGCAAACCGTCCACGCGTAAACCGCCCGCATGATCCACGTCCACGAGTATCTGCAACACGCACTGAGTGATATCCTGCTGCGCTTTGGTGTGGCCGTCCGCACGTAACACTGGAAAAGCCACGCGATGCTTCGCATGGTGACATTGCCACCAACGTGCACTGGTGCATGCCAAGGAACTCGGCATGAATCCGCGTGCGCTTGCCGAAAAATTGCTTGCCGAACTGCACGCGGCGCGCAATTTCATTGCATCCGCCGGCATCGCTGGTCCGGGGTTCATCAACTTCACGTTTGCGGTACCCTACCTGCATTCGATCGCCAGACAGTCGCTTGCTGCAGGTCAAGGGTTCGGCAGAGAATAATGCTCTGGCACCGGCGACTTTCCTGATCGAGTTCGTCAGCGCCAATCCGTCGGGTCCGCTGAATGTCGTGAGCGCCCGTGCCGCGGCCGTGGGCGATACGCCTCGCACGACTTTTTCGCGCATGTGGCGCGACTTGTGAAACCGAATTCTACATCAACGACGCCGGCAATCAGGTGCGACTGCTTGGCGAATCGGTACGCGCCCGGTACGAAACGGAACTCGGCCATCCAACGGAGATTCCTGAAGGTGGTTATCACGGCGAATATGTGACGGACCTGGCGCAAACGATTGTCCGCGAGCACGGCGAGCGCTTTCACGCGCTGGACGCGGGCGACGCGGCGCAGCAATTGGGGACGCTGGCAATTGCCCATTTCGTAAAGTCACATCAGCAAACTCTGGCGGCGTTTCACGTCGAGTTCGATCACTGGTTCCGCGAAAGCACGTTGCGCGAGGCGAAAGCCGAATGGCAAACGCTGGAGCGGTTCCGCGCCCGCGAGGCCGTGTATCAGAAAGACGGCGCGACCTACCTCGCCACCTCGCGGTTCGGCGACACGCAGGACTGGGTGGTGGTGACGACGGATGGCCGGCCCACGTATTTCCTGCCGGATATCGCCTATCATGCCGACAAGTATCGCCGCGGCTACGAGCATATCCTCAACATCCTCGGTCCGGACCATCACAGCTTCACGGCCAAGATGCGCGCCGCCATGCAGGCGCTCGGCAACGACCCCGCGCGGCTCGAAGTGATTCTCTTGCAGCACGTGACGCTGCTGCGCGACGGCGAGCCGGTGAAGATGTCGAAGCGCGCGGGGCAGATCGTGGCGATGCAGGAATTGATCGACGAAGTGGGCGTCGACGCGGCCCGCTATTTCTTCCTGCTGCGACGCACCTCGACGCCGCTGGATTTCGATATCGACCTGGCGAAAAAGCAGTCGGACGAGAATCCGGTGTTCTATGTGCAGTACGCGCATGCGCGGATCGAGTCGATTTTCAAACGCGGGGGAGTCGTGTATCCCGGCGCGGACACGGATCTGACTCCGCTCGTCGCCCCGGAAGAATTGAATCTCCTGCGGCGGCTGCGCGAATTGCATGACGTCCTCGTCGAGACTACCACCAGCCGCGATCCGCAGGGGATGACCGTGTGGCTGCGCGAGGTGGCGACTCAGTTTCATAAATTCTACCACAACTGCCGGGTTTTGACTGAACCGGCCGAACTTCAGACCGCGCGCCTGGCCTTGTGCCGGGCGACGCAGATCGCCCTGCAGAAGGGCCTCGCGCTCTGCGGCGTCAGCGCTCCCAAGGAAATGTAATGCCCGTTAAAACCACCACCGCGAAACCCGCTGCGAAGAAAGCGGCCGTCAAACTTACCACGCCCGACGTCGTTGTCGTCGGCAGCGTGGCGCTCGACATTCTGCACACTCCCTTTGCTTCGACCGACGCCGTGCTGGGCGGCTCGGCGCTGCACTTCGCCAACGCGGCCTCGTTCTTCGCCAGGGTCGGCGTCGTCGGCGTCGTCGGCGATGATTACCCGCTGCACGATTTGAAATTCCTGACGCGGCGCAACGTCGACTTGAGCGGCGTGGCGGTGACGCCGGGCAAGAGTTTTCTGTGGGAAGGACGCTACGGCGAACACTTCCTTTCGCGTGAGACGATCCGCACGGAGCTGGGGGTGTTTGAAGCGTTTCAGCCGGAGTTGCCCGCGCATTTCCGCAAGCCGAAGATTCTGTTCCTCGCGGCGATTCATCCCGGACTGCAGATGGAAGTGCTGAAGCAGGTGGAACGGCCCAAGCTCGTGGCGATCGACACCTTCAAGCTGTGGATCGACGTGGCGCGTAAGGAATTCTTTAAGGTGCTGAAGCAGTGCGACCTGTTTTTCGTCAATGATGACGAGGTGCGCTGGTTGACGGGGCAGCACAATCTGTTTCGCGGCGCGCAGGAATTGCTCAAGCTCGGTCCGAAATGGGTGGTCGTCAAGAAGGGCGAACACGGCAGCTTTCTCGTCAGCGAAAAGGGCACGTTCCTCTCCAACACCTGCCCGGTGCTCGACGTGGTGGATCCGACGGGCGCGGGAGACGCATACGCGGGCGGGCTGCTGGGCTATCTCGCGCGCGAAGGCAAGCTGACGGAACCAACATTGCGGCGGGCCATGGGTTGGGCGAGCGTCATCGGATCGTTCTACGTGGAAGGATTCGGCCCGGCGGGATTGCGCGACAAGTCGCCGCGCGATCTCGAACGACGCTACCGCGACTTCGCGAAGATGTGCCTCATCCCATGAGCAAAGCGGCCCGCACCGAAACGGTTCGCGCGCTGGAGTGGGGGGATGGCGAGCTGCGAATTCTCGATCAGCGCAAACTGCCCGCCGCCGAGACCTGGATTCGCGCGCGGGGTGTGGAGCCGGTCGCGCACGCGATTGAAACGCTGGCCGTGCGCGGCGCGCCGGTGATCGGGATTGCGGCGGCCTATGGCGTGGCGCTGGCGGCAATCACACCCAAGGCCACTCCGGAGAAAGTGCGCGCGGCGATCGCGCGTCTGGCCCGGACTCGGCCCACGGGTTATAACCTGTTCCACGCGCTCGAAGATCATGCAGCACACATTGGAACGGGCCGGAGCGGAATTCCCGGCGAAACTGGTGCGCCGCGCAGAGCAGATTCACCGCGACGACAGCCGCTCGTGCCGGTCGATGGCGTCGGCGGGACTGACAGTGCTGGGCGAGGATGAGCGAATCCTGACGTACTGCAACACGGGCGCGCTGGCGACGGGCGGCATCGGCACGGCGCTGGGCGTCATCAAACACGGTTTTGAAAAGGGACGCGTGCGGGAAGTTTTCGCCTGCGAAACGCGGCCGGTGGGGCAGGGGGCGCGGCTGACGGTGTGGGAATGCGCGCGCGCCGGAATTCCGGTGACGCTGATCTGCGACAATATGGCGGCGGCGTTGATGCGCGCCGGACGTGTTACGCGGGTACTGACGGGCGCGGACCGGATCGCCCGCAACGGCGACGCCTCCAATAAAATCGGGACGCTGTCGCTGGCGATGCTGGCGCATGCGTCGAAACTGCCGTTTCACATCGTCGCGCCGCGTTCCACCTTTGATCTGAATTTAAAAACCGGGCGCGGGATTCCGATTGAGGAGCGCGACCCGATGGAAATCTTACGGGCCGTGCCGGGGCTCGAACGCGTGGCGGGCGTGCGTGTGTGGAATCCCGCCTTTGATGTGACGCCGGCGAAATACGTCACCAGCTTCATCACAGATGCCGGGGTTTTGCGGCCGCCGTTTGAGTTTTAACGGCCGCCCGCCCCGCGTGTAAATACCTCGAGGGTTTTTCCATGAAACGGGCCTTTGTATTAATCTCCCTGCTGCTCGTCGCCGGTGTCACGCTGGCGGCGAGCATGGAATTGACGTCCGCGCGCCTGTACAAGAAGCAGGGCGAGTGGTTGAAGTCGATTCAATTCTATGCCGACGCTGTGAAAAAGGATCCTGCGCTGCTCGACGCCTACTTCGAACGCGGCGAGATGTATATGCTGATCGCGACGGATTCGTCGAAGGCGGACCTCGCGAAACAGCTTGTACCCGACGCAGCCGATCCGCAGGTCGCGCTGTTCAAACTGATGCTGGCGGATTTCGATGAGGCCAAGAAGTCGCGCACGCCGAAGGACGAGAGCGACGCCAAGAAGTTCGCGAAAAAAAGCGACGAACACTTGCAGCGACTCTGGATCGGCTTCTATGCCACCGCCGTGGGAGCCGACACGGTCGCCGGCCATTTTCAGGAGGCGGGCAAGCGCGATGAAGCCCGGCAGACCTGGTTCAATGCGCTGAGTATACTCGATAGGGCCGCACTGGTGGCGCCAAACCGCTGGAATACGTATGGCTTCAAGGCGCAGATCTACGGCAAACTCGACAGCACGGAGCAATCCGCGAATTACTGGCAACAGACGGTCGCCAGAATCGAGGCGGCGGACAAGGCGAAACAGGAAACGGACGAATACAAGCAGGGACTGGCCATCGCGCGGGAAAACCTGCTGGTGGACTGTTACAATCTGGAGCGCCGGGACTGTGTGCTCGAGCAGGCCGATGCGTTGCTCGCCATCGACTCGACAAATATTAACGCGGTGACGCTCAAAGCCAACACGCTGGCGCGGATGGCGGCGGATACCGCCCGGTCCCTTGAGCAGCGCAATCAACTGAAGCAGGAAGCCATCACGGCACTCGTAAAGGCGCGCGATTCGCAACGAGGTATCGGCGGTGATTCCACGGTGCTGGCCGACATCCTGTATACGATCGGACAGTTCTACCTCCAACTGGGCGACACCGCGCAAGCGCTGCAGTCGATGACGCAGAGCCTCGAAGCGAAGCCCAACGATGAGGACGCTTTGTTCCTGGTTGGCGTGATGTATCTCGAGGGCGGCAGCTTCGTAAACCTGGAAAAGGCGCGGGACACGTTCAAGAAGCTCGTCGACATCAATCCCGAGCACAAGGCGGGGCTGATAAACCACGGGGTGGCGCTGATCCGGCTGGGACAGACCGAAGAAGGCCGCAAGCAGATCGAGAAGGCGAAGTCGCTTAAGCCGTGATCACCCTCCCGTTTCAGGAATCGCGCGCGTCCACGGAAAAGCGCAGTTGTCCGCGGCACGTGGCTGTCATTATGGACGGCAACGGTCGCTGGGCGAAAGCGCGTGGCCTGACGCCGCGCGGACGGCCATAAGGAAGGCGTGAAGTCCGCGCACGAGATCGTCGAAGCGGCGGGCGAGCTGGGGGTGGAGGTGCTTACCCTTTACACATTTTCCAGCGAGAACTGGAAGCGCCCGAAATTCGAGATCGAAGCGCTGATGGATCTGCTGGTCGTGACCATCGGCCGCGAGCTGGACGATTTAATGCGCAACAACGTGCGGCTGCAAGTGATCGGGCATCTCGAAGACCTGACGCTGGCGGCGCGCCACGGACTGCGGCACGCGATCCGTAAGACGGCGAAGAACACCGGATTGACGTTGAATCTGGCGCTCTCGTATGGAAGTCGCCGCGAAATCCTCGAGGCGGCGATGGCCTTGGCGCGCGAGGGTCGGCGGCGGTTCACGGAAGAAGACTTCGCCGCGCATTTGAACACGGCGGGGCAGCCGGACCCCGATCTGTTGATCCGCACGTCGGGCGAAATGCGGCTCTCGAACTTTCTCCTTCTGGCAACTGGCTTACGCGGAGATTGTAGTGACCGACGTGCTGTGGCCGGATTTTCGCAAGCCCCAATTCCAGGCGGCCATCGACGAGTATAGCCGCCGCCACCGGCGCTTCGGCGGAATCGGAGACGATGCATGATGTCGACAGTCGAGTTTCGCGCGCTGCTGCACGAGATTGAGGGCGCGGCGGTGCTGCAGGAAGCGCCCTACCCCGTGGTCGCACCGACGACGATCGAAGCCGCGGCGGCGTGTGTGCGCGCGGCGCGGAGCCAGCATTTCAATGTACTGGTGCTCGGCAGCGGTAGTTCGTTTCCACCGGACTTTCATGTGCTGCGCGAGAATCTCCTTGCCCTGATGACGATCCGGCTGACGGGAGCGCAGCAGGTAAGCGCGTTCACGACACGTGTGCTGGCGGGAACTTCTGCGGCGGCGGTGGTCCGCGGCGCGAAGGAGTACCCGCGCAAAACCGTGGGCGGCCTGCTGGCCGATTCACGCGACCGGGCCGCCGATCCCGTGATCCGGGAATTGTGGACGCGGGCGACGGCGCTGGAGGTCATTTCCTCCGCGGGGGAATTGCGGCGCCATTTGACGGTCGCGGTGAGTAGCCCCGACGATCCGGGCACAGCGGAGTTGTTTTTGGGATCGCGGGGGCGGCTGGGAATGATTACCGCCCTCGAAGTCTCCGGGCGGCTGCCGCTGGATTTGGCGGAGAACGATGGCGAACGGCGGCAGGGATTTGTCGGCGAACGCAGTGAGCCGCCGTTGACACTCATGGATTTGCAGGCGGGACTGGATCCGGACGGCGTGTTCCAGTGGTCCTAAAGGTAGAGGGATGTGGACAGCGGAGCTATCAAGAAGCGATCCGGAAAGCGGTGGATTGCCGCGGTGGTCGTGGTGGCGCTGTTCGCCGCGACGATCGTCCTGATTCCGCTCACCCCGTTGAAGACCTCGGCCAAGGCGCGGCTGACGCGGTTTCTCGTGGAGCGTCTGGGCCAGGGCGCCGGGATCGATGATATTGAATACGGCTGGCGGTCGGTAACGCTGAAGGCCGTGAGGCTTTCACTGGATCGAAACGGTTCGGAACTGCGGGTTGGCCGGGTGGAAGTCGCGATCGATCCGTGGAGCGTGGTGCGCGCGCCGGATCGGGTCGAGCGCATGATCCATGGTTTGCGCTTCGTTGAACCCGTACTCGTGCTGCGCAAAAGCGCACAGCGGCCAACGGATTCGACCGCTGCGCCGTGGCTGCCGGAGATCAAGATCCCCCGGGCAATTTTCCCGACCCTGTCTCGGCTGGACAGTCTGAAACACGTGGCTTTCGTTCACGGGCGGGTACTGGCGGAAGACCAATCCAGGAATCTTGTCGCTCTGGCGCGGTTCGATATCTCGTTGCAGCCGAATGCGGCGGGAGCGTTGCAGATTGCCGGAAGCGGAATCTACGGCGACAGAAACGAGCAGACGATTGCGCTGACCGGGACGCTTGTCGCGCGCCAACGGACGGCGGAGATTCAGGCGACGCTGACGATTCCGGCCGGGACGCCGCCGCCGCTGCTCGGAACGTTGCCGGTAGTCCTGACCACGCAGGGCGGCAAGGTCGCGCTGCGCATCTCGGTGCAGGATTCCGTGTTGCGGTTTCGCGGCAGTGCCGCCGTGGACGGCGTAACGGTGGAAGCTCCCGGCGGGACGATGCGCGTGGCGGAAGTGAATGCCACCTTCAGCGGCGACACGCTGGCATTCGATCCCATCGAGATCACGGCTCCGGCAGGACGCGTTACGGTCAATGGCGGATTGTTGCTGCGAGGGCCCGGCACGTGGCTGCTCAACGCAGAGTTTACCGTTCCGGATGCCGCGAAACTGCACGCATCGCTGGCCGCGATCCCGGATATTCAAGGCGCATTTGCAGGACGACTCGCAATTACGGGCGAACTGGCCGCTCCACAGGGGGAACTGGAACTGCAAGGGGATTCGCTGCGGATCTACGGGCTGCGGATTGAAACCCTGCGGATGGCCGCGACCGCCTCAACGGCAGGAATCGTCGTTCACGAATTGCAGGCTGAAACGCCGGAAGGCCGTCTTGAACTGACCGGCGGCATCGACTTTAGCACGCCGGCGCGTGTGACTGCCGGGGGTCTGCTGACGCTTGACCGCGGCGCCCAAACTGTCGGTGTGGACGTCGAGTCTGCGACAGATTCGCGTGAGCGCCGCGGGTCCCCTGGCGGACCCGAATGTGCAGGTGGCGCTGCAAAACGCGGGCGGGCAGCAGTTGTGCGCAGGAAAATTGCGCCGCGTGGGTGCGGTTTGGACGCTGGATCTGGAAAGCGCCGTTGGCGGCAGCAGCCGGGTGACCGTGGAACCGCACGCGGGCGCGTTGCGGGTCGAATTGCAGAACGCGCACCACACGCTGGCGGCCTTGTTCGACGCCTGGCGACCCGCGCTGCAACCGCTTGAGTCTGTCGATATCCGCTTTGACGGTGACGCCGCTTCCGGCGAGCTGGAGTGGGATGGCGTGGTGGATCCGGCGACAGGGTCCTTGTTGGCGCGTGTGGCGCGCGAATTCCACTTCCGCGGCCGCTATGCGCGGACGGAGGCGGATGACGTTTCGTTGGCGGGTAACTGGAACGGCTTCGCCGGTAACGGCGATCCGTTTGAAGGCCAGGCGCAACTCACGCTGCAAGACAGTATCCTGACCGTCGCCCATTTCTTCATTGACGTCTACGGCGACATCAAGGGAGCGGTGGATCTGCGCACTCGCCGCCTCGATTTGGATATTAGCGTGGCGGATCTGGAAGTGAGCAAGCTTCCCTTGCCGCCCGCGCTGTTCGAAAAACTCAAATTGCGCGGCGCGGTGTCGGGATCGCTCCGGGTGACTGGCACGCTGGACCGGCCGCAGTGGACCGCAAGCCTGGCGGCGATCGAGGGGTCGATCCTTGGCGTTCCCGGCTATTGGGTGAATCTCGACGCGACGGGTTTGGGCCTGACTGCGCAGGTACGGAGCTTTGAGGTTGGGCGCGACGTCCGGAAAATTCTCGGTGCGTCGGGTTCCATTGACGTGGAGCGGCAGCAGATTGCGATGACGGCGGAATTGGGGGCGGCGCGCGCCGAGGATTTTCTGCTCGCGCTAACGGGCCGGACCGGACTCCTGACGGCGAACTGAACGGGCGCGGCACGATCACCGGCGATTTGCGCCTGCCCGACATCGAAGCCGAATTGACTGTTCGCAACGGCGAACTGCTGAAGGAAATTCAGGTCGACAATCTTGCGGCCGGGTTCCGCACGGCGCGAAATGCCGCGGGCGAGCGCGTGCTGCAGCTTCCGCGCTGCGCGTTCTCGAAAACCGGTGAATATGAATTCTCCGGATCAGCCGAAGTGGTGCCGGGAGCGGGAGGCCGGCTTTCGGCGCACGTGGAAGGCAGCGGGGATTTTCTGGATCTGTTGGATCAGGCGGACCGGACGTTTCGTTCCGACGGCAGCGACGGCACGCTGGCGATGGATTTTGGGGGGACGCTCGATCATCCGCAGTTTCTCGGCGGCGGATTCAAACTGCGCCACGGGAAATTCAGCTACGTGGACGCCACGCCGTGGCAGGTATCGACGGACATGGAGTTCCGCGTCGCGGCTTCGGGCGCGGTGGAGTTCGGCGTGCTGGACTTGCGCATGGGCGACCAGTGGCTGCGGCTGCGGGCGAACTGCGACAGCACACACCCGAATCTGGAACCGCTGATCATTCCCAAACCCCGCCTCTCGTCTCGGCGTGCTCGAAATCGAAACCGGCACGACGGGCGCTACCGTGCGGCTGCCGGGATTCATGAAGCCGGAATGGACGGGCGTGTTGATGGCGGGGACCGGCGGAGGCCGCCCGATCACGATCTCCGCCAACGGACCCGACAGGCTCCTGATTCAGGGTGATGTCCGCATCAGTAATGCGCGGTTCGCGTTTCCGTTCGTCGGCACGGGCGGCGGCGGAGGTGAACCGCGGCGGATATCGAAGGTGGCGCGGTGGTTCGTCAACCGCTTGACCGCGGCGCTGTGGCAACTCAACGTCACGGTCGGCACGGGAAATCACTATGATATCGAGATCACCGGGCTCAAGAACTCGGAGATGTTCGCGGGGCTGCGCGGATCGCGGATTTTTACCACGCTCGCCGACTACATCGATCGGCTGACGATCGACGCGGTGGTGGAGCCGAGCGTCACGCCGCTGCAGGTGCACGGCACGATTGACAGTTCGACATTTTTCTTGAACGGCTCGTTCAGTTCGGCGCGGGGGCGGGTCGAGTATCTCGATCAAACGTTCCGTATCGATTACGTGCATGCCGACTTCGATGGCACGAACGTGATGCCGGTCATGGAGGGCCGGGCCGTGACGGACGGCGCGGACGACTCGACGAAGCTTTCGGTGCCGGTGTACCTGACGATGTACCAGATCGACCGCGAGACCGGCACGCGGCAACCGCGGGGGCGGCTCGACCAGTTGACGTTCGTACTGGAAACGGACGACCAGCGTTCGCCCGAGCAGGTACTGGCGCTGCTCGGCTACGGCCAGGCCGACGTGGGCGGTAAGCGAGCCGGACAGCTTGCCAAGTCGACGATCGTCCGCGCCATCGGGCGGCAGTGGCTGGACCCGCTCGAACGGCGGCTCGAACGGTGGACCCTGTTGGATGAGATCACGCTGACGCCGGGCGGATCGCGCAGTGCCAATCTGCTGCGCCAACAGCGTCAGGCCGCACCGGCGGCGGCGGTGGCCCTTCCCCAGAAGCACGGCGATGTGGTTTTTGACAGGTTCTCAGGTGTCGGTGGGCAAATACCTCGCGCGGGATCTATTCCTGACGTATACCGGAGAGCTGTCGGAAAGCCCGTTGGCGCTGCAAAACCGGATGGGCTTGATTCATTCGTGGAATCTGCAATATCGTATCGAACCGCTGTCGCGCGATCTGGTGCTCGATTATGGATTCGAAATTGACGAGATCGTTCACCGGCAGGATCATTTAATTTCCCTGAAATATTCCTTTGCGCTGGAGCCTTGACTCTGTGAAACGCACATACTTCCGGCTTCTGGCCGGGTTCGCGACCGTGCTGTTCTGCGCCGTGCTGGGCTTTGCCCAGGCGCCGACGGCGGGAAAGATCCGCATTCTCGGTTTGTCCATCATGGGCAATGAGACGACGGACGCGGGACTGATCCGCGCCCACTCCGGTCTGCGCGTCGGGGACGAAGTGACCGGCGACGACATCCAGACGGCCATCGAGCAACTGTGGAAGCTGAATTTGTTCTCCGACATTCAGATTGTCGAGGAACGGGATACGCCGGAGGGCGTGTACCTCGCGGTGCGCGTGGCGGAATATCCGCGCCTCGAACGGCTGGACGTCCATGGCAACCGCAAGCTGAAGGGCGACGATCTGAAAACCCTCTTAGTCCTCACGCCGGGGCAGGTCGTCGAGCCGCGCGACGTCGTACAGCTCAAGAACCGGCTGCTGAAGAAATACCATGATATGGGCTACCTGCTGGCGGAGGTCGAAGTCAACAGCTTTCAATCGACCGCGGCGGGCAAGTTGATCGTTGACGTGCGCTGCAAGGAAGGGAAGAAGGTCAAGATCCGCGGGATCGCCTTCGAGGGCAATACCGCTTTCAAGGATGCGGCGCTGCGCAAGCGGATGAAAGACACGAAGCGCAAGACCTTCCTGCGCTCGGGTGAATTCAAGCGCGACAAACTGGACGCGGACAAGCAGGCCGTGGCGGATTATTACCGCAGCCGGGGCTACCGTGACGCGGAAATCACCGCCGACAGCCTGCGCTACAGCGACGACAGGCGCGGCATCTTCCTGACCTTCTACGTGAACGAAGGTCCGGTGTATCATTTCGGAAAATTCACGTGGTCGGGCAACAAGCTGTTCACCACTCAGCAACTCGCCGCCCGGCTGCGGGTGGAACCGGGGGATCTCTACAACGGGCAGAAACTCCAGCAGAGCCTGGCCGATATCGGCAGCATGTATTACGAGAAGGGTTACATTTACGCGAGCGTTTCGCCGAACGAAAAAGTCAGCGAGAGCGACACGGTGGACGTGGCCCTGGAGGTCGTGGAAGGCGGCGAATTCAAGGTCAATCGCATCTTCATCGAGGGCAACACCAAGACCAAGGAGAAGGTGATTCGCCGGGAATTGGTGCTGTATCCGGGCGAAACTTTCGACGTCTCCAAGCTGCAACGCTCGATTCGCGAAGTGACGATTCTGAATTACTTCGCGAACGTCACCCCCGACGTGGTGCCGATCAGTGAAAATCAGGTGGACCTGTACCTGAAGCTGGAAGAGAAGTCCACGGATCAGGCCAACGTCTCCGCGGGCTACAGCCAGCGCGACAAGTTCATCGGCTCGGTGGGCTTCCAGATGAACAACCTGCTGGGCAACGGCCAGCAGCTTTCGCTGGATTGGAACTTCGGCAAAGTCTACCGCTCGTTTTCCGTCAGCTTCACCGAGCCGTGGTTCCGCAACAGCCGGACACTGGTGGGAGCGTCATTTTACGACACTTATCGCAGCGGCACGACCTACGGGTTTGATGAGAACGTGCTGGGTGGAACGCTGCGCGCGGGCCGCCGGCTGCGCTGGCCGGACGACTACTTCCGCCTCGACTATATTTACCGTCTTGACCGGACGATCTACTCGAATTTTACGGCGGCGTTTCGCTCGGATAATCCGCGCAATTTGCCGGAAGACAAGGCCACGGTCTCCTCGAGCGTGACGCAGATCGTCTCGCGTGACAGCCGCAACGATCCCGAGTTTCCGTCCAAGGGCTCGGTGAACTCGCTGCGAACGGAACTGGCGGGCGGACCGATGGGCGGCAACAACCAGTTCATCAAAGCCGAACTGTCCAACCAGTGGTACGTGCCGGTCGTCGGCAACCTGACGCTGATGGCGTCGAGCAACCTCGGCGTGCTGGACGCGCTGACGGCCAATCCGAACGACATCCGCTATTTCGACTTTTTCTTCATGGGCGGCTCGGGACTCACGCTGGGCACGCCGCTCCGCGGCTACAAGGAACAGGACGTCGGGCCGCAGACGCTGCGCGGCTATCCGGTGGGCGGCAAAACCCTCTTTAAGCAATCGTTCGAACTGCGCTATCCAATCGTGCGTAATCCCACGATATTTGCCCTGACGTTCGCCGAAGCCGGCAACGTCTGGCGCAATTTTGAAGAAACCGATCCGACGGACCTGCGACGCTCGGTGGGCCTGGGCGCGCGGCTGTTCATGCCCTTTATCGGCATGATCGGCCTGGACTACGGCTGGGGACTCGACCATTACGACGCGCGCAGCCTGCGCCAGACGCGCGGGATGGTGCATTTCCAGTTCGGCCGCGGATTCTGATGATCAGCAAACCTTAACAGGAGCATACATGCGTAACTCAAGGATCACCCTCCTCTGCGCGCTGGTGATTTTATCCACGGTCGGCGCGGCGACGGCGCGCGAACTGCGTCTCGCCTACGTGGATTCCGACCGGATACTGGAGGCCAACGACGATTACCGCCAGGCCAAGACCAAACTCCAGGAAGAAGAGCGGCAGTTTCTGAATCAGGCGACGCAAATGGAAGAGACGGTGAAGACGATGGCGGACGAGTTGCAGGCGCAAAGCCTGATGCTCTCCGAAGAGGCGCGGAAGGAGCGCGAGAACCGGTTCCTCGAAAAGCAGCGGGATCTCGATAAATTCCGCCGCGACATCTGGGGCGAAGGCGGCAAGCTCTATGCCCGCAACCTCGAATTGTCAAAACCGATTCTCGACAAAATCAACACGGTGATACAAAAGCTCAGCCGCGAAGCCGGTTATGATTTCGTGTTTGACGCCGCGTCCGCCAACATCGTGTTCGCCCTGCCCGAACATGACATTACGGAGCGGGTGCTGGATGAGCTGAAAAAGGAGTAAGAGCGGTGACACAGACAATGACCGCGGCGGAGATCGCGCGATTTCTTGGCGGCCGGCTGGTCGGCGACGGCGACGTGGTGATCCGCGGTCTGGCGAAGATCGAGGAAGCCGGTCGCGGCGACCTGAGCTTCATCGCCAATATCAAGTATACGCGATTTCTGGACACCACGCAGGCCGGGGCCGTGCTGGTCGCGCCGGGCGCGCGCTCAACCACGACGACCGTGATCGAAGTCACCGATCCCTACGCCGACTTTTTACGCATGCTGGAGATGTTCCACGCCCAGCGTCCGTGGCTGGAGCCGGGTGTGCATGCCAGTGCCGTCATCGCCCCTGACGCGGTGCTGGGCGCCGGAGTGGCGGTGGGCGCGCTGAGCTTCATCGGACCGCGCAGCGTGGTCGGCGAAGGAACCGTGATTTATCCGCAGGTGACGATCGCCGCGGATGTTATCGTGGGCCGGCACTGCCAGATTCATTCGCAGGTCAGTCTCCGCGAGCAGGTGCGGTTGGGGGACCGGGTGATCATCCACGACGGCGCCGTGATCGGCAGCGACGGCTTCGGCTTTGCCTTGCAGGATGGCGCATACCACAAGATCCCGCAACTGGGAACGGTGACCATCGGCGACGACGTGGAGATCGGCGCGAACACGACCGTCGACCGCGCAACGCTGGGGGAAACCGTCATTCAACGCGGCACAAAGCTCGACAACCTGATTCAGGTGGCGCATAATGTGGTCGTGGGCGCGGACACGGTCATCGCCGCGCAGACGGGGATTTCCGGCTCGGCACGGATCGGCGAACGCTGCCGCATCGGCGGGCAAGTCGGTATCGCCGGGCATCTGCGGATGGGCGATGGTGTGCAGGTGGCGGCGCAGGCCGGGATCGCCGGCGACGTCCCCGCCGGCGAAGTGATTTCGGGCAGTCCGGCCAGGCCGCATGCCTTGTGGAAACGAATTGAAGCGAGCCTGACGCGGCTCCCGGATCTCTTCCGGCGCGTACGGGAACTGGAAGCGGTGACATCGAGCGGAACGAGCAAAGACAGGGCGGAACATTGACGGAAAGACAGAAGACGATTGCGCGTCCCGCGCACCTGACGGGAATCGGCCTGCACACGGGCCACCCGGTCGATTTGACTTTCTATCCGGCGGATCCCGGCAAGGGGATCCGGTTCCGCCGCAGTGACATCGGGAGCGGAGTGGAAATCCCGGCGCTGACGGAATTCGTAGTGGAAATTTCGCGCGGCACCGTGCTGGGCAGGGACGGGGCGAAAGTCTACACGGTGGAGCATGTGCTGGCGGCGGTGGCCGGTCTGAATATCGACAATCTGATCATCGAATTGTCGGCCGATGAGCCGCCGATCATGGATGGCAGCGCCGCGCCGTTCGTGGCGGTGCTGAAGGAGGCCGGAATCGTCGAGCAGGATGCCCCGCGCGAGTATTTCGAAGTCGAAAAGACGCTGACCTACCACAGTGACAAGGACGCGGTGGACATCGTGGTCGTGCCGTCGACCGAATTCCGCATTACGTATATGATCGACTACACGCATCCGTCGATCGGCACGCAGTACACGTCCATGTACTCGCTCGACGAGTTCGTGAACGAATTCAGTTCCGCGCGCACCTTCTGCCTGCTCTCGGAAACCGAGGACTTGAAGGAGCACGGATTGATCCAGGGCGGAAACCTCGAAAACTCCGTGGTCTTCGTCGATCGCGAGCTGGAAAAAGCGGATCTGGAGCGCTTGCGGCGGCTGTTTCACCACGAGAGCGCCGTGAGTCTCGGCGCCGCGACGCTGGACAATCGCGCGCTGCGTTTTCGCAACGAGCCCGTGCGGCACAAGACGCTGGACCTGATTGGCGACCTCGCGCTCGTGGGTGTGCCGATCAAGGGACACGTGCTGGCGGCGCGTGGCGGGCACTCTTCGCACGTCGAAGTGGCGCGCATGCTGCGCAAGGCTTTCGAGACGCAGCAGATCACGCGCAAGTACGGCAGCAAGGGCGGGCGCGGTTACGTCTTTGACTCCCACGCGATCGAGCAGTTGCTGCCGCATCGCTTCCCGATGCTGCTCGTCGACCGGATTCTCGAACTGCAACCGATGGAACGCGTGGTGGGACTCAAGAACGTGACCCGCAACGAACCGTTCTTCAACGGACATTTCCCCGGCCACCCGGTGATGCCCGGCGTGCTGATTATCGAGGCGATGGGCCAGACCGGCGGCGTGCTGCTGTTGAATTCGGTGGAAAATCCCGAAGGCAAAGTGGTCTATTTCACCGGACTGGACAACGTTAAATTCCGCAAGACCGTGATTCCCGGCGACCAGATTCGCTTTACGGTGGATATGCTGATGTTCCGCCGCGGGTTGTGCAAAATGCGCGGCGAAGCGCACGTGGACGGCGTGCTGGTGGCTGAGGCTGATATGACCGCAGTGGTTGTTGACCGTTAACCGAGATTTTTAAGCACATGGCGACAATACATCCATCGGCAGTGGTTTCTCAATCCGCCGAGCTGGCAGACGACGTGACGGTGGAACCGCACGCGGTTATCGATGGTGACGTTAAGATCGGCGCCGGCTGCCAGATCGGCAGTTCCGTCCGTATTCACGACGGCACGCGGCTGGGCGCGGGCGTGCGCGTGTTTCATTGCGCGGCGCTGGGCGGCGAGCCGCAGGATCTGAAGTTCGGCGGCGAGCGCACGGAACTCTTCATCGGCGATAATACCGTAATTCGCGAATTCGTTACCGTCAGCCGCGGCACCAACGCCACCAAACGGACGGTCATCGGCAAAAATTGTCTGCTCATGGCTTATGCCCATGTGGCCCACGACTGCGTCATCGGCGATAACGTGATTCTCGTGAACTCCGTCAATCTGGCGGGCCACGTGGAAATCGAAGATTTCGCGATCCTCAGCGGTGTGCTGCCGGTGCATCAGTTTGTGCATATCGGCCGTCACTGCATGGTCGGTGGCGGACTGCGCGTGCCCAAGGACGTTCCGCCTTATATCCTCGCGGGCGGACAGCCGTTGCGCTACTTTGGCCTCAATGCCGTGGGTCTGCGCCGGCGCGGCTTTCCCACCGAAACCCGGATGGCGCTCAAACGGGCTTATGATCTTCTGTTCCAATCGCGGTTGGGCATTTCCGTCGCGGTCAAACGCATCGAGGAAGAGTTGGGCGGCGTTCCGGAAGTGCGGCATATTCTGGATTTCATCGCCAAATCCAAGCGTGGCCTCCTGCCCGGCAACCGCCAGGTGGCGTCGTCCGAGGAAGAGGCATGATTACGTTTCGCGTGCAGCAGCAGCCGAAGACGTCCGGCGCCGTGCTGATGTTGGAAGACCAGGACTTATTGGAGCGTTGCGAACGCGCGGACTGCGGACCCGTGCTGCGCTTCTATGAGTGGAACGTGCCGACGATGTCGCTCGGCTTTCATCAGGGCGAAGAGTCGCTGGACTTCGCGCGCTTGTCTGCGGCTGGTGTGCCGTGGGTACGGCGGCCGACGGGCGGCGCCGCGGTGCTGCACAGTGAAGAATTGACCTACGCCGTGATCCTGCCGCTCGGCGCGCAGCCGGGCGCGGCGGCGCTGGTGCAGGAATATGTGGCGCGAGCCATCGCCCGCGGATTGCAGGCCGTGGGCGTGGCGGCGGAAGTGGACGAGCGCGGTGAGCCAATGGCGGCGCTGCCCAACCGCGTCTCCTGCTTTGTCCGCACCTCGCGCTGGGAAGTGACCGCGCACGGCAAAAAGCTCGTCGGCAGCGCACAGCGCAAGCTCACGCGGGCGATTCTGCAACACGGCTCAATTCTGACCGGCGACGATCATCTGCGGATCGTCGATTTTCTGCGCACGACGGACGAACATTCCCGCGAATTGCTGCGGACGAAGCTTGCCGCTAAGGCCACCTCGGCTTCTGCGGAACTTGGCCGCGCCGTTCGACCGGACGATTTACGCGCGGCCATGGAGCGGAGTTTCATCGAAGTCTTCGCGGCGTTCCCGGAGAGCATCGACGCATCCGTGATGGAGCGCTGAAGCATGCCAACTGCCCCACGCAAGCGGCTGCTCCTGCAGGGCGCGACGGGTTCCATCGGCGCCAGCGTGCTTTCGGTTGTGCGTGCGCACCCCGATCGCTTTCAAGTGGTCGGACTAGCCGCGCGCTCCAGTGCGGCGGCGCTGTTCGACCTTGCGGTGGAATTCCACGTCGAATCCCTGGCGTTGGAGGTCGATTCCGTCCCCGGCGGCCGGAACATTGCTCAGAAGGGCCCGACGCTGCCGCGCGTTTACGCCGGGAACGGGGCCGTAGCGGCGCAGGCGGCGGAGGCGGAATACGATCTGTTGGTGAACTCGCTGACGGGGAGCGCGGGACTCGAACCGACCTTTGCGGCGTTGGAACGTGGATTGCCGGTCGCGTTGGCGAATAAGGAAACGCTGGTGGCGGCGGGCCCGCTGGTGATGCAGGCGGCCCGCGAACACGGCACGCACGTATTGCCTATCGATTCGGAGCACAGCGCGATCTTCCAATGCCTGATGGGCGAGCGCATCGAATCCGTGCGCAAAATCTGGTTGACGAGTTCGGGCGGGCCATTCTGGGGACGGAAACAGGCGGATCTTGATAATGTGACGGTGGCGGAAGCGTTGGCGCACCCGACGTGGAAGATGGGACCGAAAATCTCCGTGGATTCGGCCACGCTCTTCAACAAGGGGCTCGAGGTCATCGAGGCCGAACGGCTGTTCGGAGTGCCGGTCGCCCAAATTGACGTGGTGGCGCACCGGCAGTCGGTGGTGCATTCGCTGGTGGAATTCACGGACGGAAACTTCAAAGCGCAGCTCAGCGCGCCGGACATGCGGCTGCCGATTCTCTTCGCGCTGTCGTATCCTGACCGCGTGGCGAGCACGCTGGTGCCTACGGATATCCGCTCTCTGGGAGCGCTGACGTTCGCCCCCGTGACGCGCGCGGAGTTTCCCTGCCTGGAACTGGCGTTCAAGGCGCTGGCCAAGGGCGGAACGGCGCCGGCGGCGCTTTCCGCGGCGGATGAGGCGGCGGTGGAAGCGTTTCTCGCCGGCCGCATCCGCTTCACCGATATCGCCCGGGTGATTGCTGAGGTGCTTGCCGCCTGGCCCGACGAACCGCTTCAAAATGTCGAAACCGTGCGCGCGGCGGACAGACGGGCGCGTGCGCTGGCCGGAGATTCCTTGCGTAAACTTTCTCGACTTCAGTATAAGGTTACGGATGCTGTTCACGTTCGTTACATTTATCGCTACGATTCTGTTTATCGTCACGATCCACGAGTTTGGCCACTTCCTTGCGGCCCGGCTGACGGGCATGCGCGTGCGGCGCTTCTCCGTCGGTTTCCCGCCGAAAATCTTCTCGTGGACGCGGGGTGACACAGAGTATTCGATTTCGTGGATTCCGCTCGGCGGCTATGTGCAAATCGCGGGTATGGTCGATGAGTCGATGGACGACGAAGGAATCACCGGCGCGCCCGACGAATTCATGTCGAAGAATCCCGCACAAAAGATCTTTGTGCTCTCCGCGGGCGTGATCATGAACTACGTGACGGCATTCCTGATCATTGCCGGATTGACGCTGGCGGTCGGCGTGGCCGACGTGAAAGGCACGCGGGTGGGCGAAGTGATCGCCGACATGCCGGCGCTGGCGGCGGGAGTGCATGCCGGGGATCAGATCATCGTCGTCAACGGCACGGACACTCCCACCTGGGACGCGGTGATCGACGCCATCGGCCTCGCGAGCGATACCATCCAGTTGACGGTGATGCGGGCCGACACCGCCAAGTTGACGTTTTTAATTCCGACGACGCTGTCGGGCGAAGGCGAAGCGAAGCGCAAAGTCATCGGCATCGCGCCTGAGGTCGAGTACCGCTCGGCGGGTCCGGTGGATGCGGCCGTGCGCGGCTGGCGCTTCTGCGCGGGCACGACGGTGGGTATTGTCGGCTTCCTCAAAGGACTGGCGACGGGGGAGAGCAGCGTCTCGCAGCTCGCCGGACCGTTGGGCGTGGCGCGGCTCTCGGGCGAAAGTGCGCGGCAGGGAGCAGGTTCGTTTTTCTTCTTCATTGCCTACATCAGTGTTTCCATCGCGTTCCTGAACATTCTGCCGTTCCCGGCGCTCGACGGCGGTCACGTGGTGTACGTGGTGATCGAGTCCATCATGCGCCGGCCGATTCCGACCAAAGTCAAACTGTACATTCAGCAGGCGGGAATGGCGCTGCTGATTCTGCTGGTATTATTCGTCTCTTACCACGATATCGTGAGGATGTTCACTGATTAAGCGCGTAGCCGTATTGCTCATCCTGACGGTATTGCTGGGAACGCCAGCGATCGCGGCGACGGTGGGATCCGACGCCGCGGAAAGCCACGCCGCGCGATGGACCAGTTCATTCGCGGCACGGTGGCGGACCAGATGGAAGATTATTACCGCGCCGTCTTCCATTATCAGGAGGCGCTGCGATTCGATTCGACGTCGGCGTTCATCCTCGTGGCGCTGGCGCAGGACTACGTGCTGCTCGGCAATCCCGCCGAAGCGGGCGGCCTGATCAACCGGGCGCTCAAGGCGCGGCCCGATTATCTCCCCGCGCTGGAGCTGCAATCGTTGCTGTTCCGCGCCATGGGAAACTTGGCCGGGGCGCGCAATGCACTCCGCAAACTCACGCAACTCGCGCCGAACAACGCACAATATTTGCGGCAACTGCTGGCCGTGGAACTGAGTCTGGAAGCCTTCGACGCCGCCGATAAGCTGTATCAAAGGCTGGCGGAAGCTCGAAGGCGAATCCGACCTCCTGACCCGGCAGGTACTCGCGGTTTATCTGACTTCAGGTCAAACCGCCCGGGCGGCTGCGCTGCTGCAGAAACTCATTGCCGCCGACAGCACCGACGCGGGTCTGGTGTATACCCTGGGAACGGTCTGTCTGCAACAGGGCGACAGCGTGCGCGGCGCGGCGCTGGTCCTTAAGGCCAACGAGATGGAACCCTCCGAGTCGCGTTTCTGGATGGGCCGGGCCGTGCTGGCCATGGACCGTCTGGACTTTGTGGCCGCGGTGGCGATTCTCGACAGCGCCGAACATCACGTGACGCCAAACGCGGGCATGCTCAGCTTAAAGGGGACGGCCTTGAACCGCCTGAACCGTCAGACGGAAGCGGTGGCGGCGCTCAGCCAGGCGATCGTACTGGATTCGACGCAGTTCGTAGCGATGGGCGCGCTGGCGCTGATCTATGATCAGCTCGACAGTGTGGACCAGGCGGTGGCGCTGTATGAACGGGCGATTCCGCTCTCCGATAGCGCCGCAATTTATTTGAATAATCTCGCTTATACGTTGGCCAGCCGTGGGCGGGAACTTGAACGCGCTAAAATCCTTGCGGAACAGGCGTTAGCCCGCGAACCGGGCAACGGCGCTTACCATGATACGATGGGTTGGATCGAATTCGGATTAGGGCACACCAAGCGCGCTATCCACGAGCTGAAAAAAGCGAACAATTTAAGTCCGAACAGCGCCGATATTCTTGAACACCTCGGGGACGCCTACGCGAAAAAGGGCGCGCGCCGCAAAGCCCAGGACTTTTACCGGCGATCCTTGGAACTGGCCCCGCAAAATGAAGCCCTGAGACAAAAAATTGCGCCTTAAACTGCTGACCCTGGTCCTGCTTGGTGCGTTACTGGCCGGCGGATGCGCTTCTTCGAGAATCCTGCGCGGCAATGCGCCGCCGGCCACGCCCGTGCAGGCAATGGGCGCCTATCTCGACCGCGTGGAAGCCTGGCGCTCGCTGGGCGCGACGATGAAACTCAAGATTCGCATCGACAAGGAAAGCGTCGTCGCCAAAGGGCACATCATGTACCTCATGGGCGAGCGCTACGAAGTCGGCTTTACCAAGCCCTATAACCGTTTTCTGGGAAATTTCTACGTCACGCCGCAACAACTACTCTATTGGGACTCGCACGCCGCGCCGCGCGCCTTCAGCGTCAAGGACACCGTCGCCCTGGGACAGCTCATTCCGCTGGACCTGCCCAACTGGGATCCGCGGGATATGCTGCCCTTTCCGGTCAGCGGACGCAGCGGCGGTTTTCAAACGGATAGCGTCTGGACGGAGAACAACGTATCGCGGATCCGCGGTTACTGCGGGAACGCAACCTACATTTTCACGCTTTCAGGAACGCGGAGCGTGCTGTCGGAGGAGCGGTTGTATCGGGCGGGACACGATCCGCTGATCAAGCGCTTTGATCGCATCCGCTGGATTCATGGCTGGCCGGTGGCCACGCGGGCAACCTGCTCGAACGAATCGGGGTCGGTCCGCTTTACGTGGTCGCTGAGCCGAATATCGCTTGATGCCGAGGAGTATTCATCGCATGGAAGCACATCCGGTTCCAACGCCGAGGAGCCCAGGTCCAGTGAATGACACCGGCCGTCCGTACATCAGCGTGGTGGTGCCGCTGCTCAATGAAAGTGAATCGCTGCCGGAATTGCATCAGCGGCTGTCGTCCGTGCTCTCCGGCATGGGCGCGGCTTATGAACTGATCTTTATCGACGACGGCAGCCGGGACAACTCGCTGGCGGTGCTGCAAGAGCTGGCCGCGCGCGACGCGCGCGTGCGCGTGATTTCGTTCCGCCGCAACTTCGGCAAGTCGGCGGCGCTGGCCACCGGCTTTCGCGCCGCCAGTGGGCGGTTCGTTATTACCATGGACTCGGACTTGCAGGACGACCCGGCGGAAATTCCCGGACTGATCGCCAAGCTCGAAGAGGGCTTCGATCTCGTTTCAGGTTGGAAAAAGACACGGCACGATCCGGTGTTCTCGAAAAACCTGCCGTCGAAGCTGTTCAACCGCGTGACCAGCCGCCTTTCGGGAATCCGCCTGCACGACTTCAACTGCGGTTTGAAGGCGTATCGCGGTGAAGTCGTGAAAGACATTCCCGTCTACGGCGAATTGCATCGCTTTCTGCCCGTGCTGGCCTTTAAACTGGGCTACCGGATTACCGAGATTCCGGTGCAGCACCACGCGCGCAAGTACGGCCAGACGAAGTTCGGCGCGAACCGCTTTGTCAACGGTTTTTTCGATCTGCTGACGGTGCTTTTTATTTCCGATTACAATCGCGCTCCGCTGCACCTCTTTGGCTCGATGGGGTTGGTCTGCGGGATGATGGGTTTTCTGGTCAACCTCTATCTGACCGTCGGCTGGTTCAACGGTATCGCCATCGGCAACCGGCCTTTGCTGTTTCTCGGCATTCTGCTCATGGTGATCGGCGTGCAGTTCTTCTCCTTCGGGCTGATCGCCGAGAAGATGGTGCACTCGTCGGAACGCGACCGCACCTACCCGGTCAAATTCGATTCGGGCGAAACCAACGGGAGTGCCGGAAACGGCGCGCGGCAACCCGGAGCGTAAATTATTTCTATGTGGATCGGTCGCAGACTGGCCTATCAGCACGTCGGCACGTTCAAGGGCCTGCTCTTTCTGGTGGCGGTGACGCTTATCGTCTCCGTGCTCGTCTACACGCAAGTGCTCGTGGGGCGGCTGAAGGATTCCACGCGCAGTACGCTGCAGCAGAAGATCCGCCTCTATTCCGTGCTTGTCAACAGCGAGTATCCGGAGCTGATCGCGCTGGCGCTGGAACAGATCCAGGCGGTGGACTTTCCGATCATCGTCACCGACGCCGCCGCGAATCCGAAGCACTGGAAGAATATATCGATTCTGCCGGGCGACACCACCGCCGCGGCCCGTACGGAACTGCGGCGGCTGATCCGTGCCATGGACGCGGAAGGTAACGCGCCGCTGCCGATTCTCGTGGGCGAAAGCCAGGTGGACTGGTTTCACTACGGCGACTCGCTGGTGATCCGCCAGCTCCGCTGGCTGCCGTGGATCGAAATTGCGGTCGCGGGCCTGTTCGTGATTGTCGGTTACACGGGTTTCCGCAATATCAAGCGCAGCGAAGAGCGTATGGTGTGGGTCGGCCTCGCCAAAGAAACGGCGCACCAGCTCGGTACGCCGCTGACCTCGCTGATGGGTTGGATCGAGTTGCTCAAGCAGGGCGGACCGAAGGAGCACGCGGTCGACGAAATGCAGCGCGACCTGTCGCGGCTCGAGCGGGTCACCGCCCGCTTCTCGCAGATCGGTTCCGAGCCCGTGCTGGCCTCGATGCGCATCGTGCCCGTGGCGGCGGAGACGGTGGATTACTTCCGCCGGCGGCTGCCGACGAGCGGTAAACCGATCGAAATTATCACCCATTTCCCCTGCGATCCGCTGATCCGCATCAACGCGCAGCTCTTCGGCTGGGTGATGGAAAACCTCATCAAGAACAGCATCGACGCGCTGCGGGCGACCGGCGGCGAAATCCGCGTGACCTGCGAGGAGAAAGCGCGCTGGCTGTACGTCGACGTGGCCGACAACGGTCCCGGAATCCCGGCCAAGAATCGCCGCAACGTGTTCCGTCCCGGCTTTTCGACGAAGACGCGCGGCTGGGGGCTGGGACTCTCGCTGGCGCGGCGCATCATCGAAGATTATCACGGCGGCCGCCTCTTTATCAAGGAAACCGCGCCCGGCAAAGGCACGGTCATGCGGGTCGCGCTGCTCAAAGCGGAGACATCCCATTAACACCCGTACGTGGTCCCGGACGTTTCGCGGACTGATTACCGTTCTCTTTGCGCTGGGGTTGCTGTTCGCCCTCGAAGTATTCTCCCGCTTCCTGCTCGAAGGATCCGTCGTCGACGGGCCGCGGCAGATGGTAGAGGTCTCGATTCCCGAAGGTGCGACCATCGATTCGATCTCGACGATCCTGAAGGCGCGTAACCTGATCGAACACCCCGTGCTGTTCCGCTACGCGGTGCGGGTGATGGGCGCCGACACGAAGATCCAGGCGGGCAACATGTTGCTCGCCAGCGGCCAGTCGCTGTTTGAGTTGATCCGCAACCTCTCGCGGACGAAAGGGATCGGGATTCCGGTCACACTGCCGGAGGGCCGGACCTGCGCCGAAATCGCGGGGATCCTGGCAGCGCGGATCGGCGTCGACTCGGCGGCATTCATGGCGCTGGTGCGCGATACGTCGGTGGTGCGATCGTTAGGATTGGAAGGACCGTCGCTCGAAGGCTATATATTCCCTGACACTTATTTCATCGCCGTGGGGACGGACCCGCGCCGCATCGTCAACCGCATGGTGGCGAACCTGCGCAATCATCTACCTAAGGATTTCGAAGCGCAGGCACAGCGGTTGGGGATGAATCTACACGAAGTGATGACACTCGCGAGCATCGTGGAGTGGGAGACCTTCACGAAGAGCGAAGCGCGGACCATCGCGTCGGTCTATCTCAATCGGTTGAAGAAAGACATGCCGTTGCAGGCGGACCCGACGGTTTCCTACGCGCTGGGGAAGGGTCCGGCGCGGCTGTTCAACAGCGATTTGCGTGTTGACAGCCCCTACAACACGTACTTGCACGCGGGGCTGCCGCCGGGACCGATCAATAATCCGGGCCGGTTCGCGATTGACGCCACGCTGCACCCGGAGACGACAAACTACCTCTTTTTTGTGGCGCGCGGCGACGGCATGCATGCGTTTACGACGACATTCTCCGATCATCTGATCGCCAAGCAACAACTCGACCGGATTCGGCGGGAAGCCGCGCAGCAGGACACGACTGCCCGCGGCGTCACAGGCTAACGACTCCCAGACTGGAACCCTACTGACGCGTGGATAGTTTTCTTGATTCGCTGAATCCTCAGCAGCGCGAGGCCGTGACGGCGCCGGAAGGTCCGGCGTTGGTGCTGGCCGGAGCGGGCTCGGGCAAGACCCGCGTTCTGACCGGACGCGCGTATTACCTGATCGCCCATTACAAGGTAAATCCGAATGCCATCCTCGTGATGACATTTACCAATAAGGCGGCGGGCGAGTTGCAGGAGCGGTTGCGCGGATTGGTGGGCGCGGCCGAAGGCGTTCCCTGGGCGGGGACGTTTCACTCCTTCTGCGCGCGCCTGTTGCGGATTTACGCGGAAGATCTGGGACTGACGCGGGATTTTACGATCTACGATTCCGCCGACAGCGACCAGATTGTGACCGCATTGCTGGCCGAACGCAAGATCAGCCGCGAGGAAGTCGCGCCGGCCGCGATGCGCGCGTGGATTTCGCTCTTGAAAAATGGCGGCAAACCGGCGGGAAAGCATCCGCTCATTAAGGAAGCGCCCGGTTTGCTGGAGCTCTACAACCAGCGGCTGCGCGCGGCCGGGGCCGTGGATTTCGACGATTTGCTGTGCTTGCCGCTGGATCTCTTCAAGAAGCGGCCCGAGATTCTGGAGCGCGTGCAGCGCCGCTACGACCACGTGCTGATTGACGAGTTCCAGGACACCAACCGCATCCAGTACGATCTTGCCCTGGCCCTGGCGCTGCCGCAGCGCAACCTGTATGTGGTGGGCGACGACGATCAGTCGATTTACGGCTGGCGCGGCGCGGATTACCGCAACGTGTTCGCTTTCCAGAAAGATCTCGAAGGCGCGCAGGTTTACCGGCTGGAGCAGAATTACCGCTCCACGCAGCCGATTCTCGACGTCGCCAACGACGTGATCTGCGTCAACCGCGAGCGCACCGACAAGAAGCTCTGGACCGAAAACAAGACGGGCGAGAAGGCCGTGCTGCGGCAGGTCTCGCGCTCGTCGGACGAAGCCCACGAAGTGATCGGCGAGATCCACCACCTCGTGCGCTCGCACCGCCACTCGTATAAGGATGTCGCGATTCTCTTCCGCACCAACGCGCTCTCGCGGCCGTTTGAAGAAGTGCTGATCAGCCAGGCGATTCCCTACACGATCGTGGGCGGCACGCGCTTCTACGAGCGCAAGGAGATCAAGGACCTGATCGCCTTTCTGCGGCTGATGGTGAATCCCGACGACGAACAGGCGTGGCGGCGCGTGTTGCAAACGCCGCCCAAGGGTATCGGCGCGACGACGATCCAGCAGCTCGAAGCGGAGGCGCGCGCGAACGGCCTGAGTATCGGGCGAGTGCTGCAGAATCTGGATTCGGCGACGGCATTGCCCAAGCCGGCAAAAACCAAACTCGCGCCCGCGGCGGAATTCATCGCGGCGTTGTGCCGGAAACTCGCGGGACTGGACCTCGTGCGGAAAGTGGAGGTCGTCCTCGAAGAAAGCGGTCTGATTCGGTTCTATGAACATTACAATGAGGAAGAAGCCGAAGACCGGCTGACGAACCTCGGGCAGCTCGTGGATGCGGCCCGCGACCGGCTGAAAGAACACCCGGATTACGACCTGACGGAATTCCTGAGCGAAGTCGCGCTGGTTTCGGATATCGACGATTACGACAAGATCCATTGAGCGCGTCACGCTGATGACGCTGCACGCGGCCAAGGGGCTCGAGTATCCGGTGGTGTTCATCGTCGGCGTCGAGGAAAAGTTGTTGCCGCACAGTCGCAGCATGGGGTCGCCCGGCGAGCTTGAAGAGGAGCGGCGGCTGTTTTACGTGGGTTTGACGCGGGCGCGGGAGCGGCTGTACCTGACCTATTCGCAGACGAGGTATCTGTACAATCATCTCGAATTTCAGGAACCGTCGCGTTTTTTACGGGACATCGCGCCCGAACATATTCGCGGCTGGTCGCTGCCCGGTCGAACTTCAACGCGCACGACGCTGTTCGAGGACGAAGACCAGGACCAGAGTTACCAGCCACCGCAAAAACCCGTGTATCGCCCGCGGATCAGTCGACAAATAGCCCGACTCCGGCCGAGCGTCAGCAGTGTAATTCCCTATCAGATCGGCGACCTGGTGGAACACCCCGATTTCGGCCAGGGGGTTGTGACCGCGAAATCGGGCGACCTCGACGACTTGAAAATTCGCGTGGCGTTTGTGGGGATGGGATCGAAACTGCTGGCCGTGAAATTCGCGCAACTGAAAAAGGTGCCCTAAGCACATGGACCTGGAGCAACTGATCCGCGAAGCCCTGGCCGAAGACTTGATCGGCGGCCGGGACATGACCAGCGACCTGTTTGTCGATCCGGAGGTGACGGGTGTAGGCTGGATCGAGGCGCGCGAGAGTGCCGTGGTTTCGGGAGTGGACGTCGCGGAGCGAGTGTTTCTTGCCGTGGATCCGCAGTTGGACGTAAAAGAGCGGTTGCGGAACGGCGCGGAGATCGGACGGCTCGAACGCGTGCTGGACGTGCGCGGGCGGGCGTCCTCGATTCTGCGGGCGGAGCGCACGGCGCTGAATTTTCTGGGGCATCTGTCGGGCATCGCCACGCGGACACGGGAGTTCGTGAAAGCCGCGCGGGGAACGCGGACGCAAATTCTCTGCACGCGCAAGACGCTGCCGGGATTGCGGTCGCTGGAAGTGGAAGCCGTGCGCCACGGCGGCGGCGACGCGTATCGCACGAATCTCAGCGACGCGGTACTGCTGAAAGACAATCATCTCGGCATCCTCGGCGGCATGGCGGGCGTGGCCGTGCGGCTGCAAACGCTGCGGCGGCGCGATGCGGAGTCGGCGGAGCGGATGTTGCAGAACGGGAAGATCGAGGCGTCGTCGTTGCGGGAGTTGCAGCAGGCGGTGGAGATGGGCTGGCGGCAGGTGTTGCTGGACAATTTCACGCCGGAAGACGTGGTCACGGCGGTCGCGATGTGGGGAGATCGAGTGTATCTGGAGGTGTCGGGCGGCGTTAACGCGGGCAATATCGCAAGCTACGCGGCCGCCGGCCCTCATGCCATTTCGATAGGAGCGGTTACTCATTCCAGCCGGGCAATCGACTTTTCGCTGGAGGTCGAATGGAGGCGCATATGAAGACGAAACTGCTGGTCGCCGATGACGAAAAGAACCTGCGGGAATTGTACCGCATGGATTTGGAAGACGAAGGGTACGACGTCGAGACGGCGTGTAACGCGGGCGAAGTGCTCCAGAAAATGGACGCCGGCGATTATGCCCTGATCATTCTCGATATCCAGATGCCGGGGATGTCGGGCATTGACCTGCTGCAGAAAATCATGGCGCGCGACAAGCGGCAGCCGGTAATTCTGAACACGGCCTACCCGTCCTACCGCGACAATTTCATGACCTGGCCGGCGGAAGCGTACGTGGTGAAGAGCGCGGATACGACGGAACTGAAACAGGCGATCAAGCGCGTTCTGGCGAAGCAGTCATGAATCCTGCCTTTGAAAAATCGCTGACGCTGATCATGGCCGGCGGCCGCGGCGAACGGTTGTACCCGCTGACGCGGGACGCCGCCAAGCCGGTGGTGAGTTTCGGCGGCAGCTACAAGATCATCGACTTCACGCTCTCCAATTGTTTCAACAGCGGCATCCGCCAGATCTACCTGCTGACGCAATACTCGAATCTCACGATGACGCGCCACCTGCGGCTGGGCTGGGATTCGCTGTTCCGCAGCGAGATGGACGAATTTCTGGAGACGCTGCCGCCGCAGCATCGCAGCGGCGAGGACTGGTATCACGGCACGGCGGACTCGCTCTATCAGAACATCGAAGTGCTGGAGCGTCATAAACCGGAATACGTGATCCTGCTTTCCGGTGACCACGTTTACAAGATGGACTACGCGCGCATGCTGGAGACGCACATCCGCCGCGGAGCCGAAGTGACGATCGCGACCGTGGACGTGGACCGCGGCGTGGCGCGGCAGATGGGGGTCGTGGGGATTGACGCCGACGATAAGATCCGCAGCTTTGTGGAAAAACCCGCGGATCCGCCGCCGATGCCCGGCAACGCGAACCGCTCGCTGGTTTCGATGGGCGTTTACGTCTTCAACACGGTGACACTGGTGAAGGAACTGATCCGCGACACGAAGGACAAGGATTCGACGCACGACTTCGGGCGCAGCATCATTCCCTCGCTCGTGAATCGCGGCGACAGCGTGTTCGCCTATCCGTTTCGCGATGAACGCGGCGGCAAGCCGAAGTACTGGCGCGACATCGGAACGCTGGATTCGTATTATGAGGCAAACCTCGACCTTGCGGATCCGTATCCCGAAATCGATCTCTATGAAACCAGTTGGCCGATTCGCACCTATTTCGGGCAATACCCGCCGGCGCGGATCGTCGATTCGAGCATCGATCTGGGCTTGCAGGGCGAGGTCGTGGATTCGTTGATTTGTTCGGGCTCGGTCATTTCCGGCGCCCACGTGTACCGTTCCGTGCTCTCTCCCGAGGTGCGGGTCCACACGGGGGCCAAGGTGACGGAGTCGATTCTGCTGCAGGGCGTGGACATTGGACGCAAGGCGATGGTGCATCGCGCCATCATTTGCCCGCGGGTGCGGATTCCCGACGGCGTGAACGTGGGCCTGGATCTCGAAGCGGACCGCCAGCGGTTCATCGTGACGGAGCAGGGAGTGACGATCGTGCCGGGGGATTACGAGTGGTAATGCGGAAGACGGCGGAGCGCTTGCCGGTATTGTTTCTCTGGCACCACCATCAACCCTATTATCACGCGCCGGGAAAAGAACGGCCGTGCATGCCGTGGGTGCGGCTGCACGCGGCCCGGGGTTACCGCGACATGGCGGCGGCGATGCAGACGGCTGCGGTGCGGATGACGTTCAACTTGACGCCGGTGCTGCTCGAGCAACTCGTGTTCGCGGAGAAGAACACGCCCGCGGACGAATTCGAGCGGCTCTCGCGCATCCCCGCCGGCGATCTGAACGACACGGAACGGCGGTTTATTCTCCGCAATTTTTTCTCGATCAACTGGGCGGTGCATATCCGGCCGCACGCTCGATACCAGAAACTGCTGGCGAAGCGCGGCGAAACGGTGACTGAGGCCTCGCTGCGCCAGGCGCTGATCGATTTCACAGCGCAGGATTTCACCGATCTGGTGGCGCTGTTCAACCTTGCCTGGATCGGCTTCGCGGGGCGGCGGGATCCGGCGATTGCCGCACTGCTGCGCAAAGGCGAGAACTACTCCGCCGCGGACATTGACGTCATTCTGGCAGATCATCGCCGGGCGCTGGCGGAAGTGCTGCCGCTGTATCGCGGCCTGCGCGCGCGGGGGCAGGCGGAACTTGCGGTGTCGCCGTATTCTCATCCGATCCTGCCGCTGCTGTGCGATACGCAGAATGCGATGGCGGATATCCCGCGCCAGCAGCTTCCGCGGCCCGACTATCAACATCCCGAAGACGCGGAGCGGCAGTTGCGGATGGCGCAGCAGACTTACCGCGAGATCTGGGGCGATGCGCCGCTGGGCTTATGGCCTTCGGAGGGATCGGTCAGCAAAGAAACGCTGGATATCGCCGCGACATGCGGTTTCCGCTGGGCGGTCACGGACCAGGGAATCCTGCAGCGCAGCGTCGGCACGGCGAAAGGGCCGCTCGCGCATTTCACGTCGCATGCATGGCACGCCGGAGAGCATGAACTGCGGCTCTATTTCCGCGACCGAGCGCTTTCCGACGCGATCGGGTTCCGCTACGCCGAGCCTGACGCCGGAGGCTGCGGTGGACGAGTTCATCGGCCACCTCGAACGGATCGAAGACGCCACGCGCGAAATGGCGGGACGGTGCGCGGTGATTGCCCTCGACGGCGAGAATCCGTGGGAAGCGTACGCGGATGGCGGCGAAGCGTTCCTGACGCTCTTGTTTCAGCGGCTTGACGTTCACGAGCGCCTGACCACCCAGACCTTTTCCGAACATATGCAGACGGGCACGCGCGAACGGGTTCAACAGATCCATCCCGGTTCGTGGATCGACTCCAATTTTCGCATCTGGATCGGCGATCCGGAGAAGAATTTGGCGTGGCTGGATCTGGGGCGAGCGCGGCGGGTGATCGACGAACTGAGCGCGGCGGATCCGCGGCGCGAGGCCTGCTGGCGCTGGCTGCGTTACGCGCAGGGATCGGACTGGTTCTGGTGGTTCGGCGAACCGTTCAATTCGCCCTTACGAAGCGCATTTCGACGAGCTGTTCCGCAGCTATTTGAGCGCGATTTACCGGGCGGCGGACCGGCAGCCGCCGGCGAGTCTCGACGTGCCGATCACGCAACCGCCGCGCGCGGAGCGCCGCTTGCAGCCGACGTTTCCGATCGCTCCGGAAATCGACGGGCGCGAGACGTCGTTCTACGAATGGGCGGGGGCGACGCGCATCGATCCACGACAATTCGGAGCCGTGATGGGCCGCGCCGAGCATGTATTGCGCGCGTTCTATTACGGATATTCCGAAAACGAAGTGCTGTTCCGTTTCGATCCGCTGCATGCGGGGCGAATGCCGGGTCCGATGACGCTGGCGTTGCACGTGCTCGGCGACCGGCAAATGACGTTGACGATTCCGCTGGAGGAGCCGCTGCCGCCGCACGATCAGGACGGCGCGCGCTGGGCCTACGCGCGGGTGCTGGAGGTTGCGGTGCAGCACGCGCGGGTGGGGATTCCGGCGGGCGGCGAATGCCAGTTCTGGATTGAATTCCTGGAGGATGGCGTGCTGGTGGAAAAACTGCCGCCGGCGGGGACGTTCCGATTTGTGATACCGACGCGGGAGATGCTGGCGGCGAACTGGATGGTATAACCTTCACACGAACCTCAAACATGCCCGAACTCAGACACGACCCGATTCAGCGGCAGTGGGTGATCATTGCCACGGAGCGCGCGCAGCGGCCGTCGGAATATGCCGTGACGGTGACGCAGCAGCCGCCGGATTTTTGTCCGTTCTGTCCCTGCAACGAGGACAAGACGCCGCCGGAAATATTGGCGATTCGCGACGGTTTCAGCGCGCCGAATTCACCGGGCTGGGCGGTGCGCGTGGTGCCGAACAAGTATCCCGCGCTGCGGATTGAAGGCACGCTGGACAAGACCGCAGAGGGGCTCTACGACCGGATGAACGGGATCGGCGCGCACGAAATCGTGATCGAAACGCCGGACCACTCGCGGCACATGGCCGATCATTCGCCGGCGCACCTGGCGAAGATATTACGCGCCTACCGCGACCGGCTGCATGACCTGATGCGCGACACGCGCTTCGTCTATGTGGCCGTGTTCCGCAACTACGGGGAGAGCGCGGGAGCGACGCTGTCGCACCCGCATTCGCAGCTCATTGCCATGCCGATTGTGCCGCGCGTGATCGAGATCGAGTTGAATTCGGCCCTGGAACATTTTTTACACCGTGAGCGCTGCCTGTTCTGCGACATCCTGCACCAGGAGCAGGCCGCCGGTTCGCGCATGGTGCTGGAAGAGAAAGGTTTCGTGGTATTCGCGCCGTACGCGAGCCGTTCACCGTTTGAACTCTTTCTCGCACCACTCAAGCACGAGGCGGACTTTTCCCGCGTGCCGGACGAGGAATTGGACAGGCTGGCGGACGTGTTGATCGAGACGATGGGGCGGCTGCGGACGTCGCTGAACGATCCGCCGTTCAATTTTGTGATACACAGCGCGCCGAATTTCCGATCGAAGTCGGTGTGGATGCAGAAATTTCCGTCGCTGGTAGAAGGGTATCACTGGCACATCGAAATCATTCCGCGGCTGACGAAGGCAGCGGGGTTCGAAGTGGGGAACTGGGTTCCATATCAATCCGACGCCGCCGGAACTGGCCGCGGACTATTTGCGGGGCGTGCTCTGAAGAAACGAAGAACGAAGAACGAAGAACGAAGAACGAAGAACAACAGGAGCACTCAACGTCGTCATCGTGATCGCCGCGTGGGGATTCTGGTCCCCTGGCGTTCCTCGGCCTATAGGGGCGCACTGCGTGCGCCCGCGGGCGGATGCAATCCGCCCCTACGGCCGATTTCAATTGTCAAAGAGCGCCGCGCGCGCCTCGCATGGGGGACGCGGTGCTGCCGTTCGCTTCTCGACACTCGCTTGTTGGCATAAGCAGAGTGCGGCCTTCTCCCGAATTCCGATGACGGCCAGCGGCCGCCGCTAGTAAAGGGTAGAAACGGTCAAGAAAGCCAGAAGCTGAGGGTGCATTTCTATGTGGTACCCCTCGGGGTGGAGCCGACGCGCCCTGTGCACGGGCGCGCCGGTATCATCGACCCAAGGTCCTCCGCAGACTTGGCGGAGACAGGAGCCCATCGTCCTTCGGAAACGCTGAATACAGATTCCGGGCAGGTCCACGGACCTGCCTCGGCGAGCAGCATTGCCTTTGGCGGCGTTGTGGTGAACAACGCGGAGCCTCGCGCCGCCGGCCCGGTGGGGAGACACGGCGGGTTCGTCCGCTTACCATACCTGATGCCGTTGCCGGTGATCAATCGGCGGCAAAGCAGTGATGTCGGGTTAGCAGCGAGGCGAGATGCTGAGGAAGGACACAACTGAAAACGAAGAACGAAGAACGAGATTCCGATCGTGTATCAGTTGCCCTCACTCGGCCGCAGGCTGGTTTGCCGGCGGGGGTGGGTAATATACATTTGTGCAGGGCCGGATGTCAAGCATAAAATGCGGATTATTTGTTAATTGTTTTGTATATTGAATCTGTATTGTTAGTATGTTCAAGCGATGTACAGGCGGGGATGGGATATAGGAGTTTGTGACGTGGGGTGCGTTCACATGGGAACGAGGGGGAGAGGCGGGTTGTGGTGGTTTCGGCGGGGTCTTGGTCTCGCACTTGCCGTTGTCCTCGCTCTGGTTAGACCCCGCGCGGCGGGGAGTTTGTGACGTGGGGTGCGTTCACATGGGTGCATGGGAAGAAGGCGGGTTGTGGTGGTTTCGGCGGGGTGGGGCTCTGCCGCGGCGGGGCAGAAGGCGGCCAGAGGCCGCCGGAAGTAATTGCGGGTGTGTTACGAAGAAGAAACGCGCGGAGAAGCGGAATCCACGCGCGGCGGGTGCGGAGTAGCGGATTCCGGCCGGAAATAAGGGACGGGCGATCGCGCAGCGGGAGATGTAAGTGGACAATGGAGTCTGGAATTGCGGAGGACGGGGTCAATCGTTTTGAGAAATCCATCATGCTCATTGCAAACGTTTGATATACAATAGCATAGTTCGCGGCAATCGGGAGGCACAAATAGTCCAATGAAGGGCTTGACAGTCTCCGTGGATTTCACTAAATTTACAAGATCGAAAAAACAGGATGATGAATATGCTAAGCTACCACGCCAAGCCCGGCGAGGTTGAACGGAAGTGGGTTGTGGTTGACGCGACCGATATGGTCCTTGGCCGCCTCTCGACCCGGATCGCCATGATTCTCCGCGGCAAGAGCAAACCGCAGTACACGCCCAGCACCGATGTGGGCGATTTCGTCGTGGTCATCAATGCCGAGAAGGTCCGGGTGACCGGCGGCAAGGCGCACACGAAGCAGTATTTCCATCACACCGGCCATCCGCAAGGCAAGACGTGGACGCCGTACGAGACGCTGAAGAAGGAGCATCCGGAGCGGATCATCGAGCGCGCCGTGAAGGGCATGATGCCGCGCACGCGTCTCGGACGCAAGCAGCTCCGCAAGCTTAAAGTCTATGCCGGCGGCGAACATCCGCATACGGCGCAGACGCCGACCCCCATGCAGTAATTAACGAAGCGATAGTCCCTGATCCATGAAAGCAAACCGCTATTACGCGACCGGCCGGCGCAAGACCGCCATCGCCCGAGTCTGGCTCACTCCCGGTACCGGTAAAGTAGATGTTAACGGCAAGGACCTGCTGGGATATTTCCGGCGGGACGTGCTGCGGATGCAGATCGAGCAGCCGCTGAAGGTGACGGATAACCTCGAGAAGGTGGATATCCGGGCGACGGTGCTGGGCGGCGGGCTCTCCGGCCAGGCGGGCGCGGTGCGGCTGGGCATTGCCCGGGCGTTGACGCTGCTGGACGAAACCTTCCGCGCGACCTTGCGCCAGCATGACCTGATGACGCGCGATCCGCGTGAGCGTGAACGCAAGAAATACGGTCAGCCGGGCGCCCGCAAGCGCTTCCAGTATTCCAAGCGCTGATATTCAATTGAGATTCCGGGCCGGCAAATTGCCGGTCCGCTTGGCCGAAATGACTTCGGGCGGATGCGATTCGCCCCTACCCGGCGGAATTCCGCCGGACCCAATCCACACCCGTTCGGATCGGGCGCGGGTGTCCGCAGGCCGCAAGGTTTCGCGGATTGCGCTACGAAGAGACGAACGGGGCGGTTAACCCAGGAGATTTTTGGATGGGACACGTGACGCTGCAGCAATTGCTGCTGGCCGGCGCGCATTTTGGTCATTTGACCCGCCGCTGGCATCCGAAGATGAAGCCGTATATCCTCATGCAGCGGAACGGTATTCATCTGATCGACCTGCGTAAGACTCAAGAATGTCTTGATAAGGCCTGTACCGCGATCAAGGACGTTGCCTCACGCGGGGAACAGGTCTTATTTGTTGGCACCAAGTCGCAGGCGCGCGACATTATTCTTGCCGAAGCCAAGCGGGCGGGCGTGCCGTATGTGAACGAACGCTGGCTGGGCGGCTGCCTGACGAATTTCCAGACGATTCGGCAGGGGATCAAGACCCTGAACTCGCTGGAAAAGAAGATGACCGACGGCACCTTCGAGAAGATCTCGAAGAAAGAGCGCCTGATGATCGAGCGCCGCCGTGAGAAATTATTGGAATCCATCGGTGGCATCCGGGAAATGAATCGCATTCCGGGGGCCATTTTTGTCGTGGACGTGCGGCGCGAGAAGATTGCGGTGGCCGAAGCGAAGCGCCTCGGCGTGCCCGTGTTCGCGATCGCCGACACGAATGTCGATCCCGACCTGGTGAATTTTCCGATTCCGGCCAACGACGACGCTTTCAAGTCGATCGCGCTGATTACGCGTTCGCTGACGGACGCGTTGATGGAAGGGATCGCCGTGGCGAAGGCCACACCGCATCTGCAGGAAGCGGCGAAGGAAACGGTGGCCCGCGATCAGGATCATCGCGATGCGCGCGGTGGCCGTGACAGACCGCCCCGGCGGCCCCGGTGGACCCGGCGGCGATCGCCGCAAGCGAGTCCGCCGTCCGGGCGAACATCCGCTGGCCGGTGAAGAAAAGCCGCGTCCCGCCGCTGATGCGGCGCCGAGCGCTCCCGCTGCTCCTTCCGCTCCCGCCGAAGGTGGACCGGCCGCCGAACCGCTCGTGGAAGGGTAAGCCTCCGCGACACTCAGCGGACTCCCCTAACCCCCCCGCCAGCGGAGGGGAATTGAAGAACGACAATTGCATTTGAGAGGATACCGTGGCTGAAATTACCGCCGCATTAGTCAATGAGCTGCGCCAGGAAACCGGCGCGGGCATGATGGACTGCAAGAAGGCGCTGGCCGAAACCGCCGGCAATAAAGAGAAGGCCATCGAATACCTGCGCAAGAAGGGCATGGCGGCCGCGGCCAAGCGGGCCGACCGTTCCGCCGAGCAGGGTCTTGTGACGCTCGCTCAGAGCCAAGACGGCCGCACGGCGGCGCTGGTGGAAGTCAATTCCGAAACAGATTTCGTCGCCAAGAACGACATGTTCCGCACATACGCGAAGGAACTGGCGGACATCGTTCTGGCGTGGAAGGACGCGGATGGCAAAACCGCCGACGACCTGAAGGAACTGAAGATGGCTTCGGGCCTGAAGGTCGGCGACGTGCTGGCCGACATGGTGGGGAAGATCGGCGAGAAGCTGGTGATCGGCAAGTTCGCGCGCGTCCATTGCGATAACGGTTACATCGGCAGCTATATTCACTCCGACGCGAAGCTCGGCGTGCTGGTGGCGCTGGAAGGCATCACGGCGGCGAGTCCCGAGGCCGGTGTGTTAGGCCGCGACTTGTCGATGCAGGTGGCGGCGTCGGCGCCGGTGGTGGTGCGCCGCGAAGAAGTGCCGGCGGAGAAGATCGACGCCGAGCGGGCGATTGAAATTGATCGCGCGCGTACCGAAGGCAAACCCGAGGCGGCGGTGGCGAAGATCGCCGAAGGCCGCATCAACAAGTGGTTCGCCGAAGTGGCGCTGCTGGAACAGCCGTTCGTGAAGGATCCCAAGGTCGCGATCCGCGACGTCATCGCGGAAGCGGCGAAGAAGACCGGCACGACGATCACGGTCAAATCGTTTACGCGCATTCGCGTCGGCTCATAACATAAAGCTGCGAGTCATCTTCTGGAATACCATCGCATTTTGCTGAAACTTTCCGGTGAGGCGCTGGTCGGGGAAGGCGAGTATGGAATCGATCCGCGCACACTGACGACCATGGCTGAGGAGATCGCCGAAGTCCATGCGGGCGGCACGGACATGGGGATCGTCATCGGCGGCGGGAATATTTTTCGCGGGTTGAAAGGGGCGGCCCAAGGCATGGACCGCGTGAGCGCGGACCAGATGGGGATGCTGGCGACGGTCATCAACTCGCTGGCTCTGCAAGACGCGCTGGAAAGCCTGGGCGTGACGACGCGGGTGCAGTCGGCGATTCCGATGGCGACGGTGGCCGAGCCATTTATCCGCCGCCGAGCGCTACGGCATCTCGAGAAACACCGCGTCGTGATTTTCGCCGCGGGCACTGGAAGTCCGTTCTTTTCCACCGACACCGCCGCCGCGCTGCGGGCCAAGGAAATCAAGGCCGACGTGCTGATGAAGGGCACGAAGGTCAACGGGATTTACACCGCCGACCCGGTAACGCATCCCGAAGCCACGCAGTTCGATCACATCGGGTATCTCGAGGTGGTGGACAAGCAGCTCAGGGTGATCGATTCGACGGCCGTGACGTTCTGCATGGAAAACGGGATTCCGATTCACGTCTTCAATTTCAAGACCCGTGGCAATCTGCAACGGATTCTGGCGGGCGAACACATCGGCACGATGATAAGCAGGTAACCAAGTTATGATCCGAGAGATCGTTACTGACGCCGAACTGCGGATGACGAAATCCGTGGAGAAGCTGCGGCAGGACCTGACACACATCCGCACCGGCAAAGCATCTGTAGGACTGGTCGAGCCGCTCAAGATCGAAGTGTACGGCACGGAAATGCCGTTGGCACAGGTGGCGTCGGTGTCGACGCCGGACGCGAAGACGATCGTGATTCAACCGTGGGACCGCACCGCGCTGGCGTCGATTGAAAAATCGATTCGCAAGTCGGACCTGGGGCTGAATCCGATGAACGACGGCACGGTGATCCGCCTGGCGGTGCCGCCGTTGACCGAGGACCGGCGCAAAGAACTGGTGAAGCTCGTGAAGAAGTACGTCGAAGAGGCGAAGGTTGCCGTGCGCAACATCCGCCGCGACGCCAACGAGCACATCAAGAAGACGGAAAAGAGCCACGAGGTTTCCGAGGACGACAGCCGCAAGGCGCAGGACCGGATTCAGGAAACGACGGACAAGCACATCAAGGACATGGATCACCTTTTCGAGTTGAAGGAAAAGGAGATTCTCGAGGTTTGATTCCGGTGTCATACCGGGAGCAAGACAGGGTCGCCATGAATCACATCTCGCCCGAGCGCGCCGCAGAGATTCTTGCAGGGGCGCGCGGCAAGCGCATCGCGGTGCTGGGCGATTTCATGCTCGACCGGCACTTGAAAGGCCAGGTCCGGCGCATCAGTCCCGAAGCCCCGGTTCCGGTGGTGGAAATCGAATCGGAGAGCACGGGTCTCGGCGGCGCGGGCAACGTGGTGCAGAACCTGGGACGGCTGGGAGCGGAGCCGCTGGCCTTCGGGGTGCGCGGCGACGATACGGCGGGCCAGGTGCTGATCGGGCATCTGGAAATCGTGGGGGCGATCACGAGTGGCGTCATTAGCTGCGCGGATCGCAAGACCACGGAAAAGATGCGGATCATCGCGCAGGACCAGCACGTAGTGCGCGCGGATCGCGAAACGGTGGCCGACATTTCCACGGATGAAGAAGACCAGTTGCTGAACGCGCTCGAGGCGGCGATGCCGACGCTGGATGCTTTGATTCTCCAGGATTACAACAAAGGCGTCCTCACCAGCCGGATCATCGGTTCGGCGCTGCGGATCGCGGCGGCCAACCGCGTGCGCGTAGCGGTTGATCCCAAGTTCGACCATTTTTTCAGCTACACGCGAACCCACCTGTTCAAGCCGAACATCCGCGAACTGGAACGGGCGTTGGGCATGCCGCTTGAGTCGGACGAACAACTTCTGGAAGCGGGGAAGACGCTGTTCGACCGGATTGGGCCGGAGCTGTTCCTGGTGACACGCGGCGAGAAGGGGATGACGTTGTTTCTGGATCGCGGCCGCCTCGAACACATTCCGACGCGGGCGATGAAGGTTCACGACGTATCGGGCGCGGGTGATACGGTTATCGCGACCTTCGTCACTGCCGAGAGCGGCGGGGCGAGCCCGGTGGAAGCGGCGGTACTGGCGAACTACGCGGCGGGCGTCGTCTGCGGCGAGGTCGGCGTTGTGCCGATCGAGCGGCAGCGGCTCGTGGACGTGATCGCGGGCAATACGTAAGCCAAATTCGAAGCTCGAAACTCGAAATTCGAATAATACAGAAGGATTTCGGGCGGATCGGCGACCGGCCTCGGCTGGAAGACATCACCACCCCCCCTAACCCCCCCGTCAACGGGGGGGATCAGAAATATTTCGGGCGACTAGCTCAGCTGGTTAGAGCGCTGGTCTCACATACCAGAGGTCACAGGTTCAAGTCCTGTGTCGCCCACATGATTCGTACATCCCATTTCCCGGCGCTATTATCACGCGCAGAGGCGGCGCGCCGCAGCCACATCGAACGGCTGCAGAGTGGCACAGTCGTGTTCACGAACGGAGTCTTCGATATCCTGCATCGCGGGCACCTCGACTATCTTGCCGAAGCCCGCGCGCTGGGGACGATTCTGATTGTCGGCCTGAACAGCGACGAGTCAGTGCGGCGGATTAAAGGGCCGAAGCGGCCGCTGGTGAACGAAGCCGACCGGGCGGCGGCGCTGTGCGCGCTGCGATTCGTGGATCACGTGGTGCTGTTCGACGAAGACACGCCGGAAGCGTTGATCGGCGAGATCACTCCGCACATTCTGGTAAAGGGCGGCGACTACCGTCCGGAAGACGTTGTGGGTTACGAGCATGTGGCGGAGAGCGGCGGACGAGTGCTGACGATTCCGTTTCGCGACGGTTACTCCACAAGCTCCTTCATTCAGACGATTGTGGAGCGCTACCGCTGATCCATGTTTGACGAACTGACTTCGAAGCTCGATCAGGTATTCCGCAATCTGCGCGGTGTCGGCAAGATTTCCGAATCCAACATTCGCGAAGCCTTGCAGGACATTCGCCGCGTGCTGCTCGACGCCGACGTGAATTTGACGGTGGTGCGCGACTTTCTGACCCGCGTGGAAGAGAAGGCGGTGGGCCAGGAAGTGATGAAGTCGGTACTGCCCGCGCAGCTCATCGTAAAGATCGTGCACGACGAGCTGGTGACGCTGCTGGGCGAGAAGGAAGCGCGGCTGACGACGTCGCCACAGCCGCCGACGGTGTACATGGTGGTGGGGTTGCAGGGCTCGGGCAAGACGACGTTCGTCGCCAAGCTGGGACGCTACCTGAAGAGCAAGGGCAAGCGGCCATTGCTGGTCGCCGCCGATTTGCAACGCCCCGCGGCGCAGGACCAGCTCCAGGTACTGGGCGATTCGATCGGCGTGCCGGTGTTTCGCGGCGAGAGCAAGAAATCGGTGGAGGTGTGCGAAGCCGCGCTGAAGCAAGCGCGCCGCATCAGCCTCGACCCGGTGATCATCGACACCGCCGGCCGGTTGCACGTCGACGACGATTTGATGGGTGAACTCGAGCAGATTCAGCGGCTGATGAAGCCGACGGAAATCCTGTTCGTGGCGGACGGCATGACGGGGCAGGACGCGGTGAATTCGGCCAAGGCGTTCCACGACCGACTGCAGTTCACGGGTTCAGTGCTGACGAAGATGGACGGCGACACACGCGGCGGCGCGGCGATTTCGATTCGCTCCGTAACGGGCAAGCCGTTGAAGTTCGTGTCCGTGGGCGAGAAGCTCGACGCGCTGGAGCCATTCTATCCCGACCGCATGGCGGGGCGCATTCTGGGCAAGGGCGACATCATCTCCTTTGTCGAGAAGGCGCAGGAAGTGGCCGACGAGGAGAAGTCGGCCAAGCTCGAAGCGAAACTGCGCAGGGCGGAATTTTCGCTGGCGGATTTCCTCGACCAGTTGCAGCAGTTGAAGAAGATGGGTTCGCTGCAGAGTCTGCTGGGAATGATTCCCGGCGTGGGACCGCAGCTCAAGAACGTGCAGGTGGACGAGCGCGGTTTGAAGCACATGGAAGCGCTCATCCAGTCGATGACAATTGAAGAGCGGGAACGGCCCGAAATTCTGAACGCGCGCCGCCGCCGCCGCATCGCCGCGGGCGCGGGCCGCACGGTGCAGGAAGTCAACCGCCTGATCCAGCAGTATGATCAGATGGTTTTGATGATGAAGAAACTGCGTAAGGCCGGACCGGGCCAGATGCGCCGCGTTCTGGGCGGCCGTTAATCCGAATTTTTCAAGAATCAACAATAGGAACTTGCCGTGTCCGTTCGCATCCGACTCACCCGTGTGGGACGTAAGAAAGTGCCGCACTACCGTATCGTGGTGATGGATTCCCGCAATCGCCGGGACGGCGCCTATCTGGAGCAGATCGGCGTCTATCACCCTAATTTGCAGCCCGCCGAGTTTGAAATCTCCACCGACAAGGCGATCCACTGGTTGTCGCTGGGCGCGCAGCCTTCCGACACGGTGCGGAGCCTGCTGTCGCAGCGTGGCATCCTGCTGCACTTCGACCTGTTGAAGCGGCAGACGCCGCCGGAAAAGATCGCCGAAGCCGTCAGCAAGTGGCGTGAAGACGCCGCAGGCGCGCGTCGTTAAGCGCGCGGCGTTGAAGGCCGAAAAGCGCAAGAGCAAAACCCCCGCGGCCGAAACCGCTCCAGCGGTAACCCCGCCGACAACGTAGGCTACCTTCTCAACCCGCAGAGGTAACCGGGATTATGGAAGAGTTCATCAGTTTCATAGTCAAGCACTTAGTTGACAATCCCGAGGCCGTCCAGGTCGACCATCTTGAGAAAGAGAGCGGTCGCCATCTGTACCGACTGCGAGTCGGTGACGGTGACTTGGGACAGGTCATTGGCAAGGAAGGCAAGACCGCGAAGTCGATTCGGACGCTCGTGATCGCGGTTGCCGCCCGCCGTGGAATTCGGGCCGGTTTCGAAATCGTCGATCCCGCCCGACCGCAGACGGATGCCGCGCAGTTGGATGCCGCCGAGCGCTAAGCCGGATCCGCGAGCGGACGTGAAGGCGTCGAGAGCTGCGCGCCGTCGGTTATGTAGCCGGGACGCACGGGCTGGACGGCACGTTGAAGCTCAGTTCCGCTTTCCGACTTTCCGGAACGGTACCGCGCATTGCGGACGGTCTACCTGAAGCGCGAAGAAACGGTGCTGGCGTGCATGAATGTGACGGCTGCGCGCTGGGCCGGAAGCCACGTGCTGATCACGCTGCAGGAGATCACGACGCCTGAAGCCGCCCGCAGAGTTTCGGGGAGCGGAACTATGCGTCGTCGACGCGGACAGTTGGACGCTGCCCGAAAACGTGTACTATGTGTCCGATCTTCGGGGCTTTCGAGTGGTGGGCGAGGACGGCACGGAGATCGGCGTGTTGCGAGACGTATTGAGCGGCGCGCAAGATATTCTGCAAATTGACCATGCAGGACAAGAGTTGCTGGTGCCGCTGGTGGCCGAGTGGGTGGGCCGGATTGACACCGAGACGCGCACGATGGAGATTCTGAACTGGCGGCGGTTGATCGAACCGGAAACGCTGCCGGGTGAGGCGGAGCCGGATGATCATTGACATTTTAACCGGCTTTCCCGAGATCTTTTCCGGTCTCGTCAACAGCTCGATTGTACGCAACGCGCTGCTCGGCGGCGCGGTGGACATCTGGGTTCATGACCTGCGCCACTTCACGAGCGACCGGCACGGTAACATCGACGACACGCCGTACGGCGGCGGCGCGGGAATGGTGCTGATGGCGCAACCGGTGTGGGCTGCGCTGGAGCATCTCACACGCACGAGAGCAGGGACGCCGACGAGGATTTTTCTGACGCCGCAGGGCGCCACGCTGACGCAACAGCGGGTGCGCGCGCTGACGGGCGCGGAGTGGTTGATCCTGCTCTGTGGGCACTACAAGGACGTGGACGGGCGGGTGTTCACGCGCGATCCGTGGCAGGAAATTTCCATCGGCGATTACGTACTGAGCGGGGGGGAATTGCCCGCGGCGGTGCTGGTGGACGCGGTGGTGAGGCTGCTGCCGGGCGTGATCAGCGATCCGGAATCGGCCGACAGCGACAGCTTTGAAGACGGCCTGTTGGACGCGCCGTATTACACGCGACCCGAAGAAATTGACGGGTTGCGCGTGCCGGAGCCGCTGCTGTCCGGACACCATCTGAACATCCGGCATTGGCGCGACGCCCAGCGCCACACCCGCACGCGCGAGCGGCGTCCCGATTTGTGGAGCGCCTGGCTCGCCGCCCATCCTGATTTTAAAAACGAACCACGTAAACAATAGACTACCATGGACCGAATTTCCAACTGGACGCAGGACGATCTGCGCAAAGACATCCCGAGTTTTGTACCCGGTGACACGGTGAACGTGTGGGTGCGAGTCATTGAAGGGGACAAGGAGCGCCTGCAGGCGTTTCAGGGAATCGTGATCGGCCGCCGCGGCGGCGGGATGAGTGAGACGTTCATGGTGCGCAAGGTATCCATGGGCATCGGCGTGGAGCGCGTGTTCCCGCTGCACTCGCCGGGCGTGGCGCGGATCGAAGTGCTGCGCAAGGGCGACGTGCGGCGCGCCAAGCTGACGTATCTGCGCGGGCTGAAGGGCAAGAAGGCGCGGATCAAGGAGAAGGCGCGGGCGCTCGTCACCACGGCGTCGACGGCGACTCCGGCGGTCACCGAATAGCAAGGCCGCGCACGGGGTTGCCGCGACCCTGTGCCGTTCGCGATTACTACATTCACCGGCGACTGGTGTCCGCCACGGGCGGAAGAATAGGGAAGACGGTGCAAATCCGTCGCTGACCCGCAACTGTGAAGACCGGCTTTGCCGGTCCAGCCAGGAGACCTGCCAGTCGTTCATCATCCTTCGTGAGTAAGGTCAAGGTGGAGGCTCTCCGCAGCGCGGAGAGAGGCGTATGGATCCTGAATCCCGGTTGGGACGCTCGCCGCTGTTGCTGACGCGGGTCGCGATGTTCGTGGCCGTGGGTGTTGTTTCAGGTCTGGCGCTGAGCGCGGTTCCGAATGTCGAGCTGGTCACGGCGGTTTGCTTTGTGGCCGGCTTTCTTTTAGGTCCCGGCGCGGGCGTGCTGGTGGGAGGGCTGACCGAAGCGCTGTTCGCGGGATTTAACCCGTTGGGCAGTTCGCTCGGCATATTGCTTGTGTCGCAGGTGACCGGCATGGCGGCGGCGGGCGCGCTGGGCGGGCTGGCGGCGTGGTTCACCCGCGGACGGTATGACCGCGTGCGCTATCCGGCGACGATCGTCGCGTTTGGCGTTGTCACTACTCTTATATTCGACCTGCTAACGAACCTGGCCTATCCCTTTACGGCCGGGTTTTCTGTTTCCATGCTGCTGGTATCGCTGGTGGCGGCGATTCCGTTTGCTGGCATCCATCTGGTGTCGAACGCACTTGTGTTTCTGTTGATCGTGGCGCCCCTGCTCCCCCGACTCGAAAAAGCGTTGGCCCAATCGTGAAACGACTTCTGCAACTTCTGGCCGCGCTGCTCTGCGCGGCGACGGTGTCTTCGGCGCAAGGCCCGGTGCTGCGCCAGGCCGACACGTGGACGTATTCGTATGAAGACATCAGCGATTTCATGCGCATCTATCCCGGCATCTACCCGCTGGACTACGGGACGATGGGCGCGCCACTGGTATTCCGGCCGTGGCGGCTTGATCCGTGGACGCTGGACGTGCGGCGCGACGGCATTCCGCAGAGCCGCCGCTATGACGGTTTGTTCATGGCCAACTTGCAGCCGGTGGGGGAGTTGGATACGCTGCGCTTCGATTTTCTGCAAGGCGGCGGAACGGGACAATTCGAGCTGGCCACGCGCCGGCTGCCCGTGGACAGCCCGTATACGGAGTTTCAGATTCGTGAAGGATTCTACGGCTATGGCACGATCGACATGGCGCACGCGCAGCGGATCTACCGCAGTTTCACAGCGGAGCTGACGGGGCGGCTGGTGTGGTACAACGGTTTCAATCTGTCTCAGGGCAGCCTGTTTGGCGCGACGCGCGAGTATCGGCTGCGGGGCCGCTTCGGCGTAGACCTCGGCGAGCGCTGGCGGACCGAACTTACCTATGGCGGCGCGAATGACAACGCCGAATTGAACTACGCCTCGGCGCTGGCCGGCGGAGACCGGTTTACACAGAAGCTCTACGAAGAGCGTGAAGAAGGGATGCTGACGCTGTCGCGGAAAGACTCGTTTCGCACGGCGCTGGATCCACGGGTAACGGTATTTCTGCGGCAGGATCGAGAACAGTGGCACGGGCCGTTTCGCGCCCGAGAGCAGATGAGCGGGGCGATATTAGAGGCACACGCCGCGCTACCGCGCCAGGGTCTCACTCTCCGGCAGCAGACGACGTATACGGTGATGAACTTTCCGGGGATGCCGGAAGCGCTGGAGACGGCGCTGGAACTAAAGGTGAACGACTCCGCGGACGTAGTGGCGGGATCGCTCGACGTGTGGGGCGGCGCGCGCTGGGAGTCGCTGCGGCTAGCGGCCACGCGGACGGACGAAAAGCTACTGGCCGATGTGGGTGTTCGCTTCGAATCGCGGCCGGTGGCGGGATTCGCGCTGCATGGCGGCAGCCAGTATGTGGAACAGACGATTCCGGCGGCGTGGCGCTATGGACGGTATGCGGTTGGGGACCGGCCGCTGCTGGTGTCGCCGCTGTTTGCCGATACGGGGGCGACCTTCGTGGGCGCGCCAGTCGGGGAGGCGGGGAGCGCCGACCGCTATTTGAAAAACATGGTGGGTCTACGCTGGCAGCGATTCGGCGCACGGGTGGATTTGCAGCTCTTGTCCATTCGCAAAAGCGGGAATTTGGAGACTGCGTTTCGGAGGAGTGCGCAACAGGAAATCTTTCTGGAACGTGTGTCACGCGTGAACAGCGACACGCCGCTGGGTTACTATGGCGAGGTTGCGGTACCGCTGCGCTGGGGGCTGCGCGTGGAATCGTGGGGCTTCATGCAGGCGACTACGGCCAGTCCGTCGACGGACGATTATCAACGTGCATTCAGCCGGCTTTATTTCGAACGCGATTTTTTCAAGACTCCGCTCATCATCCGCAGTCATCTCAGTTACGAGTACTTAGGGCAACGCACGGAGTTCTCCGATGCGGGGACGGCGACGCTGCCACCGGCCTATTTAATGGGATTTCGCCTTTCCGCGACGATTAAGGGCGTGACGCTGATGTGGGGCACGGAGAATCTGCTGAACCAGTCATACAGCCTGTTGCCGGGATATCCGCGGATCGGAAAAGAAGAGTATTTGCAGTTCATCTGGAGGCTGTGGCTGTGAGGCGCGGGTTGCTGCTGCTACTTTTCGGCCTGATCTCGAGTGTCCACGCGCAAACGGGGGCCGTGATCGCCGTGCGGCTTGCAGCGTCGGGCGCGGATTGCGCGACACTGGCGACGGTTTCGGTGTGGCCGGGGCAGGCCACTGTGCAGGCTGCGGTGCCGGGGGAAGCGGTGTTTGACGGGCTGGCAGCGGGATTGTACCGGGTGGAGGTGACCGCCGACCGATGCGTATCACTGGATACGTCGATACGCATCGCACCGGGTGAACGCGCAGATGTGGCACTGACGCTGCGGCCTGTCGCGGTGACGCTGCCGGAAATCACTGTGGAAACGCGGCGCGAGGGCGCGGAGCAGGTCTTTCAACGAGAGCAGATTGTCGCCAGCGCGGCGCAAACGCTGCCGGATTTTTTGCGACAGCAGGCCGGACTGGACATGCGTTCGGACGGCGCGGTGGGCGCTCCGGTGACGGCGCGGATCGGGGGATCGGCGGCGAACCAGGTATTGGTGCATGGTGGACGGGCGAAGGTTACGGCAGGTGGGCAGCGGCGAGGCGGATTTAGCGGCGATTCCACTCGAATGGGTGGAATCGGTAAGGGTGCTGCGCGGCGGCCGGGCGAATGTCGGGGGGAGGCGATTGGGGGAATTCTGGAAATCACCACGCGCGCGCCCGCGAATCGACCGGAATTCGACGTCTCTGTCGAAGCGCATCCGAGCTACGACCGCGTCAGTATGCTGCGCTCGGGCCGGACCGGTCCGATTGCCAGTCTGTTATCGCTGACGCGAACACAGGGCCCCGGCGATTTCCACTATACAATTACCGAAGACGACGGCACGGGGGCGTTTACGGTGGGATTGGGACGCCAGTATCGCCGCGTGAATGCGGATATCACGCGCGACCAGCTGCTCGTGAAACTAGGCACTCCGCCGGGCATGCCGACGACGGCGGAAGTGTCCGCCGCGCTGGACCGGGCGTCGCGGGGAATGCCGGGCTATCTGGCGCCGCAATTGACGCCGCTGGCGCGACAGGCGACACAGAATGAGGCACTGAATTTACGGCTTACACACTCTGCTGGGCGGATCAACACGAGCACGCATGTTGCGTGGCAGCATGACTCGCGGGAGTTTACCAATCCCGATGCGGCGGCGATGGTGAAGCAATCCGGGGAAGTCGAGCGGACAGGCGGGCGTGAACGCGCAGATTGACGCCACGCGGGGCCGGTCACGGTTATCCGGCGGCGCAGAAACTTCGCGGGAAACACTGGAGAGCAACCAGATTACCGGCAGCCGGGCCATGCGCTGGCGGTGGGCGGCGTGGTCGGTGTGGCGGCAGATGCTCATTGACAATCCGCGTCGTCATGTGACACTGGCTGCGGAACCGGGATTGCGTTACGAAGCGTGGGGCGGCGATGGTACGGCGCTACCGACGATCCGGCTGGCGCTGGAACACGCGCCGGGCCTGCGCTACGGCGCGGTGGCTTCGTGGGGACGGTCGTATCGCGCACCGACGTTCTATGCGCTCTTCTGGCAGGACGACCAAGTGTCGCGCGGCAATCCACAATTGCTGCCGGAAGCGTCCCGCGAATGGACCGGGCGCGTATATGCGGAGACTGCGGGCGCGAACCGGGCGCGGCTGGAGGTGGCGGCCTCGGATCAGCGGGTGGAAAACCTGATCTACTGGAAACGCGCCTTCGATAACCGCTGGGTGCCACTCAATCTGAAACGCGCGCACGTGCAGACGCTGGATGTCTCGGGCGAGCGGAGTTTATGGCGGGAGTTCGTGACGGTGACGGCGGGCTTGAACTGGACTGAGGCACGCGACGCCACGGAGGACCGCAACACCGGCGGCAGATATCTGACCTTCCGGGCGCCGCAATCCCAGCGGGCGGGCGTGACGGTTCACCGCTACGGACTGGAATTGGCGATACAACACCGGCGGGTGGCGGCGCGGCCTGTGTTGGAAACCAATTCCAAATGGCTGCGCGCTTATGCCATTACTGACTTGCACCTTTCGTACGCTTTTCACCTGCGGCGGGTGCGCCTCGAACCCGCCGTGGGAGTGGAAAACCTCTTCGATACGCACTATCGCATCGTGCGCTTTGCTCCGATGCCCGGCCGCGAAATATATGCGCGGATTCACCTCGCTCAACTTTGACACCCTTCCTATGCTGCGAATTCTCTGTTTGCTGTTGCTGGCTTCCGGCGCGTGGGCGCAAGAGACGCTTTACGTGGTGCAATCCCTGGATGAATCGCTGGGCCGGATCGAACTTCCGGGCGGCGCGGTGGACAACCACGTGCTCGATCTGGGCTATGGCTGCAACGACATTATCAGCACCGGCGAGCGGTTGTATGTCACCAATTCGCTACTGAACACGGTGCAGGAAATCGACGTGGCCAGCCAGCAGACGCTGCGCGACCTGCCGACGACGGGGGGGACAAATCCCTACTGCCGTCGTGCTGCTCAACGCGGATACGCTGGCCGTCAGTTGCTGGATCACGAACAATGTGCTGCTGCTGCGGATTTCGGACGGCGCGGTGGTGGGCGACATCCCGGTGGGTGTGGCGCCGGAAGGGATGCTGGTTTACGATTCAAAGCTGTTCGTGTGCCTGACGCGCTACCTGTCGTTCGGGGTGTTTGGTCCGGGCGCGGTGATGGTCTACGACCGGACGACACTGACGCTGCTGGACAGTCTGCAGGTGGGAATCAATCCGCAGTCTGTGGCCGTGGATGACGCGGGCCGGCTGCACGTGGTCTGCACAAGCGATTACAGCGGAGCCGGGGGGAGCATTCATATTTTCAATGCCGCGACGCTGGCGCGGGATACGGTGCTGGCTACCGGCGGATCGCCCGCGGCTGTCAGTTTTGGCGGCGGTTATGCGGTGGTCGCGGCGGGGGGCTGGGGCGAACAGGGGATTGTGTTCCGGTATCGGCTGACGGATCTGGCACTTTTAAACGATGCCACGAATCCCATCGCCACGGACACCGGGGCGACGGATGTGGAAGCGCAGGCGGACGGCTCCTTTTTCGTGAGTTGTTTTGCGGCCAATCAGGTGGAGCAGCGGACGGCGGACGGGGCGCTGATCGCGACGTATCCGATGTCTGTGGGGCCGGGGCAGATGGTGATGGTATCGGCTCCCAATTCAGTTCCGGCAGCGCGGGGTAACCTCCCGATGGACGCGAGGATCGCGGAGGCGTACCCGAATCCTTTCAACGGTTCCGTCCGGCTGGTTTTGAGCTGTCCCCCGTCAGACGCTTTCTTATATTCGTATTTATAACATATTAGGTGAGGAAGTCGGAGCACTGGGAGTAGCTGCTGGAGTGGATCATATTGTCTGGAATCCGACTCTAAGGCACGATATTTCAATTCCTTCCGGAGCATACTGGGCAGTTTGGGAGGGCGGAGGGGCGAAAACGGCACTCAAACTACTTTATCTTAAATAGTTTTCGAACCGGGTCCGCATCGCGGGCCCGGTTGCTATTTTGGTGAGAATATTGTATCTTGCGATTTATCCTGAATGAGAAGAAGCAGCTTGTTATGACACGTAAACGGCGCCTGCTTTCGGGCATGAGGCCGACGGGTCGGATGCATTTGGGCAACTACGTTGGGGCGCTGGAAAATTGGGTCAAACTGCAGGACGAGTACGAATCCTTCCGGTTTGTGGCTGACTGGCACACCCTGACCACCGATTTCGAGCATACCCGGCAAATTCCCGAAAACACTCTGGAGATGGTCACCGATTGGCTGGCGGCCGGATTGGATCCGGCCAAGGGTCCGATTTTCGTGCAGTCTGCAGGTGAAGCAGCACGCAGAGTTATTTCTCGTGCTGGCGATGCTGATCTCGAAGGCGCGGCTGGAACGTAACCCGACGCTGAAGGAGCAGGTGCGCGATCTGGACCTGGAGACGAAGATGACTTTCGGCCATCTCGGCTACCCGGTGCTGCAGGCGGCGGATATTCTGATGTACAAGGGCGAGGTTGTTCCCGTCGGGGAAGACCAACTGCCGCACATCGAAGTCGCGCGCGAACTGGCGCGGCGTTTTAATAATGTGTATTCGCCCGACAAACCGGTCTTTCCCGAACCCGACGGAGCGCTGACGCAGTTTCCGCGCCTGCCGGGTCTGGACGGGAGCCGGATGTCGAAGTCGCTGGGCAATACGATTCTCCTGGCGGACAGTCCCGACGAGATCAAACGCAAATTGCGCACGGCGGTGACGGATCCGCAGAAGGTGCGGCGCAACGATCCGGGGCGGCCCGACATCTGTCTGGTGTTCACGTATCACAAGCGCTTTACGCCGGAAGGCGTGCCGGAAATCCGCGCGGGCTGCGAAAGCGGCGCGCTGGGCTGCGTGGACTGCAAGCTGCGGTGCGGCGAGAGCATCATCAAGGAACTCGCGCCGGTGCATGAACGCCGCCGCTATTATGAGGCGCAGCCGGATGAAGTGAAGCAAATCATCGTCGCCGGAAACGCGCGCGCGCAAACGATTGCCGCGCAGACGATGGATGAAGTACATCAAGCGATGGGGTTCGGATGAGCGTCTGGCAAATTAAACTTCCGCTGTTCGAAGGCCCGATGGACCTGCTGCTGTTCCTGGTGCAGAAGCAGGAGTACGATATCATGAATCTGCCGATGGCGGAGATTACCGAGTCTTACCTGGCGGTGATCGATTCGATCGGCGTGGAAAACCTCGAAGACGCGGGCGAATTTCTGTTGATGGCGGCCACGCTGATCGCCGTGAAAGCGAAGATGATGCTGCCGCGGCCCAAGACCGAGGACGTCGAGGAAGCGGAGGATCCGCGTCACGAACTGGCCCAGCGCCTGCTGCTCTACCAGAAGACGAAGGAAGAAGCGGTCGAACTCGCGCGCCGCGAGGCAGCGATGGCCGAGCGCTTTGCGATGCTCCGTTCCGCCGCGCCGCCGCTGCCCGAGCCCGATCCGGTGGAACTGCTAGTGCCGATGACGATCTACGACCTGACGCGGGCCATCGAAGAGGTGATCCGCCGCAAGGACAACCAGCTCGTACACAAAGTGCGCCTGGACAAGGTGACGCTGGACGATCGCATCCGCTGGGTGCTCCAGTTGCTGGAAGAAGTCAAACGGTTCGGGCTCTTGCGTGAATTGCAGAATGAAGTCGAACGCATGATCTGGGTGGTGACATTTCTCGCCGTGCTGGAAATGGCGAAGCGGCAACGGCTGCGGGTCGATCAGAACGAGCCGTTTGCGGAAATTTTCGTCAGCCGCGTTCTGGTTCCCGAATTGCAGGCCGCGTAAGCCATGACGCGCAAAGCCCAGAAACAACTGTCCGAAACGGAAACGCCACTCGATTCCGCCGAAGAAGCGGAACCGTCAACCCGGATTCACTTTGCGGAAGCGGATGAGGGCGGGGCGGAGTTCGCACCGGATCCCGATTACGCAACGGCTGGCGATGAGCCGGCGGACGAAGCCGGACTGGAACAGGATGACGACGCGCCCTTGAACATGACGATTCTCAAAGCGGTGGAAGCCGCCGAGGAGATGAAGTTCCTGAAGGCGGCGACGGAAGCCCTGATCTTTTCCAGCATTGAACCACTGACTCCGCAGCAACACGTGGCGGCACTGGGCGAGAAGGTGAAGGGCAAGCTGGCGGAGATCGTGCACGAATTGAATTTCGATTACGAGCGCGACGGCCGCGCCTTTGAAATTCTACCCGTAGCCGGCGGATTTCAGCACTACACGCGCCGCGACTATTCCGGCGTGCTGCGGAAACTCTTCGCGGAGCGGGCCCGGACACGGCTGTCCCGCGCGGCGCTGGAAACCCTGGCGGTGGTCGCCTTTCGCGGACCCGTCACGCGGGCCGAGATCGACGAGATCCGCGGCGTAGATTCCGGCGGCGTGCTGCGAACATTATTAGACCGCAGTTTAGTGGCGGTCAGGGGACGGGCAAACGTACTGGGGCGGCCGCTCCTTTACGAAACGACGCCGCAGTTCCTGAAACACTTTGGTTTGTCCGACCTATCGGATCTGCCCCGCGATTCGGAACTGCTGCGCGAATGGGGACAGCCGCGGTCCATCGATGAAACGATACCCGAGCCGGAGACGGCGCCGGACGAATCACCGGAAGCAGCAGATACTAACCATTTTGTCATTGGGACGGAAAACGGTCGGGGAGAAATATCTTCGGCCGAGGAAACTGAGCCCGAGAAGGACATCAAGCCATGATGTTGCGTAACTCGAAGGTGCTGGTGCTGGGCGGCTGGGGATCTGGTCGGCATGTCCGTATGCCGGAGGATCCTGGCGCGGGGCCCGCAGAAACTCGTCGTTCATTCTCTCCGACAGGCGGAAGCGGAAGATGCGGCCAAAGAACTGGCCGCCGAGTTCCCGCAGGTCCAAATCGTTCCCGGATGGGGCGACATTTTCGTGCGCGAGCAGTTTAAGGATATTTCGCGCAAAGAGGTTATGGCGGATCATGAATTGCGCTGGCAGTTCGTGCAGGACGTCTACGAGAAGCTGACGCCCGAACGGCTCAAGCTTTTCTATCTTTACAACGTCATCATTCAACACCGTCCCGACGTGATTGTGGACTGCGTAAACGCGGCGACCGGCTTCGCCTATCAGGATATCTACGCGGGCTATTACGATCTCAAGCCGGTGGCGGAAGCGCGGGAAAAGGGCCTCAAGCCCAACGACCCGTTCTTTGAGACGATCGAGAAGTTCGCCGGGACGGTGTACGTGCCGCAGCTCATTCGCCACATCCAGGTGCTGCTCGAGGCGACGATGCAGGTCGGCGTGCACACGTACGTCAAGGTCGGCACGACCGGCACGGGTGGGATGGGTCTGAACATTCCCTACACGCACTCGGAAGAGAAACCGTCGAGCCAACTGCTGGCCAAGTCGTCGATGGCGGGCGCGCACAGCATGCTGCTGTTCCTGATGGGACGCACGCCGGGCTGCCCGTACATCAAAGAGATCAAGCCGGGCGCTGCGATCGCGTGGAAGAAGATCGCCTTCGGCGAAATCAAGCGCGGGGGCAAGCCGATTCCGCTCTATGACTGCCCGCCCGAGAAGGCGCAGCCGCTGGGCAAGAAGTTTACGCGCATCGAAAGCAGTATCGGCGAAGCGATGGGCGAGAATTTGAAGTCGGTGTATATCGACACGGGCGAGAACGGGATTTTCTCGGCGGACGAATTCTACACGATCACCGCCGCCCAGCAGATGGAATTCGTGACGCCCGAAGAGATCAGCCAGTCGGTGCTGTGGGAGATCGAAGGCGGCAACAGCGGGATGGATATCATCGGCGCGCTGGACGCGACGGTGATGGGTCCCACGTACCGCGCCGGCATTCTGCGCCAGGCGGCGCTGGAAGAGATGAAGCGGCTTGAAAAGGAGACGAACACGGCCAGCGTGGCCTTTGAAATGCTCGGCCCGCCGCACCTTTCCAAACTGCTTTATGAAGCCTACCTGCTGAAATTGGCCTACCCGGATCCGAGTGTGATCCCGAACGAGAAAGCCGAGACGCTGGCGGAGAAGGTGTGGCAGATCCTGAAGAAGGACAAGAAACTGCGGGCGACGATCATTTCCATCGGCGTACCGATTTTGCTGCCGGACGGTCAAGAGCATCCTGCGCGGGCCGGAAGTGAAGATTCCGCCGTACACGGGAAGCAACGAACTGCCGACTGGATCAGGCGTCGGTCGACGAATGGGCGGACAAAGGCTGGCTGGATCTGCGGCCTTCGAGCATGCGCCGCTGGCAGAAGCGGATCGCCGACTTTTACCGTACCGCGAGCCAGAGCTGCCGATCACCAGGATACGTCCTCGGGTTATCCGTGGGAACGGCGGATGCTGGGCGACGGCGACGAATATTTCGCCGGGCGGCTGGTGACGCATATTTTCATTGACGAAGAGAAGGGCGGACGCATCAAGTCGTGAGCACGAAGCGCGGACTGATCATCGCTCTGGACGGCGTGGCGAGTTCGGGCAAGTCCACCACGGCAAAACTCGTCGCCCAGCGTCTCGGCTATATGCATATCGACACCGGCGCGATGTACCGCGCGGTGGCGTTGAAGATGCTGCGCTGCGGCGTGGAACTCACCGACAACTATTCCATCGACGAGCTGCTGCGATCGACCGTCGTCAGCCAGCGCGAGGTGGAGTCGCAGGTGCGGGTCCTGCTGGACGGGCTGGACGTCACCGACGACATCCGGACTCCGGAAATTTCGTTGTGGGTCGGGCCGGTTTCGGAGCATCCGCGGGTGCGCGAACACCTCGTCCGCTGGCAGCGCGAACTTGGGCGCGCAAGGCGGCGTGGTGCTGGAAGGCCGGGACATCGGCACGGTCGTCTTTCCCGACGCAGATTTGAAAATCTACATGACGGCGGACGTGCGCACGCGCGCCCGACGGCGGCGCAAGGAAATGCTGGCCCGCGGGATCGATCAGCCGCTGCCCGAAGTGGAAGCGGCGCTGGAGGCGCGTGACTTACGCGACTCGACCCGCGAGCACAGTCCGTTGCGCAAAGCGCCCGACGCGATTGAACTGGACACGAGCGATCTGACCATCGGCGACCAGGTGGACCGGATCGTGGAGCTGGCGCGCAAGCGCCAGGCCAGTGGAGCGCGCGCGTAACCCGATGCGGGCCGGCTACGGCTTCGTGTCGTGGCTCGCGCGCAGCTACTTCCGCCTGATGTACGGCCTGGCGGTGCACGGGCTGGAGAATCTGCCGCGCACGGGGCGGATCATCATCGCCTCGAATCATCGCTCGAATTTCGATCCGCCGATTCTGGGCGGTATCGTCCCGCGAGAGGTGCATTTTTTCGCGAAAGAAGAATTGTTCCGCAAGCCGCTGTTCGCGCGATTTATCCGATATCTGAACGCGTTTCCGGTGCGGCGCGGGCAGTTCGACCGCGAGTCCCTGGCGGTCTGTCTGAACGTCTTGAAAGCACGAGGGCGCGCTGATCTTCTATCCCGAAGGCACGCGCGCTCCGGTGGATGGCTTTTTGAAAGCGAAGCTGGGGCTCGGCTGGGTGGTCTGCCTGTCCGACGCTCCGGTCGTTCCCGTTTACATTCACGGCAGCGCGACGGCGCAGCGACTGCGTCTGCGCGGACCGGCCGGGAATTCACGTGGTCTTCGGCAAGCCGATCCCGTCGAGGGATCTGCAAGCCGGCCGGGTTGCGCGGCAAGGACCAGTACCAGCACGTCTCGGATCGAAGCGCTGGAACGGATCCGCGAATTGTCGCTGGCGACTCCCGGCGGCCAGGTGCCGGCTAAAGGCGCCCGTTTACGACCGGTCGATTATTGGCAATGAACGTTTGCGATAAATCCTCTTCCCTCAACCCCGCCGCCACTCCGGGCGGGCGCTACAAATCCCGGAGAATTACCATGACAGAAGAACTCAACACCAACGACAACCAGCCCACCCCCGCCGACTTTGCCCTGATGGAATCGACGCCGACGCCGCCAGTGCCGCGCGACGTGATCCGTTTCAAGGGCCGCAAAGTGAAGCCCGAGGAGCTGCCGGAAAACCAGGCCGAAATGCACCGCGAATCCCAGGACCTGACCTCGCTCTACGAGAAGATGGTCATGGAATTCCGCGAGGGCGAAATCGTCAAGGGCAAGATCATTGCCATCGGCGACAAGGAAATTTCCGTCGACATCGGCTTCAAGTCCGAAGGCACGGTCTCGACGGACGAATTCGGCGCGCACGAACCGTTCAAGGTCGGCGACGACATCGAAGTCTTCCTCGACCGCGTGGAAGACGCCGAAGGCCAGCTGCTGCTGTCGAAGAAGAAGGCCGACTTCCTGAAGATCTGGGCGCGCATCGGCGGCATTTACAAGGACGAAGAGATCGTGCGCGGCCGCATCATGCGCCGGATCAAGGGCGGTTTCGTGGTCGACCTGATGACCGTGGACGCGTTCCTTCCCGGTTCGCAGATCGACGTGCATCCCGTGCGCGACTTCGACGCGCTGGTCGGCCAGGACATGGACTTCCGCATCGTCAAGCTGAACGACGCGCGCAAGAACATCGTCGTCTCGCACAAGATCATCGTCGAGAAGAGCCTGGCCGGCATCCGCGAGAAGGTGCTGGGCGAACTCAAGGTCGGCGACATCATGGAAGGCACCGTCAAGAACATCACCGATTTCGGCGTGTTCGTCGATCTCGGCGGCGTGGACGGCCTGCTGCACATCACCGATCTGTCGTGGGGCCGCGTCAGCCATCCGTCGGAAGTCGTGCAGCTCGACCAGCGGATCACGGTCAAGGTGCTGGACTACGACAAGGACCGGCAGCGCATTTCCATCGGCCTGAAGCAGCTCCAGGCCGCATCCGTGGGAAGGCGTGGAGACGAAGTACCCCGTCGGTTCGCGCGTGCGGGGCCGGGTGGTGTCGATCGCCCGTTACGGCGCGTTCGTCGAACTGGAGAAGGGCCTCGAAGGGCTCGTGCACATCAGCGAAATGAGCTGGACGCAGCACGTCAAGCATCCGTCGGCCCTCCTGTCGGTGGGCGACGAGATCGACGTGGTGGTGCTGAATATCGACAAGGAAAACCGCAAGATTTCGCTCGGCCTGAAGCAGGTGGAGCCGGATCCGTGGGAAAATCTCGAAACCAAGTATTCCGTCGAGTTCGCGCCACGTGGGCCGCGTGCGGGATCTGGTGCCGTTCGGCGCGTTCGTTGAACTGGAAGACGGCATCGACGGCCTGGTGCACATTTCCGACCTTTCCTGGACGCGCCGCGTGCGGCATCCGGGCGAAGTCCTGAAGAAGGGCGAGCAGGTCGAAGTGGTGGTGCTGGGCTTCGACCGCAACGAACGACGCATCGCGCTGGGCCTGAAGCAGGCGCAGATGAATCCGTGGGAAGAGTTCGAGCAGACCTACGCCGTCGGCACTCAGACCGTCGGCAAGGTGGCGCGCGTTCTGGAGAAGGGCGTGGTCGTCGAACTGCCCAAGGAAGTGGAAGGTTTCGTACCGAACAGCCAGCTCAAGCGCATCACGCGCGGCGGCAAGCAGAGCGTGAACGTGGGCGACGAACTGCAGCTCGAAGTGATCGAATTCGACCGCGAGTCGAAGAAGATCATTCTCGCCGCCCAGGCTCCGCTGAGCGAACCGGAAGCCGAGGCTGAAGACGAGTCGTACCGGCAGTACGTCGTCGGCAGTGACGACGAAGCCACGCCGCCTGCGGAGGATTCCACCGGCGACGAACCGCCGGCGGACGCCGGCGTTGCGGCTCCACCCGAACAACCGGAGCCCTAAGGATACCACACAGGGGTGGAGCTACGTGGCTCCACCCCTGTGCCTCGGGTCCCATCATGTTTACCGAGCATCCGATCCCACCGCCGCGCAAAGTCGCGATTTCCACGCTGGGTTGCAAGCTGAACCAGGTGGAAAGTGAGGCGATCCTGACGCAGTTCCGGGCCGCCGGATACGCGCTTGCGGACACGTCCGAAATGGCCGACGTTCACGTCGTCAACACGTGCGCGGTAACGGCCACAGCCGAGCGCAAGGCGCGTTCGCTGTTGCGCGGTTTGCACCGGCGCAATCCCACCGCGAAGTTACTGGCCGTGGGCTGCATGGCGGAGCGGACCGCGGAAGACACTGGCGCAGATTGCCGGCGTTGACGCCGTGCTGGGGAATCGCGAGAAGGATCACATTCTCGATTTCCTGTCGCGTGGACGGGCGGCAGACGTGGCGGCGGTCCACGTTGGTGAGACGTCGGTGGCCGAGACCTTTGGCGACGCGCTGCCGGTGGACGGACTGCTGGGACGGACCCGCAGTTTCCTGAAGGTGCAGGACGGGTGCTCGCAGAAGTGTACCTATTGCATCATCCCCCAGTTGCGCGGCCGGGGGCGGAGCCTGGGAATTTCGCAGGTGGTCGAACAGGCGCGGCGCCTGGCCGATCACGGGTTCGCCGAAATCGTCATTACGGGTGTGGCGCTGGGAACCTACGGCGTTGATTTGCAACTGGCGGACGGACTGGCAACGCTGCTTGAGGCGCTGGAATCCGTACCGGGTTTACGCCGCATCAGACTGGGCAGCGTAGAACCGTGGGCGATCAGCGAGCGGCTGTTGCGGGTGATGGCCGCGTCATCCGTGATCTGCCCGCATCTGCACATTCCGCTGCAGAGCGCGGAGGACACGGTCTTGCAGGCGGATGAACCGACGCTATACCACGGCGAAGATCCGCGCGATTTTCGATAACGCTTGCGCGCGGCGCAGTGATTGGGGATTCGGTTCGGATATCATCGTCGGATTTCCCGGCGAGAGCCGCGAACAGTTTGCGTCCACAGTAAAATTTTTGCGCGATTCTCCGCTGGCTTATCTGCACGTATTTCCGTACAGCGCGCGTCCGGGCACGTCCGCGACCCGGCTCGCCGGTCCCGTGGACGAAGGCGAGAAACGCGAGCGTGTGGCGGAGCTGCGGGAACTGGACACGGAATTACGCCTGGCATTCCGCCGCCGGCACCTCGGAACGCGGCAGCGGGTGCTGTTTGAAAAGCGATTCCTCGGCCCGTACCTGGCCGGGCACACCGCCAACTACCTGGATGTCTATGTTGAGACGCCGGCTGATGCCGCCGGAACGATTTGCGACGTTACCATAAAGGATCTTCACCCCGACGGAGTTGTGGGTGAACTCACCGACCAACCATGGACTGCACATGACACTTCCCCCGCTAAACACCGACCGTCTGGTTAAGACGTTTCTGGAACTGGTGCAAATCGACAGCCCTTCGAAGCAGGAAGCCGCTGTCGCCGACTACCTTGAGAAGATTCTCGCGCCGCTCGGCGTGCGCACTTGGCGCGACAACGCCGGTGAGAAGATCGGCGGGAATTGCGGCAATCTGCACGTGCAGATGGACGCCAAGGGCGCGGATTGCCCGGGACTATTGTTTTCGGCGCATATGGACTGCGTCATGCCCTGCCTGGGTGTCAACCCGCGCATCGATAACGGCGTCATCCGATCCGACGGCAAGACGGTGCTGGGCTCGGACGACAAGGCCGGCGTGGCCGCGATTGTGGAGATGCTGTGCTGCGTCCACGAATCGGGCATGGCGCACGGACCGATTGAGGTTATCTTTGATGTGGCCGAAGAGATCGGCCTGTTGGGCGCGAACCATGTCGACCTGTCCGCCGTGAAGGCGAAATACGCGTTCATTCTCGACAGCGAGGAAATGGACTGCGTCGTGTACCGCGCGCCCAGCGCGAACCGCATGCACTACGCGATTGAAGGCGTCGCCGCGCACGCGGGGATGGCTCCGGAGAAGGGGGTTTCGGCAATTGAAGTCTTTGCCGAGGCGGTTTCGAAGATGAAGCTCGGGCGGCTGGATCCGGATTCCACAGCCAACATCGGCACCGTCAACGCGGGTCGCGCGACGAACATCGTGGCGGATCATCTCGAAGCGACCGCCGAGGCGCGCAGTCATTCCAATTCGGTGCTGGACGCGCAGTCCAAGCACATGAGTGATTGTTTTGAAGCGGCGGTGAAGAAGTTCACGAAGACGGTTGACGGCAAGACGGTGGCGCCCGCATTCAAGGCGGACGTGAAGCGCGAATTCAACGCGATGAACATCTCCTTCGACAACCCGGCTTACAAGCTGGCGGCGGAAGCCGGCAAGCAGCTGGGCATCAAGATGCAGCCGCTCTCGATCGGCGGCGGCACCAACGCCAACGTCTATAATGAAAAAGGCCTGCCCGCGGTGGTGATCGGATGCGGCATGAAGAACGAGCACACCACCAGCGAGCATGTTTATATCAGCGATTTGGAACTGAGTGCGAAACTCTGCCTGACCATTCTGCAGGAAAATTGCCGGTCATCCCGGTAGGCTCAAATCCCCTCCGCATGATTCCGCGCATTCCGGTTGTCCGCACCTTGATTCTTGGGCTGGCCCTCGTGCTGGCGGCGTTGCCGTGTTCAGCCGGGGGCTTGATGTTTTACGAGCAGCGCCGACCCTCCCCGCCGATACCGGAGCTGGCGGCGCAGCCGAATCAGATCGTCATCGACCTGAACGGTGGCTGGGAATGCAAGCTGGACGCGGCCGACGGCTATGCTCCCGGCTGGGTACCCGGCTGTTTCCGCGGCGCGGAAGGCGTAATGTCGTTCCGGCGTACGTTCGCGTTGCCGGATTCGCAACAGGCGTTGCAGTTTCAACTATTTCTGCCGGAGATCCACTACGCGGTAGAGGTCTGGATCAACGGCAATTTTATTTCGGCTTTTACCGGCAGCCACCTCGGTTTCTCGTGCGACATTGCGCGCAATCAGTTGCGGTATGGCGCGGCAAACGAGATCCTGCTACGCGTCGACAATCGCTTAACGCCGCGTACTACACTGCCAGTGCGAGAGCAGATTCTCCACCCGGCGAACTTCGGCGGTCTTTTCGGGGGCGTCTACCTGCGCGGTGTACCCGCCTGGTCGGTCGAGGATGTCGGCATCGTGACGAGCGGGTCGATCGATCCCCAGGCGGCACGCGCCAGCGTGCGCGTGCAGATCGCGCAGCGCGCGCCGTTGGATTTCGACCGCGATGTAAGGCTGCGGGTAACGCTTCGTGATTCCACCGGCGCTGTTGTGGCCGAGGCCAGTCAGCGATCCCCTGGCACATGGTTCCACGGACGGTCTGCAAACCACCATCCCGCTGCCGCGCTTCACTGCGGCCTTGTGGTCACCGGAGCGGCCGGCGCTTTACCGCCTGACGGGCGAGCTGATTGCGGGAGCCGACACGCTGCACCGCCTGACACGCGTGGTGGGTTTCAAGAACGTCGAAATCCGTGGCAATGACCTGTATTTGAATGGCACACGGCTGCACGCGCGGGGAATCGACTACGTTCCCGAAGACGCGACCGCGGGACGCGTGATTTCAGCGGAGCAACTGCGCCGCGACCTGACACAAATCCGCGAATTGGGAATGAACCTCGTGCGTATCCCCTTCGCGCCACCGTCACCGGATTTGGCCCGGACCGCGGACGAGCTGGGTCTCTTGTTGCTGGTGGAAACTGACCTGTATTGGATACCCGGCGAGGTCTTGAACCGGCCCGCGTACCGGACCCTGGTCAAACAGACATTCGACCAAATCATTGCCACGCTGCATGATCACGTTTCGATTCTCGCGTGGGGGCTTGGGGGGCAGCTCGACTGGCAGAATCCGGCCACTCACGAATTCAGCCGCGGCCTATACGAGAGCTTTCGGCAACAAGATACGCGCCCGTGTTATGTGGAAACTACGCTGTCATCGCTGGCTGATGGATTGGCCGATTTTGCTTTGGTTACACTGCCCGCGGGCGGCGGCAACGCGGCGGCAGCGCTCGCACAAAACAGCCGCATGCCGGTGATGATCACACGCGTGGGCCGGCTGGCGGCAAGGAGTGACGCCGAAGGGGGCGCTGCGGCCGGAATCGTGAACCAGGCAGAGTTCGTGGTCCGCGAGGTGCAGGCGCTGAAGTCCAGCGACTCGATCACGGGTTACATCGTACATGCCTTCGCCGACTATCACGGCAGTTCACCGTTACTCGGCCAGCCTGACCAGAAGGATCCACTGCTCTACAGTTTTGGATTACTGGGATTTGACCGGCATGAGCGGCTAGCCTATGGAAAATTACTCGACATCGCCCGTACCGGCCAGACGACACTCCCGGTTCCCACGGGGAATTCCGAGCACAATCCGGCGGCATTTCCCGTCATCAGCCTGGCGGCACTCGTGCTGCTATCCGTGGAACTGCGGCGGAACAACGTCTTTCGCCAGAATCTGAAGCGCGTCTTTCTGCACGCGCACGGTTTCTACAGCGACCTGCGCTATCGCCGCTTTCTGCACACAGCGCAGCCGATGCTGCTGGGGGTGCTGGAGGCGCTGACGCTGTCGGTTCTACTCGCGTCGATCCTCTATGCCCTGCGCGGCAGTTTTGCGCTGGACTACTACCTGACGCATTTCCTGCCCTGGCCGGCGACGAAAGCGTGGCTTGTCAATCTGATCTGGGCGCCGGTGCGGTTGGTCGTTTACTTTACCGGCATATTCCTCATTCTGATCATTGCGCAAATGGTGATGGTGCGCGTTACGGGAATTTTCTTTCGCGAGCGAGTCGATCTCTGGCAAGCGGCCAATTATGTGATTTGGGCTTTTGCCGGGCTGCTGTATCTATTGCCGTTGGCGGTGATTTTCTATCGAGTTCTCAACCAGCCGAATTTCGCGCTGGTGGCGATTCTCGCGGTGATTGGCGTGCTCGGGTGGTGTTTTATCCGGTTATTGGGAGCGTTACGCACCGGATTTGGAGGCAGTCCGTTACGGGTTTACGCGGCGGTGCTGGGGATTGGCATATTGCTGACCGCCGTGGCACTCGTATTGCTCGAGAACCGGCTCGGAACGCTGACGTATCTACAGTTTTTTCATGATGTGTTTGGCGCGCGATAGCGCCGCTTTGTATTAAGTTATCGAGACCATGATGGGACAGTCAAAAAAAATCCGTTGTATCGGCATCACGTTTGACGACGTGCTTCTCGTGCCGGCTCGTTCAAGTGTCATTCCGGCCCAGGTGGACCTGAAGACGCGTTTCAGCCGCCATATCACGTTAAATATCCCGCTCGTCTCGGCGGCCATGGATACAGTCAGCGAGGCCGCACTGTGCATCGCACTTGCGCGGCAGGGCGGGATCGGTGTGATCCATAAAAATATGTCGGCCGAGGCGCAGGCCGCCGAGGTAAATCGCGTGAAGCGCAGTGAATCGGCGGCGATCCTCAAGCCGCACACGCTGCCACCCACTGCCCGACTGCGCGACGCCTACGCCCTGATGCACGACAAAGGCATCAGCGGCATTCCCGTGGTGGAAGGCGATCAACTCGTCGGAATTGTCACGAATCGTGACTTACGCTTTGAAGACAACCTGACGCTGCGACTGGTGGACGTGATGACGCCGCGGGAGCGGCTGGTGACGGCGCCGGCGGGGACCGATCCGAAGACCGCAGAAAAGATTCTGCAAAAGCATCGCATCGAGAAGCTGCTCCTGGTTGATATAGAAGGACGGCTCGTGGGTCTCGTCACCGCGAAGGACATTCTCAAACGGTCGCTCTTTCCAAATGCGTGTAAGGACGCGGATGGCCGGCTGCGGGTTGCCGCGGCGGTGGGTGTCGTCAAGGACACGCCACAACGGGCGCGGGTGCTGGTGGAAGCCGGCGTGGACGCGCTGGTCGTGGATTCCGCTCACGGGCATTCCGAGAACGTGATCAATACCGTGAAGCTGCTGCGCAAGGAATTCCCGCAGGTGGACCTGGTGGCGGGAAACGTCGTTACGGCGGAGGCTGCGCTGGAATTGGCGGACGCGGGGATCGATGCGCTGAAGGTCGGTGTCGGGCCGGGCTCGATTTGCACCACGCGCGTCGTCGCGGGGGTGGGTGTGCCGCAGGTTACCGCGATCATGGAAACCGCCGCGGCGCTGAAACCGCTGGATGTTCCGATCATCGCCGACGGCGGCATTCGCTATTCCGGGGATATTGCCAAGGCCATCGCCGTAGGCGCGTCATCCGTGATGATCGGCAGTCTGTTTGCAGGAACAGAAGAAAGCCCGGGTGAAATGATCCTCTACGAAGGGCGCAGCTATAAGCAGTTCCGCGGGATGGGTTCAATCGGCGCTATGAAGCAGGGCAGCGCGGACCGCTACTTCCAATCCGGATCGGATGTCAACGGGAAGTACGTGCCGGAAGGAATCGAAGGGCGGGTACCCTACAAGGGCAAGCTGGCGGACACGGTCTACCAGCTCATGGGGGGGGTTCGTTCGGCGATGGGCTATTGCGGCGTGAGCACGATACAGGATCTGCAGGAAAACTCACAGCTCGTGCAGACGACTTCAGCGGGTTATCGCGAGAGCCATCCACATGACGTGATCATTACACAGGAAGCGCCCAACTATGAGGCGCGGGGCTGGCATTAAAAAAACTCTGACTTCCCGAGGCAAAGAGGGAAGTCAAAGTAATGTGCAAAGAGGCAAAGAAGAGCCGGTGTTCCGACTCTGGCAAGAGGGGGAGGAGCACCAGAGTAACACCGGCTCGGCGGGGAAACCGATATATTACGAGCGATTAGCCCTGCAGGCGGCTCACGAATCGCGACAGTTTGGATTTATGACGGGCTGCAGTATTGGCATGCACGACACCCTTGTCCGCGAGATGATCCAGAATCGAGAAGGCGGCTTCCAATTCCTGTTTCGCGCTGTTCAGATCCTTGGTTTGCAGGACGCGTTTTTCAGCCAAGCGAAAGCGGGAACGATCCTGGCGGTTGCGAAGGCGGGCAATGGCGCTGGTGCGCATGCGTTTTTCAGTTGATTTGTGCTGCGGCATAACCTGATATGTTAACTGCTATGAAAATGAGCCGGGTCCGGATTATCCGGCAGGCTCCGGTTACAAGCCCTTTGGGCTTACAGAATTAAGCCAATATACTCATTGCAGGGTCGAATGTCAAGGGGATCAAATTGAACGCGGCACTGTCGGATCGCGTTTTTCAAGCTATTATAAATTCTACAAATATCTGTGTGCTGACCGGGGCAGGGATTTCGGCGGAATCGGGAATTGCCACTTTTCGAGGGAAAGACGGGTTATGGTCGCGCTATCGGCCTGAAGATTTGGCGAATTTCCACGCCTTTCGCGCAGATCCGGATTTCGTCTGGAAATGGTATCAGTATCGGCGGGAAATCGTCGCTCAGGCACGAGCCCAATCGTGGGCATGAAGCCCTGGCGCGGTGGGATGCCCTGGCCGCCGACTTCCAACTGGTGACACAGAACGTGGACGGCCTGCACCGCGCGGCGGGCAGCCGGCGGGTGCTTGAATTGCACGGCAATATTCGAATAAACCGCTGCCTGGTCTGCGGTGTCGAATCCACGATGGACGAGATCACGTATTCGGGCAGTGTGCCCTATTGTGCGTGCGGCGGCATGCTGCGGCCGGGAGTGGTCTGGTTTGGCGAGGCGCTTCCGGAGTCAATCCTCACCGAAGCCGTCGCCGCGGCGCAGCAGTGTGATTTGTTTCTGTTGGTGGGCACGTCCGCAGTGGTTCATCCGGCGGCGTTACTGCCCGAGTATGCGCGCGCACACGGGGCCGTGGTGATTGAAATCAATACCGAGGATACCGCTTTCACCCCGCTTGCCACTTATCACCTCCGTGGTCCGGCAGGCACCGTCCTGCCGGAACTGTTGCAGGCTTACGAAACGGCACACATGCCGACCATATCAACGACGCAGGCGCCATGAGAAGAAACCCGTCCGGCCTGATCCTGTTACTTTGCTTTGTCGGCGCAGTGGCGAGCCTTAGTGGTTGCGCGTACTACAATACGTTTTACAACGTCGAGCGAAAATTCACCGATGCGGAACGTGAACGGCGGCAGGCGGACCGCCAGACGGCTCAGCAGTCCGCCGCCGGCACGGCGACGCAACCCGCGACGACACCGCCGGGCGGCACCCCGGCGCGAGCCCAGACGGCGGGTGCGGACAAGTATCGCAAAGTCATCGAGACTTCCTCGAAACTGCTGGAATATTATCCCAAGAGCCGCTGGGTAGATGACGCACTGCTGGTAATGGGCGTGTCTTATTACCGGCTGGGAGACTTGCCGCGCGCCGAGCGGAAGTTCACCGAGTTGATGACGCTCTTCCCGAAGAGCAAGCATGTGACTGAGGCCGTCATCTGGAAAGCGCAGACGCTGGCAGACCAGAAGAAGGCTGGAGGAGGCCGAAGTCCCTGCTGCGCGAGCATGTGGAAACGGTAAAGACCGGTCCGCGCAAGGCGCGGATGCTCTTTCTGCTTGGCCGCATGGCATATGACGACAAGCGCTATGCGGCAGCCGTGCAGAATTTTGACGCCGCCGCTGAGATGAAGCAACCGCGGCTTGACCGCCTCAACGGCCGTTACTACAGTGCCTTGGCGTTGATCGCGCTGGGTGACTACGAGCAGGCGCGTGAGCGACTGACGATCGTGGCGCGGAAAAGCCCGGATCTGCGCCAGGCCTACGACGCCTCGATTCAACTGGCGCGCTGCGAGCAGGCATTGGGTCACTACGATCGTGCCAATAACATCCTCGAACACCTGCGAGACGCCGATCGCTTCTTTACCTATGCCGAGGATACTGAATTGGAACTCGCGCGGTTGAAGGTGGAAGCCGGGCAGATCGACCAGGGGATCGAACAATATGAGGAGTTCATCACCCGCCGCACGTCCGGGGAACGCCGCGCGCTCGCATTCTACCGGCTGGCGCTGATTCACCGCGATCACCGCGTGGATCTGCCACGGGCCAAGGCGCTACTCGACAGCGTGCAGCGGGCCGGCGCGGCCAAGGCGATTGCCGATTCCGCGCAAGCCGCTCTCGAACAGATTTCCAAGGGACTGCTGGCGCTGGACCGGATTCGCAGCCTGCAGGAACGACTGTCAACCCTGGATTCGACGGCGGTTATGGATAGCGTCCGGATCGCAAACACACCGCGTTCCGCTATGCTTGTGCCGAAAGCTGAAGAGCCGGTCGTGGCGCCTGCGGATAGCACCGCTTCGCTTCCGTCCGCGGCGCCGGCGCTGCCGGTGAATACGCCGCCGATTGATACGGCGGCGATTCGCATGATTCCCGATTCACTGGGTGCGAACCGTCTGCCGACGCTGGCCGATAGCGGTGGTTCACGCCGATTCCCTTGCCATTTCCGAGGAGAACTCCAACACTCCGCGTGCGTCAGCCGATTCCACTTCGGCGCGGGTAGATTCTGTTCATCAGCGAAACTGCGCCTGCTCAAGCCGTGGTTCCGGCAACGACGGAAGACGCCGCCTTGACGGCCGCGCGGTCACGGGAGACCCAGCGGTTGCAAATCCGTCGCGATTTGCAAGTCGCCTATCTGCATGTGGCCGAGGTTTACGAGTACAGCCTGGCCGACGATGACAGCGCGCTTCACTACTATCGCCTCGCTGCCGCCGATCCGGTGAGCGCCGATCCCTATTGGCGGGCGAACCTGTATCTGGCGCGATCTCTGACGCCCGCAGAAGGATTCGCCGCCCGCGGAAGCGCTGGAGCGCTATCAGGCTGTAGCGGATGCGGACAGCGTACCGATTGAAGCGGCGAACGTGGCTCGTGTCGCATTGCAACTGCCGCTGATTGAAGTCCCGCCGGCGCCGGAAGTAAAACTGTTGCGGCGCGCGGAGGAAGCGTACTTAAAGGGCAACGTTGCTACGGATTCACTGTTGCATCTGTACTCGGAAGTGATTGCCGTCGATTCGACGACGCCGGAGGCGCGAATCGCGCTCTATGCGAAGGCGATGCTTTTCGAGGATTCACTTCCGAAATCCGACTCCGCGCGGATCACTTACCAGACGGATTGAAACGCTGCATCCCGATTCCGCGCAAGCCGCATGGCTGCGGATCAAACTGGCTCCGCCCGATACGACCTCCATTTTCAACATGACCGATGCCGAACTGAGTGGGGCGCGCCCGGCGGTCGAGATGCTGTTGGAACAGGAGCCCGATGCTCACGGCTGGCCGCCGCCGGAGGAATCGTTGCGGGGGCGCAGGTACCGATAGTGCGCAATCTGTTACTTCGCATCGCCGTTGCGCTGGTCGGCATTCCCCTGATGCTGTGCCTCGTAAGGTACGGTTCCTGGCCGTTGGGGGCGCTCGTCGTCGCGTTGCAAGTGGTCACTCTCCTGGAGTGGCGCGCAATGTGGACGACGCGCCACGCGCAGCTGTTTATGCCGGGAATGCTGCTGGCCGTGGCCGGAATCGACGCCGTGGTATTCACTGCGGGGCATCCGGTTGCGGTGGCATCGGCCGTGGGGGGCGTGGCCGTGCTGCTACTAGCCGAGACCTTTCGTCGTTACCGGACACCGCTGTTGAATCTCGGTGCCGCGGCGCTCTATCTGCTCTATATCGCGCTGCCGCTGGCTGTGTGGGCCGTGGTAGGTGATACCTCCGCCGCGAGTCGCTTCGCGCCCGCGGGTGCGCTGGTGGCGTTGCTGGCAGCGACGTGGATGTGTGATTCGGGCGCGTATTTCACGGGTCGTGGCTTGGGCCGTCACAAGCTATATCCGGCGGCGAGTCCGAACAAGACCGTGGAAGGCCTGCTTGGTGGAATCGTCGCAGCGGCGGTTGTGCTGCCCGTGCTGGCGGCGCTTGGCTGGGCACATCCGGTAGCGTTGGACTATACGGCACTACCGATCATCGTGGGGCTCGTCGGCCAGAGCGGCGATTTGCTGGAATCGCTGATGAAACGTGAGACACAGGTGAAAGACACGTCGGCGGCGCTCCCTGGACACGGCGGCTTTCTGGATCGTTTCGATTCGCTCCTGCTGTCCACACCGTTTTTCTACGTGTATTTGCTCTTGACGGCGAACGGATAAGAGAAGGCATTTACCGATGAGCCGATACGGGCATGACGATGTGGCGGGGATGTTCGACCGTATCTCGCGCACGTATGATTTTCTAAATCGTTTCTTTTCGCTGGGAGTGGATCGCCGGTGGCGCGCCCTGGCGATCCGCCATTTAGCGCTGAAACCGGGTCAACGCGTTTTGGATTGCAGCGCGGGCACGGGTGACATGGCGCTATCGGCGCTTGCCCATGAGCCCGAAGGTGCAAACGGTGCTACTCGATCCTGCCCAGGCTATGCTGCAGGTTGCCGATGGCAAGGCGGGAACGATTCCACCCCGGCAATACCGGTTGGTGCGCGGCGTGGCGGAAGGATTGCCGTTTCACGACGAAACCTTTGACCGTTTTATGGTCGCTTTTGGGATTCGCAACTTTGCCGATCTCGAAGTCGGCATGCAGGAACTTTTCCGTGTCCTGCGTCCGGGCGGTAAAGGCGTAATTCTCGAATTTACGCCCGATCGCTCGCCGGTGATTGATCATGCATTTCGCTGGTACATGTTTGCCGTGATGCGAACGGTAGGGGCGCTGATCTCCCGTGACCGGGGCGCGTATGCCTATCTAACCCGGACGGTGCAGGGTTTTTCCACTTCGGGGCAGCTTCAGGATCTGATCACGAAGGTGGGATTTGTCTGCCGCGAAAACCGGCGGCTTTCGCTGGGAATCGCTCGGCTGATAATTCTCGAACGGCCGTAACTTTTCCAGAAGGGCGCGCCTGCCGCGATGAAAGCTGGCGCCTACGAACTTCGCCGGATTCCCGCCCTGCCATTTACCCTTGCGCTTATGGCGGGGATTGGGATTGCTCTGTACTTCGATCTGAAATCCGGCGCTCTCGCCATTGTGGGCGCCGGATTGTTCGTCCTGTGCCTGGCCCTGCTCTGGAAAAACAGTTTCCGCACGACGGTCCTGTATCTCACGCTGGCGCTGTTCACGGTGTTAGGTGCGTTGCGCGCTACCGCTGTGATTGACCGCGACCACCGGCGGCGGATGGAAGCGCTCGCGGCAAGTGACGAAGCGGTGGAGGTGACGGGACGGATCGACCAACCTGCCACTGCCGCGCCTGACGGTGGGGCTGTATTGTTGCGGGATGCGTTGCTGACGCAAGACAGCCTCCGCGTTTCCGTGGGAGGCCTGCGGGTGCGAGTGCGCTCCGATTCCGGGGTACTCGCATCTCTGCGGATCGGGGATCTGCTTTGCGCTCGCGGGCGATGGCGCTCTTTTCCGAGACCGCACTCTTGAGTGGCGGCGCGGCAGTGCAGATGGTGGCGCGGGGCGAAGCGGGGACGCTGATTGCGGACACGGCCGGGATCGTGGCATATCCTCAATCGGGCTATTCGGTCACGCGGGCGATCGAGCGGTTACACGCGGCGATCGCGGGAATTTTTCAGCGCGATCTTTCCCCCGACGCGGCGGCGTTGTGCGTGGCGATGCTCCTGGGCGACCGCGGCGATTTTTCCGACGCGTTTTCCGACCGTCTGCGGTTGACCGGCCTCAGCCATTTGTTCGCGCTGAGCGGCATGAATGTAGGATTGCTGGTCGGTTTCGTGTGGTTCACTCTTGGCCTGTTGTATATTCCACGCGTGCCACGATTGTGGCTATTGCTGGCGGTCGTAGCTGCTTTACATGGAACTGGGCCGCGAAGCGCCGTCGCTGGTGCGCGCGTCGCTGATGGCGGTGTTGTTCATTCTTGGCCACCTGCTCTATCGCAAGGCGGAAATCGGCAACATCGTAGCCTCGGCGGCGTTTCTCGAACTGCTGTGGCGGCCGCTGCATCTGCTTGACGCGGGTTTCCTGCTCTCCTACCTGGCGGTTTTAGGGCTCATCACCTCGCTGGAATTTCTGCGGGTCTGGTTGCGGCGCGTGTTTCATCAGCCGCAGAACCGTCTCGCGTGTAGCAGTCTGGATCTGGTCGCCGCGGCGGTGGCCGCGCAGATCGGCACGCTGCCGCAGGTAGGTTTTCTGTTTCATCGCATTCCACTCGTTGGTATTTTGGGTAACGTGATTGCCGTACCGGCTTTCGGCCTGCTGCTCATCTTATCGCTGGTATTTCTACTCCTCGCGTCACTGGCGCCACCGTTGGCCGTGCCGTTGGTCCATATTCTGGACGCGGGCAGCTATCTGCTTGGCAGCGGCGTGAACGTACTGGCGGCCCTGCCGCTGGCGGGAACGCCGGTGCCGGAGATGCCGTGGCCACTGATTCTGCTGCTATACGCGGCAATTGGATTGTTGTGCGCCGGATTTCTGACTGCCCGGCCACGCTGGATTCTGGTAGCGGCGCTGTCACTGGCCAACCTGGTACTCTGGCCTTCGCTGCTCGCGCCGCCGGCGTCGTCCTGCACGATTTCATTTCTATCGGTCAGCAACGGGGATGCGATTCTGATCACCACCCGTGAGGGCCGGGCCGTGCTCATAGACGCCGGTCCCTGCTATGCTGGGTGGAGTGCCGCGGATCGCATTAATCCGTTTCTGCGGGAACGCGGCGTACGGGAACTGGACGCCTTGATACTGACACACCCCGACGCGGATCACATCGGCGGGGCGCCGGCATTGTTGACGCGTGTGCCGGTCAAGCGCCTCTTCACCAACGGTGACAGTTCAGCCTCGCGCAGTTACACGGAGCTTATGCTTGCGGCAGAAGGCTGTCGACTGACGCCGGTCGCGCTCGCGGCCGGACAGGTGCTGCGGCTATCGCGCGATGTGTGTCTCACGGTGCTCTCTTCAGGCGCAGCGCAAGACCAGTTCGACACCGGTGAGAATGCGCGTTCGCTGGCGCTCCGGCTGGATGGTGGGGGCGCTTCCGCGCTGCTGGCGGCGGACATCGACAGCGCCACAGAAACCGCGCTTGTAGCGGCATGGGGCGAGCGGCTCGACACGGACATGCTGAAAGTCTCGCACCACGGCAGCCGCTCGGCAACGTCGGCGGAATTTCTCGCGCGGGTCTCACCTCAAATTGCCGCGATTTCCTGCGGACGCAGAAATATTTATGGCCATCCGCATCCCGTGGTAATGGCGCGCCTTGCGGTGGCTCAGTGCGAGATTCATTCGACCGCGCGCGAAGGCCATCTGACCTTTGAGGCGCAAAACGGAACATGGCGTTACACGCCAACCCGGGCACAGCGATTATTGACGCGATGGAAACTGGTGCATGCCTGAGCGTATCAACCGCCACGATGACCTGCTGATTTCCGACGGCACGCCGGTGGAGCGCGAACTGTGCGCGCAGGGATTGACTCCGGTTTGCGGCACGGACGAGGCCGGACGCGGTCCGCTGGCCGGACCCGTGGTGGCCGCCGCGGTGCTGTTCCGGGACTGTGACACACTGTGGCTAGCCCGCGATTCCAAAGCGATTTCGGCCACGGCGCGGGAAGAGTATTTTGCGTTGCGTCACGAAGGAACTGGAGTACGCGGTCGGAATCTGCACGGCAAAGGAGATCGACCGCTGCAACATTCTGCAGGCGTCGTTGATGGCGATGGAGCGGGCCGTGAACGCGCTTGGTTCGACACCCGCTATAATTCTCGTGGATGGCATGCATCGCCTGCGCCTGGCGATTCCTTCGCGGGCGATAAAGCATGGCGACGCGCGCGTGGCGGTCATCGGCGCGGCGTCGATTATCGCCAAGGTCACCCGCGACCGCCTGATGTGCGAATACGACGCTCAGTACCCCATCTACGGTTTCGCACGACATTTCGGTTACCCTACAAAAGAGCATCGCACGCGGCTCCTACAGTTCGGTCCCTGTCCGATTCATCGCAGGACCTTTCATGGCGTTCGTGAGTTTTTTGAAGCGGATCTTCCACCGTCAAATGAAGGCGGTCCCGGCCACTAAGCAAACGGGATTTGATGGCGAAGCGCTGGCGGCGCAATATCTGACGCGTCAAGGTCTACGTATCAAGGAACGCAACTGGCGCTGCCGCCTGGGAGAACTGGACCTCATTTGCCGCGATGGAGAGGAATATGTGTTCGTCGAGGTCAAGGCCAGCCGCCGCCGCTCCAGTTGGCTGCCCGAGGACCGGGTGAATTTCCGCAAGCAGCAGAAAATAAAGTCCCTTGCCCGCCGGTATTTGAAAATACACACCATCGACGCGCCGTACCGCTTTGATATCGTGGCGGTATGGTGGCGAAGGGGACGAGCCGCAAATCCGCCATCTTGAAGACGTCTTCCATGCGCACTGAACTTGTCATTATGCTGGCCGTGTGCCTGTTCGCTCCCGGTACATTGCACGCCCAGACGCTGAACGAGATCATGTTCAATCCCGACGGTGACGAAAACGCGGATGAGTACATAGAACTCGTCAACACCGCTGCAACGGCCATTGATCTGAGCGGCTGGCGCGTTACCGACGGCGCGGATACAGATTCTGTGGTAACTCTGGAACAGGGACTGCACGCGCTTCCCGGTCAGTATGTACTGATTCTCGATCCGGACTATTTCGACGACAGCAGCACGACATACGACGGCCGTGTGCCCGAAAGTGCGCTGGTCGTCACCATCGACAATTCCACCTTCGGCAGCCGCGGCTTGCTGAACAGTGGTCCCGAAACCGTGAGCCTCATTGATCGCGCCGGTCACTGCCGTTTCGTCGTGGACATATTCCATCGACAATACTCCCGGCTATTCCGAGGAGAAAGTCCTCTCGGCGGCGGGAGATACGCTGTCGAACTGGACGAATTCCCACGTACACCATGGTACGCCGGGTGCGCGGAACAGCGTCACTCCGGCGGACCACGACCTGGCGATTCGCCGGATGTGGTCTGTGCCACTCGCGCCGCAGATCGGTGACAGCTTTGAGTTGCGGATTCGCGTGCAGAATGTCGGACGCTTTTCTGACCGAGGATTCGCTGATCCTTTACGAGCGGAGTATCCGAGGCCGGTGAGGATTCGCTGCGCGAACGTCGACGATTGGATCGTGCCTGCGCTGGTGGCGGGCGACTCCGCAGATTATTCCGGACGCGCGTCTTGATGGTTGCGCCGGTGCAGAGTTATCTGGCACGGCTGAGCGATGCGGATGACGAGGCCAGCAATGACGAGTGGACGATGGCCGTGAGTTCAGGCGGATCGGTCGGATTTGTGGTGGTCAACGAGATTCTCTATGCGCCCGAGCCGCAGCGTTGCGAGTGGGTGGAACTGGTGAACACGACGCCATTTTCCTGGAACCTGGAGGGCTGGTCCTTCGGCGACGGCACCTGCCTCGCGGATTCCACGCGCCGCCTGTTCCTGCCGGAGGTCACGCTGGCGCCGCAGAGTTTTGTGGTGCTGGCGGACGATTCGGCGATCTTCTTCGAAAATGTGCCGCCGGAAATTCCGGTGGTGGTGTGGAATTCGGCCCCGATTTCGCTGAACAATACCGGTGACTCGCTGCTGCTGTTCGAAGCCGCGGGACAGTGTATTGACCGGGTCGATTACCGGCCCTCATGGTCGGGTGGCGAGGCGAACGCGAGTCTGGAGCGAATTTCCACGGCGTCGCCTTCGAATGACCGATTGAATTGGGCGCCGTCGCTGGACAGCACGGGTTCGACGCCGGGAACAATCAACTCGCGTACGCTCGCACCCGCAGGCGAGTCCCGCGAACTGCTGACACTGTGAGCCGAATCCGTTCTCGCCGGACGGCGATGGGCACGACGATTTGCTGGCCATCCGCTATCATCTGGAGCACGCCGATTCGCGCCTGGATCTGAAGATCTATGACGTGCGTGGCCGAGAAGTGCGGCGGCTTTCCGGTAGCGAGGCTGCAGGCTACCAGGGCGAGAAGCTTCTGGGACGGTACGGACAATACCGGGCGCGCGCTGCCCACAGGCATGTATATTATTTACCTCGAAGCGCTGGGAAAGGGTGGAACGCGGATGCAGACGGCAAAGCGGGTTGTGGCGTTGGCGAGGAGATCATGAGGCTGCTTCATCTGGAAGATCTGTCGGTGGCGTTGCCGGGGCGCACGCTGTTTGATCATATTTCGTGGTCCATTTTTCGTGGGGAGCGGCACGGGCTCGTGGGTCCGAACGGCGCGGGCAAGACCACGCTGCTGAAGATGATGGTCGAACAGTTCGAACCGACCTCCGGATCGGTCGAGCGCCGCCGCGACCTGACCATCGGCTATTTGCCGCAGGATGGCGTGACGCATCGCGGCCGGGAATTATTCGCCGAAGCGTGGAGCGGCCTGCCCGACTTACCGCACCTGCATGAAGAAATCGAAGAGGGTGCGCGCAGAACTGGCGATGCAGCCGGAAGATCCGGAATTGATTGACGAACTCGGCGCGTTGCAGCATCGCTGGGAGGATCTCGAGGGCTATCATGCCGAGGCCAAGGTGGCGCGCGTTTTGGGCGGCCTCGGCTTCAAGGAGAAGGATTTCCAGCGGCCCGTGGAAGAATTTTCCGGCGGCTGGCAGATGCGCGTAGCGCTGGCAAAACTGCTGTTGTTCGACCCCGATCTGCTGCTGCTGGACGAGCCTACCAATCACCTCGATCTGCCCGCGCTGATCTGGCTAGAAGACTATCTGAACCGCTATTCCGGCGGGCTGGTGATGGTGAGCCATGACCGCCGTTTCCTCGACCGGATTGTGGGCCGGATTGCCGAAATCGACCGCGGCAAGCTGACGATTTACCTCGGCAATTACTCGGATTACGAGATCGCCCGCGCGGAGCGGATGGCACAGGCCGAGGCCGCGGCCACACGTAACGCGGAAGAGCGCGAACGGCTGGAAAAATTCGTCGACCGCTTCCGCTACAAGGCGAGCAAGGCGCGGCAGGTGCAGAGTCGCGTGAAAATGCTGGAAAAGCTTGAGCAGTCGGATACTCCGGTCGCTCCCGCCGTCACGCGTCGCGTACATTTCCATTTTCCGCCGGCGCCGGCCAGCGGCCGCATGGTGCTGGAATTGAACAACCTGGCCAAGCATTACGGCGCGGTGGATGTGTTTGACGGCGCCAATGTCGTGCTGACACGCGGCGAAAAAGTCGCGCTTGTCGGCGTGAATGGCGCGGGAAAATCCACACTTTGCCGCCTGATCGTGGGAGTTGAGCCGCCCACCCGTGGTGAGGTGAAACTGGGGCACAACGTCACCGTAGATTACTTTGCGCAGGAGGCGGATTTCCATCTCCTGCCCGGACTGAATGTGCTCGAACAGCTCGAGGCGGAGGCCGGGTCCGCGCCGCAGTCGGGGCTGCGCAGCCTGCTGGGAGCATTCCTGTTCTCAGGCGATGACGTTTACAAGGCTGTGTCCGTGCTTTCCGGCGGCGAAAAATCGCGCCTGGCACTGGCCAAAATGCTGCTGCATCCGTCGAATTTCATTATTCTCGACGAGCCCACAAACCATCTCGACATGGCATCGCAGAACGTACTGCTCGAAGCGTTAAAGGCCTACGAGGGCACGCTCTTGGTCGTAAGCCATGACCGCTATTTTCTGGACCGGCTGGTGGACCGCGTACTGGAAATTGAAGGTGGCACGCTGCGGGACTGGCCGGGAAACCTATCGGAGTATCTGGCCCGCAAGGGATACGGAGGCGACAGCGGGGGGAGCAAGAGCGAATCACCCGATCGGATTCCGGTTGAAGCACGCAGCGAAACCGCGCCGAAATCGCGCGAGCAAAAGCGGCTGGAGGCGGAAATCCGCAACCGTTTGTCAACGTCTATGCGCGCCGCGCGAGGCGAGGTCGATAAGCTCCAGAAGCAGATCGATGCTCGCGAAGCCCGCAAAAAGCAGATCGAGACGCTGCTGGCGGACGAGGAACTCTATCGGGACGCCGACAAATGTCGAGCCTTAATGTCCGAATATCAGCAAATCCGCAAGGAACTGGTGGCACAGATAGAGGTCTGGGAACAGGCAGCTCTCCGCTTGAGGAACTGGAAAAGCAAAAGGATGAAGAGCTTAAGGGGTACCTGTCGGGGGGAAGTGACTTGACTTTGAAGTGAGGTCCTCGTATATTATACACTTCTCTTTGTGATAACTGTTGCAAGCCACGCGCGTAGCGCCGAAGGGGATTTCTTGCCGGAACGCCCTGCCATCACCTTACCGATCGCGGTTGTTGCCCTGGGCGGCAACGCCATCTCCAATCCCAACGAACCGGACAACATCGCCAATCAGTTTCGCCACACGCGCGAAGCGTTGGCGGGTGTCGCCGACCTGATCCAACGCGGCTACCGTGTGGCGGTAACGCACGGCAATGGACCGCAGGTGGGCAACGCGCTGCTGCGTGTCGAACTGGCGAAGAATGTCGCGCCGATGCTGCCGCTGGGAATCATCGTGGCCGATACCGAAGGCGGGATGGGCTACATGATCGAGCAGTGCCTGCAGAACATCCTGCAGCGGCGTGGCGTAAAGGGCGAAGTGGTAACGATTGTCTCGCAGGTGCTGGTCGACCCGCATGACCCGGCGCTGCAGAATCCCACCAAGTTTATCGGCCAGTATTACACGCGAAGAAGAAGCGAAACGGCTTGCCGCACAAGGAAGGCTGGACGGTGAAACCCTACGGCGACCGCGGCTGGCGGCGTGTGGTGGGCAGCCCCGAACCGCTGCAGATCGTTAACGGCGCGACGATCCGGCAACTTGTGGACATGGGCAAAATCGTGATCGCGGCCGGCGGCGGCGGCATTCCGGTCTACCGCGAACCGGACGGCTGGCTGGAAGGCGTGGACGCGGTGATCGACAAAGACCGCGCATCGGCCATCCTCGCGCGCGACATCGGCGCGCAGGAACTGTTTATTCTGACGGAAGCGGAATTCGTAGCGCTCGATTACGGCAAGCCCAATCAGCGGAATCTGCGGCGCGTGACGCTGTCGGAAATCGAAGGGTACTACAGAGACGGTCATTTCCCGGCGGGCAGCATGGGGCCGAAGATCGAAGCGGCCATGAACTTCCTGCGAGCGGGCGGGCAGCGCGTGATTATCTGCGCGCTTTCGAAATTCATGGAGAGTCTGGACGGCAACAGTGGCACGACCATCCTGCCGGATTGAAAAATTCGTCCGGTCAGGGCGTGCGTTTCCCGATAAAGGCGTGGAGCCAATATGAAAATTCACGAACATCAAGGCAAAGAATTACTCGCCCGCTATGACGTGCCCGTGCCGCGCGGCCGGGTCGCGTATTCGGTTGACGAGGCGGTCGAGGTTGCCCGCAGTCTGGGCAAGTACCCCGTCGTCGTTAAGGCGCAGATTCACGCGGGCGGCCGCGGCAAGGGCGGCGGCGTGAAACTGGCCAAGAGCGAAGCGGAAGTGCGGCAGATCGCCGGGCAAATCCTCGGCATGCAGCTGATTACCCACCAGACCGGCCCCGAAGGCAAGAAGGTACAGCGGCTGCTGATCGAAGAAGGCATGGATATCAAGCGCGAACTGTACGCTGGGCTACTGCTGGACCGCGCGGTGGCGCAGAACGTGTTCATGGTTTCGACCGAAGGCGGCATGGACATCGAAAAGGTCGCCGCCGAGACCCCCGAGAAGATCGTTAAAGTGCATATCCATCCGGCGACGGGTTTTCAGGCGTTCCACGGCGCGGCAGCTTGCCTTTGCGCTGGGCCTGACCGGCGACGCCTTCAAGAGCGGCGACGAAGTTCTTCGCGGCGCTCTACAAAGCCTACGAAGCGATCGGACGCCAGCCTGCTGGAGATCAATCCGCTGGTCGTCACGGGCGACGGCCGCGTGATCTGCGCTCGACGCCAAGATCAATCTTCGACGACAACGCCTCGACCGCCATCCCGAATTCTCGCGATGCGCGACTTGTCGCGAAGAGGACGCCGCGGAAGTCGAAGCCTCGAAATACAACCTGAACTACATCAAGCTCGACGGCAACGTCGGCTGCATGGTGAACGGCGCGGGCCTGGCGATGGCCACGATGGACATCATCAAGCTCGCACGGCGGCACGCCGGCCAACTTCCTCGACGTCGGCGGCGCGGCCAGCGCCGAAACGGTGGCGAAGGGCTTCCGGATCATTCTTTCCGACAAGAATGTGAAGGCGATCCTGATCAACATCTTCGGCGGCATCGTGCGCTGCGACCGAGTGGCGGGCGGCGTGATCGAAGCCGTGAAGAAAGCCAAGATCGAAGTGCCGGTGGTTGTCCGTCTTGAAGGCACCAACGCCGACATCGCCGCGAAGATGCTGAAGGAATCCGGAGTCGCGTTCATCGTCGCCAGCAATCTGACCGACGCGGCACAGAAAGTCGTGAAGGCAGCCAAAGCAGCCTGAGCGGCGGTACAGTTTCCCCCGAAATTTATCCCGATGGATTGGAGCCATCAATGGCAATACTTCTAACAGAGCAAACTCGCATTATTGTGCAGGGAATCACGGGCCAGGAAGGCACGTTCCATGCCAAGCAGATGCTTGAGTACAATACCAAGGTTGTGGGCGGCGTGACCCCCGGCAAGGGTGGTCAGAAGTGGGAAGACAAGCTTCCGATCTTCAACACCGTGGCCGACGCGGTGAAGCAGACTGGCGCCAACGCGACCGTGATCTTCGTGCCGCCGCCGTTTGCGGCCGACGCGATCATGGAAGCAGTGGACGCAGGCGTTGATTTCATCGTCACGATCACCGAAGGCATCCCGGTCAAGGACATGGTCCGCGCCAAGCACGCGCTGCGCAATTCCAAGACGCGCATGGTCGGTCCGAACTGCCCCGGCGTGTTGACGCCCGGCATCGGCAAGATGGGCATCATGCCGACGATGATCGCCAAGCCCGGCAAGGTGGGCGTCGATCAGCCGCTCAGGCACGCTGACATATGAAGCGATGAAGCAGCTCGTGGACAACGGTTTCGGCCAGTCGACGTGCATCGGCATCGGCGGCGACCCGGTCAACGGCTCGTCGTTTACCGATATTTTGAAGCTGTTCAAGGACGATCCGCAGACGGAAGCGGTGGTGATGATCGGCGAAATCGGCGGCAGCGCCGAAGAAGAAGCGGCCGAGTTCATTCAACGCGAATTTAAAAAACCGGTAGTCTCGTTCATCGCGGGCATGACGGCTCCTCCGGGACGCCGCATGGGTCACGCGGGCGCGATTATCTCCGGCGGCAAAGGCACCGCGGTCGAGAAGGTAAAAGCCCTGCGCGAAGCCGGGATTCACGTGGCCGACTCGCCGGGTGACATCGGCGCGATGATGGCCAAGGCCTACAAGCGCTAACGGACGCAACCAGAGAGTTCATGCAGAAAACGCTTGATGATCATCAAGCCCGACGCGGTCGCCGCGCGGCACATAGGGGACATCGTGGCCCGGGTGGAGAAGGAAGGTTTTATGATTACCGGCCTGCGCTATCTTCATTTGACGAAGGAGCAGGCAGAAGCCTTCTATGCGGTACATAGGGAACGGCCGTTTTTCGGCGGATTGGTGAAGTATATGACCAGTGGTCCCGTGGTCGTCGGCCGGCTGGAGCGCGAAAGCGCAGTCGACCACTGGCGTAAGGTAATTGGGGCAACCAATCCCGAAAAGGCGGAGCCGGGAACGATCCGCAAGCTGTACGGCACGAATATCGAATCGAACGCGGTGCATGGTTCCGACTCGCCCGAAAACGGCGAAATCGAGACCGACTTTTTCTTCGCCTAAAGGTCACAGCTGACAGGTACAGAGAATCGAGGTCGCCCCGGGGATTAATCCCGGGGCGATCTGGCTCCGGACGGTCAAAAAAGTCCGCTTGACTCTCTCTCCAATTCTTTGTATGTTTGATAGTTTAGTGGAGAATTCTTCTGTCGTCGTGAGATCTGTCCTGACCCGCCTGCCGCACCCGGCGGCTCTGCTGATTGGAGCCTTGGTCTTTCTGGGGTTTCTGATTTTTACGGACCGCCCGATTAGCATTATCTATTTGATTATTTTGTGGATAACAGCGGTACTGGGATTACGCTTGCATTTGGCGGCGATCTTCAAAGAAATCATGAAAATGTGGCCTTTTCTGGGGTTGACATTTCTCTTGCATCTTGTTCTAAGTGGCCACAATACGGTAGATTTAGCGTTCTTTTCCAGATTTGACGTGAAGCAACTCGGCTGGATCCCAGCCGCGATGTTCACGGTGCGGTTGGCATTGATTTTATCGGTTGGCGTAGCGCTGTTTCAGCGGCACCCCCCGCAGAGGTATGGCCGGGAAGTCGGACGCATGCTGGGTAAACTGCGGCTGGGGCGGTCATCCTGGGCGCAGTCGGAACTGGTTGTAACTCTTGCCTTGAGGTTGATTCCGTTTCTGGAAGCGGAACAGCAGCGGCTACGGATGGCCTTGGCGGCGCGGGGGGTGGAGGTGGGGGATTCGCGTTTGGACTATCTTAGAAATCAACGAAAATTGCTTTTCCCGCTGATACTGAATGCGTTTCGCCGCGCCGATCATGTGTCCCTTGCTTTGGAAGCCCGGGGCTGGGATCCGCGGGTGACGCGCACGTCGCTGCATTGCGATCGGATGAGTCGCCGGGAAGCGCTCGTCACAGTGCTGTTTGTCGTTGCGTGCATCGGCAGCCGCGCATTATGAGAATGCCATGCGGAGAGGCGATCACGACGGCCGAGCGGACCACATACCGACTCGATCTGGAGTACGACGGCAGTGATTTCGCAGGTTGGCAGATTCAGCCGGGCGAGCGTACAGTGCAGCAGTGCCTGGAAGACGCAGTGTGGGTACTGTTCGGAGAGAAGATCAGCGTTATGGGTGCGGGACGCACTGACGCCGGTGTACATGCCGTGGGCCAGGTAGCGAGCTTTCGCAGCACAACCGTCCGCCCACCGCAAGTCGTCACGCGGGCGCTGAATGCTTTGCTGCCGTTTGACGTACGCGTCAAGGCGGCGTCGGTTGAAGAACCCGAATTCCATGCCCGGTACAGCGCTTGCTGGCGCGCCTATCGTTATCGAGTGGCATGGCAACCAGTCGCCATCGGCCGCGCGTATAGCTGGAATTACCCTTACCGGCTGGACGTGCCGCACATGCAGGCGGCGGCCCGGCATATCCTGGGCGATCGCCCGTTCCATTCGTTTGCGCATGCCAGCGAGAAGGAACAGCATTACTTGTCGAGTGTTTACCGGGCGGAATGGCGGGAATGCGGACCCTGTTACGAGTTTCAGATTGAAGCCAATCGCTTTTTGCACGGGATGGTAAGATTTCTAGTTGGAACATTTGTGCGTATCGGTCGTGGAATAATCAGTGCGGACCAGTTGCCGGAGATTTTGGCGGCACAGGACGTCCGGCTGGCCGCCGCAAAGGCTCCCGCGCGCGGATTAACCTTGATCGCGGTGGGCTACGAGCCGTGGACGGCAGAGCGGCGCATATTTGAACCGAGCGCGGTAACGTTATGCTGAAAATCGTCAACTTCTTCATCATCGGTTTGCTGGCCGGGCTGGCGATCTTTTACCAGGTTCATCGCAACCGGCAACTGGAGCAGGAAATTCAACTGCTCAAGAATCCGACGTCCGCCAGCCAACTGCTGCATGGTCAAGGCGGGATGGCGGGCGATGAGGCGGCCGGGTTACTTTCGGATCGACCCGACGCCCGCAGGATGAGGCTCGAATCGGATCTCACCCTCAGCCGCACCAATGCCATTACGCGCGCCATCGCCCGCACGTCCGATGCCGTCGTCGGCATTAACGTGACGCAGATGCGTGAGGTGCGCAATCCGTGGTTACCGTCGGATCCCCTGAGCTGGATGTTGTTCGACGAGCGGCTCGCGCCGCAGATGATCAAGCAGCCTGTGAAAAATCTCGGGTCGGGATTCATCATCACCACCGACGGCTACATCGTGACCAACGAACACGTGGTGCGGGACGCCTCGGAGATCGTGGTGACGACGACCGCGCAGCACAAATACCCGGCGCGCGTTGTGGGCACCGATCCGCTGCTCGATATGGCGCTGTTGAAGATCGACGCCAAGGATTTGCCGGTGATTCCGCTGGGCAACAGCGATGACGTGATTGTGGGCGAGTGGGCGATTGCCATCGGCAATCCCTACGGCCTGTTCGACGTCAACGATCAACCGTCGGTCTCAGTGGGCGTGGTCTCGGCGGTACACCGCGATTTCGAAAGCGAGATCAACGGCCGCATCTACACCGACATGATTCAGACCGACGCGGCCATTAACCGCGGCAATTCGGGCGGACCGCTGATGAACGCCGAGGGCGAAGCGCTGGGTATGAACACGCTGATCTTCTCCGAGTCCGGCGGCTCCGTCGGTATCGGTTTTGCCATTCCCGCCAACCGCATTACGGCGGCGATCGACGATTTGCTGAAAGGCGGCGTCAACCGCAAGTTCTGGGTGGGCATTCGGGCCATGGATTTGAATCCGACGTATGCGCGCATCCAAGGTCTGAAGTGCACACAGGGCGCGGTGGTGACGAGCGTTGAAGCTGGAAGCCCCGCAGCCAAGGCGGGCATCAGCGTCGAAGACGTCATTCTCGAGATCAATGGCCGCACCGTGGAATCTGCTCACTCCGCGCGCGAGATATTGAAGAGTACCGACCTTCGCGTCGGCGACACATTGACGTTGAAAATTTCGCGCAAACGCAAGATCTACAACATGAATCTGGTTCTGGTTCCGCTGCCGCAGGAAGGACAACGCGCCGGATGATCGAACGCTATTCCCGCGAACCGATGGCCCGCATCTGGACTGAGCAAGCTCGCTACGAAGCGTGGTGGAAAGTCGAACTTGCCGTCGTCGAAGCGCGTTCAGAACGCGGCGAAATTCCCGCCGTCGCCGCCGAAAAGATTCGCCAGACCGCCCGCTTCACCATTCCTGAGATTCATGAGGTGGAAGCGGAGGTCCAGCACGATGTGATCTCCTTCCTGACGGTAATCGCGCGCTATGTCGGCGATGACTCGCGGTTCATTCATGTGGGCTTGACGAGTTCGGATGTCGTCGATACCGCGTTTGCGCTGCAGATGAAAGACGCCGCCGCGCTGATCTTGGAGGACATCGCGGCACTACGCGTGATCCTCTGTCGCCGCGCGCTGGAGTTCCGCCGCACGCCCACGGTTGGTCGGACTCACGGTATGCACGCCGAGGCGACGGTCTTCGGACTGAAGTTCGCGCTCTGGCTGGACGAGTTCGCCCGCCACGAACAGCGCCTGTGGCAGATGCTCGAACGCACGCTGGTGGGCAAGTTGTCCGGTGCGGTCGGCAACTATGGTCACACCGATCCGGAGCTGGAGACGGCGGTGATGGAGCGCCTCGGGCTCGGCGTCGCGCCCATTTCGACACAGGTGGTGAGCCGTGAGCGCCATGCGGAGTACCTGAACGCGATGGCCCTTGTCGCCACGACGGTGGAAAAAATCGCCACCGAAATCCGCCATTTGCAGCGCAGCGAGGTGGGGGAAGCTTATGAGCCGTTCGGACGCAAGCAGAAGGGCTCCTCGGCGATGCCCCACAAGCGCAACCCGATTCTCTGCGAACGCATGTGCGGCATGGCGCGGCTGCTGCGCGGGTACGCCCTGACGGGTCTGGAAAACGTGGCGTTGTGGCACGAGCGTGATATATCGCATTCTTCCGCCGAACGTGTGATCTTCCCCGACGCGTGTATCGCGTTGGACTACATGTTGCACCTGCTGATTCGCGTACTCGACGGTCTCGACGTGAAGCCCGAGCGAATGTTGCGGAATTTCAACGCCAGCCACGGACTTCTGGCCTCGGAGAAGGTGCTGCTCGCGCTGACCCAGGCCGGCTGGACGCGCGAAAAGGCTTATGCGCATGTGCAAAAAGCCGCCTTGGCGGCGACTGTGGCAGATGGTTCCTTCCTCGATGAATTGCTGAAAGACGACGAGCTTGGCACGGCGCTCAGCCGGGATCGCCTGGCCGAGTTGGTGACCGTGGCGCCGCGTTATGACATGGCCGACCGGATCCTGCAACGCCTCGGCATTCTGCAGGATTGACCGCCGGCGCAACCCCACGAGGCGACTTTTGGACAAACGGGAATTGGTTTTCGAGGGTAGCTCCAAGCGACTGCACGCGACCGATCGCGACAACCTGCTGCTGATGGAATTCAAGGACGATTTTCTCGACCACAACGGTGTGAAGAAAAGCCGCATTCCCGGCAAGGGCGAAATCAACGCCGGGATCAGCAGCTTTCTTTTCCAGTACCTGGAAAACTACCACGTCCCCACGCATTTCGTCGAACGCAACACCGACAACGAATTGCTGGTGCGCAAGCTGAAGATGATTCCCATTGAGGTCGTGGTCCATAACGTTGCCTCCGAAGAATTGGCGCAGCGGTTTCGCCTTGACGAGGGACAGCATCTCGACTTTCCGGTCATCGAATATTTTCTGAAAGTGCCGAAGCTGGGCAATCCGCAGATCAACGAGACGCACGCGCTGGCTTTTGGCTATGCCAAGACCGACGACATGCGCACGATGGGGCGGATGGCCTCTAAGGCGAACGCGATTCTCAAATCACTGTTCGACCGGCGCGGCTTGTTGCTGGTGGAGTTTTCTTTGGAATTCGGCACTTCGGGCGAACACCTGTATATCGGCGATGAAGTTTCACCCGATACGTGCCGCATCTGGGACAAGAAGAAGAATCGAAAACTGGACAAAGACCGTTTCCTGCAGGATCTGGGCGGAGTGGAGAAGGCGTACCGCGAACTCTTTGACCGCCTCACGCGGGCGATGTAACCCATGATGAGATTTGCATCCGAAGCGTGGCTGATCGTTTTGCCCGTGGTGGCACTGTCCGGCATTTTGCTGGTATGGGGCGGTTTCCGGCATAGCGGAGCGTTGCTGGGCTGGGCGATCGGTGTGTTCGTGCTGGCACTGGCGTTACTCGCGTTTTTTCGCGATCCGCGGCGGCAAGTGCCTGAAGGCGAGAAACTCGTGCTTTCGCCCGCCGACGGCAAGGTGATGCTGGCCGAGACGCTGTCCGACGGCCGCAAGCATGTGGCAATTTTTCTTTCGGTGTTCAACGTGCACGTCAACCGCGCGCCGGTCTCGGGAACAGTGGTGAAGGTAATACGAACACCCGGCACCTACTTTCACGCAGGCACGCCGCAGGCAAGCGGCAACGCGCGGATCGACGTGGAAGCCGAAACGGCATTCGGATCGGTGCAGTGGCGACAGGTTTCGGGCCTGATCGCCCGCAAAATTTCCTGTTACCTGAAACCGGGCGACCGCGTGCGCGCGGGCGATAAGTACGGCTTGATTTATTTCGGTTCGCGCATGGATGTGTATTTGCCCCCGGCGGCGCGGCTTACCACAGAGCCGGGACGCCGGGTGGCGGCGGGTGAAACGGTGATTGCGCAGTTTTCAAATGAGGATGTCCGATGAGAAACTGGCCTGCGAACTTAATGACCTCCGGGAATCTCTTCTGCGGGTTATTCTCGATACTCCTGGCGTTTGACGGCCACCCGCAAATCGCGGCGTGGCTGATCATCCTGGCGATGGTGCTGGACGCCTTCGACGGCAAGGCCGCGCGCCTCTTTGGTGGTGGCGGCAGCGATTTCGGGCTGCAGTTCGATTCGCTGGCCGACATGGTCTCCTTCGGCGTGGCTCCGGCTGCCCTGATCTATACCGTGGCCTTCACCGACCTCAGCTTGCCCGGGGTGGTCGTGACCTTCATCCCCGTGCTGTGTACGGCGGTACGCCTGGCGCGTTTCAACGTGACGGCCGACGGCAAATCGCATGATTTCGTCGGCTTGAGTTCGCCGCTGCACGCCTGCCTCGTGGCCTCGTTCGTCATCATGAGCTACACGATGTGGGGCGAGATCGTCGACACCAACGTGCTCGCCGGACTCGTGGTACTGACGAGTCTGCTCATGGTCAGCCACTTGCCGTTGCCGGGACTGCCGCGATTTACGCTGCGCGAACCGGGTTACAACCTGCTGAAGCTGTTGGCGCTGATCGTGGCGCTTGTATTCGTGGTGCTGAATCCGCCGCGCAACATGTTTCCGGTTATGGCCGCGCTCGTGGTGGCCGGGTTTACCGCCGGTTTGATCCGCCTGCTTATCAACCGCGACGCTGACGATACCGACCTTGACGAACTCGACGAGCCTGAGCAGGAGCCCGTGACCATCTATCGAGGACACCGTTGAAAGCCAAAGTTTACGTGACCTATAAGCCCGGCGTGCTGGATCCGCAGGGGCAGACCGTCTGCCAGTATCTGCAACACCAGGGCCAGTCGAAAGTGAAGGACGTCCGCATCGGCAAGATGATTGAGTTCGAGCTGGAAGAGATGTCCAGTGAAGACGCGCAGAATCTCCTGGATAAAATTGGCCGCGACGTGCTGGCCAATCCGGTGGTCGAGACCTATCGGGTGGAGGTTCCATGATCGTCGCGGTTGTAACCTTCCCCGGCTCGAATGGGGACCGGGACAGCCTGTGGGCGGCGAGTCTGTTTCCGGGCAACACGGTGCGTAGCATCTTTCATAAGGAAAATGTGCTCGGTCCGTGTGACGCCGTCGTCATTCCGGGCGGCTTTGCATATGGAGATTATCTTCGTGCCGGGGCGCTGGCAAAGCTCTCGCCGATCATGCAGGACGTCCGCCGGTTCGCGGCCGACGGCGGTCTCGTAGTCGGGTTCTGCAACGGGTTCCAGATCCTCTGTGAATCCGGACTGCTGCCGGGCGCGCTGATACGTAACCGCTCGCTGAAATTCATCTCGCGCGTGGTGTCACTGCGTGTCGAGAATACCCAGACGCCATTTACTTCCACCTACGAAAACGGCCAGATCATCTCCTTGCCTATTGCCCATGGCGAAGGGTGTTACGTGGCAGATGAGCGCACCATCGCGGAGCTGGAGGCGGAACAGCGCGTGGTCTTCCGTTACGTCGGGCCGGTGCGGGACGACGCACCGGACGGAAATCCCAATGGCAGCCGCAGCGCCATCGCCGGCATTGTCAATGCCCAGGGCAATGTGCTAGGGCTCATGCCGCACCCCGAACGCGCGACCGACCCCCAAGTCGACGGCACGGACGGCGCGGGCGTGTTTGTGTCGATGGCCAATGCGATCGCCGCAGCCGCGAACCGGCGGCCAGTGTCTCCAGTGACGGCCTGATGCCGCCATGAGGGTGAAATGAATATCGGCGCATCCGAACTGCTGCTGGTTCTCGTCATCGTACTCCTGCTTTTCGGTGGCAAACGGCTCCCGGAACTCGCTCGCTCCATCGGCAAGGGGCTGGCCGAGTTCCGCCGTGCCACGCAGGAAATCCAGCGGGAGATCAACGCGCCATTAAAAGATCCACCTCCGGCTGCGTTCGCGAGACCGGAACCCAACTCACCCGCAGAGCGCAATCCTCCACCTACGGTCCATGCCCATCCCGCTGCCCAGCCCCGACCATCTGAAGCACCACCCGGATCAGATTCCTGATGCCGTCCTGCAGTCGCTGACACGAGCTCGTCAGGGCGAACAACTCCGGGCGTTTGTCACTCTTTTTGACGTACGCGCCGCGGCTTCGGCACGACGCGTTCGCGATGCGTTGCGCCAGGGCGAGGATCTGCCGCTGGGCGGATGGATCCTCGCCGTCAAGGACAACATCGCAATTCAGGGCACGCGCCTGACATGTGCGTCACGGATTCTTGACGATTACATCAGCCCGTTCACAGCCACGGCGGTGGAGCGGCTGGAGCGCGCGGGTGCGATCGTGCTGGGCAAGACGAACATGGATGAGTTCGCGATGGGCTCGTCCTCCGAGAACAGCATTTTCGGAGCGGTGCGACATCCGTTGAATTCCGACCTCGTGCCGGGCGGATCGTCCGGAGGCAGTGCGGTGGCGGTTGCGGCCAACTGGGTGCATGGGGCGTTGGGCAGTGAGACCGGCGGCAGCGTACGCCAGCCTGCGGCCTTTTGCGGTATTGCGGGATTGAAACCCACTTACGGCCGCATTTCCCGCTACGGCCTCGTCGCCTTTGGCTCATCCCTCGATCAGATCGCTCCGTTCGCGCATTCCTGCGCCGGACTGTACGACCTGCTGCGCGTGATGGCGGGCGTGGATGCGAATGACTCGAGCAGCGCTTCGGAACCCGCGCCGGCGCAGGCCGGCTCGCTGCAAGCACAGCGGCAGCCGCTGCGCATCGGCCTACCCGCCGAATACTTTGTGGAAGGACTTGCGCCTGAAGTGCGCACAGCCATCGAGCGGGCGGTTGATGTCTTACGCACGGCAGGGCACGAGGTGGTTGATGTGTCGCTGCTCCACACGCGGTATGCGATTCCGATTTATTACATCCTCGCCACCGCCGAAGCCAGTTCTAATTTAGCGCGGTTTGACGGCGCGCGTTACGGATGGCGCGACGAACGGGCAGAATCGCTGGCGGATGTTTACGAACTTACGCGCGCAGAAGGATTCGGGCCGGAAGTGCGGCGGCGGATTATGATGGGTACGTTCGTGCTTCTCGGCCGGATACTACGACGCCTACTATCGCAAGGCACAACAGGTGCGGCGGAAACTGCTCGAGGATTTCCGCCAGGCGTTCGACGCCGTGGATTTGCTCATCACACCGACCACACCTTCCGTTGCGTTCCGTCAGGGCGAAAAGGTTGACGATCCGCTGGCCATGTATCTCTCCGACATCTATACCGCCCCCGCAAACCTCGCGGGGATTCCCGCCGTGTCTATACCGGTAGGGAAGGACACCGCCGGATTGCCCATTGGCATGCAAATCATGGGTCCGTGGTTTCAGGAAGAGCGTATTCTGAAACTTGGCGCACAGCTTGAGATGCTGCTTGGAGAGGCGGTGAAATGAGCTGGCATCTCACCGTCGGGCTCGAGATTCACGCCCAACTCAACACCAAGACCAAAGCCTTCTGCCGCTGTCCGAATCGCTACGGCGAACCGGCCAACACCCTCACCTGTCCGGTGTGCCTCGGTCTGCCGGGTGCGTTGCCAGTACTGACGGATCGCGTGGTGGAGCAGGCGGCAAAACTGGCGCTGGCGATTCAGGCGACGATACACCCCCATTGCAAATTCGACCGCAAGAATTATTTCTACCCGGACCTGCCCAAGGGCTACCAGATTTCGCAGTATGACGAGCCCTTCAGCAGCGGCGGATTTGTCGACATTGAAACCGCAGCCGGTTCCAAGCGCATCCGCATCACGCGCGCGCATATCGAGGAAGACGCCGGCAAGTCGATGCATCTGGCGGACGGATCCACCGTCGTCGACATGAACCGCTGCGGCGTACCGCTGGTGGAGATCGTCACCGAGCCCGATTTCGAGACGCCGCAGGAAGCTGCAGCGTTCGTGACGGCCATCCGCGAACTGCTGCGCTACGTGGGCGTGTGCGACGGCAACATGGAGCGCGGCAGTCTGCGCTGCGATGTGAATATTTCCGTCCGGCCCGCAGAGCAGGCCGCGCTGAACGAGCGCACGGAAATCAAGAATCTGAATTCGATCCGCTCCGTGGAACGCGCGATCCTGGTGGAGCGTGACCGGCAGATCGGGATCTACAACGCGGGCGGCACGGTCCACCGCGAGACGTTGCTGTGGGACGAAGGCCTTGAGGAAATCCGCGCCATGCGCCGCAAGGAAGGCTCGGATGATTATCGCTATTTCCCCGAGCCGGATCTTGTGACACTGACGGTTGCGCCCGAGTTTCTCGAACGCATGCGCGCGCAGCTTCCCGAACTGCCGTGGGAACGCCGTCGCCGCTACCGCGAAGAGTTGCGACTTCACCCCGAAGCCGTAGGCGTGCTGGCCTCTGACCGCGCGCTTGGCGATTACTTCGATGCGCTGCTGGTTCAGGGCATCGAGCCGCGCAGCGCTGCCAACTGGGTGCAGGGCGAAGTTCGGCGTTATCTGACCGAGCAAGATGCGGGGATCGACGAGCTGCCGGTTCATCCAGAAGGCCTGGCAGAACTGATTCGTAACGTGCAGGACGAGACGATCTCGCTGGGCAAAGCGAAGGATGTTTTTCGATTGATGCTGGCGGATGGCCGGAGCGCCGCGCAGATTATCGCCGAAGAGGGACTGTCGCAGAACGCCGACGCCGCCGAATTGCGGCAGACGCTGCAGGGATTGCTCGACCGCTATCCCGACGAACTGGGCCGTTACCGGTCGGGAAAAAGAATCTTTTCGGATTCTTCATGGGTGAGGCGATGAAAGCATCCGCGGGCAAGGCGAATCCCAAACTGCTGAACAGTTTGCTAACAGACATGTTGAATGCGTCATGATGGCCGCGTGATTGAACCAGCGTAAAGCAGGATAATGCAATTATTATCGCTCTCGATTTCGGGTTTTAAGTCTTTCGCCAAACCGGAGAAACTGGACTTTGCGACAGGTATCACCTGCGTAGTTGGTCCCAACGGCTGCGGCAAATCGAATGTCGTCGATGCTCTGCGCTGGGTGTTGGGCGAACAGCGCTCCTCCGTACTGCGCAGCGACCGCATGGATAGCGTGATTTTCAATGGCACCGTGCAGCGTAAACAGGCGGGTCTCTCCGAAGTCAAAATCGTCATCGAGAACAATGATGGCCGCCTGAATATTCCTTACGCCGAGGTGGAGATTGCCCGCCGCCTGTATCGCGACGGCACGAGTGAGTACCTGTTAAACGGCAACGAGTGCCGTCTGAAAGATATCGCGGATCTGCTGCATGACAGCGGCATGGGCCCGAATCTCTACACCATTCTGGAACTCAAGATGGTGGAGGAGATTCTGCGTGACGATGGCGAGGGTCGCCGCATGTTGTTCGAGGAGGCCGCGGGTGTCGCCAAGTACAAGCTCCGCCGCCGCCAGGCGCTGCAAAAGCTGAAGCAGACGGAAGAGGATTTACTGCGGCTCGCGGACATCCTCACCGAGGTTGAGCGGCTGGTCTCTTCGCTTAAGCGTCAGGCCATGCGTGCCCGCCGCTGGGAAGAGCTGTCGCGGCAGTTGCGCGGGCTTGAAGCCGCGCTGGCATACCGCGAGTACGTGCGGCTGCAACAGGAATTGAGCCCGCTCGAGCAGGCGATGCGGGAGACGTCGGCGTCGTCCGAGGCGGTGAAGACGGCGATCCGTCTGGAAGAAGCCAAGCTGACCGCATTGCGCACGGATGAAATCGACATCGACAAGGAGGCCGGCGCGCTGCGCACGCGGCTGGCGGATATCGTCGCGCAAATTTCAGCGGCCGAAGCGGAAGAAGCGGGATTGCGCGCGCGTGATCAGGCCGCGCGGCAGACGATCGAACGCGCACGTCGCGAACGGCAGCTTCTGGATGACAAGCGCACTTTACTCGAAGAGCGCCAGGCCGATGCTGTTAGCGCGCTCGAATCCTGCGGCGAGGAGCTAAATCAATCGGAAGCGCGCGCGGCGCAGGCGGCGGAAACGCTTGGCAATCGCCGCAGAGCGGTTGAACGAAGCCGAAACTCAAGCGCGGGCACATGCCGAGTTGTTGGGCGGTCTCCGGCGCACAGTAAGTGACCGTCAACGTGACGCTTCGCAGGCCGCCATGGCCCGCGCGGGATTTGTCAGCCGCCGCGACATGCTGCAAAACGAGTTACAGACGATCGAGAGTGAAGGCGAGGCCGCGGCGGCAGCCTTGAAAGAGTTGGTCGCCCAGATTGAGGCCACGGACGCTGAAGAACAGCAGGCGCGCGAGATAGAAACCCGCCTTGTCGCCGAGTCTAAAGCCGTTTCCGATGAACTGGCGCGCCTCGAAGAAAATGCCCGGGCCTTAGCGACGTTGATTGAAACAACCCAGGGTAAGCTCGATCTGCTCGCAACCCTTGAGCAGAAGGGACCGCGCTCCCATAGTGCGCTCAAAATGTTGAAAGCGACCCCGGTAAACGGATTGCTGGAATTGCTGGGCGATACCGTGGATGTAGACGACGCATACCGCCGGGCGTTGCAGGCAGCACTGGGCCCCGCCGCCTATTACTATTTGACGGAATCGGTGGACGCGGCGTTGGAAGCGATGGAAGTCCTGCGTTCGAAGAACGCGGGCCAAACGACATTCCTTTCTGTCGCCGATTACAGTGGCCGCGCCGACGGGGAGATCACACTTCCCGAAGGCACGTTGGTCACCGCGCTCTCCGTACTAAATGGTCAGAGCCACAACCCGGTGCTCGAGAAATTTCTCGACCGTGTCGTGATCGTGAAGGACTGGTCGGCGGCAACCAGACATTTCGCCTGGGCGCGCAAACATGGCTGCATGCTGGTAACCCTGGACGGCCAGTGGATGCGCGGCGACGGCTTGATGTTCGGCGGATCCGGTGAATCCGGACTGCCCGTCGACCTCGGTCTCACCCGGCAGATGGCGGATCTGCGACAGCGTCTATCCGGCGCTCAAGCACAGCGCGAGGCGACCGTCGCCGATATTCGTTCGCACCGAGCGACTCTGGCACGAATCGAGCAGGAGTTGGGTCACGGCCGGCGTGAACTCGCCGCCGTCGCCGCCCGCCGCGTCGCAGTGCGTGAAAAGCAGGTGAAGTCCGAAACCCGTCTGACCACACTCGACGAGCGCGCGCAGAGCGTCCATGCGCAGATCGCGGACCTCGAACGGCAGACCACCGAGTGCGAGCAGCGGCTCACCGCGGCGCAGGAAGCCACGCAAACTGCCGAACACGAGTTGAAAGCCGCGGAATCTTCGGGCGAGGAAATCACCCGCCGACTCTATGAGGAGCAGCGTGTTGTTTCGCTGGAGCGGGATCGCCGCCACAACGCGGAGCGCGAGCGTGACGCCGTGCGCCACCGCCTGGAATTGCTGCAATCCGATGCCCGCCGGATTGCGGAAACCCTCGCCGAGATCGATGAGAACATGGCTACCGCCCGACAGAACGCCGAGCAGGCTGCTAACGAACTCGTCATCCTCGAAGCCCGGCTGCAAGAACTCGACACGGATTCGGTAGAGAAATACCGCACCCGCGATGCGGCTGCCCAAGCCGTGGACCAGATTTCGCAGCGCATTGACGGCGTTCGCACCCAGATCGCCGAACAGGACGAGCGCCTTCATACCCTGCGCGAGAGCCACTCCGGGGAACTGGAAGGCGAACGCCGCATCGAACGCGATATCGCCCGCCTGCGCGGTGAACTTGATGCGGTCGTCAGCGGCGCCCGCAATCAGTTTGCGTTCGAACTCGCCGCGCCGGATTTTGCCGAACAAAATCCTGAAATCCTGAAAACCGAGGCTACGCCCGAGTTGTTGCAGGAGTGTCGCGGAAAGATCGACCGCCTCGGCCCGGTGAACTCGCTTGCCGTGGAGGAATACGACCGCGAGAACACCCGGCTGGAAGGAATGCTGCAGCAGCGCGACGATTTGCTGAAGGCCAAGAAGACGCTGGAAGAGACCATCGCCCGCATCAACGAGACCGCCCAGGCGCGGTTCCTCCATACCTTCGAAGCGGTGCGCCAGCACTTCCAGCGCCTGTTCCAGGAGTTCTTTCCCGCCGGTGAAGCGGACCTGATTCTGAGTGGCCAGGACCTATTGGAAGCCGACATCACGCTCTGGGCAAATCCCTCCGGTAAGCGGCTGAAATCGCTGTCGCTCATGTCGGGGGGCGAGAAGACGATGACCGCCATTGCGCTGCTGTTTGCGCTTTATCAAGTCAAGCCATCGCCGTTCTGTGTCTTCGATGAAGTCGATGCGCCGCTTGATGACGCCAACATTGACCGGTTTAACCGTGTCATCCGCATGCACGCGGAGAACACGCAGTTTATTCTGATTACGCATAATCGCCGCACCATGGAAATCGCCGATAACCTCTATGGCGTGACGATGGAAGAAGAAGGCGTCTCCAAATTGGTTTCTGTGCGCCTGCTCTCATCTATTGCCTAACGCTTTGCCATCGCCCGGGAGCTGGAAATGAAATCCAAGGGTCATTTATTGTTTGCGTTGCTGCTGGTGGTCTTTTGTGACCGCGGCGAGGCGGGCTACCTGTTGGACATCGATCACGCGTCATTTCGCGCCGGGGACACGCTGGGCTTTGTGGAAATCTACGCCTCGGTGCAACGCTCGAGCCTGATTTACACGGCACAAGCCGACACGCTGACCGCGAAGTTCCATATCGTGCTTGAAGTGACGCAGGACGGCCAAACCGTTCTGGCTGACACCTTTGCCGCCATGGACGTCCGTGACTCCGTAGAGCGCCGCAGTTCACCGGGCCAGTTCTTTGTTCACGTTTTCCGCTTTGTCATGCGCCCGGGACGGTATGGCGTGCGCGCCGCCCTGTACCAGAATGACCCGGAGCCGCGCGATATTGTCGGCGATTCCGTGCTGGTCACCGCCCTCAGCGACACCGCACTGCGAATTTCCGACGTCGAATTCGGGACGCATATCGAATTCACGAAGGAAACCTCGCCACTGGTGAAAAACGGCGTCCGACTGATTCCAAATCCAACGGGATTTTTCGGGACGGAACTTCCGCTTGTTCTATTATTACGCGGAAGTCTACGGCATGGATTTCGATTCCGCCCGCGTCGACTCCTACAGCGTGGCGCGGCGGGTGCTGGACGCCGAATCCGGCGAGCAGGTGCGTCCCGAAGTACTCAAGTCATATCCGACTCACGGCCGCTCCGTCGTGCTCGCCGATGGCTTTCCCGTAAGCACCCTCCGCACCGGAACCTACAACCTGGAATTGGTGGTACGGAACACCCGCAGCGGCAACACCGTCAGCACGCGTAAAAAATTCTGGACGTATCGTCGTGAGGATCTACTGGCGGGAAAACTGATTGGCCGCAAGCCTCCGGTGTCGTCGGGAACAGCCTCGGCGGAGTTCGGCGCGCTGGCCGTCCTCGATCCCGACAGCGTTGTGCAGTGGATGCGCTATGTTATTACCCGTGAAGAACTGAATCAGGTGCAGCGCTTGAACCCGGAGGGTAAACGCAGGTTCGTGCAGGAGTATTGGACGACTCGCGAAGCCACGGATGCCGGAGCGTGTGACCGCTATTTTGCGCGGGTGTTTGAAGCGGATCGGCGCTATACCTTCCTCAAGCGTCCGGGCTGGAAGACCGATCGCGGCCGGGTCTATATTCTCTACGGCGAACCTGATCATGTAACTCAGAACTATGCGGCGGCCGGGCAAGCCGACCACGAAATCTGGGACTATGATCAGCTCGAAGGCGGCGCGTCGTTCGTTTTCCTCGACCGCAACGGATTCGGCGATATGGATCTCGTACACAGCACAAAACGCGGCGAAATCTACAATCCGAACTGGAGCGAACTCGCCCCGTCCGGCGGGCAAGGACGATAGTCCAAATACTTATGCCCCAACTTCTCGTTTCAGTCGAACATCTATCCAAAGACTATCTCGATTCACTGGGCCATGTGGTCCGCGCCTGCCAAAACCTCAGTTTTGAGGCACACGGCGGAGAGGTGTTCGGCATCCTTGGCACCAACGGGGCGGGGAAGACCACCGCGTTGCGTATGCTCTCCACAGTGCTCCGCCCCGTGAGTGGCGACGCCAGGATCGCGGGTTTCAGTATTACCACGCAGCCTGACCAGGTCCGCCGTTCCATTGGATTTCTCTCGTCGGATACGGGAGTGTACGGCCGGCTGACCGCCCGTGAGATGATGGAGTATTTTGGCCGCTTGAACGGCATGTCGGAAACGGAGATTTCGCGGCGGGTTCAGGAGATTGTCACCTCGCTGGACATGGAGGAGTTTCTTTCCCGGCGCTGTGACAAACTTTCCAGTGGCCAGCGGCAGCGCGTCAACATTGCGCGGACGATCATGCATGACCCGCCCGTCCTGATTTTCGACGAACCGACCTCCGGGCTTGATATTCTGGCCTCGGCACAGATCGTCCGTTTCATCCATGAATCCCGCCGCCGGGGGCGCTGTGTGATCTTTTCCACGCATGTGATGCGGGAAGCCGAGAAACTGTGCGACCGGCTGGTGATTCTGCACCAGGGCCAGGTCCGGGTTGAGGGGACCCTCGAGCAACTTCGTGCGCAGTTTGGACGCACGGACCTGGAGGAGATTTTCCTGGAGGCCGTGGGCGAGGACATTGGCGAATTGCGGTTTTAATTTGGCGACGTGGGTTGGCCCCGCATTTGCCGGGAATACGGAAGACAGGCGCGGCCCGTAAATCGCCGCGTCTACCACCGTGATCCAGAGGTCCTATGCGCGGCACTATCACCCCGGAACTGTTTGACCTGCTCATTGTCGACGACGATGCGGATATTCTGCATTTATTGCAGGAAAACTTCACCGACGCGTCGCTGCAGGTTCAGGTCGTCATGAGCCTCACTGAAGCGCGGGCCCGCCTGGCGCAATTCGCCTTCCGGATCGTACTTTCGGACCACAATTTGCCGGACGGCAACGGCGTTGATTTCCTCGCCGAATTACCGGCCTGCGCCGCGCGCACCGTGCCGATACTCATGACCGGTATGACGGATCTGTCGGTGGCGGTGGACGCAATCAACCGCGGAAAAGTCTATAAGTTTGTCACCAAGCCGCTGGATCTGAAAGTCACCTCGCAGGCGGTCTTTCGGGCGCTGGAGCACTTCGCCGCGGAGCGCCATCGCGAAGGGCTGACGCGCGAAATCGTGGAGCATAACCAGACACTGAAGCGCGAGGCCGAAGCCCGCGAGCAGCGGTTGCGCGAGGCCATCGACCGGATCCGCGTCGGCGAGGAAGAGGTGGTACGCCAGCAGGCGCAAATCGGCGAACTGCACCAGGAAATCCAGACCGCTTACCTCACGACGGTGACGGCGTTGACGGCCGCCATCGAAGCGAAAGATCGCTACACGAAAGGCCACAGTGAGCGCGTCTATTATTACTGCTCACTGATGGCCGATAGCCTGGGGCTCTCCAACGCCTGTCAGAGCGATCTGCATTTTGCCAGCGTACTGCATGACCTTGGGAAAATCGGAATTCCTGATGCTATTCTGCTGAAGCCCGCGCGACTGACTCCTGAGGAACAGTCTATCATGGCTTCACATCCGCAGAAGACAGAAGACATTCTGCGGCCTTTGCCGTTCCTCGGCAAAGTACGGCGGATTATCCGTGGTCACCATGAACACTTTGACGGCAACGGTTATCCGGATGGTTTAAAGGGCGACGAAAACTGCCTCGAGGGCAGAATTCTGGCCGTCGCGGACGCGTATGATGCCATGCGATCGAACCGGGCTTATCGCCAGGCGTTATCCCGGAACCAGGCGACGGGCGAACTCAAGGCCGGTGCGGGAACACAGTTCTGTCCCCTCTGCGTGGGTGCCCTCCTGTATGCGCTGGAGGCCAAAGGCGAGTACACCGGCGAGAGCGCTCCCGAACCCATGGTTGAGCCAGTTGTGGAGGAATTCCGCCGGTTACACCCTGCCTCAGAGCGTGTGACAGTAAATGCCAGTATGAATTGAAGTCCTATAAATACAAAATATTAGTGTTGACCATAAGACTGAGGGGAATGCTTCGGAAATCTTGACTTTCGCTGCAGAAATCTGTATTCTAAAGCATTAACTCAAGTTCGAGTTTCAAGGTCAGGAGAAGCATGCCCGTTCGGTAGAGGATTTTGATTTCAGTTGGTTTTCAAGGACATCCTTGCTGACATTTCCTCCCACCAAAGCGGGCATCATGCAGATACTTGACGTTGTCTCGTGCGACCGAGTGTGCCGCGCTGGCTCGTTCGGTCGTTTTTTGTTTTATTTAGGCAACGGTCTCAAAATTCAAGTCTCTATGGATAAACTATTTACGGTCTTATTGGCGACGCTTTTACTGGCCGGGACGACTATTGCCGCCAGCAGCAGCACAATCATCCGTTCCAATTCTTGAGAGTGTACCTGGTCCTACGTGCCCGGACTACCGTTAACTGAGCGGCCGGATACCATTAATACGCAAGGTCTCTTTCTGGAATGGAATGATACCGATTTCCGCATCTGTCAGGATTTGATCCAGCCGGTGCGGGTCTTTTATATTGTCGTTCCCTACGGCACTGCGCCCCGTGTGAACATCCTCTCCAACCGGTCGCATCCGGTGGCCAAAGGGCTGCCGGGTCGGCCCGATACGGCGGTTGTGCAGAATCCGCAGCCGAGCGCCGCGTGGGTGGAACTGGTGCATGTGGAAAAATGGCGCGGGTTTCAACTTGCACGCGTTGAAGTGTTTCCCCAGATCGGCGATCGCACCCACTCAGAGATTCTGGATGAGTTGCAGCTCTCCGTATCCTTCAGCGGCACACCGGCTGCGACGCCCGCGGATCCGCGGGACGGAGATCTCTTGAAGTCACTGGCGTTGAATGGCGTGATTGCCGCGACATGGTGGCAACAGACGCGCCGTTCGAGCCATTTGGATGAAGGAGTTGTGTGGCCTTCATTTGACCTGACGCGAGTAGCAGTGACGGAAACCGGATTGTACGAAATCCGCGGCACATGGTTGGGAGCGAACGCGCTCATTAATCAGCCTGCGGCGAAGATTCGCATGTTCGGCAACGGGGGCAAGCTTGTGCCGATGTCCGTAGGTCCGGTGGATTCGACGCTGCACGAAGTCGCGATCATTGTCGAGGACGGAGGTGACGGCCGGTTTGACCGCACCGATCGCATCCTGTTCTTCGGCCGCGGCCTGAAGGGCGCGGACTATTGCGACGGGACGTATCTCAATGGGCAGTCCCACCAGAGTCCGTTTTCCACCGAAAATGTTTACTTTCTGGGCGTCGATCCGCTGGGCTCGGACGGCCTGCGCATGGCTTCACTTGCGACCAGTGGCGGCGGGACTCCCGTGACCACGACCGCGGCGCGCGAATACATCGACCAGGACGTGTTCATTTTTTCCGACACCGCACAGCGCGAATCGGGTTTGATCTGGCTCATGACCACGCTTGACCCCGGTTCCCAGCGGCAATTTAACCTGCCTCTTGATGCCGCCACGGGGGCGGCCGGCGAAATCCGGCTGGACGCCGAGAATGAAGGGTCCGTCACCTCGTTTGGCATCAGTATCGGTTCGACCGAGTTGTTGAATGTTACCTACTCATCCAGTCCCTTTGCGGTGGCGATTCCGGCGGGTGTGCTGCAGCCGGGCGGTAACTCGGTGACTCTTTATAACCGGTCGAATGCGAAGATACATTTGAACTATATCGAGATCGCCTTTCAGCGCCGAATCGCCGCGCCGTCAGGACTGCTCGAATTCTTCGCTCCCTCCGGTGTGACGGGGCTCTACAGTTACACGGTTGAGGATCTTGCCGGCCGACGGCTATATCCTCGATATAACCGATCCGCTTGTGCCGCGTGTGGCGCAGGGCGCCACGGTGGTAGATTCCTCGTACGTGTCGGCTCAGCGCCGCTACTTCGCCACCAGCGCCAACCGCGTCCGGACGCCGGTTTCGCGCGGCACGAAGACGGTGCAGAATCCCGGGTTTGATTACACGCGGATGCGCGATCCGGGCAACTCGGCCGGTATGATCCTCCTAACCTATGATGATGGTTACGACGTCCTTGACTCACTGAAGCAGTTCCACGCGACTTACGCCGAGGAACCGCTCGTGGCGATGCGTGTGCGGCTCACGGACGTCTTCGATGAGTTTTCCTGGGGTGTCCGCGATCCCGTCGCCATCCGCGATTTTCTGAAATACGCGTACGACAACTGGCAGGGACAGCCGAAATACGTACTGTTGATCGGTGACGGCGATTACGATTACCGCAACATTACTTCGAACGCCGACGCCAACTGGATGCCGCCCTGGGAATACCGCGACCTCTGCCGGGACGATTTTTACGTTCAATTCGACAACAACTCAACCGTGCCGTGGATGGCTATCGGCCGCTGGCCGGTGCAGAGCAATGACGAATTGCAGGCGATCATCTCCAAAACCATCGCTTACGCCAGCACGCCGCTCTATGGACCGTGGAAGAACACCGTGACGTTCGCGACCGATGATGAGTGGAAGTCGGGGGCATGTGGCAGCGCGTCCGAAAAGGAGCACACGCGCGTCGCCGAGTCGCTGATCAATACGGTGTTGCCGAAGTATTTTACCTTTAAAAAGATTTACGAGATCTTCTACCCCTTCCATTCCAGCGCGACCGGGGCGATCAAGCCCGATGCCACGCGCGACCTGATCGACGCCGTCAACCGCGGCACGCTCATCGTCAGCTTTGCGGGACACGGCAACGAGCGGATTTGGACGGATGAGCAGCTCTTTGTCATGGACCGGGACCGCAATCTCTTAGACAACCACCGCATGTGGCCAATGTTTCTCGCCGCCACCTGTACATGGGGCGGATTCGACCGGCCCCTCGGACGTTGTTTCCCGGAGATCCTGCTTGCCGATTCACGCGACGGATCCATCGCTTGTGTGGGCGCGACGCGATTCACTTATATCGGTTCGAACAACGCCTTCACGCATAAATTCTATCAAGAGCTGTTCCTGCCGGGACTCGCGGCGCGGCGCAGCTTCGGCGAGGCGCTGCTTCTTGCCAAGGGGCAGGGATTCAATGCCAGCCTCTACCACCTGTTCGGCAATCCTGTACTGCGCCTTGCCACGCCCGAGTATTTCGCGCGGGTGACGGCCAGTGACGATTCACTGCGTGCGCTTTCATTATTTCATGTGGCGGGTGAGATTGCTCGTGCCCAGGACGGTCCGGCATGGGAGGACTTCCAGGGCATCGTGGAAGCGCGTGTCTACGATACCGAAGACTCCGCCACCTATTACTGGTGCGGCAATACGACGGGCGACAAGCTCTATTACGGGCTGCCCGGCAACGCGATATTTCGCGGAACGGCTTCGATCACGAACGGCCGCTTCGATGTGACTTTCCGCGTACCGCGCGACGTACGTTACGGCGGTAACAACGCCAAGATCAGTCTTTACTTCTATGGCAAGGGGGCCGGCGAGCCCGATTCATCTGATGGCATTGGCATTGAAGAACACCTGCAGATCGCTAGCGTCGCATCGTCCGAGCAGGATAGTGCGCCACCTGTGATCTCCGCATGGATGGAGGTTCCCTCGTTTCGTTCGGGCGACCTCGTCAGCGCTACCCCCAAGTTGCACGTCGACTTAACCGATTCTTCGGGCATCAATTTGTCGGGCGAGGTCGGCCATCGCATCGCGGTGCGGATCGACGACGCACAGACGGAGGATCTGACCGCGTATTTTAACTACGCGCTCGATCGCCACACTGTCGGCAGTCTCGATAAGACCATCGGGCCGCTCGCCGAGGGCGAACACCACCTGATTATCGAGGCCTGGGACTCGTTCAACAATCTCAATCAGGCGACATTGACGTTCACGGTCGGCCGGCGCGGCGCGGCGGGCTATGCGATCCGCGACCTCCTCAATTTCCCCAACCCGATGTCCGGTCAGACGGCGTTCACCTACTTTCTGACCCAGGAAGGGACACGCCGCGTCAGCCTGAAGATCTTTACGCTTTCGGGAAAGCTGGTTTACCAGATGGACGGTTTGGGCACGAACGCGCTCTATAACAGCAACGCCGACCGGTTGTGGGACGGGCGCGATCGCGAAGGACTCGCGCTGGCCAACGGCGTTTATTTTTATCGCGTCAAGGCCGAACACGAAAGCGGCCACACAGCTGAGGCCACCGGCAAGCTGGTGATCCTGCGCTGATTCCAGAGTTCATAAGAATCGATTACATAAAGTTCAGTGGAGGTATGATGAAGCGAGTGGTGTTGGCCCTGCTGCTCCTCGGGATGCTGATCCCCGCGGTGACGGCGCATGCCGCCAGCGTCAGTCAAGCGACGCTCTTGTTCCTGAAGATTGCGCCGGGTGCCCGGCCCGCCGGCATGGGCGAGGCGTTCGTAGCGATCTCCGACGATGCAACGGCAACGTGGTGGAATCCGGCCGGCCTCGGCTTCCAACACGGCAGAGAGTTCACCATGATGTACGTGCGCTGGCTGCCACAATTCAACCTCTCGGACCTTTACTACGCCTACCTGAGCGGTACGTACGAAGTTCCGGAATGGGGCACATTCGGCGGCAACATCATCTTCCTCAATCTTGGTGAGACCCAGCGCACGAACGAACAGGGCACCGCGCTCGGTACGTTTTCGTCTTATGAAATGGCCGTCACCGGCACCTACGGTGCGGAAATCAACCGCAACCTGGCGATGGGCGTCGCACTGAAACTTGCTTATTCGAATCTGGCGCCTTCGGGCGCGGGACAGGAAGCGGGTTCCGGATCCGCCACGGCTGTCGCTGCCGACGTCGGTCTGCTTTACAAGGCGCCCTTCTTCCGCGGTTTGTCATTCGGCGCCAATCTTTCGAACATCGGCCCGAAAGTGTCTTACATTGACCGGGCTCAGGCCGACCCCTTGCCGCAGAATCTGAAGGCGGGTTTCGCCTATAAGATCGTCGATCAGGAATACAACAAGCTGACCATCGCCTCCGATCTCAATAAGGAACTGGTAAAGCGGAGTCCCAGTGGCCGCTCGGACAACTTCTACGAAGCGCTTTTCAGTGCGTGGAATGACGACGCGCTGATCCGTACGATTATCTGGAATGTTGGCGCGGAGTACTGGTATTCCAAGCTTGTCGGATTACGCGCTGGTTACTGGAATGATCACCTCGGTAAGGTATTTCCCTACACGTTTGGCGTTTCGCTCAGCTACAGCAGCTACCGTTTCGACTTTAGTTACCTGACCGCGGGGCAGAATCACCCGCTGACGGACACGATGCGTTATTCGCTGTCCGTGGACCTTAAGCGGATACCCGTGGCAGCCAAACACTTTCTCCTTCTGGTCGCGCTCTTGAGCGTCCTGACATCCGGGATCGCGGCGCGTCGCGTCGTTCCCATCGCGATGGTCGCTCCGGAATCCGTGCAGGCGGCCGTTGAACCGTGGCCCGTTGATGTCCCCATCCGGGTCTGCGCGTTGCGTGTGGAGTTTCTCCCGGACGGCGTTTCCGGCACGACAGGCACGGGCCGGATGGGTTCCGGGCTGCCCGATACGCTGCTCATCGACCCACTGCCGCACGATCGCGCCTACTTCGAGGATCATCTCCGCTTCCTGCGCAACTACTACCGCACAGTCTCCGGCGGCAAGGTCGAACATCGATTCCGCCGCCTGGACGATTTTTCCGGCAGGCGACACGGCCGCTTATGTGCTCGATCATCCGATGTGGCATTACAACTACAACACGGATTCGACGCTGCTCAACCGACGGCTGGTGGAATTGTTCGTAGAGTCGGTTGCGAAGGCCGCCGCGCATGGGGTGGACTTCACGCAGTTCGATGCGGTGTTGGTCTTTCATGCGGGCGTCGGCAAGGATTTCAATCTGGGGTTTGATGCCACACCGTTCGACATTCCCTCCGCCTATATCAACTCCGCCGACCTGCAAGGATACGCGGGCGGAATCGCGATCCCACCGGGCGTCACGCGCGGGTTGATTCTGCCCGAGTCTGAAAACCAGCCGGAAGTGCTGGATTTCGGCATCGAACTGTCGCTCAACGGCATTCTCGTCAAGCTCTTTGGGAATTGGCTCGGATTGCCGGATCTTTTTGATACGCAAACCGGCCGCAGCGGCGTGGGCCGCTGGGCAATGATGGATCAGGGGTCGGGCAACGTTTTGGCGATGGTACCCGCCTACCCGGATGCCTGGTCGCGGGTCTTTCTCGGCTGGGAGCGCGCGCATGTGGTGGTCCCGTCAAAGGCCGGCGATTCCGTCCGTGTCGCACGAACAGCAATAAGCGGCGCACCGCAGATTATCAAACTCCCCATCACGCCGCGCGAGTACTACCTGATTGAAAACCGGGACGCCGACGCCGATTCCATCGGTTATGTAGAACTGCGCGACCGCGACGGACATCGTTTGCGTTCCACGTGGGATGGCGATCTCACACTGGTTGACGGAAGCTTCCGCGTTGCCGTCGAAGCCGATCAGTATGATTTCGGCATTCCCGGCAGCGGCCTGCTCATTTGGCACATCGACGAGGACGTGATTGCGGCTGGAATTGCCGCCAACCGCGTGAATGTTAATCCCAGTCACCGTGGTGTCGATCTCGTCGAAGCCGACGCCGCACAGGATATCGGCAGGGAATACGGTTTCGCTTCCGCGGGGTCAGGAACCGAACTTGGGTGGCAGGGTGACGCCTGGTACCGTGATAACGAGGATCACCGCGCCGCCAACGACAACGCGCTGACGGTGCATTTTGCCGATGCGACGTTTCCCCCGGCACGGATGTACGACGGCGCATTTACGGGGATCGAGCTGACAGCCTTCTCGCCTGTCGATTCCGTGATGAGTTTCGTCGCCCGAGCCACCGCGGCCGCGCCCGGTTTCCCCGTGGAACTTCCGGAGAAAGCAACGTGGGCGATCGCCGATTTGGACGGCAACGGTGTGAATGAAATTTATTTCGTGGCGGCCGATTCGCTGTATTCCGCGGATTCCTCCGGCACGCTGACGGCCCTGGCCGCGCTGCCTGGCGGTGTACACCTCATGCCCTTCAATCCGTCGGTGGACATTGATGGCGACAGCCTGGACGAATTGCTCTTCGGCGGCATTCAGCTTGGCATCGCGGAAATGCAGGCCGGCGTGTTTACGACGCGCTTTACCGGCGAGTGGAATGTCTACGGCGCCAATCCCTATCCGGCCCGCACGGCCTCCGGGACTCCGCGCCTGCTGGTGGTTTACCCGCTGCAGCCAGTTACGGATACGACGTTCGCGACACTGTTTGACCTGGACCTGAACCCGCTGTCTGTGGGTATAAATGTTACCGTCGGGCAGACCGCGCGGATTCCCTGCAATGTCGAGAGTTTTCCAGCGCAGCGTTTTGTCTTTGCGGGCAGCGGCGAGGCTGCGGCCTTTGCCGTCGGCGACAGCAGCCTGTCCGCGCTCTGGAGCGTCACTGACGCGCGCATTCAGCCGCAGGCCGTGATTGTGGCCGAGGGCGTGACGACGACCAATCTTGAGCCCACGCGTCGCACGGTGTATCTGGCAGGTTATGGTTACGTCAACACGGATGACAGCGCAGCGGTCTGTCTCGAGCCGGACTGCCTTCCGCCCCAGGTGGATTGGAACGGTGACGGCCTGCCAGAGGGGGGAGGACCCTTTGGCCGCAGTGAGCTGACGACCGAAGACGCGCCGCGCTTCACCGCCGACACCACGTGGATTATTGACGTTGACGCCACGGGCAATCCCGATTGGACCGGTTACTCCGGCGTGCAAACGGTCGACAGCACCCTGCGCGTCTTCTCCCGCATTGAAGCCGTCGCTCACAATGGCAGCGCGTATACCGGCTTACCGCGCGCAGCGTCGCTCCCTGACAGCCAGCGCCCGTTCGTCTGGGGCCGTGGCATCGACCTGCACTACCTGACGGTAGCGCGCGGCGATGACGGCCGGTATTTCTACACCGTGCAAAAACTGCTCACCGCGCGCGGCGCCAGCCGTTATCCGTATCAGGACGAGGCCGCGATTTTGAATGTCGGGTCGCTGCGCCCGCAGGCGAATGCGCGCGCGGATTGGCTCTATTGCTGGCCGAATCCAACTGCCGATATGAGCCGCATCCGCATCACGTTGGATTATCCGGCCCGGGCCGAGATTCGCATTTTTGACCTTGCCGGCGCAAAGTCGCGGAGCTGAGTGGTTCATCCAGCGCTCCCGGACCGCTGGCGTTTGAAGTGCCGTGGGATGTTTCGCATGTGGAAAGCGGCGTCTATATTGGCCGGGTGATTGTTACCGGAAACGGAACGACCCGGGAATCTCAGCTAAAAATTGCGGTGGTCAAGTAGTGCGAAAATCCGGCCTCAGCGCCTTCCTCACTCTGCTCGTGCTCGTGCTATGCGCGGCGCCGCTATCCGCTCAGCTCAGCGACTACAACCACCCCGAATCGAAGTGGATGAGTTTCGAGACCGAGCACTTCTTCATCTATTACACGGAAGGTCTCGAAGACGTCGCCGCCCTTGCCGCGAAGGTCGCCGGGGACATCCACGAGCCGCTGTGTACGCTCTATGACTACCGCCCCGACACCAAAGTCTCCCTGATCTTCACCGACAACGACGATATCGCCAATGCGGCGTCGTATTTCCAGTCTAACAAGATCCATTTCTACGCGACCTCGATGGCGTGGGACTTTCGCGGCACGCACAACTGGCTGCGGAATGTCGTCACGCACGAATACACGCACATGATCCAACTCGGCGCCTCCCGTAAGTGGTCGCGCAGCGTGCCCGCAATTTACGGTCAATTTCTCGGATACGAAGCCGAACGCCGGCCCGACGTGCTCTACGGTTACCCCAACCGACTGATTAGCTGGCCACTTCCGTCCGTCACCGTACCGGCCTGGTTTGCTGAAGGCGCCGCCCAATTCCAGTTCACGGGCAGCGGCTATGACTATTGGGACGCGCACCGCGATATGTTGCTGCGCCAGTCCACTCTGTCGGGCCGCCTGCTCAGTTTCGAACAGATGGGTTACTTTGGCAAGTCGAGTCTCGAAAGCGAGGGTGTCTACAACCAGGGCTTCGCCTTTGTTCGCTACATCGCTGACCAGACTGGCGATCCCAAAGTGCTGCAGCAGATCAGCGCGGGATTGGCAAGTCCCCTGCCGGTAAGTATCGACCTGGCCATGAAGCGCGCCACCGGCAAGCGCGGCCAGATCTGGTACGACGAGTGGAAAGCGTCCCTCGTGCAGGATTACTCGGCGCTGCGGACCAGACTTGAACCCACGCTCTCCCGGGCGGACACGGTCCCCGTTAAGGGCTTTGTCAATCTTTATCCGCGACTTTCGCCGGACGGCACGAAGATCGCTTTCATCTCCAATCAGAACCGCGATTATTTCGGCCAGACCGGACTCTATATTTACGATATCGAAAGCAAGAAGGCTAAGCTGGTCGCCCCCGCGGCGCATGGTGGTCTTTCGTGGCTGCCCGACGGTTCCGGCGTAGTCTTCACTCGCCATGCCGTCATGCGCGGCACGGGCTCGATGCAGCATGACATCTATCTCTATCGATTGACGACGAAGAAGACCACGCGACTCTCGCGCGGCTTTCGGGCCGAGTCCGTGGATATCAGTGCCGACGGCAAGCGGATCGTCTTTACGATCAATGAAGCAGGCCGCCGTGAATTCGCCTTCGCGCCGTTGCCTGACCTGAGTGGCAAGGTCAAACCCATCACGCGCGAGGATATCCTCTATCGCCACCCGTCGCTGCCTCACGAACAGTATTACCTGCCGCGCTGGAGTCCCGACGGGAAGATGATCGCGGTTGCCCGCCATCTTGAGGACGGCCGCGGCATTCGCGTCTTTACCGTGCAGAATGAAGGCACGGACGTGTCTCTGAAGCAGGAATTCAGCGGCGAGAACCTCGAGCTGAGGGATCCCTCGTGGACCCCTGACGGCACGGGCCTCCTCATGTCGTGGGACGTGTCTGGGATTTCGAATGTCTACCGCCAGAATCTTGAGACCGGTAAACGCGACCGTTTGACAGAGGTCCTCGGTGGCGCCTACTACCCGGACATGCGCGGCAACCGTCTCGTTTACAGCGATTTCTGCGAAGACGGTTTCCGGATCTGTCAACTTACCGATCCTCACCCCGTGCGCGATCTCACCGGCGCGCTGGATGCGGCCGCGGCAGTCGGCATCGATTCGGTCGCGTTGGCGCGTACTCCCTATCATACGCGTGTTCCCCTTCCGAAGTTCGATCTCGTAGCCCCGCGCCATGAGGCCCGCCCTTATAAACCCAGCTTTGAAAAGCTGTACTGGTTCCCGCGCATCGCTTTCGACTATGGCACGTTTAAGCCGGGCACTTACCTGTTGCTGAACGATGTGCTGGAAAAGCTTAGCTTCCTCGGTGGCTTCGCAATCAATCAAAAGCGTGATTACGACTTATTCGGGATAGTGGAATACCGCGCGCTCTTTCCCACCGTCTTTGTCGAATATTACAATGTCCAACGCCGCCTGACCGCCCACTTTTCCGATTCGACGCGCATCATCGGCGAGGATACCGGATGTCAATCCGATCTACGACACTTACCGTATCCGCTACCGCTACAGCCTGAACGAAATCGACGGCGGTGTGCGCGTGCCGTTCGGTGGCAACACCTATGCGCGCCTGGCTGCCGTGTATGACCGCTACAACGCCAACAATCGCTTCGACGACGGACTCGCCATCGGCATAACTTATTTCAAGGGCTGGTCCGGCAAATTCGGTCTCTATACGGATCAACGCCGCCCGGGCATTGACTCGGAAATCAATCCCAGCGGCGGTTTCAAGGGCTATGTCGAACTCACGCGCGCCAATCATCTCTTCTACACCGATCTTAAGGTTGGTGGCGACGCTGTTGGCTTGCAGGAAATCTACAAGCCGTATAATTACTGGATGACGGAAGGCGGCTTTGAACGCTATCTGAAACTGCCCGGCTGGGATCATACCGTAGAGCTGCGCGGACGTGGCGGATATATCGGCGAGCACGTCGACCCGTTCTTCTTCCTCTATGCAGGCGGTTTGCCCGGTATGCGCGGCTACTCCTTCTACAGTCTGGGCGGCGAAAAAACCGGCGTCGCAACGGCCACGTACCGTTTCCCCATCGTGCGTCGCGCCGGAATCAACCTCTGGCCGCTTTCCATCAACCGTATCTACGGCACCGTTTATGCAGATGTCGGTAACGCCTGGGGCGGAAACATCTATCGCACCGACCTGAGCGCCAAAGACGAACGGTTGAAGAAGGATGTGGGCGCGGGGTTGCGGATGCAGTTGCATTCATTCTATTCCTATCCGACCGCGATTTCCTTTGACGTCGCTTACGGCTTCGATAAGTTCACGGTTCAGGAGGAAGGCAGTGTGCCCACGGAATACGGACGCGAGCTGCGTTACTACCTGACCGTACTGTTTGACTTCTACAGCCCGTTTGCCGGACGGGAATCGGGCCGGCGCTCCCACGGATTCTAACAAAGATCATAAATTCGGAGAACCTCACATGACTTGCAAACAGGCCATCGCCCTCCTGCTGATGATCCTGCTGTGCGTGATGCTGAAGCCACTGTCGGGGCATGCCGCGGATTGGACCGTGTCGCCCTATCGCGCCCAACTCGCCAATGCCCCAGCCGATGACGGGCAGGGCGCCGGCGAAGACTCCGTCGGAACCGCCGTCAATTCGCTGAAGAAGAATATCGGCAAAGGTGTGTTGTTCTCGCTCATCATTCCCGGTTCCGGTCAACTTTATAGTGGCTCGTGGTTGCGCGCCGTTCCCTGGTTTGCGATTGAAGTCGCAAGCTGGGCGTTTTTCGCCAACTATCACGGCAAGGGGCAAAGCAAGACGGAAGAATTTGAGAGTTACGCCGGCCCGCGTGACGCTCCTAACCACTTCTACTCTCGCGCCTACATGTACGCCGAATGGCAGGTTGCCACGAATCCCGTACTTGCTCCGGGCGGCAACGTCACGACGCTCAGTTTTACGGATTGGCTCGACCAAAGTGGACCGGACGGGTGGAACCTGCGTTCCGCGTCGCTTCCCGCACCGTTTACGCATGACATTTTGACCACGGACCGCCAGCAGTATTATGAGATGATCGGCAAGTATCTCTCGCAGTTCGGATGGGGCTGGGAGGACACATGGACCGGAGATGCTTCGACAAATTCATTCAACTGGACCGTCACGGATGATCCGTCGATTGCCCCGGACAATGTGAGCACCGTCGAATTCGACGGCGGCTCGCCCATGTTTTTCCACTACCGCGACCTGCGTGGCCGATTCAATGACCTGCTCGACAAGGGTAATGCCGCGATGGAAGTGGTGCTGGTCAACCACGTGTTGTCCGCCCTCGACGCCGCCTTCGCCGTGCGCGCCTACAACAAGCGCGTTACCGCCACGCCCGAACCGAACCTTGGCGACCTGCACCTGAAGTACGATATCCGCGCTGACGCGTCCCAGAATCCCGTGCGCATGCTGACACTGTCCGTATCCCTGGACTGAGTTTCCCGCTATGAATTTCACGGTACGCATTCGCGTCGCCCTGGTATCGCTGCTGCTCGCCGCGGTGCCGCTTGCCACTTCGGGAGCCGAACCGGCGCATGGCCGCTCCGCGTTCCTCAAGTCGTTGCTCGTTCCCGGCTGGGGGCAATACAGCCTGGGGCGCACGAACTCCGCGCTGGCGTTTCTCGGCGCTGACCTTGCGCTTGTCGGCGGCATGCTCGACGCTTCAATCGTACGGACGTTCGACTCGCGCCGACTATGAAGCCCTGGCCCGCGCCCACGCCGGCGTCACCGGCGGCCACGGCCACGATTTCTACGTCGACGTCGCCAACTGGATGACGGTCGAAGAGTATAACGAGCGCCGTTTGCAGGAACGCAATTTCGACGCGCTTTACACGTCGCCGCTGGATCATTGGGCTTGGGATTCCAACACCCACCGCGCGCAGATGGAAGATACGCGCATCAAGTCCGACCGCGCCTTCAATCGGGTGATTTATTTCGTGGGTGGCATGGTGTTGAACCATGTCACGTCGGCGATTCATGCCGGACGCATGGCGGCGCGGATGCGTGAAGCGGAGGCTCCACAGTCGCAAATATATGCTCCGGCGTGGGATTTCGCTGTGGAACCGCTGGTGCCTGCGGCGGGCCTGCAACTCCGTCTTGTTCGCAACTTTTGATTCACAATGCGGATTCTCATCACCGGAGCGTCCGGCTTCATCGGTTCGCATCTCGGCAAGCGGCTTTCCGCTGGCCACGAGGTGCTGGGAACGGTCTTCCGTTCGCCGAAGAAGCTCCCGTTCCACAGCGAACGCCTTGACCTGACCGGCGAGTTCGCCGTCGCCTCGCTTTTGCAGGAATTCAAACCGCAGGTGATCGTCCACGCGGCGGCGCTGTCCCGCGTGATCGGCTGTGAGGAGCGCCCGGCTGACGCTGTTGCAGTTAACGTCACGGCCACCGCCCGGCTCTTACGCTGGGCTGAGACGCTCCACGCCAAGCTCATCTTTTTATCCTCCGATCAAGTCTATTCCGGCGTTAAAGGCGGTTATCGCGAAAGCGATGCGCCAGATCCGGTCAGCGTCTATGGCCATACCAAGCTCGAAGCCGAGCAGCGTGTCCTCGCATCCACGGCACGCACGCTGGTTATTCGCAGTAATTCCGTTGTCGGTCCCTCACTCGGCTGGGGCGAGAGTTTTTCGGACATGGTTTTGAACCGGTTGCGGGCGGGTCGGAGCATCGAGTTATTTGAAGACCAGTACCGCTCACCCATCCATATTCGCTCGCTGTTGGATGTCCTCGAATCCGCATGTGTGCTGGATTTTTCAGGCCTGGTGCATGTCGGCGGCCCGCGCCGTCACAGCCGCCTCGATGTTGGCTACGCCGTTGCCCGCGCCTATGGGCTTTCGTGTGATCCCATTACTGTCAGCCGCTTCCGCGAGCATCCACAAGCAGCGATCATGACAGCCGACACCAGCTACGACATTTCCCGTCTCAAGCAGCTCATGCCGTTTGTCCGGTTGCGCCGCCTGGATGACGAGTTACTCGCGGATGCCAACGCCGCGGAGGCGAAATCATGAAGCTGCTTGAAACCGGTGACCGCTGCCTGGTTCGTTTCGATCCGGGTGAAACGCTGCCCGGGGCGCTGGTCGAACTCGCTCAAGTGCAGGGCTGGCGCTCGGCGTCCATCAGCGGTCTCGGCGCGGTGAGCAATGTCGTGCTGGCGTACTACGATTTGCCGCTTCGGCAGTATCTGACATCATCCGGTCGAGGGTATCGTTGAACTTGTCAGTCTCGTCGGAAACCTCAGCCATCTCGATGGCGGACCTACTCTGGCATCTCCACGCCGCGGTGGCCGATCGCACCGGCGCGCTCAAGGGTGGCCACCTGGTGACGCTCGAGGTCGCCGTCACACTCGAATGCTGGATTCATCCCGCCGACCACACGGTCACCCGCCGCCCTGACGAGCGCAGCGGCCTTAATCTGCTCCACCTGTAGCTCTTCTGCAAGGAATGCCTATGCAGGAATTCTCGCAGCGTAAATATTTTGTTGCCATTGCCGGAAACATCGGAGTGGGGAAGACCACTCTCACATGTTCCCTCGCACAGCAGCTCGGCTGGCGTTGCTATCTTCGAACCCGTCATCGACAATCCTTACCTCGACGATTTTTATCAGGATATGTCGCGCTGGGCGTTCCATCTTCAGGTCTATTTTCTCAGCAAACGCTTCGCCAGCCAGCGTGAGATCGAAGCCACGCAGATCTCCTGTGTGCAGGATCGAACGATTTACGAGGACGTGGAGATCTTTGCCCGCACACTGCACAATCGCGGGCATCTCGTGGGTCGCGATTGGGACAACTACCGCGACCTGTTCGAGACCATGACCAATTACCTCACCGCGCCGGATCTCATCGTCTACTTGCGCTGTGACGTCGATACGCTGATGCGCCGGATTCGCGCGCGCGGGCGCCCCTCCGAGATGTCGATGAATCCCGCCTACCTCGCAGAACTCAACGAAGCCTACGAGGAATGGCTGTTCAGCGGAGCGAACCGATTCCGGATAGCCGTACTCGACACAGGCCACGGCAGCGAACTCAATTCCGCGCAGGTTCTGGCGCAGAGCCTCGAATTGCTGCGTGTGAAACTTCAACTCGAAATCCCCTTATACCCATGAACCTGAATCGCACGCTGGACGGCTTCCCGGACCCGTGGAACCCGCGCTTCGTTGTGTTGCTTGTTGCCGCTGCGGTCGTCACGGCGTTTGTTGCGGCAATGCGGGCCGGATCAGACGCCATGCTGCCCGGCGTAATCGCCTTGATTGCCGCACTCCTGGCGACGATCGGTCGCCTGAAACTGAACGCCGCCGCTGATGCCCGCGCGCGATCCTCGGATGCCGCGGACGTTTCACTTTTGTCGGGCTTTCTGCTTTTAAGCGCCGGTTGCGCGCTCGCGCTCGCGACATTAGCGTTCGTTTGGGAAAGCGGGCTGGAATGGGTAGCCATCACGCTGCCGTTTTTCATTCTGGCCCTCTGCCAATCCTGTTTCCAACGGACGGGTGCGCTTCCGCTCATCATTATTCCGCTGCTGTTCGGTCTGATCTTCCTCGATACCGCGATCCTCATGGGCCAACCCGCGGCCGGTGGTTATCCTGCCGTCTTCGCCGTTTTCCTTGTGCTTGTCGGTTTAACCACGCGCCGTTTGGAGAACCGCTTCGAGAGCTGGCGCGGCTGCGGCGAACGAGTCTCTGGTTCATCCCGTCCATCGCTCGACACTCGCCTGGCTGTCGACACTCTTTTTCCTGTTTGGCGTGATCACCCTTTGGCCGTGGCTGGGTAAAATTTACGGAGTGGGTTATTTCTGGATTCTGATCCTCGGTGTGCTGTCACCGTTGCTGTATCTTTGGGGACGCATGAAACAGCCCGGCGCCGATACCCCGCTGCCCGCGCTGAATCGATTCAATCGCCTCTTGCCCTACATTGGACTCATCCTGCTGGTTGCGATCCTGATTGGATAGCCCCCTTACAGTCCGGCTCACCCTGGTCTCGGGCTCGCCCCGCCGCCGTGAACTACTGGCGCGAACTTGTCTTCCCTTTGATGTCGAGCCGTCGGGGGCGGTCGAGCACTGGGCGCTTAATGACGTCCGCGAACTGGCCGCGGATAATGCGCGCCGCAAGGCTGTAGCGTCGCCTCATTATGGCGATCGTACACGACTTCTGTTGGGCGCAGATACGATTGTCGTGTTGAATGGCCGGGTCTTCGGCAAGCCGATTGGCGTAGAATCCGCGCGCCGAATGCTCAGCGCACTTTCCGGCCGTGAGCATCATGTAATCACCGGAATCTTCTTGTCCGGTCCGCCTCCTCTGCCAGCAGGTCCACTGCTCGATATTCTGGCCTCAGAACTTTCCACAGTCCGCTTCCGGCAGTTAACGCCCACCGAAATTGAGTCTTATCTTGCGTCTGGCGAGTGGCAGGGCAAAGCGGGAGCCTATGCCATTCAGGAATCCGGCGGCGGTCTTGTGGCCGCTTTGAGTGGCGATTTTGACAATGTAGTTGGACTGCCTGTAACGCTGTTTCATGACCTCATCTCCCAGCATTTCGCTCATTGCCGCTTTCTGTAAGGAACTTCGCGAGGCTCGCGAGTACCGACAGATGACATTGAATGAGGTGGCCCGTGCCACCCGCATCACTACCGAATTTCTGCAGGCCCTCGAATCCGCACAGTGGGATCAGATTCCCCGTGCCTACTTGCGTGGCTACCTGGGTCTCTATGCGCTGACCGTGGGCATGAACCGCGAAAAGGTGCTACGCAGCTTCGACCAGATCGTCGCGCCTGCGGCCGGGGGAGCCGGTGCTGTGGTGGATGAAGCTCCGCCGCTTTTGCAGGCACCCGAACACGTCGGAGTTACCCGGGCGAAAATTCGTACAGCCTGGTTTGCCGCCATCAGCCAAAACCGCCGCACAGCTTATGCGTCGACCTTTCTGGCAGTGCTTGTCCTTTTGGGCCTGTTGAACTTTACCCGTCGTGTCCGTACCGAGAAAATCCCCCTAATCGCCTTCTCAGAGGCCATGGCGGAAAGCCGCTCCCGAATCTACACTCCACTGGTTATTCTCCCTTTAGAGGCGGATTCTGGAACTGCGTCCAGCGGCCGTGAAAAAACCAGGTGGGTCCGCGTTATCGGGCGTGAATTTGGCAAATTCAGCGTTCAGCGCGATCATGACTCCCTTCGCTTATTTCACATCTCACCCTTTGATACTATTGATATTCAATATCTTAGTTACCTAACAGGACGCTCGCATCCGTCCAAATGCGCAGCCTACCGAAGTCGATACTCTTCCGATACAGCCTACACGTATTACTCCCGGAGACACTGCCATTTACGAATTCGCCGCCCATGAACCGCTACGTGTCGACACCTCACAAACTCCCCTCGATAGCCTCCGAGCCGTTGACTGAGTCACAATTCCTGCGTATATTGTATAGCTTTTTCACAAGCAAAGCGCGGGTCGCCGCCTCGCTCAGCCAAGACTTGCTTCTGATATGATTTTTCTGATTATTACCGCCCTCCTCGTCGCTGCTGCCGCCGCTATTGAATATGTCCGGCACCAGCGACGTGCCTACTCCATCCCCATTCGCATTCATGTGAACGGAACCCGTGGAAAGTCCTCGGTTACCCGCCTGATCGCCGCCGGCTTGCGGGCCGGCGGGATTCCCACCATGGCCAAGACGACCGGCACTCTCCCGCGCATCATCGACATGCAGGGACTGGAGATCCCGATCATCCGTCCGGGCCGCGCCAATATCATCGAACAAGTCAAAGTCTTCAAATACTTTTCCAAGCACCGTCCCCAGGCAATTGTCATCGAGTGCATGGCGGTGAACCCCGAGTACCAGTGGATCTGCGAGCATAAATTCGTGCACGCGACCACCGGGGTTATCACCAACGCCCGCCTTGACCATATTCTTGAAATGGGACCGACAATCGAGAACATCACGCGCTCGCTGTGCAACACACTGCCGCGCGGTGGTGTGTCATTCACCAGCGAAGACAAGATGTTCTGGCTGATGCGCCGTGAAGCCCGCAAAACCAAATGCACGTTCTATCGCGTAGATCCCGACAGCGTGACGTTTGCGGAACTCAGCCGTTTTGACCACATTGAACATGCCGACAATGTCGCTTTAGCGCTGGCCGTTTGCGAACACCACAATGTCCCGCGCAAGGTCGCCCTCGAAGGGATGATCAACTGCCATCCCGATGCCGGAGCGCTGCGCATCTATGAGGTTTGCGAAGGCACGAAGACGGTGCACTTCGTCCATGCCCTGGCCGCCAACGATCCCGAATCGACACTCGCCATCTGGCAGAAGATGAAGCAACTCACGCCTGAACTGGGAAGGGTCTGCGTTCTCCTAAACACGCGCGCCGACCGCTATGACCGCACTGTGCAGCTGCTCGAAATGTTGCAACAGGGTATGCCCCACGACTTCCATTACCTGTTCCTGATGGGTGAAAACGTGGAGCGCGTCTATTCCAGTCTGCCGCGCTACGGAATTCAGCAGGCGCAGGCGGTGAAGATGGGCATTGTCCCCCCTGAGCATACCTACACCGAAGTCTTCCAGCGCGTTGACGCTCTGGGGACGGCGTTTGCCATCGGCAACGTCGGAATGGGCGGTCTCGATATCGCCAAGTATTTTGGGTCGAAAAAGCAGCTGCGGCGAACGGCGGCAGCGCAAAAGGGCTGAAGCAGGAGTGATCGAGGTCCTATGCACGTTGATCGCATTATGGTGTCCGCGGGAGGTAGGCTCGAATGATTGAGCTGACCGTTGGGCTTGGTGTATTGATCAGTCTTTTGTTTCACGAAGTGTTCGGCGCCGCCGCCGGCGGCATCGTGGTTCCCGGCTATGTGGCCCTGCACCTGCACGAGCCTTTGCGGCTGGTTGGCACGCTGATTGTCGCGTATCTCACCTATCTCGCAATCCGCGTAATTTCGCGATTCCTGTTCGTCTATGGACGCCGCCGGCTTGTCATTGCCATCCTGCTCGGATTCATCTTCGGGTATCTCAGCCGGCAGGTAATCTCCTACGAAATGCTCTCCGCCGACGTCCGGCTGGAAGCAATCGGATTCATTATTCCGGGATTGATTGCCAACTGGTTTGAGCGTCAGGGTGTGGCCAAGACCGTCGCCACGATGATGATCGCCGCGCCGCTGGTGCGAATTCTGGTCATCCTCTTCACGGGCGGGGAGATCTTCCATGCCTTTTAGACCCTCTCTCCGGTCCGTCTGGACACTCGCGATTCTGGCCGTTGTCACATACGGCCTCTATCTCTGGTGCGAGACCAGCCGCGTCGACCACCGCATGCCGTTCTATGAACAGAAGCTGGCCGCCGCTAATTTGATGGACCGCGCGCTGCGAGCATATCAGGAAACGGCCGCCGAGAAAGGCGTGTTCGAGGAAAATTACAAGGATCCCCGACTCGACGCAATCATCGGCCAGCAGTTCTCGCTGATCACGACCGACTTCAGCGTTTTCGAAACCAAGATCATTGGCGCAAACCCGAATTTCGCCGCCGTGGCAGTTGACTTGCTCACGCAAGCCGGCGTGAAGCAGGGTGACCTCGTGGCGGTGGCTTACAGCGGCGCGCATCCCGGTATCAACACCGCCGTGCTTTGCGCCTGCGAAGCGCTGGGCGCGACTCCCGTAACCATTACCTCTGTCGGTGCGTCGTGGTGGGGCGCGAGTGATCCCGAGTTCACCTGGATCGACATGGAGATGCTGCTCAATGAACGCGGCATCGTTCATTCCAGGCCTCTCGCCGGCTCCTTTGGCGGCATCAACGATCTCGCCGTCGGTATTTCGCAGGTCGGACACGACGAGATGAAGGCTGCCATTCAGCGCGGCAACCTTACCCTGATCCACGAATCCAGCATTCCTTCATCCGTCGCCCGTCGCTACCAGCTTTACCAGGAAGCCGCGCATGGCAAACCGATTGCCGCCTACGTTAACGTCGGCGCGGGTGTTGCCAGTCTGGGACACCTCGAAAACGGCCGGCTCATCCGTAACGGTTTCAACCGCCGGCTGCCGATTCAAAACTATCCCGCTCGTGGCGTCATCCACCTCTTTAATACCGACGGCGTCCCGATCATCAACTTCTACGACATCGCCAAGCTCAGCCACACTTACGGATTGGGTGAAGCCAGCGTGCCGCTGGCGGCTGTCGGTGTCGGCGAAGTCTTCATCGCCGAACGCTACGATTTGCGGGTTGCGGCTTTCTCCGCTATATTGGCAATAGTTCTGCTGGTCGTGCTCGTGAGACTCGACGCGCGGCTTTTCAAGCTTCGCGATTCCGGCGTCGATCCCGACACGTTGATGTAGCTGTTACGGAATTCACAGTCTCTCAGGTGAAGCATATGGCCAAGACATTATCGTTTGCACTGCTCGCGCTGGCGATTCTCGTGGGCGCGCTGATGGCAAAATCCCGCGACACTGGATACCGCCCGCTGGCCCCCGCCGCCTTTGATAAGAAAGTCGACGTCAATCTATCCGGCAAAAATCACGCGTACTATGTGCTTGAGCACGGAACGAAAGTCGACGTGGAAGTCAAAGGCCCCTCGAAATTGCGGATCGTGTCTCGCGCGGTATTTGACGTGTCCGCGGATTCCCTCACCTACTCCTACTCGGGAATGCGTACAGGTTCGCGCAAAGCTACGGTCTACAAGCACGCAACCCGTCCCGCCGATAAGGTGACGCTTGTGAGCGACTCCGCCAAACGCATCGGCCTCAGCCGTACCAAAGTGATCGATGTGCCGCGCGGTACCCAGACCTATACCTTCACGTTACCGAAGAATGCGTCGACGCGTGTCCTGATGCACTTTACTCTCGATGCCAACGAGTTTACCCGAGGCACCGACGTCGTTGCCATGACCCCGTCCGAGTTTACGACGGCGGTCGATCTGGTCTCGCATGAAGAAGCCAGCCCATACTACCGCATCGGCACCGGTCATCAAGTCGCGTTGAAGCTCGTCGGTCCGGTCACGCTGAAGGTGCTCTCGCGTATTGAGTTCGACGCCAACATGAGCGGGCGGCAGAAGTGGAAAGTCCGCGTCAGCGAGGATGCCAGAACCAAGGGCACCTATTCCCTCGGCAGCCGCAAGAGCGATGTCACGACGTACCGCGAGCAATCCGCGCTTGTCGCCAGCCGTGCCGAGACGTTCTACGTTGAAGTGCCCGCCGGCGAGCATCGCTATGAATTCACGCTGCCGGAAAATCACCGTACCGTCCTGCTGCGGTTTCTGCTGCCGAAGAACGAACTCGCGAAGGAGTAACGGTGCGCGCTCCGTTGACTCGCGCTCTGCTGCTGCTGCTCGGCCTGGCGCTGATGGCCGCGCCCGCGCACGCCCGTAAACGCCACCCTCAACCCCGCCTCCAGTGGGGTCTTGGCGTCTCTGCCGCCGCAATCTACAATGACAATCTGCTCGCCTTTTCCGAGGCCGATCAAAACGCTTACCATCGTGCCGCAGGAGTATATCCGACGCCGCTGGAGACGCTGGATGATCTCGAAAATGAGTTCCAGATTCATCCGGATTTCCTTTGGCGAGCGCCGCTTTCAACGATGGTCACAGCCGATTATCGCTTGAAACTCGTCAGCCGCGCCCAGAACAGCTTCACCGATTACCAGACCCACACCTTCAGCGCCGGTATCCGCCCCCGGATTGTCGGATATCGCTGGTCGGCCCGTGTCCGCGTGCTCGCCATTCCTTCAATGTACCTGCGTTCGTACAAGGACCGCGATTACAACGAATACCACGCCGCGCGCTTC